>JAMNXU010000001.1 GCA_023623175.1 Bacillota bacterium
TCACAAGAGATCCTCCTTTTCAATGGTTTTTTATGGTGATTACATCGTATCAAAAAGTGAGGATCTCTTGTTATTTTTTATCCTGAAAATGTCCTACAATTATTTTACACTATGAAGAATCAGGTAACATAAACATTTTTATAGTGTAAAAAATTCTACCAACGGCGGAAAAATTATATCCGAACCCGGATCCGGCTGAAACACAGCGAATCAACAAGATGCGTGAACTTCAGTACGAGCAACTCCTCAAGCCCGATTATAACGAGAAGCTGCAAAATTATACGTAACGGATAAACAGTGAAGACAAGAGGCCGTTTATTTCCGGAAGCTTTTGTTTGTGCCGGTGCCGGAGCCGGGTTGTCAATGAGGAATAATAAATATAGCAGAATTAAACCTGCATAATAAATATGGTAAAATAAAACCTGCATGGAAAGAACGTATTGAAGATAGAGCGCATTAAAACTAAAAGGTGGGAGGAAGTGCCGATGAGTGTCTATGAACTTATACTAAAAAGGCGTACAATAAGGAAATTCAGGCAGGACAGGATAGACCGAAAGATACTTGAAAAACTCGTCAATGCTGCGCGGTTCGCACCGTCGGGCGCAAACCTGCAGCCGCTGAAATATGTCATCGTGGACGAGCCTGAAAAAGTCGATGCAGTATTTAAACATGTAAGGTGGGCCGGGTACATAGCTCCTGAAGGTAATCCCAGGGAGGGAGAGACTCCCGTGGCTTACATCATAATACTGAATGATCCTGATATAAGGAAAACAGGATACGAGCTGGACGCCGGCGCAGCCGCCCAGAATATCATGCTCACTGCGCTCGAGGAAGGAATCGGTTCGTGCTGGCTTGGTTCCATTGACAGGGATGATATCAGGAGAATACTCAACATCCCGGAAAAATACGTTATCAACACGGCCATAGCGCTGGGATATCCCGCTGAATCTCCCGTCGCTGAGGAGGAAAACGGCTCGATTAAATATTACAAGGATGAGAACGGCACGCTCCATGTGCCAAAAAGAAAGCTCGAGGATATCATTTTGAAAACGGACGCACAGGAGTAACGGGTTATCAGCCGTCTGGAATTACCTGTATTGGTGTTAATGTACCTTAAAATAATATTTAAAAAAAAGGAGCATGACAGGATGCTCCTTTTTTATTGTTCTTAATAAGGCTGATATATATTGTTCAGCACAATGCCGTTTTTTATCGGTCAGTACAAGACCGGTTTCTACGGTCTTGTTCCGGTACCCTGCGAATATTGACGAAATATACCTTGTATACAATAAACATTTTGTATATAATTGTATGGGTGCAAATGCTTGGTATAAGCAGATGTTAGCACCTGGTTATAATAACAACCCTTCATAAGATGCAACCGAATTTAATAAAAAGAGCGGTTTTGCCGCAAAATAAAAGCGAATCCGGTTGCCCGCATCAATGCCGGTTTCTGGCGATTGCGTTCAATTGTCGCGATCCAGGGCCGCAGATAAGAGAAGGATTGTTATTGATTTCACAAACTGGTAAATCCCGGCTAATCTCTGATTTTTTGAAAGGAGTAACGGAAATGACATTTATTGAACAGGTAAAACAAAGGGCAAAGGCCCATAAAAAGACTATCGTGCTGCCTGAAAGCGATGACATGAGAGTGCTCAGGGCGGCGGCCATGGTTTTGGAGGAAGGTATTGCGGATATCATACTCGTGGGCAACGAGGAAGAAATCAAAAAGAAGGCCGGGGACCTCGATCTTTCAAAGGCAAGGATAGTGGATCCCCTTAATTCTGATAAATTTGAGGATTATGTAAACACCTTTTATGAATTGAGAAAGGCAAAGGGAATTACGCCGGAAAAAGCCCGTGAGATAATGAAGGACTATGTTTACTGGGGCGTAATGATGGTTAAGAAAGGCGATGCCGACGGTTTGGTTTCCGGCGCGGCCCATTCCACCGCCGACACGATAAGACCGGCATTGCAGGTAATTAAGACGGCTCCCTGGTCAAAGCTCGTTTCGGCGTTTTTTGTGATGGTCGTTCCCGACTGTGAATACGGGCACAACGGCATATTCATTTATGCCGACAGCGGTTTGAACCAGAATCCCAATGCCGAGGAACTTTCCGAGATAGCGATTGCGTCGGCCAAATCCTTCAGGGATCTCGTGGGAGCCGAGCCCGTGGTGGCAATGCTCTCGTTCTCGACTTACGGAAGCGGCAAGGATCCCATCGTGGACAAAGTAATAGAAGCGACAAAACTGGCAAAACAGAAAGCTCCCGATATCCTGATTGACGGAGAACTGCAGGCCGATGCGGCGCTTGTTCCGTCGGTGGCTGCGTCCAAGGCTCCCGGAAGCCCCGTGGCGGGCAAGGCAAATGTCCTGATATTCCCTGATCTGAATTGCGGCAACATCGCTTACAAGCTGACTCAAAGGCTTGCAAAGGCAGAAGCTTACGGCCCGATCCTGCAGGGAATAGCCAAACCGGTCAATGACCTTTCCAGGGGTTGCAGCGCCGAGGACATCGTCGGCGTGGTCGCCATCACGGCGGTACAGGCCCAGAATGTTTAAACGCGTTCAGGCTTTGAGCAAGGCAATTTAAATAACCATCTACAGGTTTGCGGAGGTGTCGACGGATGAAGATTCTGGTAATTAATTCGGGCAGTTCGTCTTTAAAATACCAGCTTATTGATATCGCTTCAAGAACAGTGCTGGCAAAGGGAGTATGCGACCGCATAGGTCTCGAGCATTCTTTTATCAAGCATACCAAGGCCGGATCGGATCCCGTTGTGATTGACAGAAATTTATGTGACCACAGGGTGGCCCTCAAAGAAGTCATAAATGCGCTGACCGACAAAAATATCGGAGTTATTTCGGATGTTTCGGAAATAGACGCCGTAGGACACAGAATTGTGCATGGAGGAGAGAAGTTCAGGGAAGCCGTGCTGATTGACGACAACGTTATCCAGGCCATTAAGGACTGCGTTGATCTCGCCCCGCTGCATAATCCTCCGAATATCACGGGAATTGAAGCATGTATGCATATAATGCCCGATACTCCCATGGTTGCAGTTTTTGACACTGCTTTCCACCAGACAATGCCGAAGCATGCATACATTTACGCGCTGCCTTACAATTTATACGAAAAATACGGGCTCAGGAAATACGGTTTTCACGGAACTTCCCACAAGTACGTTTCCGAAAGGGCGGCAGCCATGCTGAATCGTCCGCTGAGCGAGCTTAAACTGATCACGTGCCACCTGGGCAACGGTTCAAGCATATGCGCGGTGGACCGCGGAAAATCCGTTGACACGAGCATGGGGTTCACTCCGCTGGACGGCCTGCCGATGGGAACACGAAGTGGTTCAATAGATCCCGCCGTGATTACTTTCCTTATGGAAAAGGAAAATATGTCCGAAAAGGATATAAATGACCTGCTGAACAAGAAATCCGGCGTCCTGGGATTGTCCGAAGTCAGCAGCGATTTCAGGGATCTCGAGCAGGCTATTGAAGAAGGAAACGAAAAGGCCTCGCTTGCCGTGGATGTATTCTGTTATTGTGTGAAAAAATATATAGGAGCCTATGCAGCAGTCCTCGGCGGCGTGGACGCGGTGGTATTTACCGCGGGAATAGGGGAAAATAATGATTTTGTTAGATCCAAGGCCGTATCAGGTCTTGAATTCATGGGAATAAGGATTGACGAAGCAAAGAATAAGACCAGGGGCGTGGAAATTGACATCAGCGCGCCTGATGCAAAGGTGAGAACGCTCGTGATCCCGACGAACGAGGAACTGGCCATAGCCAGGGAAGTAAAGGAAATACTTGAGAAAAGAAAATAGGCGCCCTCATTTTTTATTGACAAAGCCTTCATATGTTAGTATAATATCATCTGTCGGTTTGCGAGGGAGCACTATGAAAATAGATATTTCAGACATTATAAAGACGGAAGGCGCATTCCTGCAACTTGATTGCAGCGAGAAAGTGGACGGGATCGATCAGTTCGAGGATATATCCTTCGACGCTCCTGTCACGCTGAAAGCCACGCTGACGAATACCGGGGGCTTGCTTAAGCTCGACGGAATCCTTGAGACCCACTATAAGGGCAAGTGTTCCAAGTGCCTTAAAGAAGTGGAAGCCGACCTGAAACTTAAGATCCGTGAAACGATAGTAAACGGAGAAAAGTTTCATGAAGACATAGAAGCATATACATACGAAGGCAAATTTGTTGACCTTGACAGGGTTATTAAGGACAATATCATACTGAGCCTTCCGATGAGGCTTCTTTGTCGGGAAAACTGCAAAGGTGTATGCCCTGTTTGCGGCCGCGACAGGAATATTGAAGACTGCGGCTGCAGCCAGGATGATTTAAATCCGAAAATGGAAGTGCTGAAAAAGCTATTGGACAATTAACAGTTAAGGGCTTGTGGTAGGGAGGTGTAATTGATGGCAAACCCAAAACGCAGATGGTCAAAAGCCAGGACAGGGAAAAGAAGGTCCCAGTGGAAGCTTTCCGTTCCCGAACTCGTGAGCTGTCCGCAGTGCCACAGCCTGAAGATGCCCCACAGGGTGTGCAAGGAATGTGGTTACTATAAAGGCAAGGAAGTTCTGAAGGTGGAAGCGAATTAAAGATCAAATAAAAAGGCAGCAGTTGACAACACTGCTGCTTTTTTAATACGGAGTGCCGTGCTGATATAAAGGAAATGCAGGGGTAATTTGCTGACTGGCATACGCATTTTATGCATTAAATGAAAGTATAAACGCAAATTATTGTAAAGATCATTTATAAGTTAAAATTGTTATAAAGACGATTTATAAATCCAAATTGTTGTAAAGGCGATTCAAAAACCGGTCGACTTAAAGCAAAATTTATGCTAAAGCAATTATTATAAACATTTTATAAGTAAGCAATTATTATAAACACTGTTTATTTTGGAAACGTATTATAAAAACATTTATTCGGAAACGGGGCGTCAATGAGCGCAATGAAAAATAAAACGGCCGTTGTTGCCAACGTCCTGCCAGGCAGCATTGCCGAAGAGGCAGGAATAGAAAAGGGCGACCGCATATTGTCCATAAACGGTGAAAAAATACGGGATATATTTGATTACAGGTTTCTCACCGTAAACGAGGAACTGAATATTGAAATACTCAAGCCCGACGGCGAGATCTGGGAAGTGGAAATTGAAAAGGAAGAGTATGAGGACCTCGGAATTGAGTTTGACAGCTTCATGATGGATGAAGCATCAAGCTGTACCAACAAGTGCATTTTCTGCTTCATAGACCAGCTTCCCCGGGGCATGAGAAAAACGCTGTACTTTAAGGACGACGATTCAAGGCTTTCGTTTCTGACGGGGAATTATGTGACACTGACAAACATGAAGGACGAGGAGATTGACAGGATTATCCGATACCGCATGTCGCCGATAAACATATCGGTTCATACCACGAACCCGGAACTCAGGGTAAAAATGCTCAACAACCGGTTTGCGGGCAGGATTCTGGACACCATGAAAAAGCTCGTGGACGGCGGCATAACGCTAAACTGCCAAATCGTGCTGTGCAGGAACATAAATGACGGGAGCGAACTTGAAAGGACCCTCGCGGACCTGACCTGGCTTTATCCCGGCGTCAACAGCGTATCGGTCGTGCCCGTGGGTCTGACAAAGCACAGGCAGGGACTTTATCCGCTGGTGCCTTACGACAGGGCTTCGGCGGAAGAAGTGCTGGAGACGGTGGAGAAGTTCCAGGACGAGGTGCTGAAAAAGCACAAATCGAGGGTGGTTTACCCTTCCGATGAATTTTTCATTTTGGCCGGACGCGAAATACCTTCCCATGAATATTACGAGGATTTCCCGCAGATAGAAAACGGCGTCGGAATGATAGCACTGATGCGCCATGAATTTGACGTAGCGCTGAAAGACATGGCAGGAACATGCTCCGTTCCTGCCCGCGGCAGGGATGTAAGCATTGCCACGGGCGTACTGGCTGCGCCCTTTATCCGTCAGCTGGCTGAGCGCCTGGAACAGCGTTTCAATGGACTGAAGGTAAATGTTTACGCCGTTGAAAACAATTTTTTCGGTCCATTGGTTACCGTCACGGGCCTTTTAACGGGAAGCGACATTGTTTCGCAGCTCAAGGGTAAAGAATTAGGGAAAGAGCTCCTGCTTTCAGTTTCCGTGCTCAAGGCCGGGGAAAGGATTTTGCTCGATGATTACACCGTTGATGACCTGGAATCGGCCCTCGGAGTAAAAATACGCATTGTTGAGAATAACGGGAGGGATTTCATCGGCGCGGTGCTGGGTCTGTAAAATACAGCTTGTCAGGAGGTGTATGCTTTGGCCAAACCGATAGTTGCAATAGTTGGAAGGCCCAATGTGGGAAAGTCCACGTTCTTTAATTACCTCACAGGTAAAAGGATATCCATCGTGGAGGATACGCCGGGAATTACGCGCGACAGGATTTATGCCGACGTGGAATGGAGGAACAGGAAATTTACATTAATTGATACGGGCGGAATAGAACCGAGTACTGAAAACATTATAATGCAGCAGGTTAAAAAGCAGGCGGAGCTGGCCATTGATACTGCCGACGTCATTGTTTTCATGGTGGACGCCAAAACCGGTCTGACGGCCCAGGACGAGGAAGTTGCGACAATGCTGCGTATCGCCGGAAAACCCGTCGTCCTGGTTGCAAACAAGGTGGACAATATCGGCGACCCTCCCCCGGAAATATACGAATTTTACAATCTGGGCATCGGCGATGTAATTCCCGTTTCATCGGCCCACGGGCTCGGAATGGGAGATCTTCTCGACGAAATATATAAATATTTTCCCGAAGAAGGAGAAGAAGACAGCGACGATGAATTTATAAAAGTGGCCGTTGTTGGCAAACCCAACGTGGGCAAATCCTCGCTCGTCAATACCATCCTCGGGGAGGAGCGCGTCATAGTAAGCGACATCCCGGGAACAACGAGGGATGCCGTTGATACATACGTGGAAATAGGCGAGAATAAATTTGTTATTATAGACACCGCGGGTTTGCGCCGCAAAAGCAGGATCAGCGAGAATATTGAAAGATACAGCACGGTGCGTTCCTGGGCGGCCATTGACCGAAGCGACGTATGCCTGATCCTGATAGACGCGCAGGACGGGGTGACGGAACAGGACACGAAAATAGCGGGATATGTCCACGAACGGGGAAAGGCGTCCATTATTGTCATTAACAAATGGGACCTCATTGAAAAGACGACGGGAACTCTAGAAGAATACAGGAAAGATGTCCTTGAGAAGCTTTCGTTCATGACCTATGCCCCCGTTGTGTTCATTTCGGCCAAAACGGGGCAGAGGGTTTCAAGGCTGCCGGAACTCATAACATATGTCCACAACCAGGCGACCCAGAGAATTTCCACCGGCATGCTGAACGACGTCCTGGCTGAAGCGACGGCCGTCGTGCAGCCCCCGTCCGACAAGGGAAAAAGGCTGAAAATCTATTATATCACCCAGACGGGAATAAAACCGCCCACCTTTTTGCTCTTTGTCAACAGCGCGGAGCTGATGCATTATTCCTATGAAAGATACCTTGAGAACTACCTGAGAAAAAGCTTCGGATTTGAAGGCACGCCCGTCAAGTTTGTTCTGAGGGAGAAGAAAAACAAGGAGTGAGGCACGAGTGGACCCAATTACAATTTTTAAAACCCTTTTGGCAGGTATCGCGGGATACCTTCTGGGGAGCCTGAATTCCTCTCTTATTGTGGGAAAATTCTACGGGATCGACGTAAGAAAGCACGGAAGCGGCAATGCCGGAGCCACGAACACGCTCCGGACTATAGGCAAAAAGGCAACAGCATTCGTTGTGCTGGGCGACCTGCTGAAAGGCATCGTTTCGTGCCTTATCGGACGGCTTGTCGTAGGGCATGTAGAAGGCATCGGCGAGCTCGGGCTCATGACGGCAGGGCTGGCCGCCGTCATTGGGCACAACTGGCCGTTATATTTCGGCTTCAGGGGCGGCAAGGGAGTGCTTGCATCCTTTTCCGTGGTGCTTATGATGGACTGGAAAATCGGGTTGATACTTCTGGGCATATTCCTTGTTGTAGTGGCAGTAACGCGATATATCTCCCTCGGCTCGATTACGAGCGCGGTGTTGTTCCCGCTTGTGAGCCTGGTGCCTGCTTTCGGACTTTCCCTTACCTTCACGGTTTATGCGGCAGTTCTCGCCGTTTTGGTTGTTTACAGGCACAGGTCCAACATCTCCAGGATACTGAAGGGAACTGAATCCAGGTTCGGGCAAAAATCCACATAGTATAAAATCCATATAACGGATGAAATCCATACAGATGTATTGTGAATGATAAATGCAAAAAACAGTCGGAGGTAACGGTCATGGGCAAAAAAATCATGGTTATAGGGGCGGGCGGCATGAGTACCGCGGTTTCGCTGCTGCTGCATTCCAACGGGCACAGCGTAAAAATGTGGACGCCGTTCCGGGAAGAGGCAGATATGATTAACACCCTTCATGAACAGGTTCAGCGGCTTCCGGGCGTAAAAATACCTGAAGCGATAGTTTGTACAACGGATTTTGAAGAGGCGGCCCGGGATTGCGATGCCATCGTCATGGCACCTCCGGCCCAGAAGACAAGGGAAAACGCAAGACGCATAGCGGAGTACAAAAAGGATGTCAAACTGGTTATAACATGCTCAAAAGGAATTGAAGAGGGCACGAGAATGATACTGTCGGAAGTGATCCGGCAGGAACTGCCGGATACGAGGGTGGCGGTGCTTTCGGGACCCAGCCATGCAGAAGAAATGGCCAGGGGTATACCCACCGTGGTCGTAGCAGCTTCGGAGGACAAGGATGCCGCGCTGTTCGCCCAGGACCTGTTCATGTCCCCGAATTTCCGGGTGTATACAAATACGGATATTGTCGGAGTTGAACTGGGGGGCGCGCTGAAAAACATAATAGCCCTTTGCGCGGGCATTTCCGACGGCCTTGGATTCGGTGACAACACCAAGGCTGCTCTCATGACAAGGGGAATGCTTGAAATATCCAGGCTGGGAATTGCCATGGGCGCAAGGCCTGAAACCTTTGCCGGGCTCACGGGCATAGGAGACCTGATAGTCACATGCACAAGCATGCACAGCAGAAACAGGAGAGCCGGAATCCTGATCGGCAAGGGCAAAAGCGTAGAAGAAGCCCTTGAGGAAGTGGGCATGGTAGTCGAAGGCGTCAGCACGGTAAAACCGGCCTATGAACTTTCAAAGGAAAAATCCGTTTCAATGCCCATAACCGAGGAAGCGTACAATGTGCTGTTCAGGGGCAAGGATCCCAGGCAGGCGGTGACCGACCTGATGCTCAGGGACAGGAAAAGCGAAACCGGCATTGACGACAGGGAAGGCTGGTTTTAAAAATAAACGGGTTATTTAGGAATATTGAAAGTTATGTAAACCCTAAAAAAGTGTTTATTTAGTTACGCAAACCCAATAAAATGTTTATTTAAAAGCAAATAAAGTTTGGCCGGAAGATGTATAAAAAGGTTGCCCGGAAGGTTCATGGCCTTGAAGGGCAGCCTTTTTTCATTGTTTGTCTTTGCCCTGTTACATGCCATATCTGACGGTGCCCGTTCAATTTTTTCTGTAATAATAAGCAAATCCAAACATATATTTATTACTGATAAAAAGTACGGGCATTCAGGACCTGAAAGCTTGAAATCCAATAAGGGAGGGTTGCGGGTGGAAAAATACGATATATACAGGCAAATATCCGAGAGAACCCAGGGAGATATTTATATAGGCGTAGTAGGACCCGTAAGAACAGGCAAATCGACGTTTATAAAGCGGTTCATGGATTTACTGGTGATACCCAATATAGAAAACGTATACAAGAAGGAAAGAGCGCGCGATGAGATGCCCCAGAGCGCCGCGGGCAGGACCATCATGACAACGGAACCCAAGTTTGTTCCCAATGAAGCAGTGGAAATTACTGTTGATGAAAACGTCGTGATGAAGGTCCGGCTTGTCGACTGCGTCGGATACCTCGTAAAGGGCGCGCTGGGCCATATTGAGAACAATGCTCCGAGAATGGTTTCCACTCCGTGGTTTGACTACCAGATTCCTTTTGAGGAAGCTGCCGAGATCGGCACAAGGAAAGTCATCAACGAGCATTCCACCATTGGCCTTGTTGTTACCACTGACGGCAGCATTACCGACATTCCAAGGGAGGATTACGTGGAAGCCGAAAAAAGGGTTATAGACGAGATGAAGGCTACGAACAAGCCGTTCATCGTCATCCTTAATTCGACCAACCCGTCAGGCGCAGAAACACAGCGTTTGAGGGAAGAGCTCGAAGAAACCTACGGAGTTCCCGTGGTCGCTCTTGACTGCATGCAAATGAGGACCGAGGACATTGACATGCTCATGGAAAGGCTGCTGTATGAATTCCCGATTACGGAAATAGGCATTGGAATACCGGGTTGGGTTGAAGCTCTTGATGACGACTACCATCTGAAGGTTGATATGATCAATGCCGTTCGCGAAGCCTTCAGGGGAATTTCCAAGCTGAGGGAGGTCAAACCTTCGGTAGGAAAGCTTGCAGAATACGACTTTATCAAGAAAGCTTACATAGACAGGATCAATCTCGGAGAGGGGAACGTTCTCATAGATATAAGCACTCCCGACGGCTTGCTTTACAGGGTTTTGAGCGAAACCACGGGTCTTGATATCGAAGGGGAGCAGCAGTTGGTAAAGCAGCTTAAAAACCTTGCCAGGATCAAGCGCGAATACGAGAGGGTGGAATATGCGCTCCATGAAGTAAAGGTAAAAGGCTACGGCATTGTGACTCCTCGCATCGATGAGCTTACTCTTGACGAGCCGGAGATTATCAGGCAGGGGAACCGCTTCGGAGTCAGGCTCCGCGCAAGCGCTCCGTCGATTCACATGATCCGCGCCGATATCGAAACCGAAATTGCGCCTCTTGTAGGTACCGAAAAACAGTCGGAGGAACTCGTGAACTACCTGCTTAAAGAGTTCGAAAACGATCCGACCAAGATCTGGGATTCGAATATCTTCGGAAAATCACTGCACGAGCTTGTGAGCGAAGGGCTGCAGAACAAGCTGTACCGGATGCCCGAGGATGCGCAGCTCAAGCTCCAGGAAACCCTGCAGAAAATAATTAATGAAGGTAACAGGGGACTGATTTGTATAATATTATAATAGTAAAGTAAAAAAATATTGTATATTATAAATTATCCTGTACATACTGCACCCCAGTTGTTTATGCGTATAGAAGGTACTGTCTTTCGCGACAGTATCTTTATTTTAGACAGCGCATTTTTTTGAGCATTTTTAAGACAGGATTTCTTTATTTTTTTATTTATTGTTTATTTTCACCTGTTATGTGCAAAATAATATTTCAGACCGGAAGACTTTGTGTTATCATTATTTCCGGGAAATATTCGCTTTATATTTTTTGGGTATATAACGCTTCGGGAGGAATCAGATTGAACGCGTTTGACAGATACCAAAGCTGGCTGAATGATGTATATTTCGATGAAGATACGAAACGCGAACTGCTTGAAATCAGGGATAATCCAAGGGAAATAGAAGAAAGGTTTTACAAGGACCTGGAGTTTGGCACCGGAGGCCTTCGCGGCATTATCGGTGCGGGAACCAACAGGATGAATATATATACCGTGAGAAAGGCTTCCCAGGGAGTAGCCCGCTGCATTCTCAAGGGGTATTTTGACGGCGGCCGGGCTGACAGTGCGCGCGTTGAACGCGGAGTCGTCATAGCATACGATTCGAGGCACAAGTCGGACGTATTTGCGCTGGAAGCCGCAAAGGTTTTTGCCGCCAACGGCATTAAAGCCTGGTTGTTCGACGACATAAGGCCTACACCCGAGCTTTCCTTTGCCGTAAGGTACCTTAATGCCGCGGCGGGCATTGTCATTACGGCAAGCCATAATCCAAAGGAATACAACGGTTACAAGGTCTATGGCAGCGACGGTGGACAGATAACGCTGCAAACCGCCGAAGCCGTCCTGGCGGAAATCAACGATGTCAGGGATTTTGCCGATGTCAGGACGATGCCTGAAAACGAAGCCAGGGAAAAAGGTCTCCTGGTAATAATAGGCGAAGAGATTGATGACGCATATATTTCCGAACTGAAAAAACTGAGCGTTTATCCGGAAATTGTGCGGGAAGCGGCAAAAGATCTCAGGATAGTGTACACTCCGATTCACGGAACCGGAAACCGGCTTGTAAGGAGAATACTTAAAGAAATCGGAGTGGAAAATGTGACGGTGGTGCCGGAGCAGGAACTGCCCGATCCTGATTTTTCAACGGTAAAGTCCCCGAATCCTGAAGAAAGGGAAGCATTTACGCTTGCCATCAGGCTTGCGGAAAAGGAAAATGCGGACCTGATCATCGGCACAGACCCGGATTGCGACAGGGTCGGAGTCGTTGTGCGCAATGCTTCCGGCGAGTACGTGGCTTTAACCGGAAATCAGACCGGATGCCTTTTGCTTGAATATATATTGTCAGGCAAAAAGAGACAAAACACTATGCCTGAAAAGCCTTTTGCCGTGAAAACAATTGTGACCACGGAACTTGCGCGCAGGATAGCTGCAAGGTACAACGTGGAACTCGTGGACGTCCTTACGGGCTTTAAATTTATCGGTGAACAGATAAAGCTGCAGGATGAGCTCGGGGATAAGCATTTCCTTTTCGGGTTCGAGGAGAGTTATGGTTACCTTGCAGGGACTGCGGTGAGGGATAAGGATGGAGTCGTCGCCTCGATGCTGATCGCTGAAATGGCCGCCTGGTACAAGACAAGAGGTATGACGCTGTACGACGGACTCCAGGAGCTTTACCGCAATTACGGTTATGCCCTCGAGGGATTGAAGTCCTTTACGCT
Source organism: Bacillota bacterium (assembly GCA_023623175.1). Lineage (GTDB taxonomy): Bacteria > Bacillota > Clostridia > Acetivibrionales > JAMNXU01 > JAMNXU01. Next base: position 12,899 of record JAMNXU010000001.1, read on the forward strand.
GGTAGGGAAAGAAGGCATTGCAAAAATAAAGAAGCTGATGGAAGTATTGAGGGAAGACAGGCCCGCATCCATCGGAAGTTTCGGTGTATTGGCCGTGAGGGACTATCTGAAGGGCGTACGGTACGATCTCAGGGACGGACATGAAGAGGCGCTGGACCTGCCGGAGTCAGACGTTCTCTATTTTGAGCTTGAAGGTGACTGCTGGCTATGCATAAGGCCTTCGGGTACCGAACCGAAGCTGAAAATATATTACGGAGTTTCGGGCAACAGTTACGAAACGGCGAGCACCAAATATGACGAAATAGAACAGGCCGTGGCGGAAAAAGTGGAAAACCTGTTAAACATGAACGGCCATTAACCAATTTTTCCTTTTTTTATCGGGAATTATTGTTTCAAATGAAGGAATTTAATAACTTCCGTCGAAAAGTATAAAAGGCGGTGTCTTTGAGACAAGTACAGATATTGCAAAATTCGCGGCATTGGAAAATCTCATTGATGGGACTACAGGGGAAAATATAAAGCAACGGAAGAAGTACGGAGGATAAAAAATGCGCAAAGTTCATGTGGACAAAGTTGAACCGGGTACGAGACTTGCGAAAGCGGTTTTTACCGCTGACGGCAGAATTTTGCTTACGACGGGTATGAAACTGCGCGCAAATTTCATCGAAAAACTGAAAATGTTCGGAATAACCGAAGTGTACATAGATGATGAAATATCCCGGGGAATTAACGTAAGAGATGTTATAAATGAACAAACAAGGCTTGAAACCAAGATACTGATCAAGCAGTCAATGGAAGAAGGCATTCTGAAGAAATCCATCAATACCGCGAAGATTATAGACACCATCGAAAGAATCATAAACGAGTTGTTATCCAATGAAGAAATTATAATAAACATGCTTGACATCAAAACAGTGGACGACTACACCTTTGAACATTCGGTCAACGTTTGCGTTCTCTCGCTGATCATGGGTCTTGCCATCGGATTCAACATGGCACGGCTCATGGACCTGGGCATAGGAGCCCTTCTCCACGACATAGGAAAACTCAGGGTATCCGAGGAGCTATTGAAAAAGCCCTCAACGCTGACCGATGAAGAATTTGACGAGATAAAGAAACACACTGTTTACGGTTACGAAATATTGAAAGACAATCCCAACGTAAGCTCCGTTTCGGCCTTTATTGCTTTCAGTCACCATGAAAGGATTGACGGAAGCGGCTATCCGCTGGGACTGAGAAATGAAAGCATTCACCAGTGCGCGAGGATTGTGGCCGTTGCCGACGTATACGATGCGCTTACGTCCGACAGGGTTTACAGGAGCAAGCTCAAGCCTCATGAAGCGGTTGAATACATAACTTCGCTTGCAGGTAAGGATTTTGACAGGGAAATAGTGCATTGCTTCAGGAAATATGTCGCGCTCTACCCCGTCGGAACCGGGGTGCTGCTCAACATGGGCTATCGCGGGATTGTTACGGCGGTCAACGCCGATATGCCCGAAAGACCAGTAATCAGGGTTATTTATGACGAAAACGGGCGCAAGATGAAACATTATTACGAGATTGACCTTTCGAAACGCAAGGACATATCCATAAAAGATGTCTGTGAGTTATAATATTCCTTCTTTTCAATAATATTGTCGCCAGGGAGCATAAGATGCGGGATTTTGTTCATCTGCACGTCCATACCGAATACAGTCTCCTGGACGGAGCAAACAGAATAAAGGACCTTGTAAAACATGTGGCGGATCTTGGAATGAAAAGCGTCGCTATTACCGATCACGGCGCAATGTACGGCGTAATAGAATTTTACAAGGAAGCGGTCAGCGCGGGCATCAAGCCTATTCTCGGCTGCGAAGTTTATACCGCCGAAAACATGAGAGACAAATCCTCCGGAAGGGATTCCGACTACGGGCACCTCGTGCTTCTTGCAAAGAACCTGGCAGGATACAAAAATCTCATGAAGATTGTTTCGATCGGATTCATAGATGGGTTCTACTACAAGCCGCGGATAGACTACGATGTACTGCGCGCCCACAGCGAAGGACTCATTGCCCTCAGCGCATGCCTGTCGGGCGACGTGCCGCGCGCGCTGCTGCAGAATGATTATGACAGGGCCAAAAGGAAAGCATTGGAACTCAATGATATCTTCGGGCAGGACAATTTCTACCTTGAGCTGCAGATAAACGGAATCCAGGAGCAGAACCTCGTAAACCAGGGACTCATTAAACTGAGCAGGGAAACCGGCATTCCCCTTGTCGCCACCAATGATGCCCACTATCTCAGGCGAGAAAACGCCAGGGCCCATGAAATACTGCTCTGCATACAGACGGGCAAAAGCATCAACGATGAAGACAGGATGAGATTCCCGACGGACGAATTTTATGTCAAGAGCCCGGAAGAAATGTGGGCGCTGTTCTCAGGCATTCCCGAAGCCGTTGAAAATACCGTTAAAATTGCGGAAAGGTGTAATGTGGGGCTTGAATTCGGCAAACTCCATCTTCCCGAATACCACGTGCCGGAAACGACAACGCCGTTCGAATACCTCAAAAACCTGTGCTATGAAGGTCTGAAAAAAAGATACGGCGAAAACCCTTCGCCGACCGCCATGGAGCGCCTGGAATACGAGCTCGGCGTAATAAGGCAAATGGGGTTTGTCGATTATTTTCTTATTGTCTGGGATTTTATAAAATTTGCGAAAGACAACGGTATTATGGTAGGGCCCGGAAGGGGATCGGGCGCCGGAAGCATAACGGCTTACTGCCTCGGCATTACCAATATTGACCCCCTGAAATACAACCTGCTGTTTGAGCGATTCCTCAATCCTGAGAGAATAAGCATGCCCGATATTGATATAGATTTCTGCTATGAACGCCGGCAGGAAGTGATTGATTATGTAATAAACAAGTACGGAAAGGATCACGTCGCCCAGATCATCACCTTTGGAACGATGGCGGCGCGCGCCGTTATACGCGACGTGGGAAGGGCGCTGGATATTCCTTACAACGAAGTGGATTCCATTGCGAAAATGATTCCGTTCAGGATAGGGATGACCATCGACCAGGCCCTGGAACTGAATCCAGAGCTCAGGAAGAGGTGCGCGGAGGACGGCAGGATAAAAGAACTCATCGAAACCGCAAGGTTGCTCGAAGGAATGCCGAGACACGCGTCAACCCATGCCGCCGGCGTTGTCATTTCAAAAGATCCGGTCTATGAATATGTACCGCTCCAGAGAAATGAGGACAGCGTCACCACGCAGTTCACGATGGATCTTTTGGAAGAGCTTGGTCTGCTGAAAATTGACTTCCTCGGACTCAGGACGCTGACAGTCATACGCGATGCGATTGACATGGTCAGGCAGAACAGGGGAACGGACATTGACATTGACAGCATTCCTCTTGATGATAAAAACGTGTACAGGATGATCGGCGAGGGAAAGACCGCCGGGGTGTTCCAGCTGGAAAGCGCCGGGATGACACAGTTTATGAAAGAACTGCAGCCAGCGTCCCTCGAGGAAATAATCGCGGGGATTTCGCTGTACCGCCCCGGACCCATGGATTCAATTCCGAAATACCTGCACGGTAAAAACAACCCCGAAGATGTGCGCTATGATCATCCGCTTCTCGAAAAAATCCTTAATGTCACTTACGGATGCATGGTCTACCAGGAACAGGTAATGCAGATAGTCAGGGAACTTGCCGGTTATTCGCTTGGAAGGGCTGACCTCGTGCGCAGGGCGATGGCCAAGAAGAAGCACGATGTAATGATGAAGGAGCGGCAGAATTTTGTCTACGGAATAGTGGATGAAAACGGCAATGTCGTAGTAAAGGGCGCAGTGAGGAACGGGGTCGACGAAAAAACCGCGAACAAGATATTTGACGATATGATGGATTTTGCGAGCTACGCGTTCAATAAGTCCCATGCCGCCGCCTACGCGCTCGTCGCTTACCAGACCGCATGGCTCAAGTATTATTATCCCGTGGAGTTCATGGCGGCGCTGCTCAACAGTTTTCTCGGAAACAACGACAAGATCGCCCATTATATACATGAGTGCAGAAAAATGAAGATAGAAGTGCTGCCGCCTGACATCAACGAAAGCGATGTCCGGTTTACTACGGTAAACGGTAAAATCCGCTTCGGCCTGACTGCAGTAAAAAATGTTGGTTTCAACATGGTAAAGGCAATTATATCCGAACGCAACAGGAAAGGTCCGTACAGGAGTTTTGTAGACTTTTGCGAAAGGCTGGATTCAAGGGATATAAACAAACGCAGCGTCGAGAGCCTCATTAAGTGCGGCGCATTTGACAGCATGGGGGTTTTCAGGTCAAGGCTCATGGCCGTTTACGACAAAATCCTCGACAGCGTGCACAACGACCGCAAGAGGAACATGGACGGGCAGATGTCCATATTTGACATGGACGATAACCTCGACAGCGCGGTGGAAATTGAATTCCCGGACATCAAGGAGTTTCCGCCCAAAATGCTTCTGTCCATGGAGAAGGAAATGCTGGGACTTTATATTTCTGGCCACCCGCTGAAAGAATATGAAAGGGAGATTGAAGACCAGGTGACGCTGTACAGTTCCGATATTTCTTCCGGGGAAGAACAGGAGGCGGAAATAGGGACGAATTCGGAGACTGAGCTTTATGACGGCATGAAGGTTGTCGTGGGCGGAATAGTGACTGCCAAGACGCTGAAGACTACGAAAAACAACAGCCTTATGGCTTTTGTCACGCTGGAGGACATGTACGGCTCAATGGAAATCATAGTATTCCCCAGGATACTCGAAAGGTACGGCACTCTTCTCGAGGAAGAAAACATTGTTTTCGTGGAAGGACGCATTAGCGTGAAGGAAGAAGAGCAGCCCAAGATAATATGCGACGAAGTAAGGCCGATAACGAAGATGAAAATACAAAAGCTCTACCTGAAACTGGCGCAGAACGGGGAGGATGAAAAATTCAGGGCACTGATGGCGTTGCTTAAGTATTTCCATGGCAATACCCCCGTGTGCATCTATAATGAAAAGGAAAACAGGACCTTTGTTGTCCAGAAGGATTACTGGGTCCGCCTGAACGACTGCCTTATAGCGGAACTGAAGGAAAGGCTCGGTGAAGACAGCGTAAAGATAGTTTAGAAGCTTTTACGGTTCTTCACCGCGTGAATACCGGGTTGCAGGAAAGAAATAAAATATAAACTTGTAACGGCTGTGATATACCGTGTCACAGCCGTTTATTATTTTGATTTCGGGTTTCCCAAATTCCAACGAGTCTATTCAAACGAGTTTTTGCAGAAAAATCATATACACATTTTTCAGAAGAATTGACGCTTAAGTTCTTATGTGATAATTTATAATTAAATTAATGATTAAGTTTTAAGTATAATTTAACACTTATTTTCGTGGAGGAAATTATTTATGCTGGGCGACAGGATACGGGAAATAAGAAATGCAAAAGGCATGACAATCAAGGCTTTGGCAGAAAAAGTCGATGTCACTCCAAGCTATATTTCACAGGTCGAAAGAAATCTTATCGAACCTTCGCTCTCATCCCTCAGAAAGATCGCAAAAGCTCTTTCAGTACCGATTTACCATTTTCTCGCCGATGATAACAAGCAGTTTACAGTCATCAGGAGCGATGAACGCAGGAAGCTGGAACTGGCCAACAGTATGACCACATATCATTTTTTGTCTCCGTTTACGCTGAATGATAACATGACTCCCAACATGGTCGCAATCTATTTCAAAATGAAGCCGGATGAGAGTTGCGAGGAATCCTTTGTACACAATGCGGAGGAGTTTTTATTTATCCTGAGCGGCAAATTAAAAGTTACCATAGGCAATGATGAATATATTCTCTGTCCCGGTGACAGCGCCTATATAGAAAAGAATATCCCTCATACATTTTCATTGCCTGAACCGCACCCGGTAGAAGCAATAAGCGTACTTTCACCGAGTATATATTGAAGCTTAAAATTAATACTTACGGAGGTCAGCATGATTTTGGGAGCATTGAACAACATTCATCTTGAAAGGAGCGGCCGCAGAAAAAGGTCTTCAAGTTACGATGAGACCGGCGGCAACAGGGACTATAAAAGGATTGAGCCCGGAGCGAAATGTTTGCTGCTGGATGTTGAAGGTCCGGGAATTATAACACATATATGGTGTACGCTGGCATCCTATAAGCCTGATGAAAAGTACCTGTACAGAAGGATTGTCATCCGCATGTTCTGGGACGGGGAAGACGAGCCCAGCGTGGAAGTCCCTATCGGAGACTTTTTCGGCATGGGCCATGGCATAGTGAAAAATTTCGTATCGGCTCCGCTTCAGATGAGCCCTGCGGAAGGAAAGGCTCTCAACTGCTTTTTCCCGATGCCTTTTGCAAGGGGAGCCAGGATAGAGGTCGAAAATCAATCAGAGAACAGGATTAATCTCTACTACTACGTCGATTATGAAGAACACGATGCGCCTCCGGAAACAAGGCTGAGGTTCCATGCCTTCTGGAACAGGGAGATAACGGACGGCATAGATGATTCAACAGTAAGCAATGCCATTTACCAGTTCGGAGGGAAGAATACCACCGGCGAAGGCAATTATGTAATTCTTGAAGCCGAGGGAAAAGGTCATTATGTGGGCTGCAACGTCAACATTCACAATCTTAGGTTCACCCGCGAATCCAACTGGTACGGCGAAGGGGACGACATGATATTTATCGATGGTGAACCATGGCCGCCGTCCCTTCACGGCACGGGCACCGAAGACTATTTCAATACCGCATGGTGCCCGCAGGAGGAATACAATGCCCCATACCACGGCATTATCCTTGGCGGGGGTCCTAACTGGTCCGGAAAAGTGACTTTTTACAGGTATCACATCCAGGATCCCGTTATGTTTGAAAAATCTATTAAAGTGACGATAGAGCACGGCCATAACAATCACAGGAGCGATGACTGGTCCAGTACGGCATACTGGTACCAGACAGAGCCCCACAAGCCAATGAGAAGACTGCCGGCGGTGGAGGAAAGGCTGCCACTCGACGACATTTTGCCTTTTAACCGCGAAGATCTGCTGAAGTGCTTCGATTATTAAACATTATTTAAATATGATTTTCCTGTAAAATTCAATTTGCAAAGATGTCGTTGAAATCAGCAACGTCTCGCCTCGCGTCTCAAACGAACGGACCACATACGCGCATCCTGCGCTAGGAGTGGTCCGTTCGGAGGCATCCGACCTCCGAATCGTTTTCGACGCTGCGGCTCGACGGCTGATTTTGACAACTCATCTTTAAGCAAATTTCGTTTTTACAGGAAAATCAAACATTAAAAAGTGGAGGGTATATTCTTATGGATCCGCGGATACTGACGTTTGCCGACATACTGGTCAATTATTCAAGTGGAGTAAAAGCCGGCGACAAGGTGCTTATCCAGTGTTACGGCCTGTCGGCAAAACCTCTTGTAAAGGCGCTCGTACGAAAGGTATATGAAGCCGGCGGTTATCCCATGGTGGATTTGAGGGATACGTCCATAACCAGGGAAATCAACATGGGAGCGTCCGAAGAATCCCTGGAGTATACCCTGCGGCATGAATTGAACGTGATGAAAGACACCAATATTTTTATAGGCATCAATGCCTCGGACAATATCTATGAACTGTCGGATGTGCCGCTGGAAAAAAGTAACCTTATTGCAAAAAAGTCTGCCCCGCTGTCAAGGGAAAGGATTGAAAATACAAAGTGGGTCGTTCTCAGGTATCCCAATGAGTCAATGGCGCAGGCCTGCGAGATGAGCCTTGACAGCTTTGAAGATTTTTATTTCAGAGTTTGCTGCATTGACTACGAAAAAATGTCGAGGGCTCAGGACCGGCTGGTCAAATACATGCAGAATACTGACAGGGTGCATATAAAGGGGCCGGGGACGGATATATCCTTTTCTATAAAGGACATCACCGTAATAAAAGATGACGGGCGTTATAACATGCCGGGAGGGGAAGTGGCCACCGCGCCGGTGAAGGATTCCGTACAGGGCATTGTCTCCTTTAATACGCCCGCAGTATTTAAAGGAATCGTCTTTGAAAACATCGTTCTTGAATTTGAAAATGGAAAAATTGTAAAAGCCACCTCAAATTACACCGAAAAACTCAACAAAATCCTGGACATTGATGAAGGCGCAAGATACATCGGTGAATTTGCGCTGGGTCTGCATCCTCACATCAGGAAACCAATGAAAGATGTCCTTTTTGATGAAAAAATCTCCGGAAGTTTTCACATGGCTCTAGGAAATCCCTATGCAATAGCTGACAATTCCAACCGTTCCGCTATCCACTGGGATATTGTCTGCATACAGACGCCCGAGTACGGCGGAGGGGAGATATATTTTGACGATGTCCTTGTGCGCAGTGACGGCCTGTTCGTACCGGAGGAACTTCAATTGCTCAATCCGGAAAACCTGGCGTAACCTTTGCGCAGGGGTCTTACAAGGAGTGTCTTTAATGGATCAGCAAATACATCAGCTTGCCAGGATCATCACGCATCATTCCATACGGCTGAATGAAGGCGAAAAAGTGATATTGGAAGTCTTCGGCAGTGCGGCCGTGCCTCTTGCAAAGTCGGTTATTAAAGAAATATACTGCTGCGGAGGCCAGCCCTTAGTCAGCTATGTCGAAAATGAACTGATGCAGGAATGGATGAGAGGGATATCCCCGGACCAGATGGACTGCTTTGCCGAAATTGAAATGCTGAAAATGAAAAAAGCCCAGGCCCATATTTGCATCAGGAGCTTCGATAATACCAGCATTTACGACTCAGTGCCGGAAGAGAAGATCGTACTTTACAGGCAGAAAATGATGCCCGTGGCCCTCGAAAAAACCAATAACAAAAAGTGGCTTTTTACCATGTTTCCCGCCGAATCCACGGCTGAACGGCTGGGAATGAGCTATCCGGAACTGATGGAATATTACTGCTCAATGTGCAATATTGATTATGCCGCGGTTTCCGCTGCAATGGAAGAACTGGCCGATATGATGAGAAATACCGATGAGGTAAAAATCATCGGCGAAGGCACTGATTTGACTTTCTCGGTAAAAGGGATGCACGTTTCTGCGGATTGCGGATACTACAACCTGCCCGACGGAGAAGTAAGGACAGCCCCCGTAAGGGAATCGGTGAACGGAAGGGTTTTCATAAACCTGCCGGTGAAACATGACGGGAAAGTATACAGGGACTTCACGCTTCATTTCAGGGACGGCAGGATTGTTGAAGTAACGGGAAACGACAGTGAAGCCATAAACCGGATCCTGGATACGGATGAGGGTTCCAGGTATACGGGAGAGTTTGCGCTGGGGACAAACCCGAATGCAAACAGGCCTTTGGGAGAGATCCTGTTTGATGAAAAGCTGTGCGGAAGTTTCCACATAACACCGGGGCAATGCTACAAGGATGCAGATAACGGGAATCATTCGCTGATACACTGGGACCTGGTCTGCATGCAGACCCCGGAATATGGCGGCGGGGAAATATATTTTGACGGCCGGCTTGTCAGAAAAAACGGAAAATTTATCAAGGAAAGCCTTTCCGTGCTGAACGGCGGCGCATAAATCCCGCAATATGCTTCATGTCTCGTTGACTTAAAAAATAAGTGGTGATATATTAAAAGCGGAGTTAATAAATACTTAAATTTTTACTTAAGAATTAAGTAAAAATAAAGGGAGGGAAATGTATGAAAAGGTTAAGAATGGCTATCGCGCTGCTTTTGATATTTGCCCTGGCGGCAATGACTGCATGCGGCGGAGCCGGTAAAAAGGAAGGGACGAAAAAAACAGGAGGAACTGTTACTTTTGGTACTGCCATGGATCAATTTGGCAATATGGACATTCACTATACAACGGCTGCAGCTCCATTCCAGGCGGCGATGCAGATGACAGAGCCCCTGATAGGCAAAGATCCTGACGGTAACCTGTTTCCTCTTCTTCTTGACGAGATGCCTGAAGTTTCCGAAGATGGACTCACCTATTCATTCAAGCTGAAAAGCGGTGTCAAATTTCATGACGGATCGCTTCTCGACTCCGGCGACGTAAAAGCTACGTTTGAAAAAATGCTCAATCCGAAAAATCTGAGCGTTCATGCAGGCTCTATCACAACCCTTATCAAGGGCGCTGCCGAGTATGCTGACGGAAAAGCTGACAGTATTTCGGGTATCGAAGTAAAAGACGATCAGAATTTCACCATTACCCTTGTAAGTCCGAATGCGAGCTTTTTGAATTTCCTTTCCGCATGGCAAATGTCAATTTATCCTGCCGAAGCTGCCACGATGGACGGTTGGGGAACCAAGGTATTTATCGGAACCGGACCTTACAAGCTCAAGGAATTTGAGCCTAATTCAAAGATAGTCATGGAAAGGTTTGACGACTACCATGGAGGAGCCAAGAAGCTTGACAGCATTGTTTTCCAGAACATGACACAGAATACCGCGCTGATGGAATTTGAGGCCGGTAATATCGACCTGACCGAGGTTAAGGATACGGCGATCATTTCCTCTTACCTGGAAAACGAGGAGTTCAAGGACAACATAGTCATGATCGAGCAGCTGGGAACCATTGCCCTCAGCTTCAATATGAAAATGAAACCCTTCGACAATCCGAAGGTCAGGGAGGCAATCAGTATTGCAATTGACAGGGAAACAATCGTCAACAAGCTCCTTAAAGGACTTGGCACGCCCGCCAAGAGTTTCCTGCCCAAGGGTGTGCTGGGATATGATGAAGACCTGGAGGAATTCAAATACGATCCTGAACGCGCGAAACAGCTGCTTAAAGAGGCAGGCTACCCGGATGGAATAGACGTGGAGGCTATCACCACGGATACGGCGGCAACGACATTTATCCTCCAGTACCTCGCAGAAGCATTCAAGGAAGCAAATATCAGGATGACCATTCAAACCTATGATGCGGCAGGGTTTACGGATATAAGGAATAACGGAAAGATCCCGATGTTTATCCTGACATGGGTCAGTGACGTAGGAGATCCCAATGACTTCATGAGCCTTTATTCAACACCCATGAGCCAGTTTATTTCCAACTTCTACGAGAACAGCGAATATGACGCACAGCTTCAGAAAGGTCTGACCGAAACTGACCTTGAAAAGAGAGCAGAGCTGTACAGGCAGTTGGATTACAAACTGACGAGAACTGACTATGCATGCGCGCCGATATACCATCCCAATGCATTCATGCTGGTGTCCAAAAAGATCAAGAATCTTAGGATGGAGAACTGCTTCAGACTATTTGACGCTGAATTGAGCGAATAACACGGGAAGGCGGGGCTTGCCGGCCCCGCCCCCCGGATATTAACCTTTCTGGACGACAAAGTTTATTTTGGTGAAATCAAATGATGATTAAATATATTATTTCAAGAATCATGCAATCCATTATCGTGTTGATCGGGGTCACTCTTGTGACCTTTATCCTTGTCAATGTAGTCCCCGGCGATGCTGTTTCGCTTATGCTCGCGAAGCGCACGGACCAGGCGACGATGGACAGGATCCGCCATGAACTTGGGTTTGACAGGCCGTATACCGAGCAGTATTTAAGATTTCTCGGAAATGCGGTAAGGGGCGATTTCGGCAATTCATATTTTGAAAAAACGCCCGTTACCGAAATGATATTGCGGGGATTGAAATATACAGTCAGGATTGCGCTTTGGGCGCTGCTGCTCGCGCTGGCGCTGGGACTTGGAGCCGGGATTGTTTCTGCGTATTTTCATAATAGCCTGCTTGACAGGGTTATCATGTTTTTCAGCACCCTGGGGATCTCTGCGCCCGTATTCTGGCTCGCGCTGCTGTTCCAGATTTTTTTCGGACTGAAGCTGAAAGTTCTTCCCATCTCCGGGGTTGACAAGCCGGGAAGCTTTATTTTGCCTGTTTTAACCCTTGGCATCACGAATGCCGCTTCCATCGCCAGGATTTCCAGGACCAGCCTGCTTGAAATCATATCCCAGGATTATATAAGAACCGCAAAGGCTAAAGGAGCAGGGGAATTAAGGGTGGTATTCAAGCATGTATTAAAAAATGCTGCAATTCCCATTGTAACCTTTGCAGGACTGGTTGTGAGAGGTCTGCTGGGCGGTTCAATGCTCGTGGAGACGGTATTTTCGATACCAGGGTTCGGAAGCCTCATGGTATCGTCGATTTTGACCCGTGACATCCCCCTGATGCAGGGATGCGTGGTTTACGGGGCAACCATTTTTGTTCTTATCAATCTGCTGGTGGATCTGGCTTACAGTGCACTGGACCCGAGGGTCAGACTGGTAAAGGAGACATGATCTTATGCGCTTTCCTGGATTGTTTAACAAAAAAGAACAGTCAATTGCAGAATTGAAAATGCCACCTGCCAGCAAGGGGTTTTACAGGACGGCTTTTAAAAGGCTGAGAAAAAACAGGGCAGCGATGGCAAGCCTTGCAGTTATCACAATACTGGTTATTGCAGCTGTTTTTGCCCCGGTTTTTGCACCCTATGATCCCCTGTACCAGGATCTTGACAACATTCTATCTCCTTCGAGCCCGCAGCATCTGCTCGGTACGGATGATCTCGGAAGGGATATATTGTCGCGTATCATTTACGGTGCGAGAGTTTCACTGACCGTAGGCCTTGTGGCAGAAACCATCGCAATTTTCCTCGGGGTAATCATAGGCACTGTGGCAGGTTATTACGGCGGAAAAATAGACGCGTTTATTTCGAGGGTCATGGAAATATTTGCTTCTTTCCCGCAAATACTGTTTGCCATGGGCATTATGTTCGCTCTGGGACCGGGAATCATCAACGTATTCATGGCGATCGGCTTCGTAGGCTGGACGGGTGTGGCCAGAATCATAAGGGGACAGATAATGCAGCTCAAGGAAATGGAATATGTGCAGGCGGCAAAGGTCGCGGGCTGTTCCAATTTCAGAATTATATTCAAACATATGATTCCAAACTGTCTCTCAACAATCATTGTTATTGCGGCAATGAACATACCGTCCGATATTATGGTGGAAGCGAGCCTTAGTTTTATAGGGCTTGGCGTTCAGTTTCCCAATCCCAGCTGGGGTTCAATGGTCAACATTGCCAGCAGATATATAAGGATTGCACCTACTTTCAGTATATATCCGGGCCTGGCAATCATTATTACCGTTCTGGCATTCAATACCCTGGGCGACGGCATGAGGGACGCCCTGGATCCCAGGATGAAGAGCGGAAAAAGGTAAGGAGGCCGTATGGGAAGTCCACTGCTTGAAGTAAAAAATCTGAAAACATATTTCCGAACGGAAGACGGCCTGGTGAAAGCCGTAGACGGGGTGAGCTTCAGCCTTGAGAAAGGAGAAATCCTTGGAATCGTCGGGGAATCCGGCAGCGGGAAGAGCATTACCGCCCTTACCATCATGGGCCTTGTTCAAATTCCTCCCGGCGAAATCCACGGCGGAGAAATACTGTTTAAGGGAAGGAACATCCTCGCCTTAAGGAAAAGCGAGATGAGAAAGCTGAGGGGCAATGAGATCGGCATGGTATTCCAGGAACCCATGACAGCGCTGAATCCCGTATACACGATAGGAAATCAGATTGCTGAAGCCGTCATGCTCCACAGCGATGTCGACCGTAAAACCGCGATGAAGAGAGCTGTTGAAATGCTTGAAAGGGTTCAGATCCCCATGGCGAAGGATGTTTTCAAAAGGTATCCCCATGAGCTTTCAGGCGGGATGCGGCAAAGGGCGATGATTGCCATGGCGCTGTGCTGCAATCCCGAGCTTCTTATTTGCGATGAGCCCACTACCGCGCTGGATGTCACGGTGCAGGCACAGATACTGAAACTGATCGACAGCCTCCGCAAGGAAACCGGCATGTCCGTCATTATGATTACCCATGATCTCGCGGTTGTTTCGGAAATTGCGGAAAGGGTCATTGTCATGTATGCGGGAAAGGTGCTGGAGGAAGGACCGTCTTCGGTGATTTTTGACCATCCGCTCCATCCGTATACCGAAGCCCTGATGAAATCGAAACCCGTTTTGGGCCAGAAGAAGGAAAGGCTTTATTCCATAAGGGGTATGGTCCCGTCGCCGTACAACCGGCCTCCGGGATGCCTTTTTGAACCAAGATGTGACTGCAGCATGAAGGAATGCTCCCAGGCAGAACCTGCCGATGTCATTATCGGAAACAGAAGGGTCAAATGCATAAAGTACTGTGACAGTAAGGATGGAAACAGGCCATGAGTAACAATGCGACGCCCAATAAAGAACCTGTGATTCAGGTAAGGAATTTAAAAAAATGGTTTCCCAGGAACAAGAATATTTTCGGCGTGCCGGAATACTATGTCAGGGCCGTGGACGACGTAAGCTTTGAAGTGTACAAAGGCGAAATATTCAGTATCGTCGGCGAATCCGGCTGCGGTAAGTCAACCTTGTGCAAGTTGATAGTAAGGCTGATGGAGCCCGACGCAGGCGATATTATTTATAAAGGTGTCAATATCAGCAAAATGAAGGAAAAGGAGATGCGCAGGCTCAGGAAAAATCTGCAGATGATTTTCCAGGATCCTTTTGCGTCTCTCGATCCCAGGATGACGGTAGGAGATATTATTATCGAACCCCTGGATGTACAAAAGCCTTTGCGCGGAAAAGAACGGTATGAAAAAATCACGGAGCTCCTGCAGCTGTGCGGACTGGATCCCGCGTATGCAAACCGTTACCCGCATGAGTTCTCTGGAGGACAGAGACAAAGAATAGGGATAGCAAGAGCATTGTCCGTGTCTCCTGAAATCATCCTTTGCGACGAACCTCTTTCTGCCCTGGATGTATCAATCCAGTCGCAGATTATAAATTTGCTTACAGATCTTCAGAAGAAACTGGGTCTGACGCTGATATTCGTTTCTCACGATTTGAACGTTGTATACCAGATTTCGGACAGGATCATGGTAATGTATCTCGGAAAAGTTGTAGAGCTCGGAACCTGTGATGATATCTACAGGAATACACTGCATCCCTATACAAAAGCGTTGATTGACGCAATACCCGCTTTCCATGGCGGACTCCTCGAAAAGGAAATTATACAGGGAGATATAACGAGCCATGGGGAGCTCACCGAAGGTTGTCCCTTCAGTAAAAGGTGCCGCTATTGCCAGGACATCTGCAGAAAAACCTCACCCAAACTTGTGGATTATGGCGGCGGTCATTTTGCAGCATGCCATTTCGCAGACAAACTAAATCTTCTGGAGGGAAAAAATGAGGATTAAGGACGTAAAAATAGAAAAGCATAAAATTAAGCTTGTAAAGCCTTTCAGGATATCGATCGGGGTCATTGAAGATTTCTGGACCATGCTGATAAAAGTAGAAACCGACGAAGGCATTTATGGCATCGGCGAAGGTTCGCCCCTTGAAATCATTACGGGTGAAACTATTGAAGCTACTTTATCTGCAGCGGCGGCTATCAGGGATATGGTCCTGGGAAGAGATCCTTCGGATATAGAGAATATCAATTCAGAGATGGAGAAGCTGTTTCCCGGTAATCCATCTGCCAGGGCAGCCTATGACATAGCACTCCATGACATTTGCGCCAAAAAGGCAGGTCTTCCCCTTTACAAATATCTTGGGGGCACCAGGAATACCGTCACCAATGATATAACCATAGCCATAGACACATTGGAGCAAATGGTGGCAAAAACAAGGGAGTATGTAGATAGCGGATACAAAATACTGAAAATAAAAGTGGGCAGAAACATCGATGAGGATTTGAATGTTGTAGCGGCCATAAGGGAAGCGGCAGGAAAATCCACAATCATATTCATTGATGCAAACCAGGGCTGGGATCTGGAGAGCGCTCCGTCAATCATCAACAGGCTTTCTGAATATGATTTGCTCCTCGTGGAACAGCCGTTGCCCAAAAATGATATAGAAGGATTTGTCAAGATAAAGGAAAAAGTAAAGGTGCCTTTAATGGCCGATGAAAGTGTCTTTACCCCTGAAGATGCGAAAAAAATTGCACAGCTGGGCGCAGCTGATTTCATTAATATAAAGCTTATGAAATGCGGCGGGATTTTCAACGCTTCCAGGATCAACTCCATTTCCGAAAATGCAGGAATCCGATGCATAATAGGGTGTATGATAGATTCTCCCGTGGCAATAACGGCGGCTGCCAGCTTTGCCTCTGTGGCGGACAATGTTTTATTTTGCGACCTCGACAGTTTATTACACATCAAGGAATGCGGAATAAGAGGCGGCGTGCTGCAGAAGCCCGGAAGCATTACTCTGCTTGATGAGCCCGGGCTGGGTATTGACATAGACTTTTAGAAAAGGGAATTGTGCAAAAACTTTAATGTTGCGGGTGTTGACCTGTGAAGAAAACGTATTGCGCTTACAAATCAGGAATTCTCGTATCCAGGGTAGTTGCAGAGAACGGACGCATCAGTTTTTATAACGTGGATCCATTTACAGGCCGAATTGGCGATCAGCCGGAAGACAGCCTGAAGACGTGGGGAAGCTTCCAGTTGAATGTCAAAAAATGCCTGGACATGAAAAAGAAACTGGAAGCTGCCTATGAGCGCTGCAAAGGTCTAATTGAACTGGAGGGAGATGTTTTTGAACGGTATGCCGATCCGCGTTATCCCGGGCTGGATTTTCTCGTGCAGCGGAAAGTAAAGCATCCCGTGGATGCCATGATATACAGGGGCAAAGTCATAGGTTTTTTGCAGCAGCATCGTGAACACACGCTGATCCTTGCGGAGGAAGGTTATGAGATGCTGACACCCCTGGCGCAGTGGCATGATGGAGACATCTCAAGGGCCGAGTTCAGCGTTTGCTTCGCCGGTGAGCATATGGTTGCAATGAAGGACGGGGTCCGGCTCGCTACCAGCGTATGGCTTCCACAGGGCAGTCCCGGGCAGAGATGGCCGGTCATACTGATAAGGACGCCTTACGGAAGAAAAGGGCTTGCGGCGGAGGAAATGCGGTATGTCCAGAGAGGTTATGCCCTGGTCGCGCAGGATGTAAGGGGAAGGGAAGATTCGGAGGGAGAGTGGCTTCCCTTTGCCCATGAGGCCGCTGATGGCGCTGCAACACTGGAGTGGATTGCTTCCCGGGACTGGTGCGACGGGAACATCGGGATGACCGGCGCTTCTTATGGAGGATTTGTGCAGTGGGCGGCGGCAACTTCCCAAAATCCGTGCCTTAAGGCCCTGGTCAGTATTGTGACGGCAGGAAGCCCGTTCGGCGATGTTCCCAGGAAAGGGGGAACATATCCGGCGGGAATGCTTGCCTGGTGCTTTGCAATGGCGGACAGAAAAGTCAACAGGGCGGCAATGGAACGGTCCGACTGGGCGGAAGTGTTGAGAATTCGTCCCATAAAGGATATACCTCGCAGGGCTCTGGGAAGGGATGTGCCCTTCTGGGACCGGTGGATGGAAAACCCGGATTATAACAGCTTTTGGAAGGCCTGCGACTGGACAGTTCACGCGGAAAAAATCAATGTGCCGTCGCTGATCATAACGGGCTGGTACGATGATGATTTTACGGGTTCCATGGAAGCATGGCAAATCATGAATCGACCCGGGAAACAAGCTTCAAGGCTTCTCATTGGACCATGGGCCCACGATGTAAACACTTCCCGGGATATTCACAATGTGGCGGCAGGAAGCAACAGCCTTTATTATAATATCGACCTGCTGCACCTGAGGTGGTTTGACAGATTCCTCAGGGGCATTAAAAACGGGGTTGAAAACACCAGGGTCGAGTATTATTCGCTGGGCTCGAACACGTGGCACAGGGCCGGAACCTGGCCGCCTGAGGCGTCAGGCTGCCGGAAGTTTTATTTGTCGGAAGGCGGTTTACTGTCAGATACCGGCAGTTCCGTGGAAGCTTTTGAGAAATATGTATACGATCCTTTAAACCCGGCGCCTCAAATAATGGATATATCCGAAAATGAAATGAATGTTCCCGGCAATTACCGGGACTTGGAAAAAAGGAATGATTTTGTAACATTTACAACCCCGCCGCTAAAGGAGAGAATAAGCGTTGCGGGCCATGTAAAAGTTGTATTTTATGCGTCCTCGGATGCCAGGGATACCGATTGGGTGGTCAGACTGCTGGACGTTGACCCGGAAGGCAATTCCATAAAGCTTTCCCAGGGTATTTTGCGCGCAAGGTACCGGAAAAGTTATGAAAAACCTGAATTGCTGGAGCCCGGCAGGATTGAGCGATATGAAATTTGCATGGACGATATTGCCAGTGTGTTTGAAAAGGGGCATCGTATAAGGTTATCCTTTACTTCTGCGGCATTTGAATACGCCCTTGTGAACCACAATACGGGAAATGACCCGGCTTCTGATGTTGAATTTAAAAAGGCCTGCCAGAGAATTTATTACGGAGGGCAATATGACAGCCATTTATTAGTTTCCACTGTTTAAAAACCTGTTTTGGAGACTGAAAATGCATACCAACCCGAGCCTTGGAAGTTAACCCCCCCAGGTTAAACGATCGGCCCTCCTTTTTTTTAATATTATCAATAAAACCTTCAGCCTTTTTTGCATGGACATGAAGTTGCAAATCCGATACTTCGTTTACTCATGGGCACCGCATTGCCGATGGCGTCAGCATGGCTGATTACCGCCTTTCTCATTTCTGCCGGTTTGTATACATAAATTCTGCTGTATTTGCGAAACTAAATTCCGCTGTGAGTGAATTCGAAATGAAAATTGTTATACAATTGAGGGAATACAATTAAATGGCTGGTTTTGGAACTTTTTTATTGATTTTTAAAGTGAAATAATATATATTAGTACGGGGTGGTTCTATGGGATGGGAAATGGACAAGGTTTTTGGGGATTATGTCGCAATCAGGGCAGAAGACAACGGAGTCAGCATTATAGGGCTGACAAGGGGGAAGGATACAAAATTCCATCATACTGAGAAGCTGGATAAAGGCGAAGTCCTGCTGGCCCAGTTCACAGAAAACACTTCTGCAATAAAGGTCAGGGGCAAGGCAACGATTTATTGCCGTTACGGAGTAATAGAGAGCGGCGTGTAGTTTTGAAACGCCGGGTGCTGCTGGTTTTGCTCCAGGGTTTCCGGGCTTCGCTTGCAAGTAAAACAGCCTTGTATTTCGCGTTGATAACAGGGGAGTGTTAAGTTTTATGTGGACTGTAGTATATATGGCACAGAGTAAGGATATAGCCACCAGGCTCCAGGAAATGCTGACGTCGGAAGGAATCCTTGTAAAAATAAGGCCGATCAGCAAGAACCATGAGAACAATGATAATTACTACGAGGTTCTTGTTCCTGAAGCGGAAGTGGAAGAAGCCCACAGTGTCATTATAGAAAAAGGTTTTTGATTCCAGGTGATGATTGTATCCCGTGCCGGTATGCCCGCGCGGGTTTGATAATTTTATAGGCATTTTATTTTACCTGTTTTTTATTGTTCTTCTGATACCAATAATTTTTGCAGGGAGCATGCACGATGTACTCCGAATCGATTATAACGGTAAGATATGCTGAAACGGATCGAATGGGAATAGTTCACCATTCCAATTATCCCGTCTGGTTTGAAGTCGGGAGAACGGAATTTATTAAGAAATTGGGCATAAGTTATTCTGAAATCGAGAAAAGGGGAATTATGCTTCCGCTTATCAGGCTTGAGTGCAGCTACCGGGGATCGGCCACGTATGAAGACAGGATAATCGTGAGAACAAGCGTCCGGGAGCTGAAGCCGACAAGGATCACGTTTTATTATGAAGTGGTAAAAGAGGGAGAAGAAAAACCCATAACCACCGGAACGACCGAGCATGCGTGGACCAACAGGGACCTCAGGCCAATCAACCTTAAAAAAGTCGCTCCTGATATTTTGGAACTTATCAGCAAATCGACTGGCAGTCCTGCAAAATAGTATATTTTTAGCCTGCATTGAAAGAAAACCGTATTGTATGATACACTAATTTTAAAAGTACGCTGGTGGTGAGCTGGTGAACATACCTAATATTCTGACAGTTATAAGATTTATTCTCATACCTGTCTTTGGATATCATATGTACCAAAAACAATATATTGCCGCTGTTGTTGTTTTTCTGATTGCCGGCCTGACCGATATTCTTGACGGATATATTGCGAGAAAGTACAACATGGTCACGTCGTGGGGAAAGATAGCCGATCCGCTGGCCGACAAGCTCATGCAGATTACCGCGCTTGCTTTTTTGACTTTTTTTGAGAAAATACAACTGATTGTGCTGGTAATTGTTATTATAAAAGAAGCTTTTATGGGCGCAGGCACCATTTTTTTATACAGGCGGAAGCATGTGGTTGTTTCCGCGAACTGGTACGGCAAACTGGCCACCGTCATATTTTACATAGCGATTATACTGTCCATTTTCAACCAGAAATACCAGGACGTGCTGATTTGGATAGCAGTCCTGTCCACGCTGTTTGCACTCGTCATGTATACAATTTCCTTTACCAAAATTAAAAAAAGCGAAGACAATAAATCGGTTTGATCGATGTTTGGATATGTTATACCCGAGAAACCTGAATTAAAAATACGCGAGTATGAAATTTTCCGCGCATATTACTGCAGCGTCTGCAAGGCCATTTCAAAGAGATACGGGCAGCTGCCCAGGCTTGCGCTTAATTATGACGCTACTTTTCTGGCTCTTTTGCTGTCTTCTCTTCAAAATGAGGCCGATAGCGTTGCAGGGCACAGATGTCCCGTCCATCCCCTGAAAAAGAGGCGCGTTGTCGCCGCCAATGAAGCGATAAATTATGCAGCAGACATTAATGTCATTCTCGCGTATTATAATTTTGAAGACAACTGGAGGGACGAAAAGTCCCCGCTGTCAGCAGCAGGGAAGATGGCGCTTCGTGCGGCGTTTAAAAAAGCCTGCGCCAGGCTGCCGGAGAAAAGCCGGATGATCGGAGAACGCCTTGCCGAACTGTCCGCGCTCGAGAAACGAAACTGCGCGTCGCTGGATGAAGCCGCGGAACCTTTTGCGGCGCTGGTGGGAGAGATAGCCGCTTTCAGTCCCCTGTGCGGTGGCGATGACCGGGAAAGAGTATTGAGATGGATAGGATATAACCTGGGCAAATGGATTTATATTCTTGACGCGTTCAATGACCTGGAAGAAGACATAAGGGACGGTAACTACAACCCGATAGTTTCACAGCACAGGCTCGCCCAGGAGAGTCCCTCCGAGCTCAGGGAGCGCATAGCTGAAAGGATAAGGTTTGCGGTCACGTGCTCGCTGAATGAAATAGCAAAGGCTTTTGAGCTGCTTGATATAAAAAAGAATCGCGGGCTGCTTGAAAACATAATTTACCTGGGCATGCTCAGAAAAAGCGAGCGGATTCTTTCTACAAGGAGTTGTGAGAAAATTGAAAAATCCGTATGAGGTACTTGGAGTGCGCGAAGGCGCAAGCGTGGAGGAAATAAAAAAGGCATACCGGGAACTGGTCAAAAAGTACCATCCTGACCAGTACAAGGACAATCCTCTTTCCGATCTTGCCGAGGCAAAGCTGAAAGAGATCAATGAAGCCTATGAGTACCTGATGAAAAACCGTGGAAATTCTGAGAGCGGAGGATATTCGAACGGAAGGTCCCAATGGGGGAACAGCGGCAGGACCGGCTGGGAAAGCGGTTCAAACAGCGCAGACGCCTTCCGCCAGGTCAGAATTCATATAGACCGTGGAGACCTGGAAACCGCGGAAAATTTGCTGGGCCGCATTTCACTCAGGACAGCCGAGTGGTATTTTCTGAAAGGCCTTGTTTTTCTGCGCCGCGGGTGGTACGATGAAGCGCGCTACCACATCCAGACCGCGGTAAACATGGACCCGGGCAATTATGAATACAGGGAAACGCTTAATCGCATACGGTCATCCGGCCAGGATTACATGAGGAGAGCTTATGACAGGGGCTACAGGAATGATGTCGACGATTTTTGCACGCTGTGCCAGTGCCTCATATGTTCCGACTGCTGCTGTGAGTGCCTGGGCGGAGACTTGATTACATGCTGCTGATTACTTTATTCATGCAGCTGGTTTTTTTGAGGATTTGCAGATTTTATCAGGATTATCCGGGAGGAGATATGATTGCGCGCTGAAGGCAGGAAGGGTACGGGAGACAGCATAAACCCGCGCGGTACGCAAAACTTGCCTGGAAACACCCGAAAACTCGCACTGGGAGCCGTTAGTGCTGCTTTTGTCGTGGCGACGCTTTACCTTATTCCTGTAGTACCAACAAATACAATTTCCCTTTATGCGCTGAGTTCTTTCTTTGTTGCGGTCATGATCATCGAGGTCGGCCTTTTTTACGGGTGGGCCTTTTATGCAGCCACCTCGCTGCTGGCGCTGCTGGTTGTGCCGGATAAAATGTCTGTATTGCCGTATATCGCATTTTTCGGTTTTTACGGGCTGATAAAATATTATATTGAAAAGATCAAATACCTGCCGGCGCAGTACCTGGTCAAATTCGCATGTTTCAATATTGCGCTGGCGGCGGCATATTTCGTTGCGCGGCAGCTTTTTGAACAGGCGGTAAGCTCCAGGCTGCCCGTCGCTGCAATAGCTGCCGTGCTGCAGGCAATATTTCTTGTATATGATTATGTTTACACCCTGTTTATCAGGTATTACATGCAAAAGCTCAGGAGATTCCTGAAAACGGGAAGGTGACAAAGGGAAATCATAATAAAAACATGAGAAATATTTGAAAACAAGCCGGCTATGTAATACAATAAATGGATAACAGTGAAGGAGGAAAGGGTCCATGCCTCCGTCACCGGCTTTTTTCAATTATATAATTGCCATGTTTTTTATAGTGTTTATTGCAGCCTGTGCCCTGAACCTTCTGAAGCAGCATTACATTTACCAGCTTGTCGGAATAGCCTTTTTCTTTGTTTTTTTCACTTTTCGGTTGCTCAGCTCGCTGAAAAAAGGGATTATATCCCTGGAATACATAATTTCCCTGTCCCTGGTTGCCCTTTCAGGGATTTCTGCGTGCCTTGCCGCGATGGCACTGGGTTTTTGGATTTTTCCGCTCGTAAGAAACCGGTTCCGCGATTGAGGAATAAATGATTAAAATTGACTTTGGTAATCAACATGAATTCTGTATATGCTATAATTGATGCTGCCGCAGAATTTTTTCAAGGGGTTAATTCAATGGACGACAGAACTTTAAGGGTGCTTGAATATAACGTAATAATAGACAGGCTGGTTTCGTGCGCGCAGTCGGAACTGGGAAAGGAGCTGTGCGCGGGACTGAAACCGTCGACGCAGCCCGATGAAATAAAAGCCATGCTGAAGGAAACCAGCGACGGAGTCGGGCTTATTATGCGCATGGGAAATCCTCCGCTGTCGGGAATCCATGATATAAGGGGTTCGCTGAAAAGGGCCGCGCTTGGATCGATGCTGAGTCCCGCAGAACTGCTGAAAACGGCCGACGTACTAAGGGCCGCAAGGAGACTAAAGGCTTATGTAAGCGACGACAAGAACGACGACGGAGGAAATGTTGTAAAAGAGCTTATTTCGCGCCTGCAGACAAACAAAAGGCTTGAAGACAGGATAAACCTGTCGATTATAAGCGAAGAGGAAATTGCCGATGAAGCGAGCCGCGAACTTGCATCCATAAGAAGAAAAATAAAGGATTTGCAGAATTCCATAAGGGACAGGCTCAACGAAATAATAAAGTCGCCGAAATACCGGAAATTCATGCAGGACGCCATTGTAACCATCAGGGGCGACCGTTACGTCATACCCGTGCGGCAGGAATACAGAAACGAAGTGCCCGGTCTTGTCCATGATTATTCATCCAGCGGACAGACACTGTTTATAGAGCCCATGGCGGTGGTAGAAGCTAATAACAGCATTAAGCAGCTGAAAATACGGGAGCAGGCGGAAATAGAAAGGATTTTGCTTGAACTGACCGCCGAGGT
Organism: Bacillota bacterium; assembly: GCA_023623175.1. Taxonomy (GTDB): domain Bacteria; phylum Bacillota; class Clostridia; order Acetivibrionales; family JAMNXU01; genus JAMNXU01. The sequence goes on from JAMNXU010000001.1 coordinate 36,805, forward strand.
TGCCCAGATGAACGAAGGCCTGACGGTCAATGTTGAAGTACTCGGCAGGCTTGATTTCATTTTTGCAAAAGCCCGGTTGAGTATTGACTTAAACTGCGTATGTCCCGCGGTAAACACTGAAAAGCGGATAATCATAAAAAAGGGCAGGCACCCGCTGATAAATCCTGAAGTGGTCGTGCCGATTGATTTCCGGATAGGTATGGGATCCAATACCCTGATTGTCACAGGACCGAATACCGGCGGAAAAACCGTTACGCTGAAAACGGCCGGTCTTTTCACGTTAATGATGCAGTCGGGACTGCACGTTCCCGCCAACGAAGGCACAGACCTGGCGATTTTTTCGAAAGTTTACGCGGACATAGGGGATGAGCAGAGTATAGAACAGAGCCTCAGCACATTCTCGTCCCATATGAAAAACATCGTGCACCTGCTGAAAAACTCTGACAGCAATACGCTTGTGTTGCTGGACGAACTGGGCGCTGGCACCGACCCGTCGGAGGGCGCCGCGCTGGCCATGGCGATATTGGATAAGCTGCGCGACATTGGCGCGATTACGGTAGCGACAACCCATTACAGCGAATTGAAGGTATACGGCGTTACCACTGCGGGAGTGGAAAATGCCAGTTGCGAGTTTGATGTGGAAACGCTCAAACCCACTTACAGGCTGCTGATCGGAATACCGGGAAAAAGCAACGCCTTTGCCATTTCCAGGAGGCTCGGCCTCGGCAACGATGTGCTTGGCAGGGCGCAGGAATACCTTACCCGCGAACACATAGAATTTGAAGATGTGCTGCTTTCCATAGAAAAAAACCGCAGCGAAGCCGAAAAGGAACGCATGAAGGCTGCGAGCCTGCGCATGGAGATAGAGAATCTCAAGAAAGAACTTGAAAGCCAGAAAAAGAAATTTCTCGAACAGAAGGACAGGATGCTGCGCGAGGCCCGGGAAAATGCGAGGAAAATCCTCCTCGAAGCCAGGGCAGAGGCCGATGAACTGATCGCTGAAATCAGGCGGATTCAGCAGCAGCAACAGGAAATTGAACGGACAAAAGCCGCCGAGGAAATAAGGGCAAGGCTCAGGTCCAAAATTAGCGAGATTGAAGAAGACCTCGTGGAAGCGGTCCTGCCGCGCCAGGGTCTCGCTGAGCCGCCCAAAAACCTGAAGCCCGGCGACAGTGTGCTGATCCTGAACCTGAACCAGAAAGGCACCGTTCTTGCACCTCCGGATAAAAATGACGAAGCCCTGGTGCAGGCGGGAATACTTAAAATTAATGTGCATATTTCAAACCTGAGACTCCTGGATGAACAGCAGCAGGAGATTCAAAAAACGGGCCTTGGAAGGATAGGCATGGACAAGGCGCGGAATATAAGCACGGAAATCGATTTGAGAGGCATGACGCTTGACGAGGCCATCGAGCAACTGGACAAGTACCTCGATGACGCCGCGCTGTCCGGGCTGCACGAAGTCTCGGTAATCCACGGAAAGGGTACCGGCGTTTTAAGAAGCGGCATTCACAAGTATCTAAAATCAAACAAGCGCGTAAAATCCTTCAGGCTCGGCAGTTACGGCGAGGGCGACACGGGAGTTACGTTTATTGAATTATAATGATATAATAGGCTGGGGCAGGAGAACTGTCCCCAGGGACGGCGAAACCGTCCTCGAAGATTGGAATAGGTGGGGGAATATTGATGTTGGAGAGACTTGCTCCGTACAGGCGCGAAATTATCATGGTCTCGGTTTCAGCGGTGATGCTGATTGTAGGGTTGATTCTGTCAGGAGCCGTTGTGACGGGCCTTTTGTTTTTTTTATTCAGCGGAAAGAGTTTCGTGGAATGGAAATGGGATTATGACAGCATCCTGAAGTATTTTATCGGGGCTTTTCTGCTGATTGTGGGCATTATAGGCATCATGGCCGCGCTTATAAAAAAACCGAGAGCACTGAAAATTTCGCTTGCTTCTTTTTTGGCGGTAGTTTTTGTGCTTTGCGGTATCATATCATACAGGCTCGCGATTGACAGGGCCGGTTCGCAGGGCGCCCGGAAACCCGCTGAAATAAAGCCCGGAGAGGAAATTTACGTGGATATTCCGATGAATTCCACGGCTACGGATATTGCTGAAATTTTAAAAGAAAAAGGGCTCATCAAATCGACATTCATTTTCAGGGTGCTGACAAGGCTGAACGGATACGGAGCGAAGTATCAGTCGGGAACCCACATACTTGCAAAGGGATTGGGTTACGAGGAAATAATGGATATCCTTGTAATGCCGCCCGAAAGCGTAAAGGTGACCATCCCGGAAGGATACACATACAAGCAGGTGGTAGAGCTTCTTAAGCAAAAAATGGGCATAAACGGGGATGAATTTGAAAGGGTTGCGATCAAGCTGGCACCTTCGTACAGGTTCCTCCAGGGACTGGAGCAAAAGCCAGGGATGCTGGAAGGCTACCTGTTCCCCGACACCTACTATTTCGGCCTGAAAGACAATGAAGAGCAGATTCTTAAGACCATACTGGACAATTTCGACAGAAAATTCAAGCCGGAATATTACAGCCGCGCCGAGGAACTGGGCATGACGGTCCATGAAATTGTTACGCTTGCTTCAATTGTGGAAAAGGAAGCCCAGGCTGCCAATGAACGCAAAACGATTGCGGGAGTTTTCTACAACAGGCTGAGGGGCAGGTACGGAGCCCCGAGAAGGCTCGAATCCTGCGCGACAATTCAGTACGTGTTTCTGAACCGCCTTGAGAATGTGCCCGAAGAAACGCGCAACAGGATTCAGAAAGGTATAATATACGTCGAAGATACGAAGGTCGATGATGAATACAACACCTACAAGTATGAGAAGCTTCCGCCCGGACCCATAAGCAATCCCGGGCTTGCATGCCTCGAAGCCGCGCTGTATCCCGAGGACACAAAATATATTTATTTTGTGGCGCGGGGCGACGGGACCAATGATTTTTCCCTCACCAACGAGGAGCATGTTTCCAAGATGCGCAAATATGGTTTGCTTTATTAAATTGGAGGGTAATTTATATACCGGGTGATACCGTGGAAGTTTAAGTTACAAGCTTCTGCGCAATAATTCGGGCAATACGGATTTTAAGCCGGCATTTACCGGGGGCTGAGCATTTTGCTGGACGCTGCAATGATTTGCAATGAATATGTTATTTCATATATAAGGAACACTATTAGAAAAAACGAAGGCATTCTTGCCGAGATGGAAAAATACGCCGCGGAAAACTACGTGCCCATAGTGGAGCCTGAAGTGGCAAGGCTGCTGTGCGTTCTCTGCAGGCTGGCAAAGCCGTTGCGCGTCCTCGAAGTGGGCACGGCAATAGGATATTCGGCCATAATGATAGCCCGGTCCATCGGGCCTGACGGCAGAGTTGATACCATAGAACGTTCGGACTCAATGGCGGATAAGGCCCTTGAATACATCAGGGCGGCGGGACAGGAAGAAAAGATAAGGATAATAAGGGGAGAAGCCGCCGATGTACTGAATTTCCTCGACAAGAGCTATGACATGATTTTTCTCGATGCAGCCAAGGGCCAGTATAACGAATTTTTCCCCGAGTGCCGCCGGCTGCTGAAACCGGGCGGGCTGCTTATATCGGACAACGTGCTGTACAAGGGCATGGTTGCTTCCGAGGACCTCGTGAAGAAGAAGCACAAAACCCTCGTGTACAAAATGAGGGAATACCTCGAAACAATCTGCAACAGCGACGAATTTGACACGTCAATCCTCCCGGTCGGCGACGGCGTGGCTTTGAGTTACAGGTTAAAATAGGAGCAGCATATAAGAGACCGGAATCAGCATAAAAGAGGTTGAAGGCAAAATGAAGAAACCCGAACTGCTTGCACCCGCAGGCAATCTCGAAAAACTGAAGATGGCGGTTCTTTATGGCGCCGACGCGGTTTATATAGGAGGAGAGAGATACGGTCTCAGGGCCAACGCAGGCAACTTCGATCCCGGGCAGATGAGGGAAGGGATTGATTTTGCCCACCGGCACGGGCGAAAAGTTTACCTTACGATGAATATCATACCCCATAATGAAGATTTTGAAGGTATGCCCGGCTTTATAGAGCAGGTGTCGCGCCTTGGCGTTGATGCGATTATTCTTTCCGATCCCGGAGTTTTTTCCGTGGTGAGGGAAGTTAATCCCTCGATGGAGATACACCTGAGCACCCAGGCCAACAACACGAACTGGAAAAGCGCGGAATTCTGGTACAGGCACGGAGTAAAGAGAATTATCCTTGCAAGGGAGCTTTCCCTCGGGGAAATTGCCGAAATAAGAAAAAGGCTTCCCGAGGATCTCGAACTGGAGATTTTCGTTCACGGCGCCATGTGCATCTCCTATTCGGGCCGTTGCCTTCTCAGCAATTACATGGCTGGACGCGACTCCAACAGGGGGGACTGCGCACATCCGTGCCGCTGGAAATACCACCTCGTTGAAGAGAAGAGGCCCGGGGAGTACATGCCGGTGTTTGAAGATGAAAGGGGAACCTATATATTTAACTCAAAAGATCTCTGCATGATCGAGCACATTCCCGAAATCGTCAAAACCGGCGTTTCAAGCCTGAAGATTGAAGGCCGCATGAAGAGCTCCTACTACGTGGCGACGGTGGTCAAGGTTTACAGGGAGGCCCTTGACCGGTATTTTGAAAATCCCGAAAAATATGTGTTTGATCCCCAATGGCTCGAAGAAATATCGAAAGCCAGTCACAGGGAATATACCACGGGATTTTATTTCGGTAAACCTGCGGGCAGTGACCAGATATACACCCACAGTTCCTACGTAAGGGGATATGATTTTGTAGGGCTCGTAATGGATTATGACAGGAACACGGGGATAGCCACCGTGGAACAGAGAAACAGGATGCACAGGGGCGACGAGATTGAAGTGGTCAACCCCACGGGAGAATGGTTTGTGCAAACCATAAAAAGCATGAAAAATGCCGACCTTGAGGAAATCGACGTGGCGCCCCATCCGCAGATGACCGTTTACATGCCCATGGACAGGGAAGTACAGCCCTATGCCATGTTAAGAAGAAAAGCAGAAAGGTGATGACTAGCATGAAAATTGTCGTTCTCGACGGATATGCTTTAAACCCCGGCGATTTAAGCTGGGAGAGGATACAGAGGCTTGGCGAGACTGTCATATATGACCGCACGCCGGCGGAGCTTACGGTTGAGCGCGCCAGGGGAGCTGAAGCTATCCTGACCAACAAGACGGTGATCGGGGAAGCCGAGCTGTCGCAGTTGGACGGCCTCAGGTACATAGGAGTGCTTGCGACGGGCTATAACGTCATTGATGTTGAAGCGGCCAGGAAACGCAACATAATTGTGACCAATGTTCCTGCGTACAGCACGGGGTCCGTTGCCCAGATGACATTCGCGCTGATCCTGGAACTCACGCTTCATGTGCAGCGCCACAGTGACGCAGTTTTTGCGGGAGAATGGACAGCAAGTCGTGATTTTTGCTTCTGGAAATATCCCCTCATGGAGCTCGAAGGGAAAACCCTGGGCATAATCGGATTCGGGCGTATCGGGCAGGCCGTGGCCGATGTCGCCGAAGCTTTCGGAATGAATGTCCTGGGCTACAGCCGCCGGCAGACCGACCAGTCTCACAGGAAAAAATTCCGCTGGGCGGAAATGGATGAAATATTCAGGGAGTCTGACATAGTCAGCCTTCACTGTCCCCTGACTCCCGAGACTAAGGGGCTTATTAACAGGGATAACCTGGCGAAAATGAAAAAAACAGCTTTGCTGATAAACACTTCAAGGGGCCAGGTCATAGTGGAAGAGGACCTTGCAGAAGCATTAAACTCAGGCATGATTGCAGGAGCCGGCCTCGACGTGCTGTCGGAGGAACCCCCGAAGGCGAACAATCCGCTGCTCAGTGCAAAAAACTGCGTGATAACGCCGCACATCGCATGGGCTACAAAAGAGGCAAGGGTAAGACTGATGAATATCGCTGCGGACAACCTCGAAGCCTTTATAGCCGGACATCCCATAAATGTAGTCACCTGACGGAACGATTAAGAATTTATTTTTTTGCATGAAATCAGTGGAATTTTCGTGCGGCAGGATATATAATTTAACTGGGAGCATAAAAAATGAAAAAAGCTGGATGATGGATACGGGAGATACCCGTTTTCAGCGGGAGCCGAAGAGGTAAGCTGCTGCTTTGTCAGGGCGGCGGTGATTCTTTCAGGCAAAAGGACCGTATCCGGACAAGACTCCGGAAAGTCGGAAGACCGGCACCGAAGGGGCAATAGTACGGAATTTTCCGTGCTAGAATCTCTCAGGTTGAAAACGGAGGAAGATGACATGTGTTTATTGTCGTCTTCCTTTTTTATTTGCCAAAACGAGCTCCATAACCGGCATGAATGGCATCCAGACTTGAAAATCAGCGCTGCATGGGAACGGAAACCGGTCTGGGTTTATATAACAAGGCCTGGGTTTATAAGACAATACCTGTGTTTACAATGTTTGTATTATAAAGGTTCAAAATGTTTGTATTATTAAACAGTCAGGGGGAGAAAAATATGCTTAAAAGGACGCCGTTGTACGACAAGCATCTGCAGCTTGGCGGCAAAATGACCAATTTCGGCGGTTGGGAGCTGCCCGTTCAATACACCGGCATAATCGATGAGCACCTGAAGGTCAGGAGTGACGCAGGGTTGTTCGATGTGTCCCACATGGGCGAGATATGGGTGACCGGGGCCGGGGCTGAAGCTTTTTTACAGAAACTTGTTACGAACGACATTTCCAGGGCGGCTCCGGGCAAAGCGGTGTACTCACCGGTTTGTTATCCCGACGGTGGAACGGTGGACGATCTCATTGTTTACAAATACGCGCAGGACAGGTTTTTGCTCGTCGTAAACGCTTCAAATACTGACAAGGACTTCGACTGGATTTTGAAAAATTTGCCCGATGACTGCACCGCGGAAAACAAATCGGACGAATACGCGCAGCTTGCGCTGCAGGGTCCCAGGGCTGAGCGGATACTTCAGAAACTCACCGATGTACCGCTCAATACAATAAGGTTTTTCAATTTTGTGCCCGAAGCCGTCGTGGGAGGAGTGAAAGTGATGATTTCGAGATCGGGCTATACGGGCGAAGACGGGTTTGAGCTCTATTTTGACCGCGACCGGGCAGTGGAGCTGTGGGACAAGATTATGGACGCCGGTTCCGAAGAAGGGCTTGTACCTGCGGGGCTGGGGGCAAGGGATACCCTTCGCTTTGAAGCGGCGCTGCCGCTGTACGGCCATGAACTGTCGGAGGAAATAACTCCGCTGGAAGCCGGTCTCGGACGGTTTGTCAAGCTGGACAAACCGGATTTCATAGGCAAAACCGCGCTTGAAAAGCAAAAATCCGAGGGAGTTCCGAGGCTTCTTGCGGGCTTTGAAATGATTGACAAGGGAGTGCCGAGGTCCCAGTACACGGTGGAAGTCGGAGGAGAAACGGTGGGCTATGTCACCTCCGGTTCCTATGCGCCTTCGCTTGGCAAGAATTTCGGCCTTGCCATTCTGAAAGCCGAATATGCGGTGGAAGGACAGGAAATTGATGTTGTTATCCGCGGAAGAAGGATGAAGGCACGTGTCGTGAGGCTTCCGTTTTATTCGAAAAAGTATGCGAAGTAGGCATTGCCGGCCGTCAGCCGCCGGTGGCATTTGGACGGTGGTGTGCATAGAGAGGATAATCCGCATTCATTATTTTGGATCTAAGTGCACGAATTAATGATTTATAAATATGTGCACGAACTGTTGGTTATATAAAACTGAATGTTTAGTTGTATTGATTTATAAAACTGAATGTAAAATTTCTTGGTTTTATAATAATTCGCTAACTTTAATCAATTTAATGAAATCAGGAGGTTGTGAAAAATGAGCGATTTAAAGGAATTCAAGTTTACTAGGGAACATGAGTGGGTTAAGGTCGAGGGCGACATGGCGTACGTGGGAATAACCGATTATGCCCAGGAAGCCCTTGGAGACATCGTATTTGTGGAATTGCCGGAAGTGGGCGCTCAGATTGGCAGCGGTGATGTACTGGGAGTCGTTGAGTCGGTCAAGGCTGCGTCGGATATTTACTGTCCCGTCAGCGGAACCGTGGAGCAGGTGAATGAAGAACTCCAGGATTCACCGGAAAAGCTCAACGAAGCTCCCTATGAAACATGGATAGCCGTTTTGAAAATGGATGATCCCGCGGAACTGGACAGCCTCATGGATTATGACGAATATGAAAAATTCTGCGCCGAGGGGGATTAATTATGTTCAGATACCTGCCCAATACCACTGAACAGCAAAAGCAGATGCTGGCCGATATCGGCCTTGCGTCGACGGAGGACCTGTTCAGGGATATACCTGCAGAGGTGAGGCTGCAACGGCCTCTCAACCTGCCGGCTCCCCTTTCGGAAATGGAACTGGCGGACCACATGAAGGAGATTGCAGGGAAAAACGCTTCCGTTGATGAATATGCATGTTTTCTAGGAGCGGGGGCCTATGACCATTTTATTCCGAGCGTGGTCAACCACCTGATTTCCCGCCAGGAATTCTACACGGCCTATACCCCGTACCAGCCGGAAATAAGCCAGGGAACGCTGCAGGCCATATTTGAGTACCAGACCATGATCTGTGAACTCACGGGCATGGATGTCAGCAACGCATCCATGTACGACGGCGCCACGGCCCTGGCAGAAGCGGTGTTTATGGCCTGCCAGGCGAAAAAGCGCAACGAGGTCCTGGTGGCGCGCACGGTCCATCCCGAATACAGGACAGTACTGGATACATATACTCGTTTCAGGGGTATAAAAGTCCTGGAAATAGGATACGAAAACGGTGTTTTGAATTTAGACGATCTTGAATCCAGGATAAGCGAACAGACGGCAGCCGTCGTCGTTCAAAACCCCAATTTCCTCGGGGCCGTCGAGGATTTGGACCGCATTTCAGAAATTGCATCCGCGAACAAAATAATGTTCATAACCGTAACCGATCCGATTTCTCTTGCCCTGCTCAAATCACCGGGGGAAGCAGGGGCGGATATTGCAGTGGGAGAAGGCCAGCCCCTTGGCAATGCCCTCGGATTCGGAGGACCCCACCTGGGCTTCATGGCTGTCAAGAAGGATCTGCTGCGCAGGATGCCGGGCAGGATAGCCGGCGAGACCACCGATACCCGGGGAAGGAGGGGCTTTCTGCTCACGGTCCAGGCAAGGGAGCAGCATATCAGGAGGGAAAAAGCCACTTCAAATATCTGTTCGAACCAGGCCCTGAACGCCCTCGCCGCCGTTATATACCTTACGGTGATGGGCAGGGAAGGCCTCAAGCAGGTGGCCAACCTCTGCATTCAGAAGGCGCGTTATGCCTGTGAGAGCCTGCTGAAGACCGGCAAGTTTGAAAGGATTTACACCGGCCCGTATTTCAGGGAATTTGCGTTAAAAAGCAAAAGGCCTGTTGCTGAACTTAATGATGTTCTCCTGAAGAATAAAATCATAGGCGGTTATGACCTGTCCCGCGACTATCCGGAACTTGACGGAGGATGGCTGCTGGCGGTTACCGAGAAAAGGACGAGGAAGCAGATTGACCGCCTCGTGGAAATTGCGGGAGGTGAAGAATAATGTACGACAAGCTGATATTTGAAATCAGCAGGCCGGGACGCACGGCTTATTCGCTCCCGGAGTGCGACGTGCCTGAGGTCCCTGCTTCAGATTTTCTGCCTGAAAACCTGAGAAGGAAATGCGACGCGAGACTGCCGGAAGTTTCCGAGGTTGATGTGGTGAGGCATTTCACGAACCTTTCGCGCAAGAATTACGGCGTTGACAACGGGTTCTATCCACTGGGATCATGCACCATGAAATACAACCCCAAGATAAATGAGGACTTGGCCAAACTTCCCGGATTTTCCGGTGTCCATCCGCTGCAGCCGGTGGAAACGGCGCAGGGATGCCTTGAAATCATATACCGACTTGAAAGACTGCTGTGCGAGATAACCGGCATGGATGGATTTACGCTGCAGCCCGCTGCAGGCGCCCACGGAGAAATGACCGGGCTTATGATTATTAAAGCTTGGCACGAAAGCCGAGGCGAAACAAAAAGAAGGAAAATCATTGTCCCGGATTCCGCCCACGGCACCAATCCGGCATCGGCAGCCGTAGTCGGTTTCGACATTGTGGAGGTCAAATCCAATGAACGCGGCGGCGTTGACATCGAAAGCCTGAAAAGCGTACTCGACGATGAGACTGCCGGCCTGATGCTGACCAATCCGAACACTCTGGGATTGTTTGATGAAAATATAAAAACCATAGCCGATCTCGTCCATGAAGCCGGGGGACTTCTGTACTATGACGGCGCGAACGCCAATGCTATCATGGGCATTTCGCGGCCGGGCGATATGGGTTTTGACGTGGTGCACCTCAATCTTCACAAGACTTTCAGTACTCCCCACGGCGGAGGCGGACCCGGCGCCGGACCTGTGGGTGTGAAGGATTTCCTTGTTCCTTTCCTGCCGGTGCCCGTTGTCACGGAAAAGGACGGCGCTTACAGCCTCGATTATGACCGGCCGCAGTCCATCGGGAAAGTGAAGGCTTTTTATGGCAATTTCCTTGTGGCGGTAAGGGCCTATGCCTATATCATGACCATGGGGCCCGAAGGCCTGAGGAGAGCTTCTGAATCTGCGGTGCTCAATGCCAATTACGTAATGCACAAGCTGAAGGATTATTTCATGCTGCCCTACGACAGGACCTGCATGCACGAGTTTGTGCTTTCCGGGCAGAGGCAGAAGGAGAAGGGCATTTCGACGCTCGATATGGCAAAACGCCTGCTTGATTATGGTTTCCATCCGCCGACAGTATATTTCCCGCTGATTGTCAGGGAAGCCATAATGATAGAGCCTACCGACACCGAAAGCAGGGAGACTCTCGACAGCTTCATAGAAGCAATGATATCCATTGCGAAAGAAGCGGAAGAATGCCCTGAAAAAGTTAAGAGCGCGCCCCACAGCACGGTTGTGTCAAGGCTTGATGAAGTAAAGGCTGCAAGAAATATTGTTGTAAGGTACGATTTCGACCAGGCAGGAAGGAAGTCAAAATGATGTTTGTGGAGGACGACAGATGCAGAAAAGTGTTTTAGTTATCGGAGGAGGTCCCGGCGGGTATGTGGCTGCCATCAGGGCAGCCCAGCTGGGAGCCCGGGTTACCCTCGTTGAAGAGAACAAGCTCGGCGGCACATGCCTGAACCGTGGCTGCATTCCCACCAAGGCCCTGTACAGGAGCGCGGAGCTTGTTGATACGTTATGCCGCATTGATGAGTTTGGAATGCAGCTAAAAGGTTTTTCCTATGATTACAGTGCCCTGAAACTCAGGAAAGACAGCATAGTGGCCGGACTTGTCAAGGGAATAGAACAGCTGATGAAAGCCAACGGGATTGAAGTGCTATACGGAAGGGCGCGCTTTACGGGCAAAAAAACTGTAACTGTCGCATTTCCGTCGGGAAATGCAACGGAAATAACGGCCGACGCCATAGTTGTGGCCACGGGTTCCGTTCCCGCGGAGCCCCCGGTAAAGGGTCTTGACCTTCCGGGGGTGATTGGCAGCGACGAGTTGCTCGAGGCAGGCTCGCTGCCGAAAAGCATGATCATAATAGGCGGAGGCGTCATCGGAATTGAATTTGCCGGGATCTACGGAACCCTGGGAACGGACGTGACGGTGCTGGAATACATGCCTTCCATACTTCCCGGAGTAGATTCCGAAATTGCCAGGAGACTGGCGACATCGCTGAAGAGACGCGGCATAAAAATCGAAACCGGCGTCAGGGTTACCGAGATCCGGAGAGAACGCGACTCTTTGAAGGTTTGCGCTGAAAGCGGCAAGGGAGAGATGTGCCATGAAGCCGCCACGGTGCTCGTTGCCACGGGCAGAAAGCCCAATATTGACGGACTAGGCCTTGAAGAAGCGGGAATTGAACACAGCGTAAAAGGCATCAGGACGGACGGCAGGTTTATGACAAGCAGTCCCGATGTCTATGCTATCGGAGATGTCACGGGCGGAATAATGCTTGCCCATGTGGCGTCGGAACAGGGCAAGGCGGTTGCAGAAATAATAATGGGCCTGGAAGCCCCTGAAGAAAAGGTTATTCCGTCGTGCATTTTCACTTTTCCCGAAATCGCCACGGCGGGGATTACCGAGGAAGAAGCAAAAGCTGCGAAAATACAGTATAGGACGGGCAAATTCATGTTTGGAGCCAACGGAAAGGCAATGGCCATGGGCGAGACCGAGGGATTCGTCAAAACCATTGTTGACGCCCAAAGCAACAAGATTTTGGGCGTCCACATCATGGGTCCCCATGCCAGCGACCTGATCCATGAAGGCGTTCTTGCCATGCAGTGCGGGCTGACAGCCAACGACCTGGAACGCACCGTACATGCGCATCCCACGCTTTCCGAGGCTTTTTATGAATCGGTGCTCGGGGCTTACGGCAGAGCGCTGCACATTATTCCTCCCCGGAGGCCATAAAGAATCCCGAAGGCATTTCAACGCTATTACCGGTAATTAAGCATTCAAACACCATTAATAGCAGTTTGAAAACTAAAAGAGGCAGTTTGAATACTAAAAGAGGCAATTTGAACACTAATAAATGCAATTTGAACACACAGTAAACAAATAATGAATAAAACAGCAGGTGGAACAATGGATGTATTTGACATAATCGGCCCCATAATGGTGGGGCCTTCCAGTTCACATACGGCGGGCGCTGCCAGGATTGGACATATCGCGAGGGAATTGCTCCAGGAACGCCCGGTCAGGGCCCATATAAAGTTCCACGGGTCTTTTGCGCGGACGTACAGGGGACATGGTACCGACAGGGCCGTCGTGGGCGGTTTATTGGGCATGTTTCCTGACGATGTGAGGATCAGGGACTCCCTGGCGATTGCAGAAAGGGAAGGTCTCAAAGTAACATTTGAGACTGTTTCGCTCAGGGACGCCCATCCCAACACCGTGGTCATTGAGGCAACCGGCGAATCAGGCCGCACTCTGACGGTGGAGGGCGCGTCCGTAGGCGGAGGGAACATTGTGATCAGGCGCATTAATGAACTCAAGGTTGAATTCACGGGCGAGTACAATACGCTCGTTATTCCCCACAGGGACATGCCCGGCGCGGTGGCTTCCGTAACCAATATCCTCGCGTATTACAACATCAACATAGCGAACATGAAGGTATACAGGCCTGACAGGCGCGGCGAAGCCATGATGGTGATAGAAACTGACCAGGAAATCAGCAGGGAACTTGTTGAGATGCTGGCGAAACTGCCGCTTGTAATAAAAGCAATGAATATTGAAAAATGCCGGAGGTAGGAAGCATGTTTGGATATGATTCGGTGCAGGAGCTCGTTGAAGCCGCTGAAAAACAGCAAAAAAGAATTTCGGACCTCGTGATTGAAGACCAGATGATAGAGCTCGGCATGACCCGGGATGAACTGACGGGAAAAATGATTGATAACCTGCAGGTTATGAAGGAAGCAGTCAATGAAGGACTTGTTTCCGGGAGAAAGTCTTTCAGCGGCTTGAGCGGCGGAGACGCTTTCAGGCTGAATGAAGCCCTGAAAGGGGACAGGATGCTTGGAGGAACACTGTTCGGAAAGGCTCTTGTCAAGGCAATCGCCATTGCGGAAGTAAATGCCACGATGGGAAGGATATGCGCTTCGCCTACCGCCGGTTCGTGCGGAATACTGCCAGCTGTTGTCCTTGCTGCTGCGGAAGAGTTGGGCCTTTCAGATGAGGAGGCCGCTGCCGGCCTTTTTACTGCAGGAGGCATCGGCATGATAATCGCCGCAAAAGCGAGCATTTCAGGGGCCGAAGGCGGTTGCCAGGCAGAATGCGGCAGCGCTTCAGCCATGGCGGCCGCGGCGCTCGTTGAGTTGGCCGGAGGGACTCCGCGAATGGCGGCCAATGCGTGCGCCATTGCACTGAAAGGCGTACTGGGCCTTGTTTGCGACCCGGTGGCCGGCCTTGTGGAAGTGCCCTGTGTCAAGAGGAATGCAATGGGTGCAGCCAATGCCCTCGCAGCGGCTGACATGGCGCTGGCGGGAATTGAAAGCAAGATACCCGTTGACGAGGTTATTTCCGCGATGAAAGCCATTGGCGACGCAATGAGCCCGAAGTTCAAGGAAACCGCCGAAGGCGGGCTTGCCGACACGCCAACGGGCAGAAGACTTGCGGAGAAGATATTCGGAAACGAAAACAAGAAGAACAAGCAGCAAAATTAATTGCCGGAGAACGAATACAAACCCCTCTTTTTGGAAAGATTCAGAAAGAGGGGATTTTTCATGGAAACAAAAAGATGCGGCATTGTTTTCAGGATATTTTTATTTGTGATGATTCTGCTATCTCTAAGGATTGCCTATATACAGTTTTTCATGGGTGACAGGCTGGCGAGGGCCGCTTCCCTGCAGAGAATGATCCAGTCCGTGGTTGAAAGGCCCAGGGGCGGGATCCTTGACAGGAATCTTATTCCCTTTACCGACAGGACGGAGAAGACGTGCATTGTGCTAATGCCTGATTCACTGAGGAATCGTGAAGACGACGTGCGAAAAATATGCAATATCTTAAATTTAAGTTATGAAGATATTATAAAAAGGATTCACCGGCAAAGGGAGGCTATCCTGGCTGAAACTGACCAGGTCAGGAAAAACCGTGTATTAAGCCTTGGCATTAAGGGAGTTTCGGCGATAAACTCGCTGAAACGGTATGACCAGAACACCCTTGCCAAGCATATCCTCGGCTATCTCAACCGGCACGACGGCGTCGGAGAAGCCGGTATTGAAAAATTTTATGAAGAGACCCTGTCATTAAACAGCGACAGCCGCGTGGCGGTTATAACCGACGCAAACAAGAATCCGTTGGAAGGCCTTGGATACCGTATTATTTCAGCTTTCGGCAGGAATGAAGAGTTAAACGTAAAACTCACCCTGGACTACCGTATACAGAAAACGGTAGAGGAAGTAATGGAGAAAAACGGCGTAAGGGGAGCCGTTGTGGTGGAAGACGTGATAAACGGCGATATAGTGGCGATTGCAAGCAAACCGGATTTTAACCCGCTGAGGGTGGGAGATTATTTAAACAGTCCTGCTAAAGAGCTTTTCAACCGGGCAGTCGCTTCTTACAACCTGGGTTCCATTTTCAAGATAATAGTCACCGCGGCAGCGCTGGAAAACGGCGTAGAATTAAAGGAAGACTTTTATTGCCCAGGGTACATAAAGGTGGGCGACAAGACCTTTGCCTGCGACAACAGTTCCGGCCACGGGCTTATCGGATACAGGGAGGCTTTTGCCTGGTCATGCAATCCGTATTTTATTGAGCTTGGTATAAGGGTCGGGCATAAGAAAATCCTTGAAATGGCGTCGCGATTCGGCCTTGGCATGCCGACGGGCGTATACCGGCAGGGAGTTGAGGAATCGTCGGGAAACCTCCCTTCTCCGGGCGAATATTTTACTTACGGCGATATAGCCAATATTTCAATAGGGCAGGGCGCAATAATGGCGACGCCACTGCAGATAGCGGATGTTGCAGCCACCGTTGCCAACGGCGGCATAAAGAATGCCGTTAACATAGTGGATTCCGTTGTTGACAATGACGGTAACAAGATTCGCGAAATAAAAGTAAAGCAGGGTCACAGGGTCATTTCGAGGGACATTGCCGATACATTAAAGGAACTCATGGAAGCAGTAACATCGGAGATCGGCACGGGATACAGCGCAAACCTCGACATGTACGGAGGAGCGGGCGGCAAAACAGGCAGCGCGGAAACGGGTCAGATTGAGGACGGGAAAAGAGTGACCCATGCATGGTTTACCGGTTATTTTCCCAGGAAAGACCCGAGATACTCCATATGCGTTTTTGTAGAAAACGGGAAACGCGGCGGAACAACGGCAGCGCCGGTTTTTGCCGAGATAGCGGAACAGATCATGAAAAAGAAGCTTTTTTAATTAAATTAAGGAAAATTAAGAAGTTAACGGTTTAATTTGGTATAATATAATTAATATGGGTGATGATTTTCTGCTGTTGCGAATATTATAACGTTGTCGGGAGAATGTCAGAGAGTGTTTGGCAGTGCGTAACGGTTTGTATCCCGGAAGATCAATTAAAGTGAAAGGGGTAGTCAAAATGGGTTTTAAGAGGCCTTTTGCGTTAGTGTTGTCCTTATTGCTGCTGGCAGGGCTTCTGAGTGGATGCAACCTGTTGTCCGGCAGGAAGAGCGATGCTGAAGATGCCGTTTCTATTACATGGAAAGTTCATAACGAGGCGATAAAGGATGAAGACGGCACCAAGCTGCTGGATATGAAAATAACCTATCCCGAAATCGACAATCCCGAAAACAAGGAAGGCATTGCAAAGATCAACGAGTATTTCAAAAACCAGTTTGATGATTTTCTCTCCAGGATAATGTCCGAAGGTGTAAAAACTGCAAAGGAAGACAGGAAAGCAAAGGAAAGCGCCGGGTATGATTTCTATCCCCACTGGTACTATCTTTCCTCCACCGTGGAATACAATGCGAACGGCCTTTTGTCCGTGCTCAGCGAATACCAGGAGTACACCGGCGGAGCCCATCCAACTACCACATGGACTGCAGGCACCTTTAACGTAAGCGACGGAAGAAAGCTGGAGCTTACTGACGTCCTGGGCGGCACGGAGGAAGAAGCTCTGCAGAAAGTGTACAGTGTGGTGAAAGAGCAAATAAAGGCAGTGGAAGGAACGAATGATTTTGTTTATTTTGACGACTGGGAAGAAGGCATTGTGAAATATTATAACAAAAATGATTTCTTCCTGAGTCCCAAATCAATCAAGTTCTTCTACCAGCTTTACACAATAGCACCGTATGCCGCAGGTATACGCATTTTTGAGCTGCCTTACGACAAGGCGGGCAAACTGCCCATCGATGTGCGTGAAATTAAGGTCAGCGAATACGAAAAAGAAGTGTATGAGGCTGTAGGCAGGCTAATAGACAATAATCTGAAGGCATTCCGCGATATTTTCGGGCTTCACATGCTGCCGATGGACATACCCGAAAACCGTCCTGAAGACCAGGTGTTTTTCCCGGTAGTTGATGATGAATTCGTTTCATTTGTCCAGCTTGAACAATTTGTAAGAAACACCTATGTTAAGAAGGAAGCCGATTCTCTGCTTGGCAGCGGAAAATACAAGGACGTGGACGGCAAGCTGCACGGAGACATTACGAAGGACGGTGGCATGGGGTATTACGTCAATTGGAATGATTATCGGTATGAAATAAAGAATATCAGGAAAGATTCCGCCGATCTCGTCATATACGTGGTTGATGATTCGCCGGCAGGCAAGGAAGACGTGACTATCGAGGTCAAACTGCTGAAAGAAAACGACAAATGGCTGCTGGAAAGAATGTTTATGTAACAGGATAGAATTTTTTACGGCAGAAAGAAATTTCGTAAAAAACTAAAGTAATTTCGATAAAACCTTAATAAATTGTTTTGGCCGGTGTTAAGCATACCGGGCCGGGGGTTCGCCCTTTGGCCCGGTATTTTTTTGACCAAAAACGCACTAAACTTTATTTTCCGGGCAATAAACCTAATCCTGGGGGTGAGGACAAACCCTGTGTCGGGCTTGTCCTCCGGGTTGCAAAATTCTGTACGGGACGACTGAAAAAGTTTGCTAAAAAATATGAATAAACAAAAATGACGCGCAATAGATTTATACCACAGACAAAAAGACGCGCAGATTTGAAGACAGCGTGGGAATTGGAGTAAGGTGCTATGGAAAGCAGGAAGTTAAAAATCATGATGTCTACGGAAGGCACATTTCCATTTCACCGCGGCGGCGTCAGCACATGGTGCAACATGCTCGTCAGCCAGCTGAGTGAATTTGATTTTATTATATACAGCATAGTTTCAAACCCTTTTCTTTCACTCAAATATGAGATTAATTCGAATACCGCGCTTAAAATGGTGCCGCTGTGGGGTACGGAGGAGCCGGAAGAGTTTACGGATAAACCTTTTTCCGCTTTTTACAAGGCAAAAAGCGAAACTGGCGAAAAAGTCATAAAAGAAAAATTCATTCCGCTGCTGAACGATTTGGTTGACGAAATAATCAGCATTGAAAAAAATCTTGAAAAATTTGGTACAACCCTCCTGGAGCTTTACCGGTATTTCCAGTGCCATGACTATAAAAGCAGCTTCAAATCGTCGAAAACATGGGAGTTTTATAAAACCAGGCTGAACGCCCTGGCAGCAAACAGGGATCTTGAGATCACGACCCCGGACGTTTATTCCCTCGTACAGAGCCTCGCATGGCTCTTCAGGTTCCTGCAGATATTGAATATAACCATCCCCGACGCTGATGTAAGCCATTCCTCCGCAGCGGCTTTCTGCGGTGTTCCCTGTGTGATTGCAAAGCTCGAAAACGGCACGCCATACCTGCTGACGGAACACGGCGTTTACCTCAGGGAGCAGTATCTTTCCATGTCGCTGAGACAATACGGATCCTTCCTGAACACTTTTCTTATCAGGTTCATACAGTCGGTATCAACTCTCAGCTACAAATATGCCGACCAGGTATCCCCGGTGTGCGGCTACAATACGCGGTGGGAAACAAGGCTGGGTGTGGACCCGCAAAAAATCAAGGTCATATACAACGGGGTCGATGAGCGAAAATTTGCTCCGCCCGAAAGCAGGCAGAGGAACAAGTATCCCACCGTTGTCACAATGGCCAGGATTGACCCCATAAAAGACATTGTCACGCTTATAAAAGCCGCATCAATAGTAAAAACCAGGATACCCGACGTGCGGTTCATTGTTTACGGGGCCGTTTCATCGCCGGCATACATGGAAGAATGCAAGACGCTCAGGGACCAGCTCGTGCTCAAGGAAAATTTCATTTTTGCGGGACATACGGATGATGTGCCAAAAGCTTTGGCGGGAGGCGACATTGTCGCACTGACGAGCATATCGGAGGGGTTTCCCTATTCACTGATCGAAGCGATGATGGCCGGAAAAGCCATTATTGCAACGGATGTCGGAGGTGTAAGGGAAGCGCTCGGAGACAGCGGAGTCATAGTAAACCCCAGGAGTCCCGAGGAGGTAGCGAGGTCGATAATTTATCTTATTCATAACCCGGCCGCCAGGGAGGAACTGGAAAAAAAGGCCAGGGAACGGGCCCTGGAATATTTCACGCTGGATCGGGGGGTTTCGATGTACAGGGAAAGTTATATTAATCTTGCCCGAAGTTCCGCCGAAAAAATCCAGACATAAACGTTATGCAAAAGGATACAGCTGTGGGGAGCCAAACCGGCATGTCTCAGGCACAGGCAGGCATGGTGCGGTTCAGGCGGACATGATGAGCGGGATATTAAACCGAAAAAATACAATAACCAGTGTTAAGAAATCAAGGGATGAGGTTTATGGATTATTTTGACTTTATGAACAATATTGATAATCATGAGCCTTTGGAATATTTTAAGGAGCGAACCGGGACAGAAGACAGGGGAAAAATATATGACGACCTCCTGACCGTTATTTCCAGCCGGAAAATACAGCCTGAAGACCACCTGGAGATTGCTGCTATACTGGAATCAACAGGATGGAATGACGAAAAGGTTATAGAAACCTTCGGCGTTCACGATGTATTCGATTTATCGCAAAACCTTTGGGAAATCATGCAAAGCCATGCCGTGTCGACATCGTATGTTTCCGAAGACAAACCCCGTTCGCTCACCGTTTTTTACCAGGCAATCCGCAACTTCATTCGCGGAGCGGTTTTTGCACTGCCCATGGCCATATCGGTTTTTGCGATGCTTGGAATGGGCTTTTCGCTGTGATCCTATGTGGACCTTTCCGTTGAACTGGCCACATGCATAGCCATAGGAACAATACTCAGCTTTGTGCTCGTGGGAGGCTTCACCCAGTCAATTGCCCGAAAAGGTTTCTTTTACATGAATCAGCATTTTTACAACGTGGGTGGAAAGATCACTTCCAACACGATAAAGACGGGCTTTGCCCTGTGCTTTGTTGTCGCGGTTTCCCTCCTGGTCTTCAATCTTTTGTTTGAAATTTTTACTTTTCCCATGATGCTGATTATAAACATATTCTTTGTCCTGCTTATGTCGCTCTGGCTGTCTGTCACCGTGATGTACACGCTCAGGAAGGAGCTTGTATTTACAGGCCTTCTTGCGGTGGGCATAGCACTTGTCTATGTTTTTTTCAGGCTTTTGAATCTGCATATTATTTTGTCCCAGGCAGTTTCGCTTACAATAGTGTCAACGGCGGGCATTTTAATAACGTGCCTGATGTTTCTGTATTACCGCAGGAAGTACGGGGACACCGGTGCAGTGCCGGCGCTTCCGAGATTTTCGTTTCTTGCGTATTCTGTTACCCCGTACTTTATTTATGGTTTCCTGTATTTCGCATTCCTCTTCATGGACAGGGTAATTGCGTGGTCGGTGAACGTCGATTCAGTTTACTTAATCTGGTTCCGGGGACCCTACGAACTGGGGCTTGACCTGGCGCTGCTAACGCTGATAATTCCCATGGGTCTGAACGAGGTAATAATCGGAGATTTCATGCTGAATCTCAGGGCTTCACAAAAAGAATACACCGGAGACCGCACAGCGGAACTCAACGGCAAATACAGGAAAATGTACATTAAAAGATTTGTGCTCGTGCTGATTATTTCTTTTGCCGTTTCCGTCGCCATATACATATTAATCAGGTACATAGGCATAGACTTCATAATAAAAACCGGGACCGGCCTTGTTTCAAACCCGGTTACGCGGTTCGTTTCACGGTGGCACTTCCTGCCTATTCGATGCTTTCAGTTTCGCTCATGAATGCCGTTATACTGTTTTCGCTGTCCCAGGCGGATATGGTGAACAAAGCGTTAACGCCGGCATTGATTACAAATATTGTTGTGGGCTTTGTGCTGAGCCGCTGGATGACGTTTTTGCCCAACAGCTACGTCAGTGAAAAGCTTGCCCCATGGCTGATAAGCCTGACAAACACTGCAACAGGCTACGGCTATGCGGTCCTGGGCCTTGCGGCAGGATCCGCAGTATTCCTCGTATTGTCCACGCGCCAGGTTTTGAGGGTCCTGAAAAATCTTGATTACTACCTGTTTTACATAACCTGATAACCTTAAAAATTATTTTAAAAGGATGCCTCGAAAGGTGGCTGAAATAACTAAAAGGATAGCCTGAAAGGATAACCTGGAAGGATAACCTGAAAGGAGAAGCACAATGGGTGACGCCTTGCAGAATATCATTATGTGCATAAAAGTTCTCGTGGTCTTCTGGCTGCTGTTCATCTATGTGCCTTCGAAACTTGCAACCTTTGATGAAGAGAGCCGCGGCAAACTTGACAGGATTTTCATAAGCCTTACCCACATGACCTTTTTTATAATAGTCATAGTGCACCTGCTCGTTTTTGCCGTGCTCTATGACTCGGTATCGCTAGCAGTGAGCCTTGTGTTCCTGTACATGGCTATCAGGAGGAAGCGAATATTCAGAAGGGCCCAGGGCCGGGACGGGAGCATACCAGGCTTATTAAAACTGATGGATTCCGTCGACAGCTTTGAAGACTTTTTCGGGCTGTGCAAATCCAGGTTGAAATCGTTGTTCATTAAAGCAAAAAACAGCTTGCTGCTCGAGTTAAGGTTGTTTTTTACACGGCCGTTCCAGCGCCTTATTCCTGCAATTGTGATAATGGCCGCATCGGCGCTGAGATTTTATCATGCCTTTAACCATGCAGCCTTTTCCCATATCGACGTCTACGGTTCGCTTATAAGGTTAAAAAGGCTGGGGGAGAACGCGATGTATTCGGCAAGCACAGAGATCTACCCGTCAGGAAGTCATGCTGTCATATCAGCACTTTCGAAGCTGTCCTTTTTAGATTCCTATTGGTTTTGCAGGTTTTTCGGGCCTTTCTGCGGTGTGTTGCTTGTGCTGTCGGTGTACTATTTTGCATTGCGCATAACAGGGAGTTATACGTCTTCACTGGTGTCGCTGACAATATACGGACTCATGACGAACGCTTCATTTCCATCGGTGAT
This sequence comes from Bacillota bacterium, assembly GCA_023623175.1. Lineage (GTDB taxonomy): Bacteria > Bacillota > Clostridia > Acetivibrionales > JAMNXU01 > JAMNXU01. The sequence continues at coordinate 58,868 of JAMNXU010000001.1, forward strand.
GTTTCGTCAAACGGCTGCCATGCCGCAGGAATTCGCAGCGATTTTTATACTGCCGGGCCTTTGGTTTTTCTGGCTGTACCTGAAAACCGGGAGGAAGAATTACCTGCTTCTTTATTGCGAGGCCCTCGCCATAACCGTTTTATGCCACCAGTATGCAACGGTGTACCTTGTGTTCTGGGCCGCAATAATGTACCTGTGCAGCTTAATGTTTATAAAGCTTGATTTTAAAAGCTTTGTCCACTCTGCCGGGTATACTTTCATCACCTGTGTTGCCGGCATGCTGCCAATGGTTATCGGCATGCTGCTCGGAAGCAGTTTTCACAAGTCCTCCTTTGAAATGGTCGAAAATGTAATGGATTTCAGGGATATATTTACTGAATTTGGAAACTGGCTTGCAAGCGGCGAGATGAGTTTCAACCCTTTCCTTGAGAGTATTTTGGCGATAACGGTTTTGCTCCTGGCAGGACTGATTTTATACAGGTCCAGGGAACGACAGGCGCTTCTCTTTTCCACGGCCTGCACGGCAATAGCAATGTACCTTATGTACAGGGCTTCTCTCATCCTGCCTGAACAAGTGCCGGAGCTGCTCGGCCCGGCGAGGATCGGCGTTTTTGCGGCGCTGGTATTCGCGGTGTATTACGCCGTCGGGTTTATGCTTGTAAAGAATGTGATTGTCTGGATTGCACGCGGGCTGAGAATTGAAAAGGCAGGAAAATTCGCGGCAGGTATCGTTTCGATAGCCGTTTGCTGTGCCGTGGTGTTTTTCTATCCCCCGGGCAAGCCTTACGCGGGAGTTTACGAATACGACTCGGCAGCGGAAAACTATCTCAGGATAAAGAAGGAATTTCCACCGCTTGACTGGACGATTGTCGCTCCCCATGAACAGCTTGCCCAGGTGCTGTCCTACGGAAGGCATTACCAGCTGATAACCTTTATATGGGACTTTTCGCTGGAAGACGCCAAAAATCCGATTTTGACCTGCCCATACCAACCCGCAACATTTTCTTCTACGTGGAAAAAGGCCGCTGCTGTTCGGGCGCGAAATAACCGTGGAAGACGCAGAAAAGGAACTTGCGCCGCTGACGCCGGATACGGACATATTCATGCAATATTACAGGGATACGGAGCAGCGCGCCATCCTGATGGCCAAGGCATTGCAGTGGATTGAAGCTTACAGGGCGTCCCATGACGATGTGAGCATTTACTACGAGGACGAAAACCTGATAATTTACAAAATTTATCACGAGGTAAAGGGAAGTGAGCTTTAGGGTATGGAAAACACAAACCGGGTACTGCTGACAAATGCACAACTGAGAAAATGCCTTGCCGCGGCAAGATCCCTCGGCAGAAAAGGCGTTTATGTCATTGCTGCGGAGTATACCCGCTTTAATCCCGTTGTTTTTTCAAAATACTGCCGGAAATTCCTGGTGTCACCTGATGCCAGGGATTCGGAAAAGTATTGCGAATGGCTCATTGACACGATCAGGGAAAACAAGTGCACGGTGCTTTTCCCGATGGATGACGATACCATGGATGTCGCGATCAAATACCGCGGCCGGCTGGAGCAGTTTTGCCATTTGCCGATACCGCCGACTCAAAGTTACTTTGCAGTATGCGACAAGGCCGGAGCCACCCGGCATGCCATGGAATCTGGCGTCAGTTGTCCTAAAACCGTAATGCCCGAAAGCATTGATGAAATTGAAAGGCTCTGTAAAATTACCGCGGACATGAGCTTTCCGGTGATTATAAAGCCCAGGAGGAGTTCGGGTTCGAGAGGAACGAGGGTGGTTGAGACAAGGGAAGACCTGCCGCGTGTGTATGCTGAAGTACACAGAAATTATCCCTTCCCGATTATACAGGAATATATGAAAAAAGGAGATATTTACAACGTCTGCCTGCTATACAACCGCAACAGCGAACTGAGGGCCACTTTTGTGCAAAAAGAAGTCAGGAATTTTCCGATCGACATAGGTCCAAGTACCGTCCAGGAAAGTGTCATTTGTCCCGAAGTCGTTGAACTGGCACTGAAATTTATGGAGAAACTGCCATGGTATGGCGTGGCTGAACTTGAATTCATGGTTGACGGCAGGGACGGGAAACTCAAATTCATGGAAATTAACGCCAGATTTTGGAATTCGCTGTATACATCAATACTTGCAGGCGTGGATTTCCCATGGATGTTGTACAGAATAGCCGTAGAAGGGGATGTGGAAAGCGTTACGCAATACAGGCCAGGCGTCTTTGGCCGCTGGCTGTTCGGCGATCTATTGCACTTCATGCTAAACCCCGAAAGGTTGAAGATGGAACCGCGCTGTTTTTTCAGCAAGTTCCCGAAATTGCATGATGACATACTGTCAAGAGATGACCCATTGCCGTCAGTGGGCCTTTTGCTTGCATGCATCAGGTATTTGCCAAATTTGGATATGTGGAGGTTTATGTTTAAAAGATGAAAAGGAAAGCGGCTGTTAAGAACGCTTTAACCGTTGATGTGGAGGACTGGTACCAAACCCATGATTTCGATTTTCAGCCAGGCCAGTGGGAAAGATTTGAAGACCGCGTCGAATACAGCACCTGCAGGCTCCTGGAGCTCTTTGCAAGGCACAATGTAAGGGCGACTTTTTTTGTGCTGGGGTATGTTGCGAAAAAGCATCCCGGGCTGGTCAGGAAAATAGCTTCGGAGGGGCATGAAATAGGCTGCCACGGCTCGCTGCACAGGAAAGTTTCGGAATTGTCGCGCGGAAGTTTCAGAAAGGATCTTGAATATTCAAAAAAAACATTAGAGGGTGTCGCCGGAAGGAAAGTCGTGATGTACAGGGCGCCGTCATGGTCAATAGACAATGGTTCACTGTGGGCGCTGGAAGTGCTGGAAGAAGAGGGTTTACCGCTGATTCCAGCATACAGCCATTCAGGACGCCACTGTCGGGAATAAAGGGAGCTCCCTGCAGACCTTACTACCCGGTGATTAACGGCAGAAAATTGAATATCCTGGAAATACCGCCGACCGTCTTGAAACTTGGTCCGTGCGTCTTTCCCTTTGCAGGCGGGTTTTACTTCAGGATGGCGCCTTTATGCATGATAAGGCTCGGATTTTTCATTTATAACAGGAAAGGACCGGGACTAGTCTACATCCATCCCTGGGAGATAGACAGGGATCAGCCGAGGCTCAAGGTATCGCCCGTTATAAAGCTGGTACACTATGCCAACCTTTCCGTTGCTTTTGATAAACTCGAAAGGCTTTTGAAGGAATTTGAATTCGTTACGCTGGGCGAAGCAGTGAAAGGGCACCGGTTTGAATCCTTTGCGCTGGATGGAACCGGGAGCCGCGAAACTAAGGAAATGAAAGATACTAAGGAAATGAAAGATATAAAAATACGAAAAGCAGAGGTTAAAGAGCCCGACTATGAAATGTTTTATGAATTGTTCTTTTGAAACCCCGAAATTTAAAAACCCGCAATCACTGATCAAGTCGGTTTTGAGCACCGTCGTCATTGCCAATATCATTCTTGCGGCAGTGTCATTTGCCAAGGACCTCCTGCTGGCTTCCTACCTGGGGACATCGGGGGAAGCGGACGCGTTTTACATGGCCTTTTTCATACCGGACAACTTTGGAAACAACCTCCTGGCCGCTTCAGCCGGAGTGGCCTGCGTGCCGTTGTTTTCCGGGCTGTTTGTCGGAGAGGAATTCAACAGGCTGTATGGAAGCCTGAGAAATATAACGCTGGCGTTTATGATTATTTCATGCGCGCTAGCCGCCGGAATGCTTATTTTCAGAAACGAGACAGTTGCGTTGGTTGCCGGGGTTTTGACGTAAAAACCGGCGCACTTTGCGCAGCCTTAATGCTTATACTGCTTCCGGCAATGGCACTGTACCCGGTATCATCCATAGGCGCGTCCATGTTGCAGGTCCATGACAATTTCGCGATTCCTGCTTTCGCGCCGGTGTTGTTCAACGCAGCTATACTTGCCGGAGCGGCGCTTTCTTACGCAACTGGCATAGGTGTTTCTGCAGGCGTATACATACTGGCTTTTGCAGTATTTTCAGGCGTCGTGTCATGGGCCGGCTTTATCTGGCTGGCGCGGCCGCGCAGCGGGAGAGCGCTGATTGCCCTGGTCCAAAGGGCAAAAGATAAAATAACGTTTAAGCGCATCGTGGGCGATACGGCAGGAATTTCGAAAATGTTCCTGTCCTATTCAGCGGTATTGGCTGCGACGCAGTGCGTCCAGTTTGTGGAACGGATGCTGGCATCCCGTATGGGCGCTGGAAGCATTGCGGGGCTGAATTATGCCTGGCGGCTGTCCCAGTTTCCTGTCTGGGTTTTTGCTTCCGCGGTTACCATGATAACCTACCCGGTCATGTCAAAACTGAAGGGCGCAGAAAATCTGCCCGAATTGAAAGAGGCATTCAAAAAGTCGCTCAGGACCGTTCTCGTGGTGGTAGCTCCGCTTGCGGCATTCATATATGTTTTTCGCGTACCCCTGGTGTCGGTGCTGTTCATGCACGGAGCCTTTGACGAAAATTCCGTTGCGATTACAGCAGATGTTCTCAGGGGATATTCGGCGGCAATAACGGGCCAGAGCATTTCGGCAGTCTGTACCAGGTATTTCATGGCCACGGGCTGCATAAGACCCGTACTGGCGGCCACGGGCGCATCGGGCGTTATAAACATAGCTTTTAACATGCTGTTCGCCGAACGCCTTGGCGCCGCGGCGATTGGGTATGGCTCAGCCGCAGGCTCAGTTGTCAACGCGGTCCTGATGGCGCTTGTGCTGCAAGGGAAGCTCAAGCTTTTTGATAGGGCGGAGTTATCGCGCATGGTGCGTTTTGTGAGCGCGTGCGCAATATACATTGCGATACTTTTCCCGATTAACTGGTTCCGGGGTTTTCTGCCCCATAATGACAAATTTATGCTGCAGGCCGCATATCTCTTTGTATCATTGCTGCTCGGGGCGGCCGTGTATTTTCACAGCCTGAAGAAACTTAAGCTTTGTTTTGCAAATACATTAAGATAAATTCACCAGGGTAAACTCATCAATGTAGATTCATCAAGATGGGTTCATCATAGATTCATCAAGATAAACACATCAGGGAAATACAGTAAAGGGGGTCGGCTTGATGCCGGGAAAAACCTTGGTCATCATTCCTGCATACAATGAAGAAAAAAACCTCGGGAAGGTATTGACGGGGATACAGTGCATGCATCCGGATCTCGACATCCTTGTCATAAACGACGGATCCCGGGACAAGACCGAGGAAGTAGCAAGACTGCACAACGCAAAGGTAATTTCTCTTCCGTTCAATCTCGGCTACGGCAATGCATTGCAGACCGGGTTCAAATATGCGGATTTCGAGGGTTATGAATATATAGTGCAGTTTGACGCTGACGGTCAGCACAGGCCGGAGTATATACGCGCCATCCTCGATGAACTGGTGGACGGAGAACAGGATGTGGTCATCGGTTCGCGCTTTACAAACGGGGGACTGCTGAACCAGGGCATTTTAAAGGCCGGCGCGGTTTTATTCTTCAGGTTTCTTATAAGGGTTTCTACGGGTGAAAAAATCACTGATCCCACCTCAGGCCTTATCGGATTGACGAGGCGCGTTTTCAGCCATTACTCGAAAATGGGCAATTTCCCCGAAGACTATCCCGACGCTGACATGCTGATACAAATGATGAAGAAAAAATACAGGGTTTGCGAGATCCCGGTGAACATGAGCGAGAGGGAAACGGGGAAAAGCATGCACTCGGGTCTGAAGCCGGTATACTATTTCTTCAAGGTCATGCTGAGCATTTTCATTGTACTGTTGTCAGGAAACAAGAATTATTAATAATTAAGCGCAAAGAAACGAAAGAGGGTATGAGAAATGGATCTGCTGTTCAGACTGTTCATACTGGGCTGCGGATTTTCGTTCAGCAGCATAATTATTTACCTGCTCGCCAAAAGGAGAATTAATGAAAAACATTCGCTGCTGTGGCTGGCAACAGTTTTCATAATCCTGCTGTTTTCCGCGGTTCCCAGTGTCCTTGACCGGCTGTCGGCTCTTGTAGGGATCAGTTATCCGCCTGCGCTGCTGTTTATGCTCGCGATCCTTACACTCCTGTTTATTACTTTCTATCAGTCCATGCAGCTGTCTGTGCTGAACGGACGGGTAAGGGAGCTGGCGCAGCGCTTTGCCATCAGCAACATGACTGAAAAGGGCGAAAGGGAGAGCGGGAGCAGTGATGAAATCAGGACTGCTTGATATCTTGCAGCAAATAAGCAAAGTGATTAAGGCGCAAAACTATGCATTTTACCTGAAAGATGAGAAAAACAACCGTTACGTGCTCAAGGCGGTTTTGAGCAGGGAGGGCAGCCGGGAGCTTGATGCCAGACCGTCGTACGGCGGACTGCTTGCCTATATTAAAAGAACATACACGCCCGCTTTCATGCTTCCCCCCGGGGCAGCGCCAGAAAAAATCACGCTTAAAAAGGTTGATGGTTATAAAGTGCTGTCGGTGCCGATAGGAGGGGATGCCGGGATAATAAGGATAGGTCCTGTGGCAAAGGCAAGGCGTAAAACCATCGGGTTTGTCGACAGCCTGGCAAGGGACCTCGGACATACCCTTGACATGAATGTGGGGTTTAAAAAAACGGGTTAATAATGAGTCGGCCAGAATAATGCAGCGAAAATGGCTGAAAATGCGTAATAAATGGCATGAGTAACAAAGCGGGAAAACAACCATGGAATACAACTGAAACGGAAGAATAAGCAACCTGGCTGAACGGGGAGAAAAGGACCAATGACGAGAAAGGAGAAGCTTGAAAAGGTCCGTTCCTTTGCAGTATATTACGGGCGGGACGGATTAAATAAACTGGTTGATTTTGACATGGTTATTGTGGAACCGGCGGCCCAGTCGCCGATTTCACTGTCTGAACTGAAAAAAAGGGGTATCCTGGCACTGGCTTACGTCAGCGCGGTCGAGGTAAATAAGAGTTTCGTCGAAAACGGGCTCCTGCGTTCTGAGGACCTTCTCACCGTCAGAGGGCAACCGCTTGAAAACAGCCAATACGGGAATTATCTTGCGGATTTGCGGTCTAAAAACTGGTGCCTGTTGCTATGGGACAAAATCGGAAATTTGTTGCTTCACGACGGCTATGACGGAATATTCATCGACACCTTGGGCGACCTCGAGTGGGAGATTATTCCGAAAACATGCCGCGAAAACATGTACCTTGCCGCGGCGGAATTTATCATGTCCGTGCGCGACGCTTTTCCCGGACACCTGATCGTCCAAAACAACGGAGTCAATGAAATCTGCAAGTTTACCGCTGAACTAATTGACTCATTGTGCTGGGAAAATCCGTCTTCCGGGTCACTGAGGCATTGGATGCGAAACAGGCAAGTTATGAAACAATTGCACAGGATGAGCAAACAACATGGTTTCAGGGTTTTGCTGCTTTTTGAAGGCCGGCGAACGCGCTCCGTAATTTTAGGCTTCAATAAGCGCAGTTGGCCTGAATATTTTGCGACAAAAGGATATTTGAATATTTAACATGAAAGAAATTTAAATTTTAGAAGAATATATTTAGGCCAGCATGTAATAATTTGTATTAACAAATAAACGAAAAAGGGAAGAACAGGCAGAAGCCTTATTTTGCAAAACCGCAAAACTGCGGTTTTTTATTAAGACTGCAAAAAATTAATGCAAACAGTTAATTGATAAATCAGCGCCTGTTTATTGTTGGCAGCATCTTGTTACATTTTTTAATCAAGTGTATTAAACTGCATATTTACAAACTATATTGTCATTTGCAATGCTTTTTATTTATTTAATTATTATAAAATGTTTTGTAATAATCTATATAATATGGTAAGATTATTATATAATATTCCATTTTCTTGTCGTATATTGAAAATTAAGGGGGGATCCTTCTTGAACAGGATTCCTGCTGCGCACATAAGGGAAAGTGATCGTGCAGTCCAATCAATCAGGGATCACCTCAAAAGTGCTGCAAAACTGGCTGAACATTTCGGAAATAAATTCAACAGTGGAGATTTTGCATATATTTGCGCTTTAATGCACGATATCGGCAAATATTCGGAGAAATTTCAACAAAGAATTTACGAGGGCGGAAATCGGGTCGATCATTCAACGGCAGGCGCGGTGGAAATAAGTAAAAAATTAGATAAAATAGGCTTCTTGCTGGCTTATTGTATTGCCGGTCACCATGGAGGATTGCCGGATGGAGGAAGCCGCATTGATACGGCTGATGAACCGACCCTGTACGGCAGATTAAAAAAGAAAATTGAGCCCTATGAAAGATACCTGGATGAAATCCAACCTGAAAACTACCTTCCCAAAAGAGCAGTACCCATAAAACCATCGAAAGCACCCGGCTTTTCACTGGCTTTTTATATCCGAATGCTGTTTTCATGTGTTGTTGACAGTGATTTTTTGGATACCGAGCAGTTCATGAACAAAGGAGCAGTCAAACCAGACAGAAAAATCGGCACAAGCATCGATTCTTTAAATGCAAAGCTGGACCGTTATTTGGAAAGTTTTAAAAACCCTTCAGGTGAAATCAACAAAAAAAGGAATGAGATTCTTGAGTGTTGCATAAAAAAATCTTCCTGCAATAAGGGGATTTATACGCTGACTGTACCTACCGGCGGAGGAAAAACCATTTCGTCCCTCGCATTTGCACTGAAGCATGCGGCTAAACACCGAATGGACCGGGTCATTTATGTTATTCCGTATAACTCAATTATTGAACAGAATGCGCAGGTTTTTAAAAATATCCTGGGAGAAGAGAATGTATTGGAGCATCATTCCAATTTTAGTTATGATGATGACAATGAGATTATGATAAAATACAGGCTCGCCGCTGAAAATTGGGATATGCCTGTTATTGTAACCACGTCAGTTCAATTTTTTGAATCACTCTTCGCCAACAAGGCTTCAAAATGCCGAAAATTGCACAATATAGCAAACAGTGTGGTAATTTTCGATGAAGCTCAAATGCTGCCGATTCCGTACCTGCTGCCATGTGTTTATTCAATTGCCGAACTGGTTAACAATTATGGCTGTTCCATTGTGCTGTGCAGTGCGACCCAGCCGGCTATAGGCAGCTTATTTCCTGAAAGATTTGAAATTAATGAAATATGTGACAATACTAAAGAGTTATTTAATTTCTTTAGGCGAACCCGTTTGATTGGACTCGGGGAGATTGGTGACAAAGAACTTGCGGGACGTCTGAACGCAGAGAAACAGGTATTGTGCATTGTAAACACGAGAAAGCATGCGCAAAACCTTTTCAGGTTGCTGGACAAGGAAGGCAGCTACCATTTATCAACACTCATGTATCCAAATCACAGGAAAGCAGTTCTCCAAGAAATCAGGGAACGCCTGAAGGAAGGTCTGCCGTGTCGCGTTGTTTCAACGTCATTGATTGAGGCGGGGGTGGATATTGATTTTCCCGTTGTTTACAGGGCGGAAGCAGGTCTCGATTCGGAAATCCAGGCTGCCGGACGCTGTAACAGGGAAGGTAAAAGAGGCATATCTCCCGTTTATATATTCAAACCTTCTGTGGAATACCGCAGGCAAATACCGGAAATGTTAAGGCGCCCCTTTGAGGTGTCTCGGTCAATATCCAGCCGATTTGATGACATATCTTCGCCGGAAGCAATTTATGAGTATTTTTCGGAGCTGTACAAAATTGAGGGGACCAGGCTTGATATCCATGAAGTTGTAAGGAAATTCAACGAAGGACTTGAAAAGAGCATGAGTTTTCCATTCGCGGAGGTTGCAGAGATTTTCAAACTTATTGACAATTCCACATATCCGATTATAATCCCCGAAACCGATGAAGCAAAAGAACTGGTAGGACGCCTGAAAAACGGGGAAAGGGACAGAAATCTGCTGAGGAAAATCCAGCAATATACGGTAAATGTATATAAAAACAGCCATGATTTTTTATTCGGAGCTGGAAGCCTGGATAAAATTGATGAGGAAATTTCGATATTAACAGATATAGGCAGATATGACCACAAAACCGGGCTTGATATCGGTGTTGAAAGCGGACAGGCCATATTTGTCTGAAACCGATAAGAAATGAAAGGAGGTTTTTTATTTTGGGCTATGGTATAAAGGTAGAGGTCCGGGGTGATTATGCCCTATTTACCCGGCCCGAGATGAAAGTTGAAAGGGTGTCTTACGACGTTATAACTCCTTCGGCGGCAAGGGGACTGATTGAGGCGATTTATTTCAAGCCGGCAATACGATGGATTATTGACAGAATTTACGTATGTAATCCAATTAAATTTACCAATATACGAAGAAACGAAGTAAGTTCAAAAATTCCAATCAGCAGTGTCAGGGCAGCGATTATCGGCAACTCGGAAATAAAACCCATTTACACCACAATGGACATTCAGCAGAGAGCCTCCCTTGTTTTAAAAGACGTATGGTATGTTATTGAAGCCCATTTCGAGTTGACTGACAAAGCCGGGGAAACGGACACGGAGGAAAAGCATTACAACATTGTTTTGCGAAGGTTGAGGAAAGGCCAGTGCTATCACCAGCCATACCTCGGTTGCAGGGAATTCCCTGCACGGTTCAGGCTCGTTGAAGAAGGCGAAGTTATTAAAACTTGCGGGGAAACCAGGGATCTGGGATACATGCTTTATGACATGGACTACTCAGACCCGGAGGATATAAAACCTATGTTTTTCAGGGCTCTTATGAAAGATGGGGTAATCGATTTAAGAAACTGCGAGGTGGTCCGATGATACTGCAGGCGCTTGTTGATTATTACGAAATACTTGCTTCAAATAACATGATTTCAAAACCCGGTTACTGCGTAGCAGACGTTTCTTACGCGCTGAATCTTTCAGAAAGCTGCGAACTTCTCGGGGTCATTCCGCTGAAAACTGCGGTTCCGAGAGGAAATAGACTGCAGGAGTTGCCTCAGCCTTTGGAAATCCCGGAACAGGAAAAAAGGTCGTCTGGAATAAAGCCATGTTTTATGTGCGACAACTCGGCTTATGTCCTGGGCGTGGCAAAAAAAGACAAACCAGAGCGTGTAAAACAGTGTTTTGAGGAATTCCGGAAACTGCACCACAATATTCTTGACAACGTGAATAGTATTTCAGCCAGGGCGGTGCTTTCCTTTCTTGATTCGTGGAACCCAGAGAAATTTGAGGAATGCGAAGTGCTTGAAGATTACAGGGAAGGACTGCTTTCCGGCGGAAGGATTGTCTTTAACATAGCAGGCAGGGGATATGCCCATGAGGATCCGGAGATAAGGCGCGCGTGGGAAGAATATAGGGCAGGTAAACCCGATGCGGTTAAAATGCAATGCCTTGTCACGGGGAAAATACAGCCAATAGCCCGTCTTCACCCGAACATCAAGGGAGTCAGGGGAACCAAGTCCATGGGAGCATCCATTGTATCTTTCAATGCTCCTGCATATGAATCCTACGGACGAGCGGAACAGCAAGGATTGAACGCACCGGTAAGCGAATATGCGGCCTTTGCCTATACGACGGCATTGAACTATTTGCTAAGCGATACTGCCCACGTGCAGTTTTTTGGCGATACGACTGTCGTATACTGGGCAAAAAGCCCCAAACCCATTTACAGGGACATTTTTGAATTTTCTATCAACCCGGTCGCAAGTAACGTAAATGATGTTATTGATATGACAACGGAAGGACTGATAGAATCCATTTTCAGGAAAATCGTGGAAGGCAAACCGATAAACGAGGAGAATCCTGAAATTGATCCATATACGCGTTTTTATATCCTCGGCCTTGCTCCAAATGCTGCAAGAATCTCCGTACGTTTTTTCCTGGAAGATTCCTTTGGGAATATACTGAAAAACATTGCAGAGCATTACAGAAACCTGGAAATTGAAAGATCTCCGGACGATTTTGAGTTTATTCCTTTATGGAAACTGCTTTTAGAAACCGTTTCTCCCAAATCAAGCAAAAAAGCTGCATCTCCATTATTATCAGGTTCAGTGCTCAGGTCTGTTTTTTCAGGGCTGCCTTATCCGCAGGAACTTTATAACAGTATTATTGTCAGGGTCAGAGCCGAGCGTGAAATAACCAGGGCAAAAGCGGCGATTATTAAGGCTTTTTTAATAAAGCAAAATTATGAAAAATATAAGGAGGAGTTGAGAGTGTCACTGAATGAAAACAGTAATAACAAGGCTTATCTCCTGGGAAGGCTTTTTGCGGTTCTCGAAAAGGCACAGCTGGAAGCAAATCCGGGAATTAACACCACCATAAAAGACAGGTATTTTACTTCCGCATGTGCCACACCGGCAAGCGTTTTCCCAATTCTGCTCCGGTTGTCCAACCATCATATTTCCAAGGCTGATTACGGAAAAGTTTATGAAAAAAAGATTAGTGAAATCATGGAAAAACTGGATGTTGATAATAATCCGTTTCCAGCCAGCTTGAACCTTGAGGAGCAGGGAATATTCATTCTCGGATATTACCATCAGCAAAGGGCAAATTATGCCAAAAAAGAAAAGGAGGTAACCATGAATGAGTGAAGTTATCAAAAACAGGTATGAGTTTGTGATCTTATTTGATGTAGAGAACGGAAATCCCAACGGTGACCCTGATGCAGGAAATATGCCGCGTATTGACCCCGAAACGGGTCATGGAATTGTTACCGATGTGTGCCTGAAGCGTAAAATCCGCAATTACGTCGAAACGGTCAAAAGCGGACAACCCGGTTACGAAATTTACATCAAGGAAAATATCCCGCTTAATGTGAGTGATAGGAAGGCATTTCAGTATTTGGGGATAGATGACGGGGATATTAAAGACATAAAGAAAAAAACTCCTGATATTGACGAGAAGTTAAAAAACTTTATGTGCAGGAATTTCTATGATATCCGTACTTTCGGAGCGGTTATGACCACGTTTGTAAAGGCTGCCCTCAATTGTGGACAGGTCCGCGGCCCTGTACAACTTGGTTTTGCCCGCAGTATTGACCCCATTCTCCAGCAGGAGGTAACTATAACGCGTGTAGCCATAACAACTGAGGCAGATGCTGAGGCAAAGAGTACCGAAATGGGAAGAAAACACATTATTCCCTATGCATTATATCGCGCTGAAGGTTTTGTATCTGCAAACCTTGCCAAGAAATCCACGGGCTTTACAGAAGAAGATTTAAGTTTGCTTTGGGAAGCTATCATTAACATGTTTGAACATGATCGTTCCGCAGCCCGCGGCAAAATGTCGGTTCGCGAACTGATTGTTTTCAAACATGACAGCATCATGGGAAATGCGCCGGCACATAAACTCTTTGAAACTGTTAAGGTTGAACGCTGCGACAAAAGCAAGCCGGCACGTAAATACAGTGATTACAAGGTTGAAATCGATATGGACGCGATACCCGAAGGGGTATCATGCATGAGGATGATTTAGAATGATAATTGATGAAGATGATTTTTTGCTCATATCCGGTATTCAGCATTTTGCTTTTTGCCGGAGACAGTGGGCGCTTATCCATATCGAACAACAGTGGCAGGAAAACCTGAGAACTGTTGAAGGAAACATTTTTCATGAAAAAGCACATAATAAGCTTTCTTTTGAAAAGAGAAGGGATGTTTTAATAACAAGAGGACTACCTGTTTCGTCAAAAGAACTGGGTTTATTTGGCGTATGCGATGTCGTTGAATTTCATGAAAATGAAAATGGCATCGAACTATACGGTCATAAGGGTAAGTTTATACCGGTTCCGGTTGAATACAAAAGAGGAAGTCCCAAAAGGCACAATGCTGATAAGTTGCAACTTTGCGCCCAGGCATTGTGCCTTGAGGAAATGTTTTTATGTCGGATTCATAAAGGGTTTTTATATTACGGTGATACGAAGCATCGCTTTGAATTAAATTTTGATAACAATATACGAAACGAGGTAAAACAGGTAGCAAAAGAAATGCATGAATACTTTAGAAGAAGATATACGCCGAAAGTAAGGACAGGTTCTTTTTGCAATACATGTTCATTAAAAGATATATGTTTGCCTAAATTATGCAAAAGCAAAAGTGTTGATGAATATATTTCAGATTTTATAAAGGAGAAAGCGGAGTGATAGAGTGAGAAAATTATTAAATACTCTATACGTAACCACTCCTGAATGTTATCTTGCCCTGGAAGGTGAAACAGTCCTGATATTAAATAATAATGAAACTGTCGCACGACTGCCGCTTCATAACCTTGAGTCTATTGTTACTTTTGGATACACCGGCGCAAGTCCTGCCCTTATGGGAGAATGTGCTGCAAGGAATATCGGTTTGACATTTTTGACATCAAGCGGCAGATTCCTGGCCCGTGTAATAGGCGAAAGCCGAGGTAATGTTACATTACGCAAGGAGCAATACAGAATATCAGACAATGAAGAAAAAAGCTGCGTGATCGCCAAAAATTTTATTATCGGTAAAATTTTTAATGCAAAGTGGACATTGGAACGAACCATCAGGGATCATGGAATGTTTATCAATGTTGAACAACTGAAGGACTCCTCGCAAAAATTATCAAATCTACTCGAAGAAGCGCGATGTTGCTATGACCTTGAAGAACTCATGGGCATTGAGGGAAGTGCTGCCGGTATTTATTTCAGAGCATTTAATGACCTCATTTTGCAACAAAAAGACGATTTTTATTTTAAAGGAAGAAATAAACGTCCACCCACTGATAATGTAAATGCTCTTCTGTCTTTTGTATATACGCTTTTGGCAGGGGATTGCGTTTCAGCTTTAGAAACTGTGGGTCTGGATGCTTATGTGGGATTTTTACACAGGGATAGGCCCGGACGCGCTTCACTTGCTTTGGATTTGATGGAAGAATTGAGGACTTCTCTTGCTGACAGGTTTGTGCTGACATTAATAAACAAAAAGATAGTTACAGGAAAAGGCTTTATTAAAAGGGAAAACGGATCAGTACTGATGGATGACAAGACACGAAAGGATGTTTTAAAAGCCTGGCAGGATAGAAAAAAAGAAATGATCGTGCACCCATTTTTGAATGAGAAGATAGAACGAGGTCTGGTTCCTTATATTCAGGCCATGTTGCTGGCCAGGCATTTGCGGGGAGATTTGGATCAATATCCGCCTTTTCTTTGGAAGTGAGGTGAACAAGTTGTTCGTTTTAATTACCTACGACGTTAATACTGAAACGTCAGCCGGGAAAAAACGTTTACACAAAGTAGCAAAACAATGTGAAAACTATGGTCAGCGGGTACAGCATTCCGTATTTGAATGTATAATGGATGCCGCCAAACTCCGTGAAGTTCAGCACATCCTGGAAAATATGATAGATAAAGAAAAAGACAGCCTGCGATTTTACATTTTGGGTAATGATTACAAAAGTAAGGTTGTGCACATAGGAGCGAAGCCCAGTTTGGATATTGAAGGTACTTTGGTTTTTTAAAGTGCGAATGTGGAGTGAACATGATTTTCCCGGCAGATTCGCACCAATACAGTGTAAACAAATTTATATTTATTATACACAATATTGTAATAATGTATTAAATAGTTCATTAACTTTTCAAAAAAATATACAATGTGCATAAATACAAATTAATAAAATTGTACAATTTTGCTGTCGCACCCTACACAGGGTGCGTGGATTGAAATACATACGAGTATGACAGGGAGAGCACGGAAGGTGTCGCACCCTACACAGGGTGCGTGGATTGAAATACCTTCTCCTTCACCTATATCCATAGAGAGAGAGGGTCGCACCCTACACAGGGTGCGTGGATTGAAATAAACGCTGTGTGTCCAATGTCTGCCGGACCTGGTTGTCGCACCCTACACAGGGTGCGTGGATTGAAATGCAACTATAGCGAGGACGACATAACAGTCACAATGTCGCACCCTACACAGGGTGCGTGGATTGAAATATTATATATATTACCACACTTTATTAGCACTGTCAGTCGCACCCTACACAGGGTGCGTGGTGTTTTTGGCAAGTATAAATCCGAGCAGTGCGGAACTTAATTTTCCGAGCACCCCTTTCCCATTAATGGGATTTCATGGTTGAGTGCGTCAGCCTGTAACTTTGACCTTGGAAA
>JAMNXU010000032.1 GCA_023623175.1 Bacillota bacterium
TCAACTATATTAAAAGGCATACAACGGAGCGGGTATGCTATATAGCTGGTTTGTATCAAAAGGATAGGGGATACCTTTAACTTTAATTATCCTACAACAACTTGACACTATCGATCAGGCATGCAATATTGACAATGAATGCCAACTCGTGATAAGTTTATAAGGTATGCTAATTTGCAAAACGGCTCAACATAATACTATACCAGAGTAAAACCTATCATTTTTGATTTCTGTTGTCAACCGGCAGGTCCAGGCTTTTTCAGGAGGTGCTCCCATGGCTATCAGGCAGGAAGATTGGATCTATGAAACAAAAAGGCTTGAAAAAGTCATTGATATAATCGATAAACAGCTCGCGGAAAAAAGAAATGAGATCGTCAAGTACGGCAGGGAAGTTAAAGAGACCAGGAGGTCAATGTGGGAAAACGCGGCCCATGGTTTCAATAACCTCGACGAAATCGTCGAAGCCAAGCAATATCTCGACGGGATCACCCAGGAACTCATCAAGCAGAACCTGGTTAAACAGCAGGTCCATAGGCTTGAGAAAATGAGACCGTCGCCCTATTTCGGCCGGTTTGATTTTATAGAAGAAGGCAGCGATGAACTGGAAAACATTTATGTAGGCATTTCCACGCTCAAGGATGAAAATACCGGTGAGATATATATTTACGACTGGCGCGCGCCGATATCGAGCCTTTTTTACGAGGCTGAAACCGGGCCGGCGCAATACCTGAGCCCCGGGGGTATCGTCCGTGGCGATATCACTCTTAAGCGCCAGTACAATATTGTCAATGGGAAAATACAGTACATGTTTGACAGCAGCATCAAGATCGACGATGACATCCTGCAGGGCATACTGAGCAAAAGCGCTGACGAGAAAATGCGCACGATTGTCACGAGCATACAGCGCGAGCAGAACAAGGCCATCAGGGATGAAACCCACAAGCTCCTCATTGTACAGGGGCCTGCCGGCAGCGGAAAAACTTCCATCGCGCTGCACAGGATAGCTTTTCTTCTGTACAGGTACCGTGATACAGTCAGCGCCTCCAACATAGTCATATTTTCTCCCAACAGGATTTTCAATGATTATATTTCCGACGTGCTGCCGAATCTCGGGGAGGAAAACATGCAACAGACCACGTTCAGGGAGTGCGCAGAAAATTTCCTGCCCAGGGGTCTGAAAATAGAGGACATTAACGGCCAGATGGAATTTTTGCTCTCGGAGCGCAAATCGCCCGTGTACAGGACAAGGGTAAAGAGCATGCAGTTTAAATCTTCCTCCGACTTTGTCCAAATCATTAAGAATTATGCCAGGTACCTTGAGAATGAAGGTGTCGTATTTGAGGATGTCCGCCACAGGGATCAGCTGGTAATATCGGGCAGTGACCTGACGAAGCTTTTCCGCGAAGACTATTCATACCTGCCACTATACAAGCGCCTTGAAAAAATAAGGCAAAGGATTTATTTCCTGCTCGAGCCAATGGAAAACCGCTACAAGAAGCAAAAGGAAGAGGAACTCGCAGACAGCGCCGAATACATTGATGCGGGCGAAATTAAGGCACGGGCATTGCTTTCGACCAGGGAGCATTTTTCCAGAGTAAAGAGCTACGTGGAGCAGATAACGGATATAAATGTTTTTGATCTGTATTCAAACCTTTTCAAGGATTCCCGGCTGTTTGCCCGGATGGCGGAAAATGTCCCGCTGCCCGAGGAATATAAAGCAATCCTGGAATACACCTGCGAGAAACTGTCCATGGGGAATGTGGACTACGAGGACGCCGCGGCGCTGTTGCTGCTGCGCAGTGAACTCGGAGGAATTCCCGCGGTCAGGGATATCAAGTACGTTATCATCGACGAAGCGCAGGATTATACGCCGATGCAGTATGAAATTTTCAGGCAGCTCTTTCCCGATGCCGGCTTTACGCTGCTCGGCGACTTAAGCCAGTCCATAAATTCCATCACCGGCGTAAAAGATTTTGGGTCGGTATTGGTCATTTTCCGGACAGAAAACGCGGGGATTATTAAGCTGACAAAAAGCTACCGGTCAACGGCGCAGATAACGAGGTTTGCAAGATCGCTTCTCGATACGCCTGTGGAAGACGAATATATAGAGAGAGAAGGCGAGGAGCCGGTCATTAAGTTTTTTTCCAACGAAGATGAAATAATAGGCACGATTCCTCAAAGCATACAAGAACTCAGGGAAAAGGGAGCGCGCTCCATTGCGATCATATGCAAAAACGCCGCGGAGAGCCGGCGCGTTTATGCGAAACTGAGGCATAAAAACAGGATAACCCTTGTTACGGGAGACGATGAAGAATTTGTGCGCGGAACCGTGGTTATACCTTCCTACCTCGCCAAGGGCCTGGAGTTTGACGCCGTGGTGGTTTACAACGCGTCGAAGGAAGCTTACGGCATTGAAAGCGAGAGGAGGCTGCTTTACACGGTTTGTACCCGGGCGCTGCACCACCTGCACGTTTACGTGGCAGGGGAGCAGTCGCCGTTTATCAGGTAAGGACGCCGTTTATCAGGTAAGGATTCTGATAAAAGGAGATCAGAAGAAAGGTTTCAGCCATTCCAGCACTCTCTGGATCTGCCTGTCCCAGTACACCCAGCTGTGGTCTCCGGGGCCTTCTTCATAGGTCAGATCAAGGCCGAATTTTCTTGCATGGTCGCGGAAGGCCACATTTCCAAAGTACAGGAAGTCCTCGGTGCCGCACCACTGGTAAAGTCTCGGCTGCGGCTTGCCGGAGGCCGCCAGTTTTTCCACGAGGTGGAAGAGATCATTGTCGGTGCCTTTTATTTTGTCTGCTCCTCCGAAAATTATATCCCAGAATTTTGTTCTTCCATTGGAGCTGTCATGAGCCCAGCGTACCATGTCAACGGCGCCGGAAAGGCTGGCTGCCGCGGCGAATTGCTCGGGCTTGGCCAGCGCCAGTTTGAATGCTCCGTATCCGCCCATGGAAAGGCCGGCCGCGAAATTGTCTTCCCTTTTATCGGAAAGCGGGAAGAAAGCCCTTGCTTTTACCGGAAGCTCTTCGCTTATATATTTCCAGTAATTGTCGCCGTGCGCCATGTCGGTGTAATAGCTCTTGTCCACATTGGGCATTACAACAGCAAGGTCCAGTTCCGAGACATACCTTTCTATGGATGTCCTCCTGAGCCATATAGTATGGTCGTCGGAGTGACCGTGAAGCAGGTACAGCGTTTTGTGCCCGCCGGCCCTGACTGCTTTGCCCTCAGGCAGTATTACATACATGGCCATTTGCTTATTGAGCACTTCAGAGTAAAAATTGCAGTGTATAAGCGCCATATTATCGCCCCTTAATCTTTCAGCTTCAATGATTTGATGAAATAAGAACGACCGGTTTAAAACTGACGGGAAACAAACAGGTCAGTTAAAAACCAGCCAGCGTTATAAGTAGCAATATAAGTATACTATTCCTTTTCAATAATGTTAAGCATTTTTACCGTGGCCTTTATGGCTGAACCGGTCTGATCGCTGTCCAGGCCACGGGTTTTGAATTCCCTGTCGTTTTGCCATGTAATCACCGTTTCAACGAGCGCGTTGGTTTGCCCTCCGGGCGGGATGGTGACAACATAGTCCTTAAGTTCAGGCAGCTTCTTGCCAAGCCTTTCGTATATTTTGCCGAGTGCCTTCATGAAAGCGTCGTACTGACCGTCGCCCGTTGCCGTTTCTTCATAAAGCTGTCCGTCGATTTCGAGGCACAGCGCCGCAACGGGAGTGAGATGATAGGCATGGCAGATGTAGTAGTTCCTGACCTTGATTTTCTCATTGATATGCTTGCTCCCGAGGACGTCGGATATGATGTAGGGAAGGTCCTCGGTTGTTATAGTTTCCTTCCTGTCGCCGAGCGCAACGATTCTTTCGGTAACTTTGGCGAGGGACTCGCTGTCAAGCTCCATGCCCAGTTCCTCGAGATTTTTGAGCACGCTTGCCCTGCCCGAGGTTTTACCGAGTGCGTACTTGCGCGTGCGGCCGAACCTTTCGGGTATCAGGTCGTTGAAATAGAGGTTGCCTTTCTTGTCTCCATCGGCATGTACTCCGCAGGTCTGGGTAAATACATGTTCGCCGACGATAGGTTTGTTGACCGGGATTCTTACGCCGGAAAAGGCTTCGACGATTTTGCTGATTTTGTAGAGACCTTCCTCCCTGACGCCTATTTCCGCTTCCTTCGCGTGGTCGTTTATAACGCCTACAACGCTTGCCAGCGGCGCGTTGCCCGTACGTTCGCCGAGACCGTTTACCGTGGTGTGAACGCCGTTGACTCCGGCTTTTACCGCCATCAGCGTATTGGCAACCGCGAGGTCATAATCGTTATGGGCGTGGAAGTCAAACTTTAACCCGGGAAACGCGGATATCATTTCACGGCAAAAATCGTATGTTTCCATGGGCGTCAGTATTCCCAGGGTGTCCGGAAGCATGAACCGGTCGATGTCTTCTTTTGACAGTTCACTAATAAGCATGAACAAATAATCCTTTGAATTCTTCATTCCGTTGGACCAGTCTTCGAGATAGACATTGACCCTGATTCCGTTTTTCCGGGCATAGGAAAGAACAAACCTTATATCTTCGAGGTGCTGCTCGGGGGTTTTCTTAAGCTGGTAAGTCAGGTGCTTGAGAGAACCCTTGCACAGCAGGTTAAGCCTTTTAATCCCCGCTTCCACGAGCCAGTCCACGGATTTGGTTCCGTCTACAAAGCCCAGGACCTCGATCCTGTCGAGACAGTTGCGCTGCCTGGCCCAGGATGAAATCCTCCTGGCGGCGCCCATTTCACCGTTGGATATGCGCGCCGAACCGATTTCAACTCTATCGACTTTTACTTCCTCAAGAAGCATTTTTGCTATGTTTAATTTTTCGCTCTCTGCAAAAGCGACTCCCGGCGTTTGTTCGCCGTCCCTGAGTGTCGTGTCCATGATTTCGAGCTTCATACGATGCAACCTCCTTTACGGCAATGAAGTAATAATTATATGCGTTAATATTAAAAAAACCTTCGCCCATAACAGGACGAAGGTCTAAAACTTTCGTTATACCACCTGATACGACATACTAACATATGCGTTCCCACTAACGGGGGAAAGCCGCCGGTACCTACTCCACAATGTTTCAGTCCGGAACTCGGGAGTGATCTTCAATATTTTCCTAATCGGATCGGGCTTGCACCATCCCCGACTCGCTGCGCCTTTCAGAAAATATCTACTCTCTCCTTCAACGTCTTTGGGAGATATTCGATTGTAATCTATAAATATTTAGTTTAGTGAATTTTTATTTTTCTAATCATTATATGCAAAAATTTTTAAAATGTAAATAGCTTTTTGTAAAAAAATTTTTCCGTCACGACAAAAAATCTCATAACGCTTTATTACCTGCAAAATTACCGGAAATAATCTCATTACATTTTCTCAGCGTTTCTGAAATTTCTTCCTTTAATTCATCGGTCTTGCCTGCTGACAGGATGTATTCGAGCAGCTGTATTTTTAATTTTAGGTTTTCCTGGAGTGAGAAAATGTCGATCCTGTTTTCCATGTACAATTTAACAAGCTGTTTTATCATCATTAGTGTGCAGCTCGCTAATTCTTTATCCATAATGCTACTCCATGGAATATTTTACTATCTGGCAAAATCATCATACCATATTATGGTCTTTAATGTCAATTGTCAATATAATTATGATAGTGTCAACTTTTTGTAGGATTTTTCAGAACAAATCTTCTTTGGTAAAGCCTAAAACTAAATTAATTCAGCATGTTGGATGCAACGAAGAATCCTATATACCGGCGTTAC
>JAMNXU010000020.1 GCA_023623175.1 Bacillota bacterium
TAATGTTATTCAAAGAGACCTCTCCTTCCTTGGTGGTTTTTGTTTGGTTAATTTAATTATACCAAAGAAGATTGGTCTCTTTTACTTTTATCCTACAACTATTTTACACCGAGCCAAATATGGACAAGTCAGTTTGTTGCATATTTACGAATGACTTCGTTGGGAATCGCCTAATTGCACCCGCTCCGTTCACGGAGGTTTCCAGCTTATCAAGTAGCAAATTTCATAATAATGCCTGCTGTTATTTATTAACTTTGAATAATTGCCAATTTTAGAGGGTTAATATATGTAATTAAAGGTTTTGGTTAGTGACAAACAGTTAAATTATTTATTACCGATAAATAGTTTAATTACTTGTCATAACATATTCTTATTAGTGTCTAATTTTTTTTTGGAGGAATTCGCCATGAAATCCCGCAAACGCTTTATATTCATTTTGCTTTTTGCGTTTGTACTTGCCATGTTCAACGGCTGCGGCGGGAAAGAAAAAGAAAACATTATTGAACCATGGAAGAAGGCAAATAAACTGGATCCGGTTACTCTCACGTTATATTTGCCTGCAAGCCTTGGATGGTATTCGGCCTATTATGGGAATCAACTGGTTAATGAAATAACCGAAAAGCTGAATGAGCGCCTGAAAGTGATTAATGCAAAACTGGAGATAGGTAATGTAGTTTTTGAAGATGCCCCTCTGAGAATGACTATAGACAAGTCCTATAAAGTAGCCATTGAAAGTGGGCTTAAAGTGGACCTGTTTTTTAAAGGAAGCAGTTATGACCAAACGGCTGGTTTCTCGGCCCTGTACAATTTGCCCCTAGTGATAAAAGAACTGGGTGATAATAACCATGCTGCGGATTTAACAGAACTTTTTAAAAATTATGCTCCGCAATATTACAGCAAATTTGAAAAAGAAGAACTGGATCTGCTTACTTACAAGGGTAAACTTCTTGCAATACCTTCACTGAACTATCCCAATGTTTCCCGCACCGTGGCGGTCGTAAGGGAGGACCTGGTGCAGAAATACAAAATAAAGCCCATCAAATCCCTGGAGGAGTATGAGAATTTCCTTGAGACAATCAGGAAAAATGAAAGCGACATAATTCCCGTGCTGTTCGGGGCTGGAACCTTAAATTACAATTACATACTGTTCGATTATTTCGGAAGAAACTACGGATATTTTGAATGCGGTTCCAAGGGCTCAAATATTGTATGCCGTATGGATGATCCTGATATGAAACTGGTTGCCTGGGAGAGGACAAAGGAATTTTTGGATATTGCCAGGATGATAAGGGATTGGTACCAGAAGGGATATTTAAAAGAAATCAGGCAGGTTGACATGCTGGACGTTCTCTCGGGGCAGTATGCGTCTTTTATCGGGAAAACCGGCACGGCGGAACAGTACAACCAGATTTTGAATGATAACGGGGGAAGGCCCTGGAAGTACGTGGAATACGAGCTTTTCCCCGAAAGTATAATAGAGAGGGAATTCAATCCCTTCCCGCTTATTTGCATAAATCCGAATTCAGAGAACAAGGAACGCGCCGTAATGCTGATAGAGCTTTTAATGAGCGACCAGGAGAGTTACGACATTTTTACCTATGGCATAGAGAAGAAAGATTTTGTATATGACAAAAACAATAAGCCTAAAGCCATAGTGCCTTCAGGATATATTCCCGAGGTCGATTCGTACATGGTGAACCATGCGAAATGGAGTTTTCGCAATATATTCATGGAGCATGAACCTGAAAAGGCTGTGAGAGAAAAACAGAAATCACTCAAGAAAAATACAGTGCTGAATCCCCTGGCAGGATTTATTGTGGACTCGAATGCTTATTCCGGCAGCGTTCCTGCTGATACCATGTCCCAATACCGCTCCTCAAGCGAGAAAAGAATAATAAACGGCCAGATGAGCGATTCGGAAATCCAGGAATACATTGACAATATTAAGCCCGTCCTGGATCCCAGATTAAATGAACTTCAGCGCCAGGTCGACGCGTGGAAGGCTGAAAACGGGATCAGCTGATTGCAAAAAACTGCTGTTTAAAAAGCCGCTGTCATGGCAATTTTAATACAGTAAGACATGAGGTTTGAAAATGGCATTCCAATACAGGAGGTTTTACGATATGGCGGCTTTTTTGCCCGCAAGGCGCAGCAAATGGTGGATAGCCGTATTTGCAGTATTTGCGGCAGTGGTTTTTGGCTTTTTTCTTTTTGTTCGGACCGTGATGCAGGGCCAGCCGGTTAACATGCAATTTATCGTCGCGAATACCGTTCTTTCGCTGATACTGGCTTTTGTGGCATGTATATTCGGATATTTCAACGCCCATCTGGTTTTCATATTTACTGCAGCCGGAGTTATTGCTGGCATGGTTCTGATGTTGATAACTATCAGCAAAAATACCGGATGGGAAGACCTGATAGGATTTATTCTTTTCCTGGAGTTTAGCGTTTTCGGTTTTGTTGCGGGCATTTTACTGCAGGTGATACATTTTATTTATACTGTTACGAGAGGCCGAAGGAAAAGCAGGGAAGAGAAAGGTAAAGAGAAAGATAATAATACTTAAGATAAGGCATGACATGGGATGTTCTCTTGTTAAAGACAGATAACGAAGACGGTTCTTATCCTGTCTCAGCTTAACACGAGGAAGATCAACCGGCAGACAAGGGAAATATAGTTATGCAGCAAGGAAACATTGCAGGGTCTGGTACGAAAGCGATTCAGATTTGAATTGGAATGCAGTACGGAAATGTTACAACCTCTGAAAGCATAGTCAGGAAATACAATGTTGCGAACTTTCACTGATATAAAGGAAAATCCTGTTATGGTATAATATAATTATGAAAATATTCCTTGTGAGGTGCCGTTCATGAAAGTTCGCAAAGCCATAATTCCCGCCGCAGGTCTGGGGACCCGTTTTCTTCCCGCAACCAAGGCCCAGCCGAAGGAAATGCTTCCCATAGTGGACAAGCCTACAATCCAATATATTGTTGAAGAGGCCGTAGCAGCGGGGATTGAAGATATACTCATTATTTCCGGAAGGAATAAAAGGGCGATTGAAGACCACTTTGACAAGTCCTATGAACTGGAAGAGGAACTCAGGAAAAGAAATGAGCATGAACTGCTCAGCATGGTGGAGAGCATTTCCAATCTCGTGGATATTCACTATGTCCGTCAGAAGGAGCCAAGAGGTTTGGGCCATGCCGTATACTGCGCCCGTAATTTTATCGGTGATGAACCCTTTGCGGTTTTGCTGGGCGACGACATTGTCAAATCCGAAGTTCCCTGCATCAGGCAACTGATGGATGTGTATGACGAGTACAAGACGACAATCCTGGGAGTACAACAGGTGCCGGAATCCGACGTTTCAAAATACGGGATAGTAAGCTGCAAAAACGTCGAAGGCAGGGTTTACAAGGTGAAGGACCTCGTTGAGAAACCTGAAAGGGATAAGGCGCCGAGCAATATTGCCATACTGGGGCGATATATCATCTCACCGCAGATATTCCGATACCTGGAAGATGCCGAACCCGGCAAGGGCGGCGAAATCCAGCTTACCGATGCGCTGAAACGGCTCATAGGTTCCGAGGCCATGTATGCTTATGATTTTATAGGTAAAAGATATGATGTCGGAAACAAGCTGGGTTATCTTGAAGCTACGGTCGAATTCGCACTGGAGCGCGAGGACCTGAGGGATGAATTCAGCCGGTACCTTAAAAATGTAGTAAAAAATTTGGAGTCAGAGTAGGCTTTGTTTATAATGGCTCAAGGAAAAAACAGGGGAATTATCCCCTGTTTTTTCACATCTCAATATTCTTACCCTTTGTCAATCCCGTGATTCCCATTTAATATTAAAGCGTCAATATTCAGGCATCGTATTCTATTGGATATTCTGGATTGTTAACCAGGCAGCCATTTATTCAACTTCTTCTATTACATATTGCTGTGTGCCCAGGTTGCGTTTCTCCAGTTCTTCGAGCTGCACAAAAGGATCCTTGCCGTGGAGACGTTCAAACAAGTGGCCCTTATCTCCCAAAACATAGCCCCTGGGAACGCCTTGCATAATCAGGTTTTCAAATTTAATGGCATCAAGGCACGCCCGTTCAATGGCCACTATATCTTTGGACGCCATTATCCCGATATCCGGGACAAGGGATGGTGTCGTAAGGCCCCAGCAGTCGCAAAGCGCAGTTATGTTGGTGAGGAAGTTTATATAAAACACATGGCCCGGGGCAAAGGTGCCAAGTACAGTTTCAGTGCATATTGCCATACCGGTCTGGAAGTCCTTGTATCTGTCAGCAGTCATTACAAGCGCCTCATTGGGACAAACCTTGACGCAATGCTGGCAGAAAGTGCAGTGATGGAAAAAGACGTTGTATTTGCCTTCCTTGTCAAAACTATTGGCGTTGTGATTACAGCTTTCGATACATAATTCGCAGTGGATGCACCGTTCCTCGATCCATTCAATGCCGCCTTCCAGGCTGTGTATCTGGGCGCGCGTCCTGTCAGTTACGCAACCCATCGCTATATTTTTGCAAGCGCCGCCGTATCCGCAGGCTCCGTGGCCCTTGACGTGGGACAGGTCTATCATGACCTCGGCGTCGTGAATGTAGCCGGCGACGTCAACATTTTTAAAGGTGTTGAAATCCACGTATTTCTCGTAATAGTATTTGCCTGTGAAACCGCATGCATAGACTATCGGGACTCCGAGGTATTCTTCCGTGTATCCCCTTGTCCTTGCGCTGCTGATGTCCTGGTCGGTTATAAAAACTTTGGCTCCATAACCCTTGAGTTTGTCTGCAAGTATTTTCACAAACAGGGGATGGATGGTCGAATAGCCGATGTTCCTTCCCAGGTGCATCTTGATGGCCGTAAGTTTGCCCTTGACAACCTCCTCCAAGCCCATCCGGTCTATAAGTCTGCCGAACTTGGCCGGAAGAGTTTCGTTGGCATTATACTTGGTATATTCAACCGATGCAAATAAAACTTTAGAGCTCATAGGTCCCTCCGCTTCTTTCATTTTTTAAATTTTATGTTTTCAACAGGACATAATTTTATATTTTCAAAAGAACAGGTTTAGCAATTGGACATTTAAACAGCTTCGCCGTGTTAAAATCGTTGTTTGCCAAAATGCCGGTTCGCCAAGTAAACGGGTTAAATGAATATGTCGAGATAGCTGTGGGAAATCTTGCGCAGTCTCCTGGCGTCAAGGCGCTCCACGCCGGGTTTGTCTGCCACGGCGTCAGCATAATCGGTTCTTGTATATTCCTCGATGATTTCCATCGGGAGAATCGGAGTGTAAAGTTTTGCCTTTCCTACCAGCGACATTGCCCTTTTGGCTGCTTCGCGGATTCGTCTTTCGGCTTCGGCCAGGTCTACGCATTCAGCCCTGTTTCTTCCTATGGCGCGCTTAACCACGGCGGTCTCTACAGGACCCAAAAACGCCCTGGCTTCGGCACATGCTGCCTCATCGCCGGAGACCATCAGCACGGGCACTTTGAAATGAGCGCACATGGTTGCCCATTGTCCGATTTCCCCTGTTCTTTTTCCGTTTATATAGTAGTTAAATCCTTTCAAACTGGACTGGGTATGATCAAGAAAAGCGTTCATAGTGCCGGCCATTGCGTGGGCGCCTATTATAATGGTGCCGTCAAAGGTTTCGTCAAGGGCGCCGGTCCACAGATCGTTCAGTTTATGATCAACGGTTACTCTTTTGTCCAGCAGTTCCGGGATAAAGTTGTTGGCGCCCCCATGCCTGTCTACGACCATTACCTCTGTGGCACCGCCTTCAAAAACTCCCTCTATTGCCGCATTCAGGTCAGCCATTAGCCTTTCCCTGGCAAACTGGTGCCGTGGGTCGGACTTGCTCATCATTTCAATGCAGTCAATGCCGCTTATACCTTCAAGGTCCGTGTGTATGTAGATTTTCAAGGCTATTCCTCCTTTCGGTATGTTCTTTTTTGTGAAAGGCTTGATCGAATCATCCTGGTTGAATGATTCTTAATGTTTATATATTTATTTATAAAAAAATTATATATTATGCCCGGCGTTTAGGCTACGTTTTATTGTTTGAATACATGCATTATATTGTTGTGATATTAATGGTTGTACAGATTCTTTAATGGTTGTATAAATGTTGTATAGATTTCTTTAATGGAAAATTCATTTTTTTGTATCATTAAAACCATTATAGTTTTGAAAGCATTATAATTGAGATTGTCATTTACCTTTGCGGACAATTTTTTGATATAATAAGGTCTGAATCGGGCTTTAATGTTATAATCGAACAACTTAAACAACTTTGATTTACGGCAGTAACTACATAACCTATTTTACAGCCTGGTTTCAGCCTGATACAAATACAACGATTAGTCCATTGCTAATGTGACAGGCAGCTTGTCGCAAATGCAACAGCAAGCCTTTTGCAGATGCAATAACAGCCTGTCGCAAGTGCAACAGCCTGTCTGCTGCATATGTGACAGCTTTACAGAACAGAAAAGGAGGATTGCCATGAGTGCGCCTGGCAGGGAGCAGGCCTTTGAACTGCTTAAGAAATATGTTAAAAATGAAAGCCTGATTACCCACGCGTTGACGGTCGAAGCGGTGATGCGGCATTTTGCCGAGGTGCTCGGCGAACCCGACGTTGAAAAGTGGGGTGTCGTAGGTTTGATCCATGATATTGATTATGAAATGTATCCCGAGCAACACTGCGTCAAGGCGCGGGAAATCCTTGAAGAGAACGGTTTTCCCGAGGACTATATCCATGCCGTGCAAAGCCATGGCTGGAGTATTTGCTGCGATGTCGAGCCCGTTGAAAGAATGGAGAAGGTGCTGTTCACCATCGACGAGCTCACAGGGCTCATAGCCGCGACGGCGCTGATGAGGCCGAGCAAAAGCATTCTGGATACCGAAACGCAATCGGTGAAGAAAAAGTGGAAGCAGAAGAGCTTTGCCGCCGGCGTCAACAGGGACATAATAGCCAAAGGAGCTGAAATGCTGGGCCTTGAGCTCGATTTCATCATTGGTGAGACCATCAAGGGTATGAGGAAAGTAGCGGAGGAAATAGGGCTCAAGGGGACGATTCAATAAATTCAGAATATGAAGAAGAAACGGGCGGTTTATAAACCAGGACCGTTTGGACGTTTGTAAAATATACAATTTTTATGAATAGGGCAGATTCGTGTTTTAGAATGGGCTTTTTTGTGCTTAAGAACGAGAATTTGTGAAAAAACGCTTTCCAGGATTCGAAAACCGCTTTCCAGGATTATGGAAAGCGGTTTTTTTGTTATGCATTATCTGAAATAAATATTACAAAATTTAATCATATTAAAATCTAATTCTGCTACGATTCAATCGGCTTATATTCATAAGTAATGGTTTTTCCCCTCACAACCACGAGCATGTACTGTGCGTTTCGAGTGTCCTTTTCATTGAAGCTTCCCGTATCAAATCCGGCCGATGACACGTATTTGACGCCGTTTTTGGCATAGCTGGAATTTGTGCTGCTGCCGTAGAATACCCAGATATTCTGTCCGAAAATCTCATGCTGCCTTGTAAGAATATCCTGGAGCAGTTCGGCTTCAGCGCTGTCTGAGAAGTTTTGCGGCGAATTGGCGAGGAATATGAAAATATTGTCCTCCCTTGAAGCGGAAAGCACGCCCAGCAGCCATTTCCACTGGTCAGCGCTTCTTTTCCCGTTGTTTTGCAGTACCAGGCTCTTGTTGCTCATGTCGAGCTGGATGAACCTGCTGTTCTCATACACGAAAGTTTTATATCCGCTGTTGGGGACGACCACGGGTTTATTGACCCCCGCGGCCGCGAGATTTCCCTTGCTGCCAACAAAGGCGCCAACCTCGATATACTTGTTTATTTTATCCGCGAGCTTGGCAAGCAGTGTCTTTTCCAGGTTATTTCCCGGATCCGACGCCATGCCGAACACGGAAAAACGGAAAGAACCCGGGGTCTTTACGTAGACAGGCGTAGGCTTGTAGTTCTGGTCCACGGCCCTGGTGTTCTGCGGCACCATTGTCATGTCCAGTGTCTTGTGGGCAGAGGTTACCAGCGTCAGGTTGTCAAGATATACGACGCCGCTGTCAGCCGACGAATCGGTGCGGAAAACGCTGAAACTGAACAATGTGGCTGGGAGTGGGATGTTGCTCATGGATAATTCGAGGTACTTCCAACCGGTCCAGTCCAGCTTGTCTGCAAGGCTAACATAATGCAGCCTGCCCTGCGCATCGAGAATCTCGACATTGAGCCGATTTGAGCTTTCATGGTCATTGTACGCGTGAATGCCTAATTTGCGGATTTCCCCGCCAAGCTTTATGCCGCCGTTGTTGATATAGAAATAACTCGCCCTGTTTGTTTCGGCTTCGGGGAAATTGTATGTCAGCTTACCGGAGTGGCTTCCGGAAACGCTTTGTTCTCCTGATATTTCATATTTGCCTTCTATTTGCTTTAAATTGGAATAATAATAGCCGTTAGGCTTTTCAAAATCGTCAACGACTTGCGGTATGAATACCGGCACTGAAACACCGCAGAAGGCGCGGCCTTTTCCGACGCGGGCTTCCACGTAACCCGTACCCTGGCCCGTGGCATGGAATATTCCATCGCGGAATTCACCGATTTCGCCATTAACGATCCATTCCACATCCTTGTAATTTATGTCGGCCGTGTATCCATCGCTGCTTTTTCCGGTTATTTTAAACACCTTTGTCTGGTTGGTGCCAAGGTAAAGCGAACGTACACCAAGGTCAAGTTCAACGGGCTCTGGCAGGACGTTGAGCTCAAGGGAACCCGTGACATTGCCTATGGAAGCCGTGATAACAACCTTACCTTCCGTCTTCGGGAAAAACCTGTTTCCTTCGAAATATCCGGTGCCTTCCGGCGCGGACCAGACAACTTCGTTCCGGTCAACATAAATGGGATTAAGATACTTGTCATAACCGCGCACCGTGAACTCGCGACTGGTATTGACGAAAACATTTTTGTCCACGGTATCTATGACAAGGCCTTCCAGTTCTCCCGGGGGTGCGATTGAGAAAACGCCGATCGCCGTTGCGACATTCCTCAGGGAACTTTCGGAAGGGGAATTGACGACTTCAAGATTGGTTGACGCCGTTTTTCTTGCGACCATGGTCGTAGAGCCTCCGCCATCCAGGTTGACGGCATTGTGGCAGCCAATTTCTTTCATCAGGACGGCCAGGTCGTACAATGTAAGTCCCGTGCTGATTTTCTGGCGCCCGTCAACGGTCACCATTATCAGTTTTTTACCGTCCTTTGAAGTCCCGACCGCTGTCCTGGGGTTGTTGGTAGAAGTGGTGCCTTCGGGTATATGGGAAAAACCGGAGGGTATTTTTCCGTCCTTTAAAAGAACGGCGCCGCCCGTGAGGCCCATTTTCAGCTTCTCAGCGTTGGGTGTCATGGATATGCTGAATTTTACGGGGTCACCCACTTTAAAATTTTTGGTTATAAGGTCGCTGACTTTGCTGTCCTTGGCGTCACCGCCTGCAATAACCACGAAGCCGTTTTCGGGGATCTTAACGGCAGGTTTCGCTACGCGGATTTCCTTTACCTTGCCGTTTTCGACGACCATCTCGGTGAAATAGGGATGGGCCTGCGGGGAGTTGGTACCGAGAGATGTTGTGTACATCCTGGTGTCCTGGATGGTAATGTCGTTGTACATGTAGTAATGTGGCTTATTGTATCTTGCCACCGTTATGGCTTTGCCCGACGGCGTATACAATGTAATGTTCGGTTTCCAGTAATCCAGCAGGACCTGGTTGAGGTCGTTTATCAGCAGAGATGCAAAGGTATTTTTGCCTGAATTTATCGTCGCATCGGCGACCTGGAATTCACCGGATTTTAATACAACTCCGACGGGATCCTTTACAGTGTTGAAAAAACTGGCGTTAATTGCGGCGACTGCGCCCGTGGCGGTAGCAAGGTTCATCGTGTTTGAAGGCTTGCCGGCTGCGTCCTGGCTTGTGATCACATCTACCCTGACATTGGGATTTGACAGATCCACGGAGAGTATGTTTATATTAAGCCATCCATCCGCTGTAAAGCGCCTGACATGCTCAAGCGTGACTCCCGAGGTTATGCGTTCCAGCGGGGAGATTATGTCGTAGATGACCTGTTCATGGGCGCCCTTTACGGGTACCGGAGTCAGAACAGACATGCATAAAAGCAATGCGAGACAAAGCGACAGGGTTCTTTTCAGTGACTTGTACAACTTCATTTTGACCTCCGTTCCGGCTTTTGAGAAACGCCGCAGGCAGTATTAAGATGAGTATTAAAGCATAGCCTTCAATTGACGCTATGCAATTAAGCTTGTAGAAATTAAACAATGGCAGTTAATCGTAATATTTGGCAGTTTTACCGGCGCAATTGGCCAATTGCCTGCAATTGGTCAATTACCGGCATAATTGGCAGTTTTACCGGCACAATTGTACAATTACCGGTATCCGGCATAATTGGCAGTTTGCCGGTATAATTAACTGTTCACCAGCCGCATATGCCTGAACGTTTCATAGCGCCGAAAATATTGCTCTTAACGTCCCTGGTGTCCTTTGACAAGGTGCCAAGTAAATCCTTGATATACTGGCGCTTTGTGTGTCCGTCGAGGTGGCACGGGCTGGGCACGGGATTGAGACCGTATTCCCTGACAAAAGCTTTTATTTCCTTTTCCTCCGTGTATATAAGCGGCCTGATCAGATACAGCTTTTTACGGTCAAGCCATGTAACGGGGGAAAAGGTGTGAAACCGCCCCTCGTATATCAGGCTTAAAAGCAGGGTTTCAATGGCATCGTCCCTGTGATGTGCAAGGGCGACCTTGTTGCAGCCCAGACGCAGCGCCGCGTTGTGCAGCGCGCCCCTTCGCATATTGGCGCATAGAGAACAGGGATTTTCCTCCTGCCTGGCTTCAAACACGACTTTTCCTATATAGGTTTCTTCAACGGTATAATTCACTCCCAAATCGCTGCATAACTGCCTTATGGGGGTTGTGTCAAAATTGCCGAGGCCCATGTCAAGCGTTATGGCCTCCAGTTCGAACCTCTTGGGAAAAAAACTGCGGAGACGGCTCAGAGCCACGAGAAGAGTCAGGCTGTCCTTGCCGCCTGAAACTCCCACCGCAATCCGGTCGCCGTCCTCTATCATGTTATAATCCTGTATGGCCTTTCTCACCTGGCCGAGGATACGTTTGCCGTAAATCATATGGATGTCCTGTTAAAATAAAAAGCTGGTTGCCGAAATTATCCGTTTTATGCAGCATTGCCGCTGCTCAGCAATATTTCACTGAATTGAGCAAAATTCTCATATCGATATATGTAATTATAAGTTATATGGTCCTGGGTATCAAGTTAAGGGAATGTTACAAATAGGTTACCAAAAGGTTAAAACACGGAATACAGGCGGGATACATGTCCCGGACAGGACCGGGACAGAGGGAAAAACCGTCCTGTGTCCCTGGATTGGGACAAGAGAACCGTCCCCGTGTCCGGATTGGGACAAGAGAACCGTCCCCGTGTCCGGATTGGGACAAGAGAACCGTCCCCGTGTCCCACGGAGATTTTTGAAAATAAAAACATTGAATTAAATCCGGTATTGTAGTAAAATACATTTGCTGAGTCCGTGTGTCAAAACACAGGAATATATTTCGGGATGTGGCGCAGCTGGTAGCGCGCGTGGTTTGGGACCATGAGGCCGCAGGTTCAAGTCCTGTCATCCCGACCAGAGGTGTCCATACGCAAGTATGGACTATCGTTTTGTTGGGACATGGATGAATTTCACATTTTGTCGTTATTATTACTTTTATGAAGAAATTTACAAGAAAAATTTGAAAAACATATTGCAAAGTTATACAAAATATTGTAATATCTTAAAAAGAAAAACAATTTATTAACAATGATTACGCTATTTATTGAGTTTTTATTACAAAAGAAGTATTGTGAGGTACCTATGGTTGAAAAAAAAGAAACATTGGAGGAGAAAATAAACCAATTTCGACTAAAACTTGACAGCATGCTTGAAACGCAACCGGTGAATTCCTGTGAGGTCCTTAAATTGAGCAAGAAGCTTGATTTGCTGATTGCTGACTATTACAGCAAAAAAGTTGTTTAGCGAATTTCCGGAAATACCTGATTTCCGGAGATTCGGTGTTAAGGTTCCCGTATTTGAGGGCCCGTTATACCCTTAAACTATCACAGGTCTGCTGATTCGGTTTAAATGCATTACCCGGCCTGAGATTATTATCTTCCGAATCCCATTACCCGTCTGATATTTTCCGTCATCATAAATATTAGTCTGAATTGTCACGGTGTATTATTTGAATTACACAATTATTATCTGAATTAACTCAATATTATCTGAATTATCACAATTATTATCTGAATAATTACAATTATAATCTGAATAATCACAATTGTTAATTCATCATCCATTTCGTTTCTTCCGATTATTGACTCTGCTAAATCCGGTTGCAAATTATTAAATTCTTTGCAGATTCTTTATCCTGAAAATACCAAACCTATTGACAAAAAATTACATATTCCATATAATAGTAATTGTAAATAATGTAAATTTATGGAGGTAATTGCCTTTGATCAGCATTGTTTTGGCTGACACCGATGAAGCATATATAGACAGGCTCGGGAATTTTATCGCGGCAAAATTCGGCGGACGCGCGGAAGTGGCGGTTTTTACGAAACCTGAAAGGTTGAAAAAACATCTTGATGGATGCAAGGGAGTTGACATTCTTCTTTCGACACATGAATTTGCGAATGAAACAGCGGGATATGACAGGGCCGGGATGAAGTTTATCCTCTGCGATTACCAGCCGGAGGATGAATCGGGCAACCGGGTGTTCAAATACAAACCCGCGAGCATCCTGCTGGAGGAAATACTATCGAAATATGCAAAAACGGGTTCTGAAACACTGGGAAAACTGTTCAAGGGCAACAGGAGGACAAAAATCATCGTGGTTCACTCAGCCCGCGGCAGCTGCGGCAAAACCCTGATATCACTGGCACTTTGCATGCAGTTGTCCAGGCTGGGGATCAGCGCCCTGTATCTGAACCTGGAAACGGTAACTTCACTGCATTATTATTTAAACGATTCAAATGCCGAAAAAGGATCCGACGGCATGACGGCGCTTCTTTACCACCTTAAGCAGGATATCGGAAGGGTGCCGCTGAAGTTTGACGCAGCCGTGTCCAATGATTCTGCAATGAACATAGCCTTCATGCAATATCCCAACAGTGCTTTCGAGCTTAGCGAGCTTACGCCGGCCGACCTGTCAAACCTTTTATACCAGGTTAAAAGCATAGGCAAATATGATGCAGTTGTTATCGACACGAAGCCGGGGCTCGGAGAAGACATTGCCTGCATCCTCTCCCACTGCGACGCAGTGGTTTACGTTTTAACCCAGGAGGCAATTTCCTTTTACAAGCAGCGCGTACTTGAGAAGGAAATCAGCAAATATCCCGGGTTGCGGTACGAAAACACCAGGGACAGGTCAGTTTACATAATTAATCGATATGCCAAAGAGAGGAATTTGGCGGAAAAGGACAGGAACCCTGCCGAAGAAAGATTTTCGGCCGATGAGTTTGAAATACCTGTCTTGAGGGATATCTTCGTTCATAATTCGCGGGCATTCCAGGTTAATCCCAGGGGAAGCCTGCTAAAAGCGCTGGAAGCCCCTGTGCGCAAAATTGTCGAGAAGGCGGGCATTTCCCCTGCTATGGGCATATCCACCGAATTGCCGGCTGAGGTCATGGAGCTGACGGTATAAAGGGCTGTCTTAATAAAAGAGGCTGGATGCATGAAGGGATCCGTACAGGGGGAGCTGGATGAATTAAGTGTTCCGAAATAAAGGAAGCTGATGACATGAAAGAAACCGATGTAAGGAGTACTGATATAAAAGACGCGGCTGTTGACAACTCTTTGATGGAGTCCGTAAAGCAAAAAGTTGCCGAAGCCATCGATATATCAAGGGAATACTCTGACGAAGAATTCCTCGCGCTGATAGAAGATAAGGTTTTTGAAGCGACCCGGTACGCGTATTTGAACAGTGAGACCAAAAGAAAACTGATAGAAAGTATTTTCAATTCGAGGCGCAGGTACGATGTGCTGCAGCCTTTGCTTGAAGACAGTTCAATAACCGAGATTATGGTCAACGGACCTGGATGCGTGTTTATAGAAAGGGGCGGGAAAATTGAAAAAACGGGCATTGCATTTGAAAGCGAGGAAAAACTGTACAACATCATAAATTCAATAGTATCCAGGGTCAACAGGGCGGTGAATGAATCATCCCCGATCGTTGATGCGAGACTCTCCGACGGTTCCCGCGTCAATGCAGTGCTGAAGCCCATTGCTTTGAACGGTCCCGTGCTGACCATAAGGAAATTTTCAGGCAAACCCCTGACCATGGATCAACTTGTGGCCCTGGGGTCATTGACGGCGGAGGTTGCGGAATTTTTTGGAAAAATGGTCAGGGCCAAGTACAACATATTCATTTCGGGAGGCACCGGAAGCGGGAAGACAACGTTTCTCAATGCCCTGTCGGGTTTTATACCGCGTGATGAAAGAATAATTACCATAGAGGATTCGGCAGAGCTGCAGCTTACCTGGATTGACAACATTGTAAGGCTGGAGACGCGCAATCCCAATACCGAAGGCAAGGGCCAGATAACGATCCGGGACCTCATCAGGACATCGCTTCGCATGAGGCCGAACCGCATAATCATCGGTGAGGTCAGGGGGGCCGAGGCGCTGGATATGCTCCAGGCAATGAATACCGGCCATGATGGTTCGCTGTCCACGGGCCACGCGAATTCAACGGCCGATATGCTCTCAAGGCTGGAAACCATGGTGCTGTGCGCAGCGCAGATTCCCCTGGAGGCAATACGGCAACAGATTGCGTCTGCACTGGACTTGATAGTTCACCTGGGAAGGTTAAGGGACTCGAGCAGGAGGGTGCTCGAAATCACCGAGGTCCTGGGATGCGAAAACGGGCAGATAAAGCTGAATCCGCTGTACAGGTTTGAAGAAAGGGGGGTGGACAAAAACGGTGTTATAGTGGGAGAACTGGTTAAAACGGGCACATTGAAAAACATGGTAAAACTAATGCAGGCCGGCATTAGCTTATGATGATGCGGACACATTTAAACCGGGCTGAAAACCTGAAAAACATCTTAAAACATGTAAAAACAGCAACTAAAAAGTAAACAAAAAAGCAACTGAAAAGGAAGTTGTCTGATATGCTTTTTTTCCTGTTACTTGGCAGTTTCTGCGCATTGTTCTGCGCAGCCATATTTCTCTATCCTGCTGTAAAAACGAAAATACATATTTATTTGAGACGAAATGCCATAAAAAAACGCATTTTGGAAGAAACGGCGCCCAAAGCCCTGCAGGAAGCTGCCACGAATTACAACACATATAATCTTTCTTTTACAGAATGGCTTAAATATACACTGCTTGCAGCGGCGGCGACGGTGGCGGTCAGCGTGATGTTTTTCAGGAATGCGGGATTTACCGTTGCCATGCTGCCGCTGGCGTTCCTGTATCCCGGGGTTAAAAAGAAACAGTTGATAATCAGGAGAAAGAAAAGGCTGACAGAGCAGTTCAGGGACCTTCTGCTCTCGCTGTCCTCATCGCTTTCGGCGGGGAAATCCCTGGAATCGGCGTTTTTTACAGCGGCAAAGGACCTGGAAATGCTGTACCCCGATGGTGATGCGCTGATCATGAAGGAACTTGACATTATAACCCACAAGCTCGAAATGAACGAACCCATTACGGAAGCTCTCGCGGATTTTGCGCGGAGAGCGGACATAGAGGACATCACGAGTTTTTCCGACGTCATCGCGGTGTGCGGGAACACCGGCGGAAACCTGAATGCCGTTGTGAGAAACGCGGCGGACATTATCAGCCAGAAGGCGGAGATATTGAACGAAATTGACGTAATTACGACACAACAGAAAATGAGCCAGAAAATCCTCGGTGTAATGCCTTTTGTTTTGCTCGCCCTTATACAGGCCGGATCTCCAGACTATATAAAGCCGCTGTATACCGCTGCGGGGCATATGGTAATGGCCGTCGTCCTTACCCTTCTGGTGCTGTCTTTTTACATCGGCGCCAGGATTGTTGATATAAAAGTATGAATTGCTAATGAAGCATGAGTTGCAAATGTGCGGAAAAGGAGCATGATCGCAGTATTTTATGTTTGCGGGGATTTTGCTGTGCATCCAGCTGATGTTGCTGCTGATAATGCATATACCCGCCGTGAAAAGGTACGGCAGGGAATTTTCAAAACCATTGTCCGGGGAATTCAGGGTTTTAATATTCCCTGCGGCTCTCTTTCTGCTGGACCTGGCGGGGCACAAATACTCCAGCTTTTATGAAAGAAAGCTGAAAGTGAAGCTCGGCGAACTTGGCGGAGGCAAAAACATCAATGTTTGTATAAGGCTTTTTATCGGCTGGAAACTGACGCTTTTGTGGATTGCCGTAATGGGACTCACGGCTTCAGCCGCTGTTGTCGAGGTTGATTCTGCGTTCCTTGTATTTGGCGTTCTGATCAGCGCGGTCGCCTTTATTTTACCGGACCGGCAGCTTGAAAACAGGATAAAAAAACGCAGGGCCGAGTTGCAGCGTGAATTCCCGGAATTTATCAACAAGCTTATATTGCTTGTTGATGCGGGGATGTCGGTGAGGGCGGCCATCCAGAGAATTGTCGAGCGGAGTGTGAAGGACCGCGTCCTCATCATGGAGCTGGCACAGACGCTTAACGAAATTGCTTCGGGGAAACCTGAAATAAAGGCTTATGAGGATTTTGCAAAACGGTGCCGGCTGCAGGACATTTCGGCGTTTTCCTCCGCCCTCATACAGAACCTGAGAAAGGGCAACGACGAACTCGTAACGATACTGAAACTGCAAGCGGCAACCTGCTGGCAAAACAGGAAGAACGCAGCCCGGAAAACCGGGGAGGAGGCTTCCTCCCGGTTGCTGTTACCGCTGTTCATAACTTTCATTGCAATACTGATCATGCTCATGACACCCGCGATAATGCAGATGCGGATTTAACGAATTTTTAGCAGGACTGTATGTAAGCAGAGTTGTATAAGAAAAGATTTACGGTTTTGCGGGTTTTGTGAAAGGGGTTTGTGGGCTTGTGAAATTTAATAAACCATGTTTGAGAAATTAAGAAAAACAAGGAGGTCGCTGGCATGATGAATCTGGTCAGGAATTTTATCAGGGAGGAAGACGGTCTCGGAACGGTGGAAATAGTCATTATCGTCGCGGTTCTCGTCGGTCTTGCGCTGATATTCAGGAAACAGATATACTCGCTTGTCAACCAGGTGTTTGACAGGATTTTCGGAAGCGTCGGAGAAACGACGGTTCTGCCTGAAAGTGAATACACAATTGAAAAAACTCTCGAGTAATAACCGCCAGGTAGATTACAGTCTTACAGTCTTTCGTAATTTTAAGTATTTCGTAATTTTAGGATCAGAGATTAAACAGATTAGAGATTAAGTACACGGAGCGAAATCATGGAGCTTGTCAAAACATTATGCGTTCTTGCCCTGGCGCTGTCTGCGCTGATTACGGATATAAAGACCAAAAAGATAAAAAATTCGATTAATTTTTCATTCATGTTCCTGGGGATTGCCGCAAATGCGGCTGACGGCGGCCTGGTCGGCGTAAGCAGGTCGGTCCTGGGAATAGCGGCGCCGCTGGTATTGCTGGTACCGCTTTATGCACTGGGGATGCTCGGAGCAGGAGATGTAAAATTGTTCTCGGCAGTCGGCGCCATAATGGGGGCAGGTTTTACCGCGGCAACAACAGTTATTTCGTTCCTGTTCGGCGGGGCAATCGGCGCAGCGCTCATGGTTATAAAAGGCCATGGAAGATACAGATTCAGGGTCTTGGGAACGTATCTGAAAACATGCCTTTTAACCGGGACAATCAGTGATTACAGGGAATTCGGAAGCGCTGAAAAACCGGGATGGTTCCGTTTTTCCCTTGCGATTGCTCCCGCCGTTGCGATCCAGTTGCTGCTCAGGCTGGATCACTTTTTTCTGATTTTACTTTAGATTTGAGAGTTGACGGGAGAAAAAGGAATGCTGAAAGAAAATTGTGAACGGGAGTTTATCCGGTGCATGGAAATAATCGAAGAAAACTGCGGCGGAGGTTTGCGGATTGTACTTAAGCCGAAATTGGCGCCGGATATTATCCAGTACCAGTTAAATATGCTTGCGTACAACAGTTTTAACGGTATCGCGCCGCTGCATGTGCGTGCCAAAAACGGAGAGAACCTGTTCTGCTATGAACTGCCCGAAGGGTACAGGCCTGTCCTTGCAGAATATGCGGAAGGCAGGGCTTTGCCTCCCGAAAAGCTTGCCTGTTTTCTTGAAAAAATCCTTGACATTTTATCCGGCAGCAGAAAGCTTCTGCTCGAGGAACACAGATTTCTCCTTGAAAGAAATCTAATATTCGCTAACTCTTCGGGGAAACCCTGTCTTTTGTACTGCCCCGCCGACATTGGTTATGATGCTTTAAAAAATTTCAAACAACTGGTCGCTCAGTGCCTTGTAAGCAGCGCAGCGGGACAAAGCGCCGAATTCATTCAATATGCCAAAAGGCTTGCCGAGCGTTTGGAGAATTCCGATTTCAGCTTTGCGCTGATGAGGGAAGTTATTACCGAATATGCCGGCCTGGCTGCCGGAACGGGAACAATGGGAACAGGCGATTTCGCGCCGTCGGTCATGGACAGGGTCGATATAAAGAGTGCCTCCGCACTGGCCGGCAAAACCGTAAAAGCAGATGAAACCGTAATGGACAATGATGCCGGCATTGACGAAAAAAACAGCCGGGAAATGCCGCTGAAGGGCATTTGGAGCAAGCTGCCGCCCCAGGCACTTAAGTACGCTGATGTAATATTTGTGATTTCAGTCCAGGTCATTGCCTTAAGCCTTTCCGCAATAGCCGATTGCGTGCTGGACTCGAAAGGAATCCCGACATCGGTGAGGTACCCGGCTTTTTTCGTGGCAGTGATTATTTTAAATGTTGCCCTGCTTATAGGGGCACTTAACGGAAAAGCCGATAATTTCGCGATAGATAATTCCGCGATAAATGGCCAGCCCGGAGAACCGGGGTTAAGTGAGATTATAAATAAGGAA
Source organism: Bacillota bacterium (assembly GCA_023623175.1). GTDB lineage: Bacteria > Bacillota > Clostridia > Acetivibrionales > JAMNXU01 > JAMNXU01. Next base: position 19,174 of record JAMNXU010000020.1, read on the forward strand.
ATAAATGAGAAATTAAATGAGAAAATAATCAAAAAAATTAATGGAAAAGTTAAAGAAAAAATTGATGAGAAAAGATTAAATAAGGATGAAAAATCAATTAAAGCAGGAATTATTATAAAGGAAGAAAAGGAAAAAGAAAAAAGGGACGATTTTGACGGGGAAAAATCTTTAAAAAAGGAAGAGATATTTGAACAAAAAGATTTAAACGAAATTAAAGACTTAAGAACAGAAAAAGTATTAAAAACAGGTTTAATCAAAGGGAACACATTAGATAAAGAAAAAGCATTATACAAAGAAAAGGTATTAGATAAAGAAAAGGCATTAAATTTAGAGAAGGCATTAAACAAAGAAAAAGCATTAAATAAAATAAAAGAAATAAATAAAGAAAAAGAATTAAGTAAAGAAAAAATATTCAAGGAGCATGAACTAAACAAAAAGAAAGAATTAAGCGCGGAAAGGGCAACAGGCATCGATAAAGACTCAAGCACGCAAACCGCATTAAATGGAGAAAATGAGTTAAACAAAGAAATATTAAATTTAAGAAAAGAAATAAACGAAGCGGAAACGACAATATTGTGCGAAATCGGAAGAAAGGCCTGGCTTAAGAAAGATCCCGCGGGAAATGATCCCGGTGTTGTAATAAGCAAAAGCCGGTTTGTAATCGGCAGAAACCCGGAAAAGTGCGATATGGTGATACCGGTCAGGACGGTGGGACGGGTCCACGCTGAAATAGTAAACAGGGGGTCGGATTTTTTCATTATCGACAGGGAATCCAAAAACGGCACGTATGTGAACGGAAAACGGCTGCAGGCCGGCGAGGAGTTAAGGCTTTGCAACGGCGACGCCATAGTGTTTTCCGAGGAAAGGTATTATTTTTTGATATAAATATTTGATATATATATTATATATTTGAAAAAATTGCTTGATCCTGTGATAGAGATAGTATTTATGTTATGGTTTTATTTTTTTATGGGCGCAAAAAGCCGCGGTTTCAGTGCAAAACTGTTTTGTATGAATAAGTGCAGAAGCCATGATTGTAAATAGATAACAAGTTGGAAATTGATAAATTTATTGCCGATTTGTATTTGATTGATGTTTAACCTGTATTATATAATTAAAAATAACATCCGGACGGAATTTGCAGCATTTTCTGATTGCGCGTCGCAATCTCAGTTTTATACAGGACAGGGGGATTTCAATGGGTAAGTTTATTTTCAGTGCCTTTGCCGATGAAATTGACCCGATGCTTTCGGTTCAAATGGACGAACTGGACAGGTACGGCATTAAATATATTGAAATGCGCGGTGTCAACGGCAAAAACCTGGTGCAGCACAGCCTTGAAGAAGTAAAGGAAATTAAAAAGCAGCTTGATGAAAGGGGATTTAAAGTCTCCGCCGTGGGTTCGCCCATAGGGAAAATAAAAATAACCGACGATTTCGGCCCCCATCTGGATCTGTTCAGGCACACAGTGGAAATTGCAAAAATCCTCGAGACAAAGTATATAAGGATGTTCAGCTTTTTCATTCCCGAAGGCGAAGATCCGGCAAAATACAGGGACGAGGTCCTGGAAAGATGGCAGAAATTTATTGAAGCTTCCGAGGGAAGCGGTCTCATTCTTGTGCATGAAAATGAAAAGGATATTTACGGGGATACCGCAAAGCGCTGTCTCGACCTTTTGCAGACATTGAACTGCGACAGGGTGAGGGCGGTATTTGATCCTGCCAATTTTGTCCAGTGCGGAGAAGTCACCTGGCCGGATGCCTACAATTTATTGAAGGATTACATTGAATACGTTCATGTAAAAGACGCCGTTTACAGCGATAAGAGCGTCGTGCCGGCAGGCCATGGGGACGGCAGGATTTATGAAATACTGAAAGACCTGTATGACAGCGGATTTGAGGGTTTCCTGAGCATTGAGCCGCATCTTGGCAACTTTGTGGGATTTGCCACACTGGAGAACAACAAGGACATCAGCAAGCTTCCCGAAGGAGGTCCGAGGCTGTTTGCCGTTGCGGAAAATGCGCTGAGGAAGCTGGTTGAAAGTATTGAGAAGTGTTAATTTGATAATTATTAGCCGGGAAATTAGTAAATACAAACTTTGAAAAAGGTTTTGATAAATTTTGATGAGACGGGTTTTGCGAACCTGTTAAACCTGCTCGATCAATAAGAAGGAGGACCGGGATAAATGGACAAGGTACGTATAGGAATTATCGGATACGGCAATATGGGAACAGGCCATGCGAAATATCTCGTTAATGGGGAAGTGCAAAACGCCGAACTTACGGCAGTGTGTGACATCAATCCTGCAAAGCTTGAAGCCGCAAAAAAGAGTTTCGGGGACAAGGTGAAACTCTTTTCCGATGCGGACGAGCTTATTGCATCGGGCTGTGTGGACGGCGTAATCATTTCAACTCCCCACTATTCTCATCCGCCGATTGCAATAAAGGCGTTTGAAAAAGGGCTGCACGTGCTCGTGGAAAAACCTGCCGGAGTATACACAAAAGCCGTCAGGGAAATGAATGAGGTTGCCGTAAAAAGCGGAAAGGTTTTCGGCATAATGTACAATCAAAGGACCAATCCGCTCTACCAGAAGCTCAGGGATCTTGTGAAATCGGGAGAACTGGGTGAAATAAAGAGGTCCGTATGGATAATTACGGACTGGTACCGTCCGCAGAGCTATTACGATTCCGGCGGATGGAGAGCCACCTGGGCGGGCGAAGGCGGCGGAGTGCTGTTGAACCAGGACCCGCACCAGCTTGACCTTTGGCAGTGGATTTGCGGCATGCCAAAGAGGGTCAGGGCGTTCTGCGCCTTCGGCAAGTACCATGATATTGAAGTTGAAGATGATGTAACGGCCTACGTGGAATACGAAAATGGCGCCACCGGCGTGTTTATAACATCCACCGGCGAAGCTCCGGGAACCAACAGGTTTGAGATTTCCGGTGACCGCGGAAAGATCGTAGCCGAAGACGGCAAGCTGACATTCTGGCGTCTCAGGGTTTCGGAAAGACAGTTCAACAGGGAATACAAGGGCGGATTCGGAGAGCCGGAGTGCTGGAAGTGCGAGATACCGATCGAGGGACGCCACACCGGTCATGCGGGCATTACGGCCAACTGGGTAAATGCCATACTCAAGGGCACTGAGCTCCTGGCTCCCGGTATTGAGGGCATAAACGGCCTTACAATTTCCAACGCAATGCATTTGTCGGCCTGGACCGACGACTGGGTAACCCTGCCCCTGGATGAAGACCTGTTCTACGAGTTGCTGCAGCAAAGGATAAAGAATTCGAAAACGAAAAAGGTATCAGGCGACAAGGTATTGAATGTCGACGGAACGTTTTAGAGGTCAGTGCCCAAAGCCAGTGGCTGCAGTTCAGGTGCAGTTAAAGTGGTTGGAGCAAAGTTAGAGTCAGGGGTATAGACAGTGACAACTAATATAAGTTAATACAGGTCCCTTTGCGATAAAGGGACCTGTATTAATGGACAGATTTCATGAGGCAAGAAGGTGATTGTCATTAAAGCGCTGAAGTCAGCAATTATCGGATGCGGCAATATACACGGATTACATGCCGAAGGAATTATAGGAAGCAATGTCGCAAGCCTGGAAATGGTGGCGGACATAGATACAGAAAGGGCAAAAAAAGCCTCTTTGAAATACGGTTGCCGGTACACGACGAATTATAAGGATATTCTTAACGACGACACCATCGACGTCGTCCACATATGCACGCCTCATTATCTCCATGCTCCCATGTCCATTGAAGCGATGCGCGCAGGAAAGCATGTTTTTGTGGAAAAACCCATGGCAATAAGTGTCGCCGACGCCCGCGAGATGATAGAAGTCTCCGAACAGACGGGAAAAAAGCTGGGTGTTTGTTTTCAGAACCGCTACAATTATACAACGGAAAAAATACTGCAACTGATCCGGTCTGGCAGCGTCGGGGCGGTGAAAGGCGCAAGGGCTTTTGTTACGTGGAACAGGGACGAAAAATATTATGCGAGCGGAGCCTGGAGAGGTACGTGGAAAGAGGAAGGCGGAGGAGTGCTGATAAACCAGGCTATTCATACCCTTGACCTGGTGCAGTTTTTTTTGGGAGACGCGGTCAGTGTCAAGGGCAGTTACAGCACGCGCCTGCTCGAAGGGATAATTGAAGTTGAAGACACGGCCGACGCGACTATAAGGTTTGCTTCGGGGGCTAATGCCATATTTTTCGCAACCAACTGCCATGTGACGAATTCTCCCGTCATGATAGAAATCATGTGTGAAAATGCGGTTTTGAGGCTCGAGGGCAGCCTGACCGTTACCTATAAAAATGGCGAAACGGAGAAATACGAAGAAATCGACAAGGCCACGGGAGAAAAGGCATATTGGGGAAAAGGACACGTACTTATAATCAAGGATTTCTACGAAAGCATATTGAACGGAAACGCGGTCAGGGTTGACGGAAATGAAGGGATAAAGGCAATAAAGATTATAAACGGAATTTATGAGTCTGCGAGGATTGGAAAATTCGTCAGCCTGGTGTAAGCTGGCCGGCGGTTGATTACGTTAAAAAATACTATTTGACTTTTACATAAAACCAGTGTTATAATGTCACTGCTAAACGCAATAGTAAAGAGCCTTGCAAGAGCAATTGCAGCAATGGCTCTGTAAAACCAGGCTGCAGCAAAGCCTTGCAAAAGTCATGTTAGGCAACGCGGCAGCAGTTTCAGATTAATGGGCGCTTAGCTCAGCTGGGAGAGCACCTGCCTTACAAGCAGGGGGTCACAAGTTCGAGCCTTGTAGTGCCCACCATTTTATGCTGGTGTAGCTCAGCAGGTAGAGCAGCTGACTTGTAATCAGCAGGTCGGGGGTTCGAATCCGTCCACCAGCTCCATGACAAAAGCCACAGCAAATGCTGTGGCTTTGTATTTTTTAATGCTGAGTTTTGGGTTGAACCAGGTTCAGAATTGGGTTGAACCAGGTTCAGAATTATTTCCGGCCATAATGCTTTTCAAAATTCTTGTGGGCATAGCTATAATGGACACGTGTATCCTAAATGTATACGCTTGTACCGGTCGGTGGGCCAAGATTTTTACTTTCCCGGCTGTTGGCCTTTGTATATTTTTCCAATATTTCCTCGGGAATAATTATATCCCTTATCGTATAGCGCAGGGTTGCCGACGGCACAGGTATATCCACGCGCTGGCCGATGCGTTTCAAAAGCAGTCCCCTTCCCAGCGGAGAAAGACAGGACGCGCAGTCAACGCTTTCGTCAGGAAATTGCTCGTAGGGAAGGACTATACGGTACCTGTATATTTCGCCGTCATCCATATCCTGGACTTCCACAATGCTTTCAATAATTACAAAGGGAAACCCGCTTGCTTTTTTCACCGAAGTTTTGCAGCTGCTGATGTAATTATTTATGCTTTCGATATATTCCTTGAAATATTCAATTACTTCAAAGCTTTCTTCCGAATGTTCGCGAAAGTATCCTTTAAACAATTCATCCTTTATTTCCTCGATATCCCTGGCATGGTTCTTGAGGATTTCTATAATTTCCTTGTTGTTAAGTTTTACGCACATTTTTATCTCCCTCTAAACTCAAAATGGAATAAAATAACATTGCTTCAATAAAACTATAAGGCACTTCACGGGGATAACCCCTGTGAAATGCCTCTATATACATGCTAACATAAATGTAAATCTGTGTCAATAGTGGTTGTGCATGGTATTTAATTGAATAAGGGATATTTAATGGCAAAATCATCCCAAAGTTTTCAAAACATATAATCCAATATTTTTTCAGTCAAAATTCATCCGGGTTTTCCGGTTAAAAATCAGCCAGTTTTCCAATAAAAATGAGCCTGTTTTTTTCAGGCAGGAATCATTCGATCCAAAAATTACAGCCGTTTCTTTCCAAACCGATCGGTCAAACTGGTATAATTATGAACAAAGGTATATATATCGCCGACAGCGACAGGCCAGGTTCAATCCGGTGCAATATCAATTTGGTGCAGTAATTGATGCAATTAATAATATTGCCATCAATAAATAATATCGCATCAATAATGCCCTGGCGGTTGCGGCGGATTATACGGCCCAAAATCAAATTTTCAGAAAAATACGCGGGGAGGATAAGACAATGCGCTTCGGAATCTGCACAGGAATCGAAAATGTGCCTTTGCTTGAGGAAGCGGGCTATGATTATTTCGAATGGTCAGTGACAACAATTGCGTCATTGAGTAATGAAGAGTTCCGGGAGGTTAAAAACAGGCTCAAGGGCTTTTCACTGAAACCGGAGGCTTGCAACGTTTTCTTTCCGGGGACGATGATGATCGTTGGTCCCGATGCAGACATGAATGCAATAAAAGAATACGCCAGGAAAGCATTGGGCAGGGTGGCGGAACTGGGAACGCAGGTAACAGTGGTCGGAAGCGGGAAATCAAGAAGAGTTCCTGAAGGCTGGGAAAAAGCCAGGGCCCTGGATCAATTCTGCGCAGTGCTCCAGGTAATAGGCGACTTGGCGTCGCAAAATGGGATTATTGCAGTAATCGAACCTCTGAACAGCGGGGAGACCAACCTGGTAAATTCCGTTGCCGAGGCCCACGAGCTGGAGAAACTGGTAAATCACCCGAATGTGAAACTGCTTGCGGATTTTTATCACATGCGGGTCGGCAACGAGCCAATGGATGGCTTGGTTGCAGCGGGAGAAAAAATAAGGCACCTGCATATTGCCAACAGCAACGGGCGCCTGTATCCCCTTGATAAAAACGAAGACAGCTACGAAGAATTTTTCGGCGCATTGAGAAAGATCGGCTATAATGGAAGAATCAGCGTGGAAGCGTCCACAAAAAACATGAGGGAAGAAGCGGTAAAAGCACTGAAATTACTGAAAGAACTGGTTTGAGTTGCAAATCCTTGGATAAGTGGGACAGGAGAACCGTTCCCGTGTCCCGAGTGGGACAGGAGAACCGTCCCCGTGTCCCGGAAAAATTTAATAAATATTGGAACTTTTATCTGGACGGCGCGTCTTAAATAGTAAAAACAACATGTAAAAGTTTAACAACATGTAAAGGAGGATTACATAATGAAACGTAGTTTGGCGCTGTTGCTAGCTCTGTTTATGCTGACGGCCGCACTGGTTCCGGTGCAATCCTTTGCGGCAGATGACAAGGGGCTTGAGTCTGCGATTAAAAGAGCAAAATCACTGTTCAACATTGATGACAGCTATACCAACTTTGACTATTATTCCTACACTTACAACGGCAAAACCCTGTGGAACCTGATATGGAACAGGGAATCCACGGGCAGTATTTATGTGCAGATTGATGAACTTGGGACGGTTATTTCGTATGATCGCTACGATTATACTGACTACAATGAGCGTAAACTGCCCAGGCTCTCCAGGGAGGAAGCTTATGAAAAAGCCCTGGAGTTTATTAAAAAGGTGAATCCCGATGTTCTTGACCAGGTCAGGGTGGAGGAATATACCGGCCTCTACTGGCTGCACGACCCGTACTATTATTTCGAGTTTTACAGGGTGCACAATGATATTCTCTTCCCGGACAACAGGATCGGTGTTTCCGTGAACAAGCAGACAGGAGAGGTTCACAATTACAAGTTTGACTGGACCGACAACGTCAAATTTCCTGACAGTTCGAAGGCTATAAGCCTTGGGGAAGCTGAGAAGGCTTACGAGAAAAACCTGGGCCTTAAGCTCATTTACAGTTTCAACGGCGACAGCAAGAACCCCAAAGTTTATCTTGCGTATGTTCCCGTATTTGATTCCGGCGTGTGCATTGACGCCCTGACGGGCGAGAGGATCGACCTGTACTCGGCGATCAGGGGCGGTGCAGGCGGAAAGGGCGACGCAGTATATGACACGGCAGAGGAGGAAATCAGTGAAAAAGTCAGCCTGTCGCCGGAAGAGATAAAGGCAATCCAGGAAGTCAACAGGCTCATAAGCCAGAGCAAGGCCGAAGTCACGGCCAGGTCCATCAAGCAGCTTGGGATAACTGAAAAACACAAGCTTATAAGAGCCGGTCTTTCAAAAAGCTGGGCATATCCCGGCGGATTTGTCTGGGATCTGTATTTTGAAAAAACCAATGTTGGCGATCAAAATGCGGATTATATATATGTAACTCTTGACGCCAAAACCGGGGAACTCGAAGGATTTTCCAGGAGCTGTAACAGCGAAAAGCCCGGGGAGTTCAAACTTGACAGGAACGGTGCCAGGGCTGTTGCGGAGGAATTTTTAAAGTCAATCATTCCCGGCAAATTTGAATACCTGAAATATGAAGAAGGCCCGGTATATGGAATATATCCCGTCGCAGAAGAAGAGTATCCTGAAACAACAGGGCAGAGGCACTATTACTTCAACTATACAAGATTGGTTGACGGCGTGCCCTTCGTTGACAATACAGCCAGCGTAAATGTTGACACCGTTACCGGCATGGTTGAAAGCTTCTACATTACCTGGACAGAGCCGGAATTCCCCGATAAAAATACGGCGATTTCAATTGAAAAGGCGTACGAGTCATTTTTCGCGAAAATCGGTTTGAAACTGCAGTACAGGCTGAAGGGTGGCACCTGGTTGCCCAGGCCGGTTGATGCGGAACAGACCGTTCTACCTGAAGTCGTCCTTGTTTACATGGCTGACCAGGCCAAACCCAACCGGATAGATGCAGCAACCGGAGAGGTTATAAATTACGACGGTACTTTGTACAAGGAAAGCGAGCCCGTGACCTATACGGACATCAGCGGCCACTTTGCTGAAAATGAAATTGCAATACTGGCAGGACTCGGCATTTCACTGCCCGGAACCGAATTCAGGCCCAACGACGGCATAATCCAGAAGGATTTCCTGAATCTGCTTGCAAAGATCCTGAACTGGCCTTCGCTGTCTGAAAAGGAAACCCAGGAAGAGGTCGACAGGATGTACTCTTACCTGATCAGGAACGGCGTTGTAAAGGCCGGTGAAAAGAATCCCTCAGCCGGTGTAACGAAGGAGGAAGGTATACGGTTCATAATAAGGGCCCTGGGTTATGAAAAGGTTGCCGAACTGCCCGACATATTCGTCGTCAGGTTCTCCGACGCGGATCAGATCAGCAAATCGATGTACGGCTATGTTGCGATTGCCAGCGCACTGAAGCTGATAGAAGGCGACAGCGAAAACAGGTTCAATCCTGGACAAAACCTGACGAGAGGCGAGGCCGCGGTTATTTTCTACAGGATGCTGCTGGTCGAATAAGAAATTTTAGCTGCAAAATCGAATAAGAAATCTCAGCTGCAAAATAAAAGGGAAAATAAAGGAGCGTTACGGCAATTGCCGGGCGCTCCTTTTTTCTCAATTAATCTTCTATTGCCTGCCAGCTCCCGGTTTCCAGGAAAGCTTCGGCCCTCCTTTCAGCCTGCTCTACAATGGAGTCCCGGTAGCCGATGAGCTTTAGCAGCCTGATTGCGTTGCGCGACTGGGAGCGCCCCGGGTAGAGCTTGTAATCAAATATTATTTCATTGTTTTCTATTCTCTCCTGGAAATGATAATTGTCAAAATGAAAATGCAAAATGCTCGTCAGTTCCAGGTCGTGGGTGGCTGCAAAACACAGGCAATTGCTTTCTGAAAGGTAATGAAGCGCCTGGGATGAAGCGGCAATTCGCTCCACCGTGTTGGTTCCCCTCAGCACCTCGTCAATGAAACACAAAACGGGCACCTTGTCATTGATGCTGTCAATAATCCTCTTGAGAGACCGGATTTCAACTATGTAGTAGCTTTCACCGCTGTGGAGGCTGTCGCGGAGCGCCATCGAGGTGAAAATCATGAAATAGCGCGAAACATATTTTTTCGCGAGGCAGGTGAATATGGTCTGTGCCAGGATTGCGTTCACGGCGGTGGTTTTCAGGAATGTGGACTTGCCTGACGCATTGGAGCCCGTTATTAACACGGATTTTTTCGTGCTTAATGAATTTGGCACAGGATCGTCCAAAAGCGGATGGACAATATCTTCAAATTCAAGCTTTATTCCCTTCGTAGGATCAAGGTGGTCAAGCTCAGGATTACACCAGCTTTCCAGGTTGGCCCTGTAGGAAGCTACTGCAATAAGACTGTCCAGTTCGCCCAGGGTTTTAAAGATTGCATGGAGCTCTTCGCCGTATTTGGACATTTTTCTGAACATCCCCCTGAATGCCAGTATCTCACCCAGGAAGAAAGTTTTTACATATTCAATAAATACATCCTCGGTTCTGTACAGGAGCAGCGATGATTTCCTTATCAGGCCTTTTACCTTTCCGAGGGTATTTTTAAGTACTGCGGCTTTTTCAGCCAGTTCCGGCGCGGTTTCGCCATCTGCTTTCCCAAGGAGCCGCGCGATTTTTTCCGCTGATTTTATCATGGCAACAATGTAGCTCAGCGCGACCAGGTGGGAGGAAATTTCAGTCCTCGCCCGGTAAGCCGTCGACATGTTCGAGAATATTGAAATGAACAATAGGAGAAAACCAAGGGGTGCATTGATAAGCATAACGGCTAAGGCTGCCAGCGGCGCTGCGGCCATTAGCATGTAACGATTCTTCAAAAGCGGCGAATCCTTGGCTCCGCCCAAAAAGTAATCGGGTATGTTGACGGAATCCACCTTTCCAAGACATGCAAGGTGGAACTGTAAACTTCTTCTCAAATCCCTGTTTTCAGAAAACAGCCTGATCAGCCTGTCCCTTTGCTTCAGGACAGAGTCGTTGAACACGGGTTCCCTAAGCATTGCATAAAGGCATTCTTCGCCCGGGACCGACCATGTGGCGTTTATTTTCCCGAAAACCTTGTCCATTTCAAGGTCATTCCACGTGATATCGTCTATATAGAATTTGTCTTTGTTTATTGCCCTGAGCATGTTGAAATAATTGGAGCATGCAGAAGCTTTATGTTTTTGTTCCGGTACTTTTCCCCATTGGGCGTCTATTTCCTTCAGCAGCCTTTTTGACCTTCGTCTTTTGTTAAGCCATGAATATGTGGCTATTGCACACAAGGCCAGTATCACCAGGACGGGATAACCCAAATTGTTCTCCATACAGCATCTCCTCAAAATTAAACGATTTGCAGCGCCTAAAATAAAGCACTTAAATGCAGCACTTAAATAATTAAAGCGCTTAAATTAAAATATTTGCAGCAATTAATAAACATTGCGGCATCAGCTTTGTGAGCACTATAGCAATGACGCATTGTGCAATGACGAATGGGCAATGTAGCAATGGCACATTGTAGCAATCGCATTGAAGCGATGGCAAATTGCAGCAATGGCACCCTATAGCAATTGAAACACTGCAACAATGGATTTGCACACATTATACCATATCTTATTCCCTGATATCTTATTCACGAGCGCATTTCGCAAACAAAAACCCATCTTTCTGCATCAGGATGGTGTGCATATTATTGTCATTAGCCATATTTAAACTATGTTCATGATTCAATTAAGCTATGTTCATGATTCAATTAAGCTATGTTCATGTACGAGGCACATATTGGCCTCATGTACACTCGCTGCGCACACACCAAGTATTTTTCAATGCCATGTCAAACAGCCATTTCTCAGTATTTATGCGTTTTTGGAGCATCGGGACGGTTTACACATTTCCTCACGCTTTACCGGGTATCGGAATATACTATATCAGAAAAACAGCCTGCTTGGGCCGGAAAGAGCATATAAGCCCAATAAAGCCGGACGGGGGTGATAAAACTGGAACCTATCGTTGAAGTGATCAATGTCGCAATGAAATACCAGTCATTGAACGGAGAAATCCATGCGCTGAAGGATATCAGCTTCAGCGTTGATAAAGGCGAGTTTGTGAGCATAGTCGGTCCCAGTGGCTGTGGAAAATCCACTCTCCTGTCGATAATTTCCGGATTGCTTGCTCCGACGTCCGGAATGGTTTTGATTGATGGGGAAAAGGTAACCGGCACATCGAAGAAAGTTGGATACATGCTGCAAAAGGACCACCTTTTCAACTGGAGGACCATACTGGGCAATGTATTGCTCGGGCTGGAAATCAGGGGCGAGGTGACTCCCGAGTCCCGGGAATATGCTTTAAACTTGCTCAGGTCATATGGATTGTATGAATTTAAGGACAAATATCCTGAACAGCTTTCGGGGGGGATGCGTCAAAGGGCTGCATTAATCAGGACACTCGCGACAAAACCGGAAATACTTCTGCTGGATGAAGCTTTTTCGGCGCTGGATTATCAGACCAGGCTGGCGGTCAGCGAGGACATTTACAAAATCATTAAAAAAGAAGGCAAAACGGCCATCCTGGTTACCCATGACATTTCGGAAAGCATAAGCATGGCGGACAGGGTCATCGTATTAACCAAGAGGCCGGCCACCATAAAAAACATTCATAAAATAGAATTCTCGTGCAATAACAGGACTCCCATAAGCTGCAGGGATGCTCCCGAGTTCAGGCATTACTTCAACAGGATCTGGAAGGAGCTTGATATACATGTTGAAAATTAAAAAACGCAGCAACAATGATATTTCACCGGAACACCGGGAGTTTCTCAGGGCGATGAAACTTCGCAGGGCGGCCGTTTTGGTTACGCAAATCATTGTATTGATCGGGTTTTTTGTGTTGTGGGAAATGGCGGCAAGGTACAAACTGATCGATGCGTTCATAACGAGCCAGCCTTCGAGGATTGTGAGGTCACTGACCGATCTGTACCGGCAGGGAAAGCTGCTCATGCATATTGCCATAACCTGTTATGAAACGGTGATCGGCTTCCTGCTGGGAACGGCCATCGGAACAATTATTGCCGTAATCCTCTGGTGGTCTGAGTTCCTGGCCAAAGTTACGGAACCCTACCTCGTGGTTTTAAACAGTCTTCCGAAAATAGCCCTGGGACCCATTTTCATAGTTTGGATAGGAGCGGGGCCGGCGTCAATTATTGCAATGGCTCTGGCCATTTCACTTGTGGTGACCATACTGGAAGTGCTCAACGGATTCCTCTCCGTTGACAGGGATAAGATTAAGCTCGTACAAACCTTTGGAGCAAACAGATTCCAGGTGCTTACCAAGGTTGTACTGCCGGCAAACCTGCCGACAATAATAAATTCACTCAAGATAAACGTCGGCCTTTCGTGGGTCGGTGTAATCGTGGGCGAATTCCTCGTATCCAAGGCCGGATTGGGTTACCTGATCGTTTATGGCGGCCAGGTTTTCCAGCTGGATCTCGTCATGACAAGCGTTCTCATCCTGGCGGTGGCTGCAGCGCTGATGTACCAGGGAGTCGTGCTGCTTGAGAAAGTGCTTGTCAAGAGAATGTCCAAAAGCTGAAGCAATAATTCTTTCACAAAAAGCTGATAAATCTTTCAAATAAATTACTTTCTTTTGAAATTAAGTAAAGGGGGTTTTGGTAAATGAAACATGCTAAACGAATCCGTATAATTGCCCTGTTGTTGGCTGTGATTTTCGGAATCTCGCTTCTTTTGACCGGTTGCAAGGAAAAAGGCCTTGTAAAAGTTAGACTCAACGAAGTTACCCACTCCGTGTTTTATGCGCCCCAGTATGTTGCGCTGGAACTGGGCTTCTTTGAGGAAGAGGGTCTTAAAATCGAGCTGACCACGGGCCAGGGCGCCGACAAGGTAATGACAGCGGTGCTTTCGGGCCAGGCAGATATTGGCCTTGCAGGACCGGAGGCAGCAATTTACGTCTACAATGAGGGCAAGGAAGACCATGCGGTGGTATTTGCACAGTTAACCAAGCGTGACGGTTCTTTCCTCGTAGGCAAAAAACCTGAGCCTGACTTCAAATGGGAAAATGTCAAGGGGAAAACGATAATAGGCGGAAGAAAAGGCGGAGTCCCGGAAATGACTCTTGAGTATGTCCTTAAGAAAAACAGCATAATGCCGGGCGAAGACGTCACTATTGACACCAGCGTGCAGTTTGCGCTTATGGCAGGCGCGTTCACCGGCGGAGACGCTGAGTATGTGACACTGTTTGAGCCCACGGCATCAATGATCGAGAAGGAAGGCAAAGGATATATACTGGCCTCGATAGGTATGGAAAGCGGAGAAATTCCCTATACGGCGTATTTTGCAAAGAAGAGCTACATAGAAAAGAACAGGGATATAATACAGAAATTCACCAATGCCATATACAGGGGCCAGCTGTGGGTAGAAAACCATACACCGGAAGAAGTGGCAGAAGTGCTCAGGAACGCGTTCCCGGACACGGATGAAGATATACTTGTAACAGTTGCCAGACGTTACAAGGAGCAGGATGCATGGCAGAAAGACCCGATCATGAAGGAAGAATCGCTCGGATTGCTCCAGGAAGTAATGAAAACAGCCGGAGAACTTAAAAAGGAAGTTCCCTACGACCAGCTCGTGACAACTGAATTCGCCGAAAAGGCCATAGAACTGGTCAAGGAAGACAAGTAATATAACTGGATACGGGTGGGACAGGTGAGACACGTGAGACACGGGGACGGTTCTCTTGTCCCACCGATGGGACACGGGGACGGTTCTCTTGTCCCACCGATGGGACACGGGGACGGTTCTCTTGTCCCGGGGACACGAAGATAAGATTGGAGACGGGGAATAATGGTTCTTCTATCCCGGGATATGGGGACACAGGAACCGTCCCCGTGTCCCTGCGCAGGTACACAGGAACCGTCCCTTTGTCCCGTCCCGCCGTCCCCTTGTCCCGGGTTCCCGTGTACCAGGTTCCTGTTTTTTAATTCCGTATAAATAATGCATATATTGGCAAGAATGTCTGGAAAGGAGGATTTTTTTATGGCCTGGCGAATAGAATAGTTGTGGGGTGTTTATATGGTGCTTCCTACCGACTTCACCGTCGCCTACAAATGTCCCTGTTGCGGAGCCTTTGAATTTTTAAGCATATCCGTTTTTAAACTGAACAGAACCAAAACAGTCAGGGGTTGCCGGCGCTGCAAAGAATCGCTTTTTGAGACCGAAGCGCGGAGTGACGGAAGCTTTCGGTTTGATGTGCCATGTATTAGCTGCGGCGGAAGGCATGTATTTTTTCTTGACAGAAAAGCCGTTATAAATGGCGAAACAGCCATTTTTCCGTGTGAGAGAACCGGCATGGAGATCTTTTTCACGGGCAGAGACAGCAAGGTAAGAAGCCTCGTTGACAAATTGGAAAATGAGTTGGAGAAACTCATTTCCATGTTTGGTTACGAAAGATATTTCAAAAATTCAAGGATCATGCTCGACACCCTCAACATAATTCATGACATTGCCGAAAAAAAGAAACTCTACTGCGCGTGCGGGAGTCGCGGCATAGAACTCGTACTGCTTCCCGGTGAAATCAGGCTGCAATGCAGGAACTGTTTCCTCTGGGAATCGCTTAAGGCAGCAACCAATGAAGATCTGAAGGCAACAATGCAGAGGAAAAAGATTTGCCTCAGCAGAAATTATCTTAAAGGAATTGTTTCTGAGCGATAAAATCAGGGTAATTGACAAATTGTTGGGGAAATGATATACTTTCTCATTGGTAATTGAGACCTTTCTTCAGGTTACCGCAATCCCCGCGCAGATGTTTTTATCTTCCTGCTATGATTTATTCCCAGGACAATGGAAATAAATAAACAAAAAATTGAATAAGGCGGTGTTTTATGGAAGAAGTAAATCTGGAGAAAAAGACTCTGGAAGACTTACGTTTTATTGCAAAAATGCTTGGAATCAAGAATATTGCAAAATATAGGAAAAAAGAACTCATTGATGTAATCAAAGAGACTGCCATGGCCGATGCGAAAAAGCAGGAGGCTTTGGCAGCCCGGTCCGATGCTGAGCAAAAAACGGATGATGCCGGAGTGAAGGAAGAAGGAGATAAAGTCTCCGAAGAACGCGAAGTAGCCAAAGAAGCTGAAGAAGAAGTTAAAGAAGCGGACAGGGAAGCTGTAAAAGAGGAAAGCAGGGAAGAAACAAAGGAAGTTAAAGAAGAAGCTAAAGAAAAAGCCAGGGAAGAAGAAAAATCCGCTGCCGCTGCGGAAGAGCCCGTTGTTAAAAAGTCGAGAAGGGGAAGACCCAGGAAAAATCCCATTTTAACCGAAGCGCCTGTTCAGACTGTTGCTCCTGATCTGGCAGAACGCAAGGAAGAAGCGGAAGAAGAAAAGAAGGAAGAAGAAAAGAAAGAAGAAGTTAAGAAAGAAGAAGATAAGAAGGAAGAGTACGTCGAGTCGCGGGTAACAGAAGCAGTCCAGGCGACGGTTGAAGAACAGGTAAAAGAGTCTGAAGCCAAACCCGAATCAAGGGAAAAGTCTACAGCAGAACCTGTGGAAAAACAGGTTTCTGAATCCAGGGAATCTCAAAGACAGCACGAATTTAAAAAGGATACGGAAGGTCAGCCCAATTTCTACTACAAAAAAATTGAGAGCGATGATCCGGTTGAAGGAGTACTTGAGGTTTTGCCCGACGGTTACGGCTTTTTGAGAAGCCAGAATTACCTGTCGGGGCCCAAGGATGTTTATGTTTCCCCGTCCCAGATTCGTCGCCTTGGACTTAAAACCGGTGACTGGATCAGGGGAAAAGGAAGGATACCGAACGACGGTGAAAAATTCCAGGCGCTCCTTTATGTACAATCCGTTAACGGCGATCCTCCAGAAGTGGCAGCAAAAAGAGTCCCGTTTGAAAATCTTACGCCCATATTCCCGAATGTCAGGATAACACTTGAAACCGAACCGCGCGAATATGCCACGCGCCTGATAGATCTTATCGCTCCCATAGGCAAGGGACAGCGCGGAATGATAGTTTCACCGCCCAAAGCCGGTAAAACCGTGCTTCTTAAGAAAATCGCCAATGCAATAACGACCAATTATCCGGACATGGAACTCATTGTATTACTGATTGACGAACGTCCGGAAGAAGTCACCGACATGCAGAGATCAATCAAGGGCGAGGTATTGTATTCAACCTTCGACGAGGTGCCAGAACACCATATCAAGGTTGCGGAAATGGTCCTTGAAAGAGCCCAGAGGCTCGTCGAGCAAAAGAGGGACGTTGTAATTTTACTCGACAGCATAACAAGGCTTGCAAGGGCTTACAACCTGACAATTCCCCCTACCGGCAGGACGTTGTCGGGCGGTCTTGATCCGGGCGCGCTGCATAAGCCCAAGAGATTTTTCGGCGCGGCAAGGAACATAGAAAACGGAGGCAGCCTCACCATTATTGCCACGGCGCTTATAGATACCGGAAGCCGCATGGATGACGTTATCTATGAAGAATTCAAGGGAACGGGCAACATGGAGCTGCATCTTGACAGGAAACTGTCTGAAAAGAGAATTTTCCCTGCAATTGACATAAACAGATCGGGTACGCGGCGGGAAGAACTGCTGCTGTCACAGAAAGAGCTTGAAAGCATCTGGGCCATAAGGAAAGCCATGAGCAACATGGGAACGGCCGAGGTTACGGAAATGCTGATAAACAGGCTCACGCAGACCAAGAGTAACGAGGAATTCGTAAACAGTATCAACACTGCATTTCTCGACAGTAATAAGTGGGCATTATAGCAGTTGGTCTGTGCAATAAAATAATGCAACAAAAATAACTAAAGCTAAGCTGCGCTCCATTTTTCTGGTTCAGCTTAGCTTTCTTATTTTTTAACGTTTTATTTTCATACCTGTATAAATATTTCGCGTAATCAATATTTCTCTTAAATAATATTTTCTCTTTATCTTATTTCAATTTTACTTAATTTGGACAAGAATATTAAAATCACAGGTCAAAATACTTTATCGGCTGCTTTAAACAAAAATCCAAGTGGGACAAGAGAACCGTCCCCGTGTCCCATGTTATATCAAATTTAGTTCTTTCGCTTTCTGGACCGCCTGGACCCTCCTGTTGACATTCAGTTTGCCGTATATGTTCCTGACGTGGGTTTTTACGGTGTTGACGGACATGTAAAGGTTCTGGCTTATTTCCATGTTGGAAAGGCCCTGGGCAATGAGCCTTATAACCTCTATTTCCCTCTCGGTCAGCGGTTCTATCAAATTATGTTCTGAATGCCGGGTACCGGCGGGAACCTCGGAAATATAGCTTTGCAGCTTCCTGGCGAAAGCTATCTGCGTCGCCAGGAGCTTTAAGGCTTCAAGGCGCTGGGACGTGAAAACTCCGGGCAAGAAGTTGTTTTCGAGGTATATGACGCCGGAGGGAATGCCCTGCAACAACAGCGGCACGCAGGCAATGGATTTTGGATTGGATTCGGATATATACGGGTCATTGGAAAATATTCCAAAATCCTCCCCGAGGTTTATCGCGACGGTGTCGGAAGTCCTGGCAACATAATTCACTACGGACATTGATACTTCGTTATATTCGCTGAGCGGCACCGTTTTCGCCTTCGACCTCGTGTCGTCGGAAGTCTTAAGCGCCTCAATGAACAATTCGCCGTCCTTTTCGAAAATAAGGCAGCCGCTGTCCGCGCCCATGCTTTTGACTATGATGTCCAGGAAGCCTTCCAGCAGAGCGTTTATGTCAGTTTCGTTCGTGATGCTTTCGACCGCTTTTTTAACAAGGTATGAATCAAATTCGGTGATGGCCGTTCCGGCAGAAGGCGCCGAATAATTCAGCATGCTGCTGATCGCTTTGCCGGTTTGGATTGCCGTGTTTTCCGGCGCAAATTCGCCGAGAACGTCAGAATACCTGTTTTTCAGATCATTGACCTTGTTCGCCGCGCCCCATTTTCCGTAAGCATTGCATGCATCCTCCAAATAGGTTTTTGCAACCTTTTCCATACCGCGGCCGAGGTAAAATTTGCCCGCAAGCTCACAGGCAAGTGCTTCATTTTGAATATAACCATAGGTTCTTGCTGAACTGATGGCCTTTTCATAAAGCAACATGGCCTTTTCCGTCTCGTTCAGAAGGCTTGCCGCCTGGGCGCACACGAGCAGGTACTTGTGCTCGAAATTGTCTTTGCAGGACGCGGCCCATTTTTCCAGCCTGCGAATGTTATTTCTCAAGATTCTTCTGTAATATTTTTTCTCCCTTGCCGGCAATTCCGGGAAAACAGCCGTTATAACCAGCGATTCGTAGAAGAAAAATTCTGAATAAACCAAAAAGCCGATGATAGAACCTAGCAGCGGCCGTATTTTCTGCGCGAGCTCCAGTGCGGATCTGTAGTCGCCGGCCATGTAGCGCAGGTGCATTTTGGCCCAGTAATATGTTGCC
The DNA here is from genome assembly GCA_023623175.1 of Bacillota bacterium. Taxonomy (GTDB): domain Bacteria; phylum Bacillota; class Clostridia; order Acetivibrionales; family JAMNXU01; genus JAMNXU01. The sequence goes on from JAMNXU010000020.1 coordinate 38,326, forward strand.
AGCGATGAATTGTCTTCCTTCACCAGGTTCAAAATTTCATCCCTGTCAAGTTCTGCCGCACCGTCGGCAAGCGAGCCTGACCTGCGCCCCGTCATCGCGGAAACGACTTTATCGTAAATAGTAATACTGACCAGGAGAAAGAAGTGCTTTATTTTTTTAAGCAACTCGTTTTTTTCGCGGATGAATTCTTCGACATGTTCCAGCCTGGTTCCTGTGATATAAAGATTTTCGGTAAGAACGCAGTCGGCATAGCCGGCAATTACGAGGTTGCCAGACTCATTTCCTGCCGCTGAGGCTTTTCTGAGATAATCGAGCGCGAGCGCCGCATGGTTCGTCCAGTGATGAATCAGTGCTCCTACTACAAAATATATGATGCACTTGTAGGAACTGAGGTCGTATTTCTCCGCGAGCCGGACGCAGAGCTGGGCAAACCTGTCCCCGGTCCTGTAGTCTCCGAAAACGATGCCGCTGGTAATGCCGTATCCCAGGTAGCCCACTGGAGCAACTTCGCTGTTTCCGGAGCGGAGAACGTAGTTGCCCGTTTTCAGAATGATAAAACTGTACAAGTCGGGGAAAACGGCCATGCTGACATAGCACAGGCGCGCCAGCAGCTCCGAGATTTTCTTCTGCTTTATTTCTTTCATCTCAGGCAGGAGGTAAAGGTCTTCGACGGTCCTGTTGCGCATGAACCATTTATATAAAACCAGTTCCTTAGCATAATGAAGCGCAGCGGGACGCAGCGGTATCTTCATACCCAGGTCCTGGAGCGCGCGGAGTCCGGTGTATGTTGCCTCTGCAAACTTTCCCACGCCCGCATACAGCGTCATTTTTAATCCGTAAACATCGGCGCGGTCGATATCTGACCGCGATTTTTCAAGGATAAAATCAAACAGCTTCTCGGCTGATTCTTCATCTTCGCACAGGTACAGCGCCTGGGCATATTCCAGGTACAGCTCAAAGCTGAGGCGGTAGTCGGATTCCCATGCATTGTCCTGGATCAGCTCCCTGGCGCATCTGAAATATTCTAGCGCTGAAGCGTATGCGCCGGAAGCCCTCGCCTTGCGCCCCGCCAGCAGGTTGAACCTTGCCAGCGTCAGCCTTTTCCCGGAATCCTGTATTAACTCCAGGCCGCGGTTGAAGTGGTCCATCATGGCGAGGATATTTTCTTCGAAATTGCTTCCGCGCATATTCATATTATTTAAGAGGTAGGAACCTATCATTACATGATTCTGCTTTTTCTCTTCTTCCGTGACAAGGGAATAGGCTGCCTGCTGGACCTTGTCATGAAGAAACTCGTACAGCAAATCGTTTTGGGACTGTTTATTATGGACCTGCTGACCCGGGGCTGAAGCTGTTTCTTCCGTTTCAGCGGCGATAATCAGGCCTTCATGAACGGCCGGTATAAGGGTCCTGGCCGTTTCTTCCACTGATTTGCCGCAAAAGGCGGCAAGGGAATTGAGGTCAAACCTGTTGCCACAGCAGGAGGCCAGCTTGACGAGTTCCCGGGTTTCCCCCGGAAGTCTCTGGATCTTGCTCAATATAAGATCCATGATGTCTTCGTTTTGCCGGAAAGCCTGGATGGATTCGAGATCCCAGTGCCAGCGCTCATGCCTGCTGTCATAGTACAACAGCCCTTCATCATGTATTATCTGAAGGATCTGTTTTAGGGAGAAAGGATTGCCTGCCGATTTACGGTACAGGCATCGTGTAAGAGAGTCAATATCCGGGAGCAGCGTTCCCAGCGAATCTGTCACAAAATTCTCCGCTTCCTGCATCCGGAGCGGTGAAAGCTGTATATGTAACCTGCTGACCAGGTTATCTTCCGGGCTCCTGGCCTTTATAACATTAAGCAGCGGGTGCTCTTCGCCTAGCTCATTTTCGCGGTATGCGCCCACTATTAGCAAATGGCTCAGGTCCGTGTCGCGCATGAGAAACTCCAGAAGCTTTATCGACGCGCGGTCGGCCCACTGGAGGTCATCGAGAAAAAGCACAAGCGGATGGTTCTTCCATAAAAATACCTTTATAAAATCCTTAAAAACATTCAAGAAACGGGTTTCCGCTTCCTGGGGCGGCAGTGGTTCCACGGGCTGCTGCATGCCCACTATCCATTCCAGCTCCGGTATAATTTCGGTAACAACCGCGCAATTGCGGCCGATGGAGTGCAAAATCCTGTTTTTCCACCATGTAAGCGTCTTGGTGCTTTCGGTCATCAGCTGCCTTGCGAGATTGCTGAAAGCATCGATATAAGGGGCATAGGGGATGTTTTTTCTGAGCTGGTCTACTTTTCCCGCAATAAAATAGCCTTTTCCGGCTGTGACGGCTTGGAGGCTTTCATTAACCAGCATAGTTTTTCCGATGCCGGGTTCGCCGCTTACAAACACGATTTCAAAGGCTCCCCTGCAAACGCGGCTGAAAGCAGCCCTGAGCATCTCCGTTTCCTCATTTCTGCCGTAAAAGGCGTTGCTCAGGCGAAGTTGCGCGGATTTATCCTTTTTTGCAATGTCAATATGCCTAATCTGCCCCGTTTTGACAAGCTGGCTCTTGCATTCCCTGAGATCGCATAAAAGCCCGTATGCGCTTTGGTACCTTTCATCCGGGTTTTTATTGAGCAGCTTCGTTATGATGTCGGAAATGGCGGGCGGGATTGCGTCGTTAACCTGATGCGGAGGTGTCGGCTTCTGCGTCAAATGGGCATACGCCCACTCGGTGGGATTATTGGCCTTAAACGGCAGCGTGCCCGTAAGCATTTCATAAAATATTACGCCGAGGGAATAAAGGTCGCTGCGCCTGTCCATGAAGATTTCAACCCGGCCTGTCTGTTCCGGCGGCATGTACTCGGGAGAACCTGCCGGACAGACCAGGGCGGAAGGCGCAACCTGGTTTGAATGGTTGAAAAACTGCACCGCATTGCAGAAATCGGTAATATATATCTTGCCGGTGTCGGGCTTTATCAGTATGTTGTCGGGATTCAGGCTCCTGTGGATGACCCTGCTCGCGTGTATTTTTTCGATAATTTCTGCAATGCCGACGGCAATATCGACAAAATCGACGATGCCGACAGGCTGTTTTTTCAGATGTTCGCGCAAAGTTACAGCGCCGATGTCTTCGAAAATCAGCGCAAAAACGTGTTCCGACTGATCTGCCTTGACGGGTTTTAAAATTCCTTCTATATCGAGGTTCCGCGTTATTGCGTATTCGCGCATAAAATCCGAAACTATGGCGGAATCAAATGTTTCTTCCTTTAGAACCTTGATTATAACAGGCGCCTGATCATTTATGTCGCAACCTTTATATAATTCGAAGCAATTATTTTCATTAATAAGCTCATAAATTCTGTAACCTGCTAAATCAATCATTGACTGGATTACCTCACCGGAAAGTTACAAAACCGCTGAAAACATCATGTTCCAAAAAAACACGTGTTGATAAAAAAATATATAATTTACTTAAATTATACTAAACGCGAACGCATTAGTAAATAATGCCCGGTTTGGAAGAATAGTGTCGAATCCAAAAAACTCTTGATTAGACGGTCAGGTTGTGCTAAAATATCTTTTGTCTGTTATTCGGAAACATTTTTCAAAATAAACAATAAACACAATACGAGGCGGAAACAATCCGTTCGGCAATTGAAAGAAGGTGAAAGCGATGAAGAAAGGAATACATCCCGAATACGGTGAAGCGGTAATCAGGTGTGCCTGTGGCGAAACCATCACCACCGGTTCCACAAAAAAGGAAATGCGCGTTGAAATATGCTCCAAATGCCATCCTTTCTTTACCGGTAAGCAGAAATTTGTTGATACCGGCGGACGCGTTGACAAGTTCAAGAAGAGATTCGGCCTGGAACAATAGTTTAAAAGGTTGCAAAAGCAGCCTTTTATTTTTTATATGGTTATGACACTGGTATAAGGCAACTCTGGTATAAGGCAATAGCTTTGAAACAACGCAATGTCTAAGAAATAGCGCAAAGATATTGGGAGCATTACCGTTTTGATTGGCCATGACTTCGGGATTCATCCCGGAGATGTTATCATGGAAGGCATAGTCCTGCAGATTCATCCCGGAAGGCGTCGTCCGGGAAACATCATCCGGGACTTTATGGGGCTGTCAGCGCGCCCGGCTGGCGCTTTCCTTGTTTAAAGCCGAGCGATAGGCTATAATAATTCCAGAAGGTGAAGTTTTTCAAAACACAACAAATATAAATATATCAAATATAAATGATAAACAGATGAAATTGAATAAGGACACGAATTAATATGCAGATGAATTTTTAAACTGTTAAACATATAAAACAAACTAAATACCAAACAGATTGAACAGATCAGTTAAACCGGATTATTTAAATAGATAAATTAAACAGATAATCAGATTAAACAGTTTAAAAACAAATAAACATATATTAAACAGATTAAACAAATAAAAATATAAAACAGTTAAAACAAATAAACAAATAGACAGATAAAACCATTAATCAGATAAAACAATTAAACAGATTTAAACAAACAGGTTTAAACAATAAAGCAGATTAAACAAATTAATCAGATTAGACAGATTAAACAGGCTGATTAAGTTGGTAAATATCTTCAACAGGTTATTTTAAAGTATATTCAGGGACAGCAGATTGAATGTCTGCCAGTCCGGTTGCAGGAGTGATATATGATTATTTCAAACAAACCGGTTAAAAAAACAAGTATAGGTGGCCAGGCGCTGATCGAGGGTCTTCTGATGATCGGGCCGAAAAATGCGGCAATAGCGGTCAGGAAACCCGACGGCGAAATAGTAGTTGAAAAGAGACCGCTTCCTGCAAAAGGCAGGATTTCTAAAATCCCTGTTTTAAGGGGTATTGTTTCCTTCGGGCGCCAGATGGTGATGGGCGTGAAGGCCCTTATGTTTTCTGCCGATTTCTATGACATTGAAGAGGAAGAAAAGCCCGAAAAGGAAAAGAAGCCGAACCGTATCGGCGAAAAGATCCGCAACCGTTTCAGCGGGATCGGCGAAAAAATCGACGCCTTTTTTGAACGGCTGATGGAAGGCCGGATGAAGGATGTAATGATATATGTCTCGGTCACCCTGTCAATCCTTTTCAGTATTGGTCTGTTTATACTGCTGCCCAATTTTCTCGCCGGGCTTATGCCGTTTAACAGGGACACCTGGGCGGGAAGCGTTTTCTACAACCTGTTTGAAGGCGCAGTGAGGGTAACGCTGTTTATAACCTACCTTGTGCTGGCGTCAAGGCTCAAGGAAATGAAAAGGGTCTGGCAGTATCACGGGGCCGAGCACAAGACAATTCACTGCTACGAGGCCGGAGAAGAGCTCACCGTTGAAAACGTGATGAAATATTCCACCAAGCACCCGAGGTGCGGAACATCGTTCCTTTTTATAGTGATGATTGTAAGCATACTGGTATTTTCGCTTTTGCCCGTTTTTCCCTCGATGCTGGTCAACATGCTGTTGAGGTTCCTGCTCGTGCCGCTGGTTGCGGGCATTTCCTATGAAATAATAAAGCTTGCGGGCAGAAGCGACAGAAAAATAGTCAGGGTAATAAGCGCCCCGGGACTGGCGTTCCAGAGGTTTACCACGCGGGAGCCCGATGAATCTCAGGTGGAGGTGGCAATCACCGCGTTTAACAATGTGCTTGTACCGGAACCGGACGCCGACAGGTGGTAGTCCGCCGAAGGCAAAAGAAACAGGCAGCAGTCTTCGGCAGGTAAACGGGACAAGTGGCAGTCTGCGGAAGTCAAACGATTATGACGTTGCGAGGTAATGCCATGACCGTCGAGGAAGCTTTTAAAAAAGGCGCTGAAATATTGAAAAAGGGGAAAATAGAAGTCCCGGCTAGGGAGGCCGGGGTTTTGCTTTCATTTATATTGCAAAAAGACAAGTCTTACATCTATGCCCATGGAAAAGATGAAATGCCCGAGGACAGGATAATTTTGTGGGAAAAGCTGTTTGCGCAGCGGGCTGCCGGAAAGCCGCTGCAATACATAACGGGAGAGCAGGAATTTATGTCGCTTCGCTTCAGCGTTGATGAAAGGGTGCTGATCCCTCGGCATGATACCGAAACCCTTGTGGAAGCGGTAATAGATTACGTAAAAAATCATACACGATATGAAGCGGGCGCCGATTCCCGGCATGGAAAAGGCGGAGGTGCTGAACACGGAACCGGTATCGGTGCCAGGCATGTAGCAAACGACAGTTCCGGGCATGAAACAAAAACGAGAGTTGATTCCCGATATGGAACAGGGCGCGGATTCGGAGAATACAGCGGGAAACTTCTTGAAAAAAGCGGCGCACCGCTGAGGATACTCGATATTGGCACCGGCTCAGGGTGCATAGCCGTAAGCCTGGCTTATTACCTGGAAAACTGCGTTGTAACCGCCGTGGACATATCGGAGGGAGCGCTGGAAATTGCGCGCGAAAACGCTGAAAGAGCAGGCGTCGCCGGCAGGATCGAATTCATTAAAAGCGACCTGTTTTCTGCCCTGGCTTCTCCCGAGGGGCCGAGGCTTTTCGATGTCATAGTGTCAAACCCGCCCTATATTCCCGAAAGCCAGAGACATACCCTGCAAAGGGAGGTGCGGGAATACGAGCCGGCTCTTGCGCTTTTTGCCGGGGAAGACGGGCTTGAAATAATATGCAGGATAATTGAGCAAAGCCCGGACCATTTGGCGGAGGGCGGAAGGCTGTTCATCGAAGTGGGACAGGGCCAGGCAGGAAATGTGCTTAAATTAATGGAACCGCATTTTACCAGGCTGGAGATCCACAGGGACATGGCAGGCATTGAAAGGGTTGTGAGCGGGCAGGTAAGGGATCTCTGGGCAAGGTTGGATAATAAATAATAATTATTGCTTATTTTCTGAATAAAATAAAAATACGTGGAAATTACACAGCATTATATTTGTTTTTGGGTATTTTTATGCTAATATCTGTTTAGAACACAGTAAATTTGCTGACAAATTTGGAGGGCGAAAAAATGAAATATCCCGAATTACCTAATTATAGTGAGTTGGGGAAAAAGCTGGTTGAGTACAGCCGACTGAAGGCCGAATACGGCTCCACTGGGATTGAGGCTGTATTGTCCGAAGCGGAACAGGCTTTGAAAAATGCGATCGACAAGCTGATTGCGCTTCCCGTGGATCCCGTGCTCCAGGCGAAAGAACCCAATTGTCTCAAGGAGATTAAAAAACTCAGGCCCGAAGGCCCGAGAAAAATCTGGAAAACCTTTGACAGGGATCTTTATATTGAAAAGCTTTCCGGTGCCATGCTTGGACGTTTTGCCGGCTGTACCCTCGGGGCGATAGTGGAATTCTGGGAAATAGAGGAGATGGAGAAATGGGCGAAACACACGGGAGACCAGTTCCCGCCCGTTGATTACTGGTCGGCGGCAAAGGTCCCCTATGCGCTGAGATACCAGAAAAGCCCGTGTTCTGCCTATACCCGCGACGGCATGGACGGGGTGCCCGTTGACGACGACATCGCGTATACCCTTTTGGGTCTGCTGATAGCCGAGGAATTTGGTCTTAATTTCAACAGTGATGATGTGGGCAAGGCATGGCTGAAGTACCTGCCCTATGCCTGCACGGCGGAGCATGTAGCTCTTGAAAACCTTAAGGCAGGTATACCCGGAAGCAAATCCGCGGATTATGACAATCCCTACTGCGAATGGATAGGCGCGGATATTCGCTCAGACCCGTGGGGTTATATTGCCCCGGGATATCCTGAAAAGGCTGCTGAAATGGCTTATTATGACGCTTACGTGAGCCACCGCCGCAACGGCATTTACGGCGAAATGTTCTTCAGCGCAGCCATAGCGGCCGCGTTTACGGTAGACAATCCCATAGACGCGATAAAAATAGGATTGACTGAAATACCCGCCGAGTGCAACCTTGCAAAGGAAGTGGCATGGGCCCTTGAAGCGGGCAAGGATATAAAGAATTACAGGGATGCAAGGCAGGCAGTGGAAGATCATTTCAAGGGAATGAGCGGAGTCCACACCATTAACAACGCATGCCTTACGATATTCGGACTCATGATCGGAGGAACCGATTTTACAAAAGTAATATCCGAGGTTGTGGCAATGGGACTGGACAACGACTGCACCGCAGCCACTGCCGGCAGCATAGTCGGAGCCATTGTCGGCAAAAAGGGAATACCGGAACACTGGTACAGAAAATTCAATAACAAGGTTGTGTCCTACCTGATAGGTCACGACAGCTTCCGCATTGATGATCTGGTTGAAAGGTTTGCAAAACTGGCCGAAAAGGCTTTGACAGAATAAAATCAGCAGCAGTGCGGCCTCAGGATTTAATGCCAGGGGGGTTAAATAATGAATGGGAATAAGGTCAATTTATTACTGAAGCTAGCTGCTCTGTTGTTGACGCTGTTAATATCCGTGTTATTTGTATCGGGTTGTTCGCGTAAGCAGAAAGGAGATGTGGAAGACTTGAAGGACTACATTACCAGTGTTAAGAGGGCAGAGTCGGGGACAACAATAGAAGTCGGCCCCTATGATGATTATGTTACGGCGATAAACAATTTAAAGCCCGGCGATGAACTGGTGCTGCACGAGGGAACATACTACGGCCCGTTCAATATAAACGTGTCGGGAACGCCGGACAAACCGATAATCATCAGGGGTTTTGGACAGGGAGAAAAACGTCCCGTGCTGTTCTATGCCGGAGGCACCGCAAACCTGATGGAGATTTACGGGAACAACCTGGTACTGGCGTACCTTGAATTCAGACCGCCGGAGCCAGATGTGCATGCCATACGCATCAAACCTGAACAGAACGGAGTAAGAAGCAATATACTGATCGAAAACTGCGTTTTCCGCGATTGCGGCGGAGGTTCCATCGACGCCAATATCGCAAACGGGGTGTACGAAAAGATAAAAATAATCAACAACAGGTTTATAGGAGTAAAGGCGACGCCGGTCTACATCGGCGAACACTCCGGAACGGCGCGCGTGGATGAATTCGTTTTCGAGGGCAATTTCATCGAAGCCTCTCAGATCGACAATAAGAATGTCGTAGGGTACGGCATCGAGCTCAAGCTGAATGTAAAGGGAGGAATAATCCGCAATAACCTTATCATGAACTCCCAGGGACCCGGCATCATGGTTTACGGCGCAAAGGACGCAAAACCCGAAGATGCCAACATTGTTGAAGGAAATATCGTGGTGGGTTCCAGGAACAGCGCAGGTATCGTGGTAGGCGCCGGGCCGTCAGTCGTAAGGAACAATATAGTGCTCGGATGCTCCGGCGGAGGAATTTCAGCCCTCAATTACGGCGGATGGAACCTGTTTGAGCACGTGACGATAGAGGGCAACACGGTGGGTCTGAATACCAAATCCGATTTTTATGTTGATGAAGGCTACAGGAACACTTCAAGTTTCAAAGCCGAAGACAACCTGGTGATCCCGGGCGATGAAGGCTTCCAGTCCGAGGAATTTGGCGAGAAGGTCATAAAGGCAATTGAAGGGGACGAGGAGCTAGCGGAAATGATTGAAAATCTCAAGGTTTCCGCGCCTGAACTCCCGCAGCTCAAAAAAGCCTGGGCAAAGATGGAGAAAGGGCCTTTCAACCTGAAACAGGTCAAGGAAATACTTGACGAGTTGGTGTAATTCAGGCTTTGGCAATATGGTGAAATTCGGTTAAATGCCTGTGTATGGGCATAGGTTCAGATACCGGCATCATGACCGACGTACGCGGACATGATGCCGGTGTATTTCATTTTATTTAATGTTTGTTTTCCTGTTTTGTATGTTTTATTTCCTGTTTTCAATCGCCCGCCAGGGAAAGAGGAGGGTCGATATGCGAAAAAATATGCATGTTATCCGTAAAGCACCGCTAATAATTGCAATCTGCCTTGTTTTGGCGGCAATGCTGATTTCCTGTTCAGGGAAAAACAATGAGTCCCCGGCAACAGGGACAGAAAAGAACATGGGAGAGCATGTTGACGACATCGAAGAGCAGGACTGGTGCGGTTTCAATACGTCTCTGCAAACACATCAGACCTATCTATATAATCCTGTTCAGCGGACCATAAAACTCGAAACCATTGCAACAGAGACAGGAAAGTACATTGTGGTGGAACAGTAGTCAGGGAAGGGAAGCAGGTAAACTGAACCATATCTGGAGGCTATTAGATGGCTATTGATTTTGACAAATGGTTAATTGAAGCGTTAATCGCGTATCCGGTTGAAGATCTGAAACAGGCAACCAATGATTTTTACAGCGGGATTTGCCGGAGAACGGGCGGCAGCAATGCTTTCGGCGTAAACGGTGCGAAGGAGTACGTGGTGGCTTTTGTACTGTTTGATCTAGTCAAGTACACTTGTGAATCTACAAATATCATCAATTCTGAAGAATTGAGGCAGGCTCTCACGGATTTCAACAGGCTCGTGCTGGGCGGAATTGTCAGGGTTATCACCGGTCAGGCAGGGCCGCTCGAGTTCAGCGATTTCATGGACAATTTACTGAGCAGGGTTCCGGTCATAACAAACGAGACATGGAGCGCCGGCTACCGCATCGTGGAACGCCGGCACAAATGGGTCGAGAGTCAGCCGTTTGCGAGGGAAGTATACAAGTCCAGCCTGCTTGACATCCAGGCAGACAATACTCATAACGGGGCCGGAAACAATACCCGCAGCAATTTTGAAAAAAGCTCCGGCAGCAGTTACGGCAATAAAACCTGCAGCCAGGATGCCGACAGCAATTTTGTCCGGAAGAATGAACATATAGGATATTTTGAAGGGGATATTGGGGACTATCCGCTTTACATAACTCCGAAGTTTTACATCACGGCATATGCCTGCCCGATTTGCGGGCGCCCGTTATACAAAACCCTGTTTCATGAGCTGGAGCAGCTTAGTACCGACGAGGGCCGAATATTAGTGGAAAGAATATTTACCTGCGAAAACTGCAGGGCTTTCTTTGCATCTGACAAGTACCTGGATTCGGGATACTATTACCAGCGAAGACTCAATGAAGAGGATTACCGGGTGCTCCTTGGCCATTACGACAACTGCGGAAGCACTTCGTGGTAGAAGTGCTTCCGCGCTTTTACCGGCTGCTGCCGTTTGTCGGGCTGTTTATGCTGTTGCTGTCATTATCGCTGCCTCTTTCACTGCCGCCTGTATGGTCCCCGGCACTTTTGCCGGTTTTGCCGGTTTTATTTTTATGGGCTTTTCCAGGTCTGCCGTTTGTAAAACCCGGGTTTGCATTACCACCGGGCCGACTGTTCCGTGAGACCGTGACAGGCTCATTTATCGCGACAGGCTCGTTTACCGCGGCAGGCTCGTTTATTATGTTAATCAGGCCCGAAGCCTGGAGGTTTTTCATTATAACCATGATAACCGGGCCGAAAACAATGCCGGGCAGCCCGAAAACGCCTATGCCCAAATACATGGAAATCAGCGTCAGCAGCGGATGAATGCCTATTTTGGACCTCATGACCCTGGGTTTTAAAACATGCCGCGATATTATGGTCAGGATATATATTGCAGTCAGACCCAAAGCCATGATATACCTGCCCGCGGCAATATTGACGAAAATCCACGGAATGAGGATAATCCCCGTGCCCACGAATGGTATGACCTCTCCTATTGAAACTATTATCGCCATAAGAAACGCATATTCGACGCCGAGGGCGCTCAGCACAATGAGAACGGCGGCAAAAGTGATGCTCATAAGTAGCACCGTGGATTTCAGGTAATCCCACAAATCAATGAATATTTCCTTGCGGATATGGGAAAACCTTTCCGACAGTCTTTTGGACAGAAGTTTTTTAATAAAGTCGCTGATCAATTCCTTGTCGCTGCTTATGAAATAAGCGGATAATATAGTGAAAATAACATATATGATAATCCTCGGCAATGATTTTACCGTGTTGAAAATGGAGCCTGCGGTTGCTGTGACGATATTTCTCAGCTGATTTACAATTTCTTTAAGAGTTTCTTCAATTGCGTTGGAAACTACAGGGGGCAGTTCTTTGTACCATGCCGCGGCTTGTTTTACCAGATCCTCAAGGCCGCCGGCATTGCCGTTTGCCGGATCCGACGAGCCGAAACCTGCCGCGAGGCTTAACAGGTATTCATAAAGACTCGTACTTTCCGATGTGATTTTTACATAATCCGTTATCCTGTCCTGGAGCGCGACAAGCTCCCTGTAAATTTTCTGTGTACCGGCCACAATGAGCAGTCCGATTATGCTGACGGTCAGGAGCAGCGAAGCAAATGACGCCGCTTTTCTGGGGACTCGCAATTTGCCGTTAAGGAGCATTACGATCGGCTCGTTAAGCATGGCAATGACGAGAGCTATGACAAAGGGTATAAAAAAAGGAAGAAGGAATTTAAATATAACAAAAAGCGCGAGCAAAATCGCCGCAAATACCAGCAGCCGGCGTATTAACGATTTGTAACTGACATTGTTCCCAAGATCCATAACATCTACCCATTAATCTATTAATTACATTTGCGCTCAATTTAGAATCCAGCTGCACTTCATTGCAGCCGGCCTGATTCCTGTTAAATCGTTCCCTTTCAGTGTTTCATGCTATTCATTGCCCGGACCATGCCGTTCATTGCTCGTTGACCTGTACCGTCCATCTTTTTTATTTTTTATTATCCATTCTTCGGCCTTTTGCTGAAGAATAACCATTTTTAAAGGCGAAGTTTCTTGCCGGAGAAATTATTTGAACTTTAAATGCCAAGGGAATTAATTTTTCAATATCAAGGATTAAATAACGAACTACAAAATTAATTTTATACATATTTTATATAAATTTAATTATCTAATTATATTTTTTTTTGTCCCGATATGCAAGAAAAACATTCTGTACCGCGGATTTTGTATACAGGATTCAATCGGTATTCCCCGAATACATTGAAAACAGTGCATTACAGCATATTTTTATTTTTTTGTTATTGCAAAACGAACACCTTTGAAGTATAATAGCAATGGTAGATTGCCGCGGCTGTAATTGTAAACACGGGAAAACCGGCCGCGGGATTATAATTAAGGGAGCGTTACAAGTTGAATAAGGAATTTATTATACACGCTGGTGTCTTGTTCGGCGTCGCGCGCCGTGATGGCTTAAACATGGAAAGCCGCGGCATTGAAGACATAGATAGTTTACGAAAAGCAATGGCCGGCAGCTTGCTGAAAACAGAAGCTGTACTGAGCGGAGATTACAAAATTAACAATGACAATAAAATAACAATGATGTTGCAATAAGGTCTGCATTAATGCAGGCCTTTATTATTGTGAATTTTTTAATTAACATTTTTTACCTACTGGGAGGTATGTGGGGACATGCTATTTACAAAAAAAGCCACCTTCAGGGGTGGGGTTCCCGTTCCGCACTGGAAAAACACCGCTGAAGCGGAAACATTGCAGATGGGAGTACCTTCAAAAGTTTATATTCCCATGCTGCAGCATATAGGGGCGCCTTGTACGCCGGTTGTCAACAAGGGAGATACCGTCAAGGTCGGACAGGTGATAGGAACGTCCGACAAGCTGATATCAGCGCCCATACATTCAAGTGTATCGGGAAGAGTGACAAATGTCGCGCCAATGGTCGTATTCAACGGTCAAAGCGTTATGACGGTTGAAATAGAAACAGACGGGTTGCAGGAAGTCCATGAAGACGTAAAACCGCCGGTATTCAACAATAAGGAAGAGTTTCTCGAACAACTTAAAAAGTCCGGGCTGGTGGGCCTCGGGGGAGCGGGTTTTCCGACCCATGTAAAACTTGCGCCGCCGCCGGGCAAGGAAGTTGACACTCTCATAATTAACGGATCGGAATGTGAGCCGTATATCACTTCCGACTACAGGGAAATTATCGAGAATTCCTGGAACATTCTCCTTGGCGTATATACGCTCGTTGATCTTTTCGGGTTTAAAAACGTCTGGATAGGGATTGAAGACAACAAGCCCGAAGCGATCAAGGTGCTGAGCAATATTGCGGCGAAGGACGACAAGTACAGCGATGTGGTCAAGGTAGTCAAGCTGAAGTCGCGCTATCCGCAGGGCGCCGAAAAAATGCTGATTTATGCCTGCACCGGGAGAAAGGTGCCGCCGGGCAAATTGCCCGCCGATGTCGGCGTTATAGTTATGAACATTAACAGCGTATCTTTCATCAGGGAGTATATAAGAACAGGGATGCCCCTTGTAAAGAAGAGGGTTACGGTGGACGGCCCGGCCGTCAAAAATCCCGCCAATGTTGAAGTGCCCATTGGCACGCCGATTGCCGATGTTTTTGAGTTTTGCGGAGGTTTCAGGAGCGAGCCTGTAAAGGTGCTCATGGGAGGACCAATGATGGGCGTTGCCCAGTATTCGTTGCAGTACCCGGTGCTTAAGCACACCAACGCGCTAATTGCATTGGACGAGAAGAGCGCGAAGATCCCGCCCGAAGGTCCGTGCATCCGGTGCGGCAGATGCGTCGATGTGTGCCCGATGAACCTGATGCCCCTGCACATTAACCGCCATTCCCTGCACGGGGATGTGGAAGCGCTTGAAAAATATCATGCCAATGATTGTATGGAATGCGGCTGCTGTTCCTACGTGTGCCCGGCAAAACGGCACCTGGTGCAGTCAATTCGCCTTGCCAAGGCGCAGCTCCGCCAGGCAGCGACGGCAGCAGCGGCGAAAGGGGGAAAATAAATGGAAAACGGTCTGTTGATGACATCATCGCCCCATATCAGGGATAATACCAATACGAGAAGGCTCATGGCCGATGTGATAATAGCGTTGCTGCCCGCATGCGCGGCAGGAGTTTATTTCTTCGGACTCAGATCATTGCTGGTGCTCCTGGTAACCGTGGCAGCCAGCGTTATTGCCGAATATATTACGAGAATACTGCTCAAAAGGGAGCAGACAGTCGGCGACATGAGCGCAGCTGTGACAGGATTGATTCTCGGCATGAACCTGCCGCCGACGATTCCCCTTTGGATTGCCATTGTTGGTTCGGTTTTTGCAATTGTTATAGTAAAACAGCTTTTTGGAGGTATTGGCCAGAACTTCGTCAATCCCGCGCTGGCCGCAAGGGTGTTCATGGTAATTTCCTGGCCGGTGCAAATGACCCGCTGGATTATTCCCGACGCAGTTTCGTCCGCGACTCCCCTGGGACTTATTAAGGAAGGAGCATCGGCAGCAGAGGAACTTCCCGGATATTTTGAGCTGTTTATTGGTAAAAAAGGCGGTTGCATCGGAGAAGTTTCTGCGGCGGTACTGCTGATCGGTGCTGTCTACCTTGTGGCGAGACGCGTTATAACCCTTGAGATTCCCCTCACCTATATCGGATCGTTTGCGCTGTTGACGTGGATATTCGGCGGCGACAGGCTGTTTAGCGGCGACGCCCTTTATCACGTTTTGTCGGGAGGGCTGATTCTTGGAGCGTTTTTCATGGCCACGGACTATACGACATCGCCGGTAAACAGGAAGGGAAGGCTGATCTTTGGTATCGGCTGCGGCGTTCTTTCCGCGATAATCAGGCTCTTTTCCAATTACCCCGAGGGAGTTTCCTTTGCCATCCTGATAATGAACACCCTCGTTCCGTTAATAGAGCGCTATACCATACCCAGGAGTTTTGGAGGTGGCAAATCCGTTGCGTGACATGATTAAACCCACATTAACACTGTTTTTGATATGCCTGGTTGTCACGGCCGCGCTGGCCTTCACCCAGGGAATTACGAGGGATGCCATTGCGAACATGGAAAGGATGGCAGCCGAGGAATCCCGCACGGAAGTGCTGAAGGAAGCCGACAGTTTTGAGCCTGTTGACAACCTCGGTGAAATTCTCAGGGATGCCGTGGATGCGAATGCCGGTCTCCGCGCAGTCGCCGAGGCATACAGGGGATTCAAAGGTTCTTCGGCCGTGGGTTATGTTATAACCACCGTTACGAAAGGGTATGGCGGCGACATGAAAGTGACGGTCGGGGTGGATACCGACGGAAAGATAACCGGAGTCAGGATAGGGGACAGCAATGAAACCCCGGGACTTGGCGCAAAGGTAAAAGAAAAGCCTTTTATATCCCAGTTTTTGGGTGTTAAACCCGAAGCCCCGCTTGGGGTAGTGAAGGGCGGCAAGAGCAAGCCCGAGGAGATACAGGCAGTCAGCGGCGCCACGATTTCATCGAGAGCCGTAGTCAGCGCCGTGCAGAGTGCATTGGACATGGCAGAAGTTCTCAGGAAGACGCAGGCTGTGGATAATCCAGGTGAAATAAACGGAGAGGCACAGGAAGCCGGCGATTTGGACACGGAGCCGGAAGAAGGACAGTCCGGTGACGGACCGGATTCGATATCGGAAGAGGAACAGTCCGGTGATGAACCGGACTCGGTACAGGAAGAAGGACAGCCTGATGGCAGCCTGGCCGGAGTTCCCGGAGAGGAGGGCGGATTGCAGTGAGTGAGAGCAATAAAACGGGTGGAATGAAAGTATTGGTAAACGGCATTTTTAAGGAGAACCCGACGCTGAGGCTTGTGCTCGGGACATGTCCGACGCTTGCCGTTACAACATCCGCGATCAACGGAATAGGGATGGGCCTTGCAACCACTGTCGTACTGGTCGGGTCCAACGTGGTAATTTCGCTCCTGAGGAAACTTATTCCCGACAAGGTCAGGATTCCTGCTTTTATAACCATTATCGCGGGATTCGTGACCATCGTGCAGCTTCTCATGAAGGCCTATTTACCCGCGCTGGACAAGGCGCTGGGGATATACATTCCCCTGATAGTTGTAAACTGTATCATACTTGCCAGGGCTGAAATGTTCGCATGCAGGAATGGGGTTTTTGCATCGGCCCTTGACGGCGTAGGAATGGGAATAGGATTTACGCTGGCGCTGTTTGCCATGGGTACTGTCAGGGAGCTCCTGGGCAACGGCACCTGGCTCGGGATTAATGTAACAGCAAAGCTTTGGGATCCGGCGATTATAATGATCCTGCCACCGGGAGGATTCATGGCCTTTGGTTTGCTGATTGCCGTGTTTAACAGGTTTTCTTCCGTCAAGATCAGGCAAACGGGCTGCCAGGGATGCCAGGGCTGTGAACTCCAGTGCGGGAAGGATGACGGCGGGGAGGTTGAAGCTCAATGAAAGAACTGTTAATTATCATAATAAGCTCCATATTGGTAGACAACTTTGTGCTCAGCAAATTCCTGGGTATATGTCCGTTCCTCGGCGTGTCCAAAAAACTCTCCACCGCCGCGGGCATGGGCGGAGCGGTTATATTCGTAATGACGCTGGCATCGGCAGTTACTTCCCTGGTTTACAAGTATCTGCTGATTGGATTCAGGCCGCATTACGACTTCGCGTACCTGCAGACGCTGGCGTTCATACTGGTTATAGCGGCGCTTGTACAGTTTATTGAAATAATGATGAAAAAATTCATGCCTCCGCTGTACAAGGCACTGGGTATTTACCTTCCGCTTATCACCACCAACTGTGCCGTGCTCGGCGCAGCGCTCCTGAACATTCAGAAGGAATACGACCTGCTCAAATCAACGGTTTACGGTTTCGGCGGCGGAGTCGGATTCACCATGGCGCTGCTCATATTTGCCGGGATACGCGAGAGAATTGAGCTGAATGACATACCCGATGCGCTTAAGGGGCTTCCGATCACGCTTATTGCCGCAGCTCTGGTTTCAATGGCCTTCTTCGGTTTCCAGGGGCTGTTCGGCTGATGGATTGACCGGTTGATTTAGCGGATTTGATGTTTTTTTGCCGGGTGGTGGAGCAGTTGTGACGGATTTCCCGGCCGGGCTGACTGAATTGTACGGCAGATGGAACTGCCTTGCCAGGGAATCATGAGGTTCATGGAACCGTTCGGAACCGGCTGCCTTTCAGACGGGCTGTTATACATTTCAGATGTGAATATGATTTTGGGACACGAATACAATAATTTGTTTAAATAAATTTGATTAGTAGATCCAAATTTGTTTGAATAGACCAGGGAGTGGATTGAATTGCTGTATGAAGTATTAATACCTGCCACTATTATGGGCGGTCTCGGTATTTTATTCGGAACCGGGCTGGCCTATGTATCCAAGAAGTTTGAAGTTAAAACCGACGAAAGGGTGGTCCAGGTAAGAGAAGTGCTTCCGGGGGCCAACTGCGGCGCGTGCGGACAGAGTGGGTGTGACGCTTTTGCGGAGGCAGTTGTCTCGGGAGTCTGCAAGGTAAACGGCTGTCCTGTAGGTGGGGATAATGTTGCAAGGCAGATCGCGGAAATCATCGGCGTTGAAGCGGAAGCGGTCGAAGCAAGAACGGCCAGGGTTATGTGCCGCGGAGATTTGTCGGTAAGCAAGGTTAAGTTTGAATATGAGGGAATAAACGACTGCGCGGCGGCTGCGAGCCTGTACGGGGGGCCTATGGCCTGCTCATACGGCTGCGTTGGCCTGGGCAACTGCGTAAGGGTTTGCGAGTTTGGAGCCATTACGGTGGAAAATGGTGTAGCAAAGGTAAATGAAGCCCTTTGCACGGCCTGCGAAAAATGTGTTGCGGCCTGCCCGAAGAAAATTATAGTCATGGTTCCCAAGAGCAGCGAATATGCCGTTAACTGCAGCAGCCTTGACCGCGGAAACATCGTGATGAAGAACTGCAAAGTCGGCTGCATCGGCTGTGGCAGGTGCGTCAAAGTTTGTCCCGTAAATGCCATTACGCTCAAGAATAACCTGGCTGTCATTAATCCTGAACTTTGCACAAACTGCGGAGAATGCGAGAAGGTATGCCCCACGAAGGCAATTAACCGTCACCGCTCGCAGATTTTTGCCAACGTGGGTTAGGCATGCAGATTGTAATCAAATTATATATTTATTATGCAGGAGTTAAGCATGCAGATTGAAATCAATCGTGCATGGGTTAAGCATGCATGTTGAAATTAATTATGCATGGATTAAGCATGCAGATTGAAAATTATTTGTGCATAGGTTAAGCGTGCAGATTTAAAATTAACCGTGATTTAAAAATTACTGAAAGTTAAGCATGTGAATTATAAAATTCAGGCTTTTGAGTTCAAAGAACTTTGTGTTGAAGTTACAAATAAAAATTATTCGAAATTAAGCATATAAATTAAATCAAATCAAGAAAAAGTTTGATTTAATACACCGGGTTTCTGATAAAGAAGATATAAATAGGGACGGTTCAGCAATACTTTAGCAAAAAGGATTGCCGAACCGTCTTTATCTATGGGCCGTGCGCTTAATTGTTTCTGTACATCTTTTATTCCTGTATCTCATTCAAACTTCATATTATTCAAACTTCCATAAGCATGTCACATAAGCATATCATTTAAACTTCCATAAACATATCATTCAACTTCCATAAGCACCATCGTGATGTCGTCGCATACTTCGTCGGAAGACTTGCAACCCATAAACCTTGCCGCGTCGTCAACAATTTTATTAAGCGTCCCGCTGGGCGAAGAACGATCATTCAGGAGTATGTTCAGCAACCTGTCTTCGCCGTACTGGTAACCCTGGCTGTTCTTTATTTCCGCAATTCCGTCGGTGTACATGAAAAGCCTGTCGCCGGGATTCAGTTGGACGCTCGCATTTATATACTGCGGATCTTCCACCCAGTTGGATATGGGCACGCCGGGCAGGCGCAGAATCTCAAACCTGTCGGTGTTGAACAGGATCGGCGGAACGTTGTGACCGGCGTTGGAATAGACCATGGTCCTGGTATTCATATTTATTATGGCGTAAAAGACGGTTATATAGAGGTCTGGGTCAAATCCGCTGCGGTTGTACTCTTTGAACAGTGCCGTGAGCGCCTCTGCGGGAGACAGCAGTTTCCTGTCAATTGTAGAACGCAGGAAAATCGTAAGCATCGAGGCAGGGACGCCATGGCCGGAGACATCAGCTATGTAAATTCCCAGGTGTTCATCGTCAATTCGGAAAATATCCAGGAAATCCCCGCCGATTGCTTCGCAGGGCCTGTATATAAAAGAAAATTTCAGCTTGTCCTCGGGAAGATTTTTGGGTAGCAGGCTGCATTGGAGCTTTCGGGCGATATTCAAATCATATTGAAGCTTGAGGTTTTGTTTTAGCACTCTTTCCTGCATTTCCCGGGTTTTTGTTACATCTCTCAGGACTTCCACGGAACCGATGATTTCACCCTTGGAATTCCTGAGGGGTGAGCATATTACCGAGAATACCCTGTTGCCGATAATCTCTTCCTTTTCGTGGGTGTGACCGTCAAAAACAGCCTGGCGTGAAATGCAGACGTCGCATGGATCAGTTCGTCCCAGGGCTTCATAGCACTTTTTGCCGATTGGATTGTAACCGAGGGCCTCTTCCATTGCGCGATTTACAAAAATCATTCGGCCGTCAAGGTCAATTACTCTAACCCAGTCATGCATGCCGTTCAAAATGCTCTTGATGAATTCGCCGTTGTTAAAATCAATATTCATCCGGTCACCCCTTGAATTTTTCTTTGCAGGAAAGAAAATTTCCGCTTTACTGAAAGAATATTTCCACGTTCACCTGGTTTGTATGTCAATGATAACAAAATCATTGATTCAAGGCAATATACCCGCTGGGGAAAATTTCTCGCGCAGTAATAAAACCACCAGTGCCGGAAATAATATAATACTGACACCAATTCTTGCAACAGGAGAATCCGATGCTGACCAGAACCCATATTATCCGGCAATTTATATGTATCGATAACGCGCTGGCTTTCAAGCACCTGACGGATTCCCTTTATTCAATAATTTTAAAAGGGCTCCGGCGGGGTTGCAAAAGCATTGTTTTCGTATGCATTGGAACCGACAGGTCCACCGGAGACAGTCTTGGCCCGCTTGTAGGTTATAAAACGAAATCGATCAGGCAAAGGAACGTGTATATATTCGGGAATCTCGACAATCCGGTGCATGCACGGAACCTGAACGAGGTAATGGTCCAAATACGCGAAAACTTTGATAATCCGTTTGTTATAGCCGTTGACGCCTGCCTCGGGAAAGCGGAGCACATAGGGTATATCAACGTCGGGGAAGGCTCGATCAAACCGGGCTCGGGCGTTAAAAAGGACCTGATGGCCGTCGGAGATGCCTACATCACCGGAATAGTAAATTTCGGCGGTTTCATGGATTTCCTGATACTCCAGAACACTCGGCTCAGCATCGTGATGAAAATGGCCGATCTGATATCTGAGTCGATTAAATACGTCCTGTGGAAAATAAGCAGCGACCCCGCATTTGAAGGAATGTTCGCCAGGGAATAACCGTGACAGGCGAACTTTCTTTTTTAATCGGGCAGAATCCATTCGCGCGGAAAGTAGATAATTTCCCGTGTTTCCCTGAAAGGAACAGTAAAATTTCCCTATAATTCAGCATAAGGCAGGAGAACATCCGGTAATCCCGCTTTGCCCTGATGTCCCTTGTTGCTTTTTTGTCTTGCGTTTAACCGGGATAATCGTTTCGATGCCGTCGACGCATCATGATGGCTTTCCTTTTAATTAGCGCTGCCTGGTATTGTACGGAGGAACCGTCTCCGTGTACCACCCCGTGTACCGAATTGACCGGCTGGAACATGGGAACTGTCCCTTTGTCCCCCTGTTCCTGGCTTTGTTCCGTGTTGAAACAGGGAAACCATTTTAATCCCGGTAACAGAGGCAGGAGGATTCCCTCTTTATTTTTGGCATTGCTGGGACAAGGGAACCGTCCCCCTGTCCCGGGATTGGGACAGGAGAACCGTCCCCTTGTCCCGCTTGTCCCCGCCGGAAAATTGTTTCCGTGTCTCCCGTGTCCCTAAAAATATTCGGGGTGGATTCAGACAAATTAAAAAGGTTGGCTTATAATATTTATGTAGGGACTCGTGAGGAGCGGTATGAGGAGGGGCATATGAGAAGAAGCAATATTGTTGTGGGAATTATTTTTATTTTACTCGGCGGACTTTTGATTTTAAATAATTTCGATATTCTGGATATCAACGTGGGCAGTATTATAGCGAAATTCTGGCCGTCATTGTTCATGCTGCTTCCCGGCATTGCCATGCATTCATCCTTTTTTTCGGGGAGCAACAGGGATGTGGGCATATTGGTGCCGGCAGGGATTTTGACGGTCATGGGCGTGGTATTTCAAATATCGGTGATATTTAACGCTTTTGATGTCATGTGGCCGGGCATTATCGCTTCCGTTGCGGTAGGGCTGTTCGAGCTGTACTATTTCGGCGAAAGGGACAAGGCGCTGCTGATCCCTGTATGTATCATAGGCGGCCTGTCTCTCATATTTTTCTCGACATATTCGCTAAACCGCATCTTCGGCGGCAGACTGAAGGATTTGTTCCTTCCTGTCGTGCTGATCGTAATAGGCGCATTGGTAATGCTGAAAGCCAAATTAGGCCGAAAAAACTATTGACCTGTAAATATTTGTGTTAAACTGTATATAACAGGGGTAATACTATAATAATATTACCGTAGCCTGAAAGGCTGTTGAGCAGCCTGGCGGATTGTTCACCATCTGCTGCTTTATCAAATTTTAATATAAGGAGTGGTATGAGTATGGACAAGTACATATGCACGGCATGCGGGTATGTTTACGATCCCGAAGTCGGCGATCCGGACGCCGGAATTGCCCCGGGAACGCCGTTTGAGGATCTTCCGGATGACTGGGTATGTCCGTTGTGTGGCGTAGGAAAGGACATGTTCGAGTTGGCATAAAACCGGCGGGAAGCCAGGAAATGCAGAGCGGTCGCTCTGGTTCCTGGTTTTTTTATTGTCACGAATTGAAAAACTGGCGGTTTTGACTTATTATATATTGAGTGTATACAGCATGGTATTAATCACTGTAATGGTTATGCCGGCGGCGTTTCAAAGGGGGTTAAGCAATTGGAAAAGACAAAGCCTTTAATAGGGGTTACGGCCCATTTCTCAACGGAAAATGATTATTCCTGGCTCAGGCCGGTGTATTACGACGCAATAAACAAGGTAGGGGGAGCCGCGGTTATTATCCCGATAACCGACGAAGAAAGCGTGTATGACGATATAATTGAACGCTGTGATGGCATTTTGCTGACAGGGGGAGCCGATGTGGATCCCCACAGGTACGGCGAGGATATAAAAGTGTTCAACGGGGAAATTTCTCCGATTCGGGACAAGGTGGAATTGTACCTTGCGCGCAGGGCAGTGGAACTGAACAAGCCGCTGCTCGGAATATGCCGCGGCATCCAGGTGATCAATGTGGCTCTCGGGGGCACGCTTTACCAGGACATACATGCCCAGATCAAGGACAGGGAGCTCATGCAGCATTTCCAGAAAGCGCCTCGCTGGTATCCTACCCATAAGATCCTGATAGAGAAGGGCAGCCACGTTTTCAACGCCTTTGGTAAAACCGAGGCGTGGGTAAATTCGTTCCATCACCAGGCCATTAAGGACGTGGCACCGGGCTTCCGGGTAACTTCGCACAGCACCGACGGGCTGATTGAAAGCATAGAGAATGACAGCTTAAAATTTGCGGTGGGAGTGCAGTGGCATCCTGAAGCCATGTGGGGAAAAGACGAAGAATACCTGGGTCTGTTCAGGCTCTTCGTCGGGCACTGCAGGGTGAAGTGAAAGCTAAAGCAAAATAATTTAAGTTAGAGTGCAATAATTTTGAGTGAATAATCTCAGGGATATAAATTGAATAATCTCATGGGTATAAATCCAGGAGGTTTAAAGTAATTGGAACAGGGAGGTTTAAAGTAATTTAAACGGTAACAGGAATTTTGGCGCAAACAGGTGAAAAGTAATTTAAAGGAGAACAAAAGGATCAGGCAGATAATTAATGACGGATAATTAAGAGATGTGAGGAAGGAGTGAGGCAGATGCCGATGAAATTTTACGTTGGAGATGTAGTGGAACTCAGGAAACAGCATCCCTGCGGCAGCAAGCAATGGGAAGTGACGCGCGTAGGAGCTGATTTCAGGATAAAATGCCTTGGTTGTGAACATCAGGTAATGCTGCCCCGCCCCAAGTTTGAGAAAAGCGTGAAGAAGATAATCAAGTCGATGGCAGAAGAAGAATAAGAAGCCGCCAGTCTGGCAAGGGAGAAGGAAATTAGCAAGGAAAAAGGAAAGAGATTCGTACGAAAAAGAAAGCAGGTCAGTTTGAAGGAAGCAGATCAGTTACAGGAAGAAATCAGATTCGCAGAAATCAGATTCGCAAGGAAAATTTCAGTTACGAAAAGAAAAAGGTATCAATTTTTCAAGTTCGAGAAATACTACAAATTAACCGGGAAAAGCTGCAGTCATTTTGCACGGATACTCCATTTTTGCACAAATAATTGCAATTATATTGCTCATATAAATTGCAATTATATTGCAAAAACACTGTAATTACGGTGCTCATTATTTAAATTATTAAACGGCTTTAATCACTAAACGATATTATCGGAAAAGGAATGATGTGATGCTTGGCGGAAGATACAGGCAACAAGGATTTCTGCGTATGTTTTTAATATCACTGCTTACATCCCTGGTGGTTGGAGCAGTGTTTTTTGTTTTATTGGGGTATGAAAATTTTGTCAATTCGCCGGGGCAGCGTGTTCCGGAAAGCTTCGACGGCACAGTGCCATTGCCGCAGCAGATAGCCGTCCAGACACAGAACAGGGGAACCACCGTTGTGGAGGAAGTTGCAAGGGCGTGCATGCCCGGCGTTGTCGGCATTTCAGTACTGCGCCCCTCAGGAAGTATGATTTTCAATAGCAACGGGGAAGAGCAGTGGGGAGTCGGATCCGGCGTTATAGTGAGCAGCGATGGCTATATACTGACCAATCACCACGTGGCGGGAGGAAAAAGCAAAAGAATTATCGTGTCGCTCGCGGACGGCAGAAATGTTGACGGCGTTACGCTCTGGTCAGACCCCGTGCTGGACATCGCGGTGGTCAAAATTAACCTTGATGGCCTCACGGCGCTGCCCCTGGGCGATTCATCAAAATTAAACGTCGGAGAACCGGCGATTGCCATTGGAAATCCCCTGGGACTGCAGTTTCAAAGGACGGTTACCTCGGGAATTATAAGCGCTTTGAACCGGACGATCCAGATCGAAACCGAGGACGGCATAAATTACATGGAAGACCTCATCCAGACCGACGCGAGCATCAATCCCGGAAACAGCGGCGGTCCACTGCTGAATTCAAGGGGCGAGGTCATTGGCATCAATACCATAAAAGTTACAGCGGCTGAGGCAATGGGATTTGCAATTCCAATAAACGTGACGGTACCGATAATTCAGCGGTTTATCGAGGAAGGCGAGTTCAGGGAACCGTACCTGGGCATATTCGCCTATGACAGGGAAGTGGCGCCATTCATTGACGGAAAGCTCAGCGAGTTGAAAGAGGGCATTTATGTAGCCCATATAGACGAAAACGGCCCTGCATATAAAAGCGGTATTCGCCTGGGCTGCGTCATGACCCATGTGGACGGAAAACCCGTAAATACGATGATGCAGCTCAGGGAAATCCTGTATACGAAGAAGCCCGGAGACAAAATCAGGGTAACCCATGTCAGCAAGGGGAAAACCGAGGAACTGGAAATTACCTTGGGCGAAAAGGACGGAAAGGTTCGGCTGACAAGATAGAACGAGCGAATGCTTTTCATGCGGAAAAGCATTTACAAAAGGAAAGCATTTACAAAATCAATTTACTGTTAAGTATATCGGGAGAAAATTATGGAAATACTACCGATAAACTGGTTTGGAGGTGCTGAGTTGTATACGGTAAAAGATCCGGGCGGAAAGAAGTGTTTTGAGGAGAAAATCCGCGAATACCTCATGCAGGGCAAAAACAAGCTTGAAAAAGACCTTTCCGGTACGAGGGAAGCCATTAAAATCGTAGCGGAAGATAAAACAAGGGATTTTATCAGGACTACTGACAAAGGCCTTGACAAATATGAGAGGGAATACCTTACAAAACTGCTGATCACAAGCATGTACCAGGCTTTTTGCTACGGATACGGGATAGGTAAAATGGAGGGCACGACCGGGAGCAAAGTTTATTTGTGATTATCAATTTATTAAGCAAGTTTGTGAAATTTGAGGGCCGGAAATTTGAGGGCTGTCCCCACTTTTTTAAAATTTTGAAGGGCTGTCCCTCTTAATTTTTTTCGATCCCTCTTAATTTTTTTCGCAGTTTTATATTTTTCCTTGTTGGGACAGGGAAACCATTCCCATGTACCAGGGGCTGGGACAAGAGAACCGTCCCCGTGTCCCGGGATTGGGACAGGAGAACCGTCCCCCTGTCCCGGGATTGGGACAAGAGAACCGTCCCCGTGTCCCGAGTCCCCGTGTCCCAAACGCTTGTGTCAAGATTCCAGGGCAAAAAACATTTAAAATTTTTTCAAGTCAAGGCAAAATTCATGTTGACACTGTTTATTTCTGCTGTTATTATTGTTCGTAATTATCCGAAAAAAGTTCAAAGGCTATGAAGGAAAGAAAAGATGCATTGGAGCTCCAGAGAGCCGGTGGTTGGTGCGAACCGGCGCGATCGGTGCATGTAATAACTCGTTCCTGAGCTCTGCCGCCTAAAGCGCAGGCGATTAAGCGGCAGCGGTGATACCGTTATAATCAGGACATTTGTCGGATCGGACCGGCAGATGTCTACTGAGGGCTGTTCACACGGCTGAAACAGGGTGGTACCACGTAGGTGATCCCCTTCGTCCCTGCGCTTTTGCAGGTTCGAAGGGGTTTTTTACAATAGCCAATAAATTAACATTTCATATATTGCAGCATTTATCACAGAAAGGGTGGGTGATGAAAATGGCAAAACATACACTGTCAGTTTTAGTGGAAAATCATCCGGGTGTGCTTTCAAGAGTGGCGGGCCTGTTTACCAGGAGGGCGTTCAATATCGAGAGCCTGGCAGTTGGCGTTACGGAAAAACCCAATGTTTCCAGGATGACGATCGTGGTCGAAGGCGATGAACATGACGTAGAACAGATAAGACGACAGCTTAACAAGCTAATTGATGTAATACGTATCAAGCACCTGAGGGAAGAAAATTCGGTTTTCAGGGAACTTGCGCTGATAAAGGTGAACGCGCCTCCGGCCGACAGGGCGGAAATTATCCAGCTGGTCGAGATTTTCAGGGCCAAAATCGTCGATGTCGCTGCAGACACACTGACAATCGAAGCTTCCGGCGCATCCGACAAGGTTGCGGCTCTCGAGGAATTGCTTAAACAGTTCGGCATCAAGGAAATTGTAAGAACGGGAATGATCGCGATTGAGCGCGGCAATAAACTGATTAGTTCTGCAAATGGTACTGAGAATAATTAATTTATAACTGTTGATGGGAGTGAAGGATAATGGCAAAGATTTACTACGATTCCGATTGCAATCTTGATCTGCTGAAAGGTAAAACAGTAGCTGTGCTGGGATATGGAAGCCAGGGTCATGCCCATGCGCAGAATCTTAAGGACAGCGGAGTCAATGTTATAGTAGGCCTGAAGCCGGGTTCTGCCAGGTGGCAGCTGGCTGAAAGGGACGGGCTGAAAGTTTATGATACGGCGGAAGCTGCTAAAATGGCGGATATTATAATGGTACTTGTGCCGGACCAGGTGCAGCCCGATGTATACCAGGAGTGCATCAAGCCCAACCTCAAAAAAGGCGACATCCTCATGTTTGCCCATGGCTTCAATATTCACTACAAGCAGATTATTCCCCCCGACTTCGTCGACGTAATAATGGTGGCTCCCAAGGGTCCGGGACACACAGTGAGAAGCCAGTTTGTCGAGGGACGCGGAGTTCCTTCGCTGATCGCGGTGTACCAGGACGCATCGGGCCAGGCCAGGGATTATGCCCTTGCGTACGCGTCGGGCATCGGGGCCGGAAGGGCAGGCATACTGGAAACTACGTTTGCGGAAGAAACCGAAACGGATCTCTTTGGTGAACAGTGCATACTCTGCGGCGGTATTACTGAGCTCATGAAGGCAGGTTTTGAAACGCTGGTGAACGCGGGTTATCAGCCTGAAATAGCGTACTTTGAGTGCATTCACGAAATGAAGCTGATCGTGGACCTGATTTACCAGGGCGGACTGTCGCTGATGAGGTATTCCGTTAGCGATACGGCAGAATACGGTGATTATACGACGGGTAAGAGAATTATCACGGAGCAGACGAGAAATGAGATGAAGAAAGTCCTTGAGGAAATCAGGAACGGATCCTTTGCTTCCAAATGGATTACAGAGAACAAGTCCGGCGGAAGGGCTCACTTCCTGGCCATGAGGGAGAAAGAATCCCAGCACCCGGTGGAGAAAGTCGGGGCCGAGCTCAGGAAAATGATGAGCTGGCTGAAGAAACCGGAGCATTAATATCAGGACAAAAAGTCAAAGTGGCTGTTAAGACGGGAAGTTAGACTGCTTACGAACACGTAAACACAGAAATTACAAAACCGAAACAAATAACAAGGAAACAATAAGGAAAACAGTAACAAACAACGGGTTTTCTTCTATCAATTGCAGAAAGGGGGCATTAATTATGAGGAAAATACTGATATTTGACACCACGTTGAGGGACGGAGAGCAGGTGCCGGGTGCAAAGCTCGGTCTCAGGCAGAAGCTGGAGGTGGCAAGGCAGCTAAAAAACCTTAATGTGGATTATATAGAAGCTGGATTCTCAGCATCATCGGTCGGTGATTTCAATGCTGTAAAAGCCATTGCGGAAACAGTCGGAACGGAAGACGGTCCGATTATTACGGCATTGGCGAGAGCGGTTAAATCGGATATCGACGCAGTTTACAACAGCGTTAAATACGCGGCGAAACCATTGATACACATAGTTCTCGGGGCTTCCGACGTTCATGTGTCCAAGAAATTCGGAAAGTCCAAGGAAGAAATACTGCAGATGGGAGTGGACGCAGTCAAGTACGCGAAATCGCTGCTGCCCGACGTGCAGTATTCAACCGAGGACGCTTCGAGGGCTGATTTTGAATACCTCTGGAAGACCATTGAAGCGGTGGTCAAGGCCGGCGCTACCATTATTAATATTCCCGACACGGTGGGGTACGCGGTGCCTGAGCAGTTCGGCGAGCTTGTGGCAAAAATCAATTACAGGCTCAAGAACCTGAATCCCAACGTTATCCTGAGCGTCCACTGCCACAATGACACCGGACTGGCTACGGCCAATACGCTTGCCGCGGTCAAGAACGGCGCCGACAAGGTGGAGTGCACAATAAACGGTATCGGCGAAAGAGCCGGAAACGCCGCCCTCGAGGAAATTGTAATGGGCATTAAGTGCAGGGCAGACTACTATGACGCGTACACCGACATTGTTACCACGGAAATCAAGAAAACATCGAGGCTCGTGAGCAACCTTATGGGCCTGGACGTACAGGTTAACAAGGCCATTGTAGGCGACAACGCCTTCGCCCATTCGTCGGGAATTCACCAGGACGGCCTTTTGAAATCCAGGGATGTATATGAAATTATTCGTCCCCAGGATGTGGGCGTAGAGGACATGGAGATTGTGCTGACGGCGCGTTCGGGTAAGCATGCGCTGAAGAACGCCATCAAAGAGCTTGGAATTATCATTGATGATGAGGAAGTCATGAAAAAAGTCCATGAAAAATTCCTCGAACTCGCTGATATCAAGAAGGAAGTTTATTACCATGACCTCTACGAGCTGCTTAAGAGAGAAGGCCTGATTGATTACGGCAATGAAAACGGAAATGGATTTACGCCCTATGAAATCGTGACTTTCCAGGTTATAAGCAATGACATATTCCCCACGGCCACTGTCAAAATGAAGAGGGGCGATCAGATATTCACCCAGAGCGCAAACGGGGACGGCCCTATCGACGCGCTGTACAGCGCCATTAAGAACGTGGTCAATATGGATCTGAAGCTTCTTGAGTACAAGGTAAACAGTGTTTCACAGGGTAAGGAAGCACTGGGTAAAGCAAATGTCAGGCTTGCCTATGAAGGAAAGGTTTATTCGGCCAGGGCCATGGACACCGATATAATCAAGGCCAGCGCATTGGCTTATATCAACGGAATAAACAAGATTCTGCTCGAAAACAACGGCAACAACAATGGAGACCATTAATACATGCATCATTTTGGGGGTTCTCTCCCCTCTTTTTTTTGTCTTTTTTTCAGTACCGGAGCAGACTTGTTCATGTTTTCCCGGCTTTGCGCAACTGTTCTGATTTTTATAATTCTGCAGGCCTGTCCCCCATTTTTTAAGGCCCGCCCTTATTTTTTGAGGACTGTCCCCTGGTGAAATTTTGCAGGAATAGTTTCATTCTTGTTTCCATTTTTGGTATATAATATATAATAATGTATGGAAGGGTTTTGATTTCAGCCTAAGTTACTGCGAAAATTACTGTAAATTACGAAGATTTTCCCCTGTAATGGATGCGGACAAATGCAACATGGAATACCGTGCAGCAGTAATTTTAACAGCAATGCCGGCAGTACCAGCGGCAATTTCGTAAACAATACCGGCAGCAATATCATTGGTAATTTCAACAGCAATACTGACAGCAATATCAGCAGTGATTTCAGCAGCAATACCTGGAGCAATGCCTGTTAAGAGATGCAGTTTGAACAACCGGCCTTAAAAATTTAAAAAGGAGGAATCGGAAGTGAGGAGGAAATATACCCTCTTTACCGCAATCCTGCTTGCGCTCGTCATAATGTTCACTCCCTCGGTTGGATACGGAACAAAAATAGATATACCAAATACATAAGTGAGAATAGCCGGGTGGTATAATCTTGACCCTAAAGTGCCCACTAATGTTTTTTATCAACGGGCTGTTCAACGGGAAAATGAAGTCAGGCAAAAATACAACGTCAAATTCTGGTTCATTACTGTTTCCGCCGAAAGTTTGAAAGACGAAATTATCTCCAGTGTGCTTGCGGGAGATCCGATTGCTGAAATTGTGAGGTGTCGCTGGGCCTGGGTCATACCGGACCTGGCAAGAAGAGGCATTATTGAACCGGCAGATTATTATTTCAACGTTTGCGATCCGCTGTGGAATCCGCTTATTATAGAAAGATCCAGGTTTAATGGGCAGGCAATTGGTGTCAGCCATGAACCCCATGGGGATTTCATGGTATTGTTTTATAACAAAAGCCTGATGGAGAGACTTGGTTTGCCGGATCCCCAAGTTTTCGTGGATAAAAAGCAGTGGACCTGGGATAGGTTTGAGGAGTATTGCATGCGAATTGTCCAGGACACCGACAACGACGGCCAGCCTGATATTTTCGGTTCGACGCTGCCCCCGTGGCAGCCCGTGGTGGCAAGCAACGGAGTTGCTATTGTATCTGGATTTGGCGGAGTGGACTTGTTTACATTAAATACCCCCCAGGCGATAAAAGCATTTAAATGGTTGCAGAAACTTGTTAAATTTAGAATATGCGAAGGGGATACAGCAGACTTTGCCGCCGGAAAGGCCGGTTTCCTGTGGGGTAATGCCTCGGACACAGGATTCAGCAGGGAAATGGGTGATAAATGGGGCGTGCTGCCGGTGCCAATGGGTCCGGACGCAGAAGATTACGTGGCGTGGTGGGATGAGGTCCAGTTTATGTGCATTCCGTCCGGCACAAAGGAACCAGAGAAAACTGCAATGATCTGGACGGAGTTATGCCGCTGGTATCCGAATGTCAGTGGAAGGGCCGATTATTACAGGAAAATCCTTGAAAACAGGTTGCCGGATGCCAGGGATGTGAATATGGCAGTTTTCCTGTCGGAAAGGCTTATGCTGGACAAATATCCTGTATATGAAGAGTTGCAGAAGATATTCTACCCCGATAACGGGCCGAATATTAATGAAATCATATATGGCAACACCGGTCAGACAATAGAGCAGTTTCTCAATGACAATTCTGACCGCATTCAAAAAAATATCAACGAACTAAGGAGAGCGCCCGATTTCCGGATAGCATTAAACAAATAAGAAATTAACCTTCCCGGAACTTGTCCGGAAAGGTTTTTTCAGGCTTCGAATCTGCATACGTCTTTCTATTTTGCATTATCTTAATGTTTCTCTTGTTTTTGTGTAATTTTGAATTTTGAAGGAATGTCCCCAATTTTTGCAGGACTATTTTTTTGAGGGACCGTCCTAATTTTATATTTTTTGAGGGCTGTCCCCTAAATTTTTTGAGGACTGTCCCCCGGTTTACAAGTTTACAGATCGGCCATAAAGGTGTATATCCTGTCATAACATCCAGGAAGGTTTTCATGGCCGAAATCAGGGTATATCACGATTTCCTTTTTGGATCTTATTTTGTTGTAGGCTGCAAACTGTGTTGAAGGCGGGCAAACATTATCCATCAGCCCTGTAAACATAATGACTTCGCCTTTTATTCTTGGGGCAAGGTTTTGAATGTCTATATACCCGAGTCTTGTAAAAACTTCGTTTTCGCGTTCATGCAAGGGATCGAAACGCTTGAAATATTCTGTTAATTCCGCATATGCGCTTGTCGGGATGTCCATTTCCCATACCCTTTTATAGTCGCTGAGAAATGGATATACAGATGCCACCTTTTTTATCCGGGGCTCGAGGGCGCCACAGGCAATGGCGAGCGCACCGCCCTGGGACCCGCCAAAGGCCCCGACCCTGTTTTCGTCCACTTCGGGCATATTCATTATAATTTGGGCCAGCTGGGCAGTATCGAGGAAAATATGCCTGAACAGCATGTTATCCGGCTCATCATCCAGACCTCTTATTATATGTCCCCGGAAGGTATTTCCCCTGACACCTCCCGTATCTTCAGACAATCCGCCCTGGCCGCGCACGTCCAATGCAGCAATAGAGTAGCCCATGGCAACATACTTGAGCTTGTCATTCCAGTCCCCCGCGTTCATGGTATAGCCATGGAATTGTAAAACTGCCGGGTGTGGCTTGCTTGAGTTTTTTGGCCTCAGGTATTGCGCATGGATTCTTGCATTTCTCACCCCCGTAAAGTACAGGTCAAAACACTCGGCAAAAGGCACCTGGAATTTTGCAGGTATAAGCTCCACCTGGGGGTCAACGGCTTTCATTTCGGCAATTGCCCTGTCCCAGTACGCATCGAAATCCTCCGGGCGGGGGTTGCGTCCTTCATAGGTGCGAAGTTGCTCAATTGGCATATCAAGTATCGGCATTACTTTCACTCCTTGTATAATTACTTGTATAATTATTTTTGCATTGAATAATTAACTGAGGCCACTGTTCAACCCGTTAAATCATAGTAAACATAGCAAACCAAACTCTGATTAGGCGCATGGTCGGACTTCAATTTTGCCTTACATAAAAATTTTAATTTAGCACTTCATCAAATTTGCCTTGAATTAAATTAAGCCTTAAATAAAGCCTTGCATAAAAATAAACCCTAAAGGCTGAGTTTGCGCAGGCGGATATATTAATTTTATCGTTGAAAAATATATTTTTCCACAACCTTTATTTAAAAATATAATTTTTATTTTTTTGTGCTTTATTTGACCTTTATTTGACATAAATAAAATTGCCATAAATAATCGGAAGGGCTCTCTATTGCTTAAATCCTCTGTTGTTCTGAATAAAGTTTAGGCTAATTTTTCCTGCCTGGCAAGACTATCATCCAAAAACTATGAAGTTCGGACTCATTTGTCCAATTTGACAGGATTGTCCCCTGGGTGAATAAGTTTAGACTAAATTGTCATGTTAACAGGATTGCTCCCAGGTTAATGGTTTAAGTTTATATTGTCCTGCCTGATAAGATTGTCCTTTGGGTGAATAAGTTCAGACAAAATTATCCCGTTAAAAGGATGCCCCCTTGGCGAACAGGTTCAGACCAAATTGTCATGTTTGACAGGAATGTTCCCTGGACAAAGAAGTTCAGACTGATTTACCCTGATTTACAAGATAGTCTCCTGGAAGGATAATTTTAGATTAATTTGTCCGGTTTTACAGGATAGTTTCCGGACAATTAAGGATAGTGTCTTGTCAAGTGGTGTAAAATGATTTCTACTTTATCATTTTTTCACCTCATTTATGTAATAAAGCTACTGGTGTCAATGTAAATTCATTTATCGATGTAATCTTTG
>JAMNXU010000004.1 GCA_023623175.1 Bacillota bacterium
CGGCAGTTAAGCTTCTCAGTGCCGATGATACTTGGGTGGAAACGCCCTGGGAAAGTAGGTCCCTGCCGGAACTGATATCGGCGCCCTGTGTTAAATGCACGGGGCGCCGAATTTATGTTCAGGTTTAAACATTACGGAATGGTGCACGGTCTGACCGGGAAGCACTTTGAGATAAGGGGATTTGTAATATAAACGCTTTTCGCTGTGTCTTGCAAACAAGATATAAAAGCCGGGCGGCAGGTCCTCAATAACGAAGTTCCCGTTGCCATCGGAACTGGTTTTAAAAACCGGAAGCCTGCTTTCATTGCCGAAAAAGATCAGTATTTCAGCGCCGGAAACGGTGTCCGCGCTGTTTTCAAGAAACACCGAGCCGGTTATTTTGCAGGAAAAATCGTTGTCATAGGTAAGATGGATATGCAGATTTTGCGTATTTAGCTGCATCGGGTTTACGTCGACTTTTTGTTCCTGGTCAAGATCCTGCTTGTTTAATTGAACGCTTTCAGCCGTGAACTCCTTCTTTTCCTTTATTTTTTCATCGGATAACATTTCCTGCAGCTCCATAATCCACAACCTCACCGTCAAATCAATATTTATTCGTTGGTTTACATAGCGGGACAAGAGGATTGTTTTCACATTTGTACAGGACCGGGAACCAGGCATATGCCCGTTTCCTTTATCCATGACGGGAAGAATATTGGTCCATGTGTAACAAGTGGGACAAAAGAACCGTCCCCTTGTCCCACCCTTGTCCCAAGTGAGACAAAAGAACCGTCCCCTTGTCCCACGGTCCCCTTGTCCCGGGTATATTAAGGGGAGGGGCAGATCCTCCCCGGTGTTTTTTAGAATTTCTTCTTTAAAGTCTCTGCTTCTGCCTTGGAAATTACATCGTTATCAAATTTAGCATTGTTATTTGACTTGGAGAAACTTTCAGATTCGGATTCAGCTTCGGCCTCATTCTCTGATTCTAACTCATTGGCGGATTTGAGTCCCTGGTATTGTTTCTGGGTTAAAACATTGTAGTTTACCTGCCTGTTAAACTGTTTCTGGTCGTTGAGTTCCTTTTCCCTGAACTCAACCTCGGATTCGGCTTCAGCTTCAAGTTCTCCTTTTAATTCGGCTTTCAGTTCTTTTTTCAGTTCTGCCTTAAGTTCGTTTTTGAGTGCTTCAAATTCGATTTCAAAAGACACAGCTAATCAGACTCCTTTCTTGTTAACATAATGAATCATTTATAGTAGTAAAATATGATACAGAATAAATAAGTGCTACACCCGGAAAAAATTTTTATGTAAAGTTACGAAATGCCGGTAGCGCAATTCTGATTTTCTTGTGAGTATTTTTTTGCTACGGGCATTGATTTGTACACAGTTATGTAATAATATAGAACGTGCGCCGCAAATAATATGTAGTACAAAAAAAATTGCAGCCGCTGAACAGACTAAACTTTTTTAAAAAATGCTTGCAATACCATTGTATACGTATTATAATATTGTTCGTTGTGACATGGCATACGATGAAGCTGGAGATTGCTGCTTATCAGGCGCGAGCCGGGTAAGCAGGGAACTTCAACGGAGAATGTCCGATTCCAGAAACCGGGCGACAAGTCACTGTACATTTTGCAATATGCTTTTTAAGGGGCATATCTGCACATGACCGTATCAGCCCAGGTGACGCCTTGACTGGCTCAAGCAACATGCCTGGGTTTTTAATATAAGATGGTATGACACACCCGGCATAGTGTACAGAAATTTGTCGTATATAACACTAGTACGAGGAGGTTTATGTATGGCAAACCAGAAAATCAGAATCAGGTTGAAGGCGTTTGATCACCAGGTCCTCGATCAGTCTGCAGAGAAGATTGTTGAAACCGCTAAAAGGACTGGCGCTATGGTATCGGGTCCGGTACCTCTTCCGACTGAAAAGGAAGTTATCACGATATTGAGAGCGCCCCATAAATATAAGGATTCTCGCGAACAGTTTGAAATGAGGACTCACAAAAGGCTCATCGACATTCTGATGCCAACGCCGAAAACCGTGGACGCATTGATGAGGCTGGACCTGCCGGCAGGTGTCGATATAGAAATAAAACTGTAAAAGAAAGCGATTTGCGGATACGAAAACGACGGCGCCGACAGGCCGCTTGGAGGCTGCCCAGCAGCCCGGTATAAAAAGGTCAAGTTCATAGCAATATGAACCAATAACCATTGGGAGGGAAACAATAATGACAAAGTACATGTTAGGTAAAAAGATCGGTATGACGCAGGTATTTGACGAAGAAGGCGTTGTAATCCCGGTGACGGTTATCGAAGCCGGACCGGTTGCCGTAGTGCAGAAAAAGACAATTGAAAACGACGGTTATAATGCAATCAAGGTAGGATATCTTGATGTTCCCGAGAAGAAACTGAACAAACCGATGAGAGGTCAGTTCGCAAAGGCCAAGGTGCCGCCGAAGAAGTATCTCAGGGAATTCAAAACCGATGAAATTGACAAGTATGAAGTTGGACAGGAAATAAAGGTCGGCGATATGTTTGAAGCCGGTGACAGGGTGGATGTAAGCGGCATTTCAAAAGGTAAGGGCTACCAGGGTGTAATTAAGAGACACGGCCAGAAAATAGGCAGGATGTCGCACGGTTCCAAGTTCCACAGGGCGCCCGGTTCCATGGGTTCAAACACTGACCCCGGAAGGGTTTTCAAAGGAAAGAAACTTCCCGGTCATATGGGCAGCGAAAAAGTTACGGTCCAGAATCTGACTGTGGTAAGAGTCGACAACGAGAGAAACCTGATGCTCGTCAAGGGTGCGGTACCGGGACCGAAAGGCGGCCTGGTTACGATAAAAGGCACTGTGAAGTCGGGCAGATAAAACGTCGGAAGGGAGGAAACAACAATGC
This sequence comes from Bacillota bacterium, assembly GCA_023623175.1. GTDB lineage: Bacteria > Bacillota > Clostridia > Acetivibrionales > JAMNXU01 > JAMNXU01. The sequence continues at coordinate 2,886 of JAMNXU010000004.1, forward strand.
CGAAGGTTGATGTATATAATATGTCCGGTGAAGTTGTCGGAAGCATTGATTTAAATGACAGAATATTTGGTTCGGAGATTAATGAAAATGTGCTGCATCTTGCGGTAGTTAACCAGCTGGCCAACAAGAGGCAGGGAACCCACTCCACCAAAACGGTAAGCGAAGTGCGTGGCGGCGGAAGAAAGCCGTGGAGACAGAAGGGAACCGGTCGCGCAAGACAGGGAAGCATTCGTTCCGCACAGTGGGTGAAAGGTGGAATAGCCCTCGGACCCAAGCCGAGATCTTACAGGTACACACTTCCGAAGAAGGTAAGGCGTCTTGCCCTGATTTCGGCCCTTTCATCAAAGGTTAAGGATAACGAAATTGTTGTGCTTGACGATTTGAAATTTGATGTCATAAAGACAAAGCAAATGGTCAACGTGCTGAAGAACCTCAAGGTGGATTCATCAGCGCTGATAGTACTTGCGGACAAGGATGAAAAGGTTGAAAAATCTGCGCGGAACCTGCCGAACGTGAAAACTTCGCTGGTAAATACAATAAATGTTTATGACATTCTGAAGTACGATAAGTTCATCATAACCAGGGATGCGGTATCAAAGGTTGAGGAGGTGTATGCGTAATGAGAAGCCCCGAAGACATTATTATCGGACCATACATCACCGAGAAAAGCAATGCTGAAATTGCCAACGGGAAATATACTTTCAAGGTTGATGTAAACGCTACTAAAACTGAAGTGAAAATGGCAGTGGAAAAGCTGTTCAACGTCAAGGTGCTGAGTGTCAACACCATAAATTATTCAGGTAAAACCAAGAGACTTGGCGTGTATTCCGGAAAACGTCCGGACTGGAAAAAAGCGATTGTCAAGATTGATACCGATCCCAAGCCCGAGACTTATCTCACCAAGGGCGGAAAGGTTGTTACCACTACCAAGAAGTATAAGACAAGCATTGAAGAGTTTGGTATTGCGTAATTATTTTGAATACAGGCTGGGGCCGCTGCCCCATTGACAGAATATAAAGGAGTGAGAAGAAATGGCGATAAAGAAATACAGTCCCACTTCTCCTGCCAGAAGATTCATGACTGTTCTGGACTTCAGCGGGCTTTCAAAAAAAGAGCCGGAAAAGTCATTGGTGAAACCCCTTAAAAAATCTGGCGGAAGAAACATGTACGGCAGAATAACAGTCCGCCATCGCGGTGGCGGTACGAAGAAAAAATACAGGGTTATTGACTTCAAGAGAGACAAGGACGGAATTCCTGCCAAGGTAGCAGCTATTGAATACGATCCCAACAGGACTGCAAATATTGCTCTTCTTCATTATGTGGACGGAGAGAAAAGGTACATTCTTGCACCGGTCGGACTGTACGTGGGAGACCAGGTTGTATCCGGCGACAATGCCGATATTAAACCCGGCAATGCGTTGAAACTCGAGAACATTCCGGTCGGTACATTCATTCATAATATCGAGTTGAAACCCGGCAAGGGCGGTCAGCTGGTAAGAGCTGCCGGAGGCGCAGCACAGCTGATGGCCAAGGAAGGAGACTATGCCCAGGTCAGGCTTCCTTCCGGTGAAGTGAGACTTATACCAATTAAATGCAAAGCCACGATTGGACAGGTTGGAAACATCGAGCATGAGAACGTTACAATCGGTAAAGCCGGAAGAAAAAGATGGATGGGCTTCAGGCCTGCTGTTCGCGGTGTTGTTATGAACCCGGTTGACCACCCCCATGGCGGTGGCGAAGGCAAGTCTCCGATAGGAAGACCGAGTCCTGTAACACCGTGGGGCAAGCCTACTCTTGGTTATAAGACAAGGAAGAAACAGAAAGAGTCTGATAAGTTCATAATCAAAAGAAGGAATGTGAAGTAAGCCGTTCATTGAGAAAGGAGGGCGCTAAATGAGCAGATCGGTTAAAAAGGGACCGTTTGTTGACGAGAAGCTTCTTAAGAAGATAGAGGAAATGAACAGCAAAAATGAAAAAAGAGTTATAAAAACATGGTCCAGGGCTTCCACGATTTTCCCCCAGATGGTTGGACATACTATAGCGGTTCACGACGGCAGAAAACACGTGCCTATTTATATAACAGAGGAAATGGTCGGACACAAGTTGGGCGAGTTTGCACCCACAAGAACCTTCAGGGGACATGGCGGAAAGTCGGAAAAATCCACTGCACTTAAGTAGTTAAACAGGGTTGAAAGGAGGAATTACAGTTGGACAGGAACGAGAAATCCAAGGCTCTTCAGACCGAGCTGAATCCCGGGGACCAAAAAAAGGTTTACAGGAAGAATCAAAAGCCTGCGCTCCTTACCAAGAAGGAAAAAAAGGAGCTGGGGATTGGCAAGGATGAAGGACGGGCAACATTGAGATATGCGCGAATATCATCCAGGAAAGTCAAGATTGTCCTGGATTTGATCAGGAATAAAGACCTTAATGAAGCTTACGCTATTTTGAAATACACACCCAAGGCGGCATCGGAGCTTTTGCTGAAGCTTCTGAAATCAGCGGAATCCAATGCCGTAAACAATAACGGTTTGGACAGGGACGCCCTGTATGTTGCTGAGGCCTATGCCAACCAGGGACCCACATTGAAGAGGATCTTGCCGAGGGCAAGAGGAAGCGCTGACAGGATCAGAAAAAGAACCAGCCATATTACAGTGGTTGTAAGGGAAAGAAAATAATTAGGGTGAAGGAGGTTGGAAAATGGGCCAGAAAGTTAATCCACACGGATTAAGAGTAGGAATAATCAAGGACTGGGATACCAGGTGGTATGCCAACAAGAAGAATTTCAGCGAATACCTGATTGAAGACTTCAAGATCAGAAAGCATATTAAAGAAAAATTATACATGTCCGGAATTTCGAGGATTGAAATAGAGAGAGCAGCTAACAAGGTCAGGATAAATGTTCACACTGCCAAGCCAGGGCTTGTTATCGGCAAGGGCGGTACCGGCATTGAGGAACTCAGGAAGGAACTCGAAAAACTGACCGGCAAGAACGTATTGATCAACATAACCGAGATAAAGGTTCCTGAGCTGGAAGCCCAGCTGGTGGCTGAAAACATTGCTGCACAGCTTGAAAGAAGAATTTCGTTCAGAAGGGCAATGAAACAGGCTATGTCAAGGGCCATGAGACTCGGTGCCAAAGGAATCAAGACTTCGGTTTCCGGAAGGCTTGGCGGAGCTGAAATTGCAAGAACCGAGCATTATCATGAGGGCACGATTCCTCTCCAGACTTTGAGGGCGGATATTGACTACGGTTTCGCAGAAGCCAGCACGACGTACGGAAAGATAGGAGTTAAGGTCTGGATTTACAAAGGTGAGGTTCTTCCGGCTGTTAAAAAGGATAAGAAGACGGAAGGAGGCGTTCGGTAATGTTAATGCCCAAAAGAGTTAAGCACAGGAAAGTCCAGAGAGGCAGAATGAAGGGCATTGCTTCCAGGGGGAACAAGGTGTCCAACGGCGAATACGGACTGATGGCCCTGGAGCCTGCATGGATTACCAGCAACCAGATAGAAGCTGCCAGGGTTGCGATGACCCGTTTTATAAAAAGAGGCGGAAAAGTTTGGATTAAGATATTTCCTGACAAGCCGGTAACCCAGAAACCTGCTGAAACCCGTATGGGCAGCGGCAAAGGTTCCCCGGAGTACTGGGTGGCCGTTGTCAAACCCGGAAGGATACTGTTTGAGGTTGCGGGTGTATCAGAGGAAATTGCACGGGAAGCCTTAAGACTTGCATCTCACAAGCTTCCGATAAAATGCAAGTTTGTTGCCCGTGAACAAGAAATGGGTGGTGAAGCAGATGAAAGCTAGTGAACTCAGAGAAATGACTCGTCAGGAACTGTTACAGGAAGAAAGGGAATTGAAGGCTGAACTTTTCAAACTGAGATTTCAGCTTGCAACCAATCAGCTTGAAAACCCGATGAGAATAAGGGAAGTCAAGAGATCCATCGCGCGTGTAAAAACGATCATCCGCGAGAAGGAATTGAAGGAGAATAAAAAATAACTGAGCCGGAAGGAGGTTGCACGAGGTGGAAAGAAATCAAAGAAAGGTCAGGATAGGCAGGGTCGTCAGTGACAAAATGGATAAGACCATTGTTGTAGCTGTTGAAACCAATGTCAAGCATCCCTTGTACGGAAAGGTAGTAAAAAGAACCTATAAACTGAAGGCTCATGATGAAAACAACGAGTGCAGGGTAGGAGACAGGGTCAAGGTTATGGAAACCCGCCCGCTCAGCAGGGAAAAGAGATGGAGACTTGTTGAAATTATCGAGAGAGCCCAGTAATTTTGAGGGAAGGAGGCACTGCCATGATTCAGGTTCAAACGAGGCTTAAAGTTGCAGATAATTCAGGAGCCAAGGAAGTAATGTGCATCAAGGTGCTTGGCGGTTCCAGGAGAAAGTATGCCAATATTGGTGACATAATAGTCGCTTCGGTTAAAAATGCAACACCCGGCGGTGTTGTTAAAAAAGGCGAAGTTGTAAAATGTGTTATAGTGCGTTCCAAGAAAGGTGTCAGAAGACCGGATGGTTCATATATAAAATTCGATGAAAACGCAGCTGTGTTGTTAAGGGATGACAACAATCCGAGAGGAACACGTATATTCGGTCCCGTCGCAAGAGAACTGAGGGACAAGGATTTCATGAAGATACTGTCCCTGGCACCGGAAGTTCTTTAAAGGAGGAGGCGGCTGAATTGGCTAATAAGATTCACGTTAAAAAAGGCGATACCGTTATAGTTTTATCCGGCAAGGACAGATACAGCCTTACCAAGAAGAAAGGCAAGGTTTTGGCTGTTTTAAGGGATAAAAACCAGGTTATTGTCGAAGGCATGAACATGATTACAAAGCATCAGAAACCCAGGGGCAGATTCCAGCAGGGTGGCATCATCAAGAAGGAAGGCCCCATACACGTATCAAACGTGATGCTTGTATGCGATAAATGTTCCAGGCCGACAAAGGTCGGCAAGAAGATACTGGCTGACGGTCAGAAAGCAAGGGTTTGCAAGAAATGCGGCGAAATAATTGACATAATCAGAGAAAAGAAAAATTAACAGGACTCTTTTTGAAAGGAGGTTGCACCGAGGATGTCGAGATTGAAGGATAAATATGTAAACGAAGTAGTTCCGGCATTGCAAGCCAAGTTTAAATATAAAAGTCCTATGCAGATACCGAAACTCGTCAAGATCACGATAAACATGGGAGTAGGCGACGCAAAGGACAATCCCAAGGCCATAGACGCAGCAGTTAATGATTTGGCGCTGATTTCCGGTCAGAAACCTGTTGTTACCAAGGCGAAGAAATCCATCGCCAACTTTAAGCTGAGGCAGGGCATGAGCATAGGATGCAAGGTCACTCTCCGTGGTGAAAGAATGTATCATTTTGCAGATAAACTGTTTAATATAGCGCTTCCAAGGGTTAGGGACTTCAGGGGAGTTTCGCCCAATTCTTTTGACGGAAGGGGAAATTATTCCCTCGGTGTAAGAGAACAGCTCATTTTCCCGGAAATCGACTACGACAAGGTAGAAAAGGTAAGAGGAATGGAAATTACATTCGTTACTACGGCGAAGACCGACGAAGAAGCGAGAGAGCTTCTGAAGCTCCTGGGAATGCCGTTTAGCCAAAGCTAAGGAGGGATAGTCAAGTGGCAAAGAAATCAATGATAGCAAAGCAGGCCAGGAAACCCAAATACAGCACAAGGGTACACAACAGGTGCAAGCTGTGCGGACGGCCTCACGCGTATATGAGAAAGTTCGGAGTGTGCCGTCTCTGCTTCAGGGAACTGGCATATAAAGGACAAATCCCCGGTGTTAAGAAAGCCAGCTGGTAATTCAATTTCGGAAGGAGGTTTGTTTCATGCAGGCAACAGATACCATTGCTGATATGCTGACCAGGATCAGGAATGCCGGCGCTGCGAAGCATGAATCGGTAGATATCCCGGCTTCCAATATAAAGAGAGCAATAGCCCAGATCCTGTTGGAAGAGGGTTATATAAAAAGTGTGGAAGAGATACCGGATAACAAGCAGGGAATCCTGAGAGTCACGTTAAAATATACTGCGAACAAGCAGAATGTAATAAGAGGTATAAAGAGAATAAGCAAGCCCGGACTAAGGGTTTATGCCCGCAAGGACCAGATACCCAGGGTACTCGGTGGGCTTGGGATAGCAATCTTGTCGACTTCCAAGGGAATTATGACCGACAAGAAGGCAAGAGCCCAGGGAGTTGGCGGCGAGGTACTCGCTTTTGTCTGGTAATAAGCTGCACGGTTTCTGAAAAGGGCGTTTTACGCTCATAATATAAAGAACAGGAGGCAATAGAATGTCACGAATCGGAAGGATGCCCATAACAATTCCGAGCGGTGTGGAAGTTAAGGTTCAGGATAATAATGTTGTGGTTGTTAAGGGCAAAAAGGGAACTTTGACAAAACAAATGCACAAGGATATGATTATAAAGGTCGAAAACGGCCAGGTTACAGTGCAAAGACCCAGCGACGACAAGAAGCACAAGGCTCTGCACGGCCTTACAAGGTCATTGATTAACAATATGGTCGAAGGTGTCACAAACGGTTTTGAAAAGGCCCTGGAAATAAACGGGGTAGGTTACAGGGCCCAGAAACAGGGCAAAAAACTCGTACTTTCCATAGGTTATTCCCATCCCGTTGAAATGGAAGAGCCTGAAGGCATTACCATAGATGTGCCTGCACCCAACAAGATAGTTGTGAAAGGTATGGACAAACAGATGGTAGGAGAAGTAGCGGCAAAGATAAGAAGCAAGAGGCCGCCCGAGCCATACAAGGGTAAAGGCATTAAATATGAAAACGAAGTTATCAGACGCAAAGAAGGAAAAGCAGGCGCAAGGTAATTAGCGGGAAAGGAGTGAAATAAGGTGTTAAAACCGATTAACAAAAACAAGATCAGACTAAGGAAACATGCCAGAGTTCGCAAGAAGATTACCGGAACTCCTGAGCGGCCCAGACTGAATGTTTACAGGAGCCTTAAACATATTTATGCCCAGATTATTGACGATACACAGGGCCACACACTCGTTTCAGCCTCTACTCTTGACCCGGCTTTCAAGGGCAAGGTTGCCTATGGCGGAAATAAGGAAGCAGCAAGACTCGTTGGTAAGCTGATAGCGGAAAAAGCTCTTGAAAAGGGCATCAAGAAAGTGGTATTTGACAGAGGCGGATATATTTACCACGGAAGAGTAAAAGAGCTTGCAGAAGCTGCAAGAGAAGCCGGTCTTGAATTCTAGGAAGAGGAGGGAAATAAATTGCAGCGTATAGATCCCAACACACTGGACCTGAAAGAAAAGGTTGTTAATATAGGACGTGTAGCCAAGGTTGTCAAGGGCGGAAGGAATTTCCGTTTCAGCGCGCTTGTCGTTGTAGGCGACGAGAACGGTCATGTCGGAAGCGGAATAGGAAAGGCGGCTGAAATTCCCGACGCCATAAGAAAAGGAATTGAAGCGGCAAAGAAGAATCTTATCAAGGTACCCATAGTTGAAACAACAATACCCCACGAAGTAATAGGCAAATTCGGCTCGGGCGAGGTATTGCTCAAACCGGCTTCACCCGGTACAGGAGTTATTGCCGGCGGTCCCGTAAGAGCGGTCCTTGAACTGGCAGGTATCCGCGATATAAGGACAAAATCACTGGGGTCAAACAATCCCATCAACATGGTGTACGCAACGATATCCGGTCTTTCACAGTTGAGGACAGCAGAGGAAGTAGCCAGACTCCGGGGCAAGACTGTGGAAGAAATATTAGGCTAAGGGGGAACTTTAATGGCAAAGTTAAAGATAACCCTGGTAAGGGGACTATGTAATTGCAGACAGGATCAGATAGCAACAGTCAAAGCTTTGGGTCTCAAAAAGATCGGAAGTTCCGTTGAACATAATGACACTCCTCAAATCAGAGGCATGGTAAAGAAAGTTGAACATTTGGTTACCTGTCAGGAAATATAAAGGAGGTGTAATCAATGAAATTGTATGAATTAAAGCCTGCACCGGGATCAAGGACGAAACCTGTGAGAAAAGGCAGAGGACCGGGTTCGGGTCTTGGAAAGACAGCAGGAAGAGGACACAAGGGACAGAATGCCCGTTCCGGTGGAGGTGTAAGACCGGGATTTGAAGGCGGACAGATGCCGTTGTACATGAGACTGCCTAAAAGAGGTTTCAATAACAAGAGATTTGCCAAGGTATATTCCGAAGTCAACGTTTCAAAACTTGAAGTGTTTGATAACGGCACAACGGTTACACCTGAACTTCTGAAGGAAAAAGGAATAATCAAAAAGCTTAATGACGGCGTTGTAATAATGGGTAAAGGCGAGCTGACCAAAAGCCTGACAGTACAGGCTGCAAGATTCACTAAGGCGGCAAAGGAGAAGATTGAAGCCGCAGGAGGAAAGGTCGAGGTGATTTAGTATGGGCGGAATGCTTGAGGTGTTGAGAAATGCCTGGAAAATCCCTGATTTGCGTAAAAAGCTCCTTGTAACCATTGCCTTGCTTTTGGTTTACAGAATCGGAGCGCATATACCCGTTCCGGGGCTGAATGCTGAGGAATTCGCAAAGATGTTTGCGCAAGGCGGATCCCTTTTCGGATTTGTAAATATTGTCACAGGTGGAGCATTAAGGGACGCAACAATATTCGCCATGAGCATTACGCCATACATCAACTCGTCTATTATCATGCAACTGTTGACAGTAGCTATTCCCAGGCTTGAAGCGCTTGCCAAGGAAGGCGAAGAAGGGCGCAAGATACTCGGACAGTATGTTCGTTACGGAGCGGTAATACTGGGATTCCTGCAGGCAGCGGCACTGACCTGGGGAATGCAGTCGGCTATTGTCGGAGGACTGACCATAGTAAGTTTTGTCACAATAACGCTGACATTCACTGCCGGTACGGCCTTCCTTATGTGGCTCGGCGAAAAGATTACTGAGCACGGTATCGGTAACGGAATTTCGCTCATAATTTTTACCGGTATTGTTTCCCAGGCGCCGGCAGCCGCTCAGACGATTTACGCCAACTGGAAAGTGGGAACTTTCGGAACCAACAAGATAATCGCAACATTGATTGTATTGTTGATTTTGCTCGCTTTCGTAGCAGTCGTAGCAGCAGTCATTTGGGTCAGCGAGTCTGAAAGACGCATTCCGGTCCAGTATGCGAAGAGGGTTGTCGGAAGGAAAATGTACGGTGGGCAGAGCACCCACATACCGATCAAGGTTAACTGGGCAGGCGTTATGCCGATAATCTTTGCAATGTCCATAATGATGTTTCCTTCCACCATTATAGGTTTTATCAACCCTGATTCAACAAGCGGAATAGTGAATTTCTTCAAGGAATGGCCGAGCAAAATCAGCTATTCGGTTGTTTACGCACTACTCATCATGGGCTTTACGTTCTTCTACACCTTTATCCAGTTCAACCCCATTGAACTGGCCAACAACCTGAAGAAGAACGGGGGATTCATACCCGGAATCAGACCCGGAAAACCCACTTCCGATTATATAGCGAAGATATTGAACAGGATTACCTGGTTCGGAGGACTTTTCCTCGCACTGGTAACCGTTCTTCCCTCAATTATCGGAAACCTGACGGGAGTTTACGGGCTGTTCTTCGGAGGCACAAGCCTGCTGATTCTTGTTGGTGTTGCGATTGACACGGTAAGAGAAGTTGAATCTATGATGCTCATGAGGCACTACAAGGGATTCTTGGATTAGCAAGCCCGTGGGCTGAAACAGGAGGACGTTATGAGACTGGTTTTACTTGGAGCGCCCGGAGCTGGCAAGGGGACACAGGCTGTGGTTATTTCGGAAAAACTGGATATTCCCCATATATCAACGGGGGATATTTTCAGGAGCCATATAAGAAGCGGGACGGAGCTTGGCCTGAAAGCAAAGCAGTATATTGACGAAGGCAAGCTGGTTCCCGACGAGCTGACGATTGAAATTGTGAAAAACAGGATCGCGCAGGATGACTGCTGCAGGGGATTTATTCTCGACGGTTTTCCGAGAACGATACCGCAGGCTGATTACCTTGAAGAGGCACTGGGTGAGCTGGGAAAAGAACTGGACTGCGTTTTGAACCTGCATGTTCCCGATGAAGAGATAATCCGCAGACTGTCAGGCAGAAGGGTATGTCCTCACTGTGGAGCCAGTTATCATATATTGTACAAACCGACGAAAACTGAAGGCGTTTGCGATGTTTGCGGAAATAAAACGGTTCAGAGGGACGACGACCGTGAAGAAACGGTTTTGAAGAGACTGAACGCTTATCACGAGCAAACCGAACCTTTAATAAGATATTATGAGAAAAAAGGCAAGCTTGTAACCGTTGTAGGACGGGAAAGGGTCGAGGATACATCAGCGGCTGTATTACAGGCTTTGGGTGTGAAATAGATGATAACGCTGAAATCAAAATCCGAAATCGAGCGAATGCGAAGATCGGGAGAAATACTTGCAAATACTCACAGGATTATTGCAGAGTCTATTAAACCCGGAATCACGACGCTGGAGCTTGACCGGATAGCAGAAAGTTATATACGCAGCAAGGGCGCCATACCTTCGTTCAAGGGAGTGAAGGGACTGCCCGGGGCGGTTGATTATCCCGCGAGCATATGCGCGTCGGTTAATAACGAAGTCGTGCACGGCATACCGGGTTTAAGAGTGTTAAAAGATGGAGATATTATAAGTATTGATATTGGCGTGTTCTATGAAGGTTATCACACTGATTCTGCAAATACCTATGGAGTTGGTAAAATATCCGAGAAGGCCGCCCGTTTGATACAGGTTACCAGGGAAAGCTTTTTTGAAGGTTTGAAACATGCGCTGGCTGGGAACAGGATAGTTGACATTTCCGGAGCAATTCAGGATTATGTCGAGAGACATGGCTTTTCTGTTGTGCGGGATTATGTAGGCCACGGTATCGGAACCGAGATGCATGAATCCCCGCAGGTTCCCAATTTTCGCACAGGCAGACCTGGACCGAGACTGCAGCCTGGGATGACGCTGGCGATAGAACCAATGGTCAATGAAGGCGGGTATGCAGTCAAGCTGCTTGGAAACAGGTGGACCGTCGTAACGGCGGACGGAAGCCTTTCAGCGCATTATGAGCATACGATAGCAATAACGGATTCAGAACCGATTATATTGACAGAACTCAACTGATGGACCGCCTGACACGTACGATTTCTGCGAGGTGAGTCTGGTGAATCTGAGCCTGGGTCAGGTTGTTAAATCCAAGGCAGGAAGAGACAAGGGAAGGGATTTTATAGTTGTACGGATAGTGGATGAAGCTTATGTTGAACTGGCTGACGGCGACCTCAGAAAAGTGGAGAAACCAAAGAAGAAGAAGATAAAACATATGGAGCCGACCGGGATTGTTTTGGAGGACATCGGCAACAAACTCAAAACGGGGGTCAGAGTGTCGAACTCCGAGATAAGAAAAGCCCTGTCGGCCCTCAAAGAGAATAATTCAGAATCCTAGTGCAGGAGGAGGTTTTGAGTTTGTCCAAGGAAGATGTCATTGAAGTTGAAGGTACAGTTGTAGAATCACTGCCCAACGCTATGTTTCAGGTGGAGCTGGCCAACGGACACAAGGTATTGGCCCATATTTCCGGAAAGTTGAGAATGAATTTTATCAGGATACTGCCCGGGGACAAGGTTACTCTGGAACTTTCTCCCTACGATTTGACAAGGGGCAGAATAATCTGGAGAGCGAAGTAATTCTGAAGAACAGGCTATTAGAACAGGCTATTTACGCTAAGGAGGGTTTTCAATGAAGGTTAGGCCATCAGTAAAAGTAATATGCGAAAAGTGCAAGATAATCAGAAGAAAAGGCAGAATAAGGGTTATTTGCGAAAATCCCAAGCATAAGCAGAAGCAGGGATAAATATTTGACAATTGACAATTGACAATGGATAATAATGCCCAGGATAAAACCGGAGTCGATTGTCGTAATATTGCTGTAAACAACATCGAGGATGCGGCTGCATGATAAAACCTAAGGGTTTATCATGTCCTTTGATGTTTAAATAAATTATAAAATTAAATCATAAAAAGTTATTTTGAGTGAATTGTCAATTGTCAATTATCAATTGTCAATCAATCAGTGGAGGTGTTCATTCAAGATGGCGCGTATTGCCGGTGTAGATTTGCCCAGGGAAAAAAGGGTGGAAATTGGACTCACTTATATTTATGGCATAGGCAGAAGCAAGTCGATCGAAATATTGAAAAAAACCGGAATCAATCCTGATACAAGAGTTAGGGATCTGACCGACGACGAGATCAGCAAGCTGAGAGAAATTATTGATAAGGAATACAAGGTCGAAGGCGATTTGAGAAGAGAAGTGGCAATGAACATCAAACGCCTTATCGAAATAGGCTGCTACAGGGGCAGAAGGCACAGGCTTGGTTTGCCCGTCAGGGGACAAAGGACGAGAACCAATGCAAGGACCAGAAAAGGCCCGGCTAAAACCATTGGCACCAGAAAGAAGTAAGGGAGGTTAGGGATTAAATGGCGAGAGCTGCTGCAAGAAAGACAACGAGAAGAAGAAAAGAACGCAAAAATATCGAACGTGGGCAGGCGCATATTCGTTCATCATTTAATAATACCATAGTTACGCTGACCGATACCGCAGGTAATGCTATTTCATGGGCAAGCGCAGGAGCGCTGGGCTTCAGGGGTTCAAGAAAAAGCACTCCCTTTGCCGCCCAGATGGCTGCCGAGGCTGCGGCAAAAGCCGCAATGGAACATGGACTGAAAACCGTCGAAGTTTACGTAAAAGGACCGGGCGCCGGCCGTGAGGCTGCTATTAGAGCTTTGCAGGCGGCAGGTCTGGAAGTCAGCCTTATAAAAGACGTAACTCCCATTCCCCATAACGGTTGCAGACCACCCAAGAGAAGAAGGGTATAGAATGCGGTTCAAACGTTTACAATAATTGGAGGTGTAAAACAGATGGCAAGGTATACCGAGGCTACATGCAGGCTGTGCCGTCGTGAAGGTCAGAAGCTGTTCCTCAAGGGGGAAAGATGCTATACAAATAAATGCGCGGTGGCAAGAAGGTCGTATGCTCCCGGACAGCACGGGCAAAACAGGAAGAAATTGTCCGAGTACGGCATACAGCTGCGTGAGAAGCAAAAGGCAAGAAGATTCTATGGCGTTCTTGAGAGCCAGTTTAGAAAATATTTTGAAATGGCATCAAAAAGAAAGGGTATAACCGGTGAAAACCTGCTCCAGATTCTTGAAAGCAGGCTGGACAACGTGGTTTACAGGCTGGGACTCGCCACATCCAGGCCGGAAGCAAGGCAGCTGGTAAGGCACGGCCATTTCACCGTTAACGGCAAGAAAGTCAATATCCCGTCTTATCTCGTAAAACCCGGGGATGTTATCTCGCTGAGAGAAAAAAGCAGGACATCTCCAAAGTTCAAGGCAATAAGCGAGATAACCGGCGGAAAACTGGTACCCAAGTGGCTCGAGTACGATCCTGAAAACTTTACAGGAAAAGTACTGACGCTGCCCGCAAGGGAAGATATCGATCTGCCTATAAGCGAGCACCTTATTGTCGAGTTGTACTCCAAGTAATGGTGTGAGCTTTATATAAATTTAAATTAATTTCATGGATCAGCAACTGAAAATCCTATTGGCTGACCGGGTAATAAGACGACAGTGTTGAATGTAGAATGAATCAGTTGCCCTCAAAATATTAATGCAGGCAAGGAGGGTTTGAAGTGATAGAGATAGAAAAGCCGAGGATTGAATGTGTATCCGATAAAAACGACAAGACTTACGGGAAGTTTGTCGTAGAACCTCTCGAAAGAGGTTACGGGATTACTCTTGGCAACGCGTTGAGAAGAATACTCCTGTCATCGCTGCCGGGTGTCGCGGTAACGTCTGTCAAGGTTGACGGCGTGCTGCATGAGTTTTCAGTTGTTCCAGGCGTAGTGGAAGACCTGACGGAGATTATACTCAACGTGAAGAATCTTGCATTCAAAATGAACGGCGACGGACCGAAGATCGTATACATCGATGCCAACGGGGAAGGTCCCGTGAGAGCGGCGGACATTAATTGCGACGCCGATGTTGAGATACTCAACCCGGATCTTCTGATAGCGACGCTGAACGGCGATCACAGGTTTTACATGGAAATGACCATCAACAAGGGACGCGGTTATGTTCCCGCAGAAAAGAACAAGCAGCCGGGTCAGCCCATCGGTATTATTCCTGTTGATTCGATTTATACTCCGGTCAGGAAGGTCAACTATACGGTTGAGAACGCCCGTGTAGGACAGAGCACCGAGTACGACAAGCTTACTCTCGAGGTTTGGACGAACGGAACCATAGCTCCCGATGAATCCATAAGCCTTGGTGCCAAGATATTGAGTGAACACCTGAACCTGTTCATAGACCTTTCAGACCAGGCGAAGAATACCGAGATAATGGTCGAGAAGGAAGAGACGAAGAAAGAGAAAGTTCTCGAAATGACGATCGAGGAACTGGACCTTTCGGTAAGATCCTACAACTGCCTGAAGAGAGCGGGCATAAACACCGTGGAGGATCTTATCAGCAGGACCGAAGCCGACATGATGAAGGTAAGGAACCTGGGCAAGAAATCGCTTGAGGAAGTTGTGCAGAAACTGAGTGCGCTTGGCCTATCACTGGCTCCCAGCGAAGACTGAGTTCATGCGTATAAATTAAGTTGATTAACAGTAAACAGTAACCATAAGTGACTATTGACAATGAATCAAAGGGAGGGAAATGACATGCCAGGACACAGGAAACTGGGACGCCCCACTGACCAAAGGATGGCAATGCTCAAGGGGCTTGTGACGGCTTTGTTTGCAAATGGCAGAATAGAAACCACCGAGGCAAGGGCAAAGGAAGTCAGGAGTATTGCAGAAAAGCTGATTACTCTGGCTGTCAGGGAAGCTGACAATTTCACGTCTAAACAGGTTAAAATCAGTTCAGCTAAGCTGGACAGCAAGGGAAGGAAAATAACCAAAACCGTTACATCCAAGAACGGGAAAAAATATGAAGTTGTCGAGAGAGAAGAAAAGACCGACATGGTCAGGGTTGACAATCCTTCCAGGCTCCATGCCAGGAAAATAGCCATGACCTGGCTTTACAGGGTCAGGGATGAGAACGGCAACAGGATAAATCTTGCAGACAAGCTTTTTGATGAAATTGCTCCTAAATATAAGGACAAGAAGGGCGGATACTCAAGGATGTACAAGATCGGCCCGAGAAGAGGCGACGCGGCCGAGATGGTAGTTCTTGAACTGATATAGTGTGAAATGAATTTTGAAATAAACAGTGCATCGGCAAGGGGTTTGGTAACAGGCTTTACCTTATCCCTTGTTTTGTATTGCTGCTGTGCTATTCGGGGGCCGGACAGATGAGCGAAATCATGATACGGACAATCGATGCGGAATACCAGTATGAGCCAAACGATTCGGAAGGGCTTCCTATAAAGGCATTGCACCCTACTTCGCTTACCATCGAAAAGGGGCAGTTTGTAGTCATACTCGGCAGAAACGGCTCGGGAAAATCAACCCTGGCAAAGCTGCTCAATGCCTTGCTGCTGCCTTTTAAGGGAATAGTGGAAATAAAGGCAATGGATACGAAAAACCCCGAATACCTGTGGGAAATAAGGAAGACTGTAGGGATGGTGTTTCAGAATCCAGACAACCAGATTGTCGGCACGGTAGTGGAGGAGGACGTGGCATTTGGGCCGGAGAACCTCGGAATTCCCCCGGAAGAAATACGCCGCAGGGTTGATAATGCCCTGAAAAGCGTTAATATTTATGAATATGCAAAAAGCGCTCCCCATCTGCTGTCCGGCGGACAGAAGCAGCGGGTTGCCATCGCAGGCATCCTTGCAATGAAGCCGGAGTGCATAGTACTCGACGAAGCCACTTCGATGCTTGATCCTTCCGGAAGGAAGGAAGTCATGAACGTGGTTGAAAAACTGAACAGGGAAGAGCATATAACGGTCGTCCATATTACACATCACATGGATGAAGCCATAAAAGCAGACAGGGTTGTTGTAATAGATGCAGGGCGCATTGTCCTTGACGGGACTCCGAAAGAAGTGTTTTCCAATGTGACAGCGATAAGGAAATTGGGGCTCGCTGTTCCCCAGGTTACGGAGTTGTTTTACCGGCTGAACCAGGCCGGCGTTAAGCTTCCGCAGGATGTTCTGGAAGTAGACGAAGCTTTCCGTATGCTGTGCAAAGTGCTGGAACGGACACGGAAATGAGACCGTGAGAGGAACCGGAGGATTGGAAGATGCCGATAGAAATAAGAAACCTCAAATATGTATACGACAAAGGGGGTCCTTTTGAAAAGGTCGCACTGAAGGATATAAATCTGAAAATAAATGACGGCGAGTTTGTCGCCGTCATTGGACATACAGGATCAGGAAAATCCACGCTGATCCAGCTTTTCAACGGTTTGCTCAAGCCCACTGAAGGAACGGTCCTGGTAAACGGAAAAGACACCAGGCAAAGCAATCTCAAGGAACTCAGAAAACAGGTCGGGATTGTATTTCAATATCCCGAACACCAACTGTTTGAGGAAACGGTTTACAGGGACATTGATTTCGGCCTGCAGAAAAACGGGATTACAGGAAAGGAAGCGGAAGAGAGAATACTGGAGGCCATCCGCAATGTGGGTCTCAGCGAGGACATACTTGACAAATCACCGTTTGAATTATCCGGCGGACAAAAGAGAAGAGTGGCAATCGCCGGAGTCATTGTAATGAAACCGGGAATTCTTGTCCTGGATGAACCCACCGCGGGTCTGGATCCCGCCGGAAAGGAAGAAATACTGGGACATATTGCCCGTCTCCATGAAAAGTACAACATTACCGTCGTGCTTGTATCCCACAGCATGGAGGATGTGGCGAGTCTTGCGCGAAGAGTGGTGGTAATGAATAACGGCACAATTGAAATGGACGGCACTCCCGAAGAAGTTTTCAGGCACGTAGAAAGAATAGAAAAAATCGGGCTGTCCGCGCCGCAGATAACTTACCTGATGAAGAAACTGCACAGCCGTTTTCCATGGATAAATGACAATGTACTGACGGTGGAGCAGGCCTGCGCAGAGCTTCTGAGACATATCGGCGGTCATTGAAGTTCATGGCTGTTTGGAGGGCGCGATGCTGAAGGATATTACATTGGGACAGTATATACCCGGGGATTCATTGTTGCACAGGGCTGATCCCAGGACCAAAATAGTTATTGTATTTCTTTTAATGACAATCCTGTTCATGGTAGACAGTTTCGCAGGCTTCGGCCTTTTTGCACTTTTCATGCTGCTTGTCGTTGTCATTTCCGACATTCCCCTGCGGTTTACATTAAAGGGTCTTAAGCCCGTCATGTTTATTGTGCTGTTCACGGCCGTAATCAATATTCTAACTGTAAAGGGACATGTTTGGCTCGATCTCGGACTTGTGAAAGTAACAAGGGAAGGCGTGGAAATATCTGTGAAGCTGGCGCTGAGAATGTCGCTGCTTATCATGAGCGCTTCGCTGCTCACGCTTACATCTACGCCCATTTCGCTGACGGACGGGCTCGAAAAACTCATGGCGCCGCTCAAGAAAATCGGCATTCCCGTGCATGAAATATCAATGATGATGACCATTGCGCTGAGATTCATACCTACATTAATGGAAGAGACGGATAAAATTATAAAGGCCCAGTCGGCGAGGGGAGCCGATTTTGACACGGGTAACCTGATACAGAAGGCAAAGAGTTTCATACCCGTTTTGGTGCCGCTTTTTGTAAGCGCGTTCAGAAGGGCCGAGGAGCTTGCCACCGCGATGGAGGCGCGCTGCTACAGGGGCAGCGAGGGCAGGACCAGGATGAAACAGCTTAAGCTGACGGGCGTGGACCTGGTCATAAGTTCAATTACAGCGGTGTTTGTCGGTGCCGTGCTGTACCTGGAATTTTTCCTGTGACAGAATCAATTATATTGATTTTATTTCCGGGATTATAGTATTCTTAAGGGGAAAGGCGTGCTAAACGAACGACTTGCGGTTAAAAAACAATAAATATTTTTAAGACGGAGGTTTGAATATGTATTACATAGGCATAGACCTCGGCGGCACCAATATTGCGGCGGGACTCGTTGACGAGGAAGGCCGGATTGTTTTGAAGGACAGCGTTCCGACGCTGAAGGGAAGAAGTTACGAAGCTATTGTAAAGGATATGGCCATGCTCGTGCAGAAGATAATCAATGACGCAGGCGTGGACATAAAGGAAATTAAAAGCATCGGCATTGGCTGTCCCGGAGTAATGGACAGCAGCGAAGGCGTTGTTGTATTTGCAAACAATCTTAATTTCAGGTATGTTCCCCTGCGCGCTGAGATGCAGAAATACTTTTCGCTTCCCGTCTTTATCGATAATGACGCCAACGTGGCGGCATTCGCTGAAAGCGTAGCAGGAGCCGCAAAGGGAGCAAGGTACTCCATCGCCATTACCCTTGGAACAGGAGTGGGCGGCGGTATCATTATCGATGGTAAGGTTTACAGCGGTTTCAAGTCGGCAGGAGCGGAACTGGGACATATGGTAATTATGGTTGACGGGGAACAGTGCACATGCGGCCGCAAGGGCTGCTGGGAGGCCTATGCTTCGGCCACGGCGCTTATCAGGCAGACAATACAGGCTGCGAAAGAAAATCCCGATTCCCTCATAAACAAGCTCGTGGACGGGGATATGTCCAGGATAGACGCCAAGACCGCGTTTGATGCGGCAAAGCAGGGCGATGAAACAGGGAAGAAAGTCGTTGAAAAGTACATAGGCTATATTGCAGAAGGATTGACCAACATAATGAATATTTTCTCTCCTGAAGTAGTGGTGATCGGAGGAGGCGTCTGCAAGGAAGGGGAATATCTCCTGAAACCTCTCAGGGAAAAAGTGGCGGCCTCGGTATACAGCCCCGACGTGTTAAAACCGGATATTCGCGTGGCCCAGATGGGCAATGATGCCGGTATAGTCGGAGCGGCAATGCTCGGCAGGGACGCGTAAGACACGCGGGACACGGGGACGGTTCTCTTGTCCCGGTTATTTCCGGGATGACAGTCCGTGCAGTGTCTGACTTCATGCTCGGGACAACGAACCGGCAGGAACGCATAACTGGAACAGGAATGTACAAATTCTAACCGGGACATAGAGAAATAACGGGGGGCTTGGTTTTCAGGCTCCCCATTTTCAGGTCAGAAACATAGATGGGACGACAGTGGGACACGGTGGGACACGGGGACGGTTCTCTTGTCCCGTTTTTTCCCGGGATAACAGGCCGGTAACAGTGCATTATACGATGTGTGGGACACAGGAACCGTCCCCGTGTCCCAGTTTGGGACAGGAGAACCGTCCCCGTGTCCCAGTTTGGGACAGGAGAACCGTCCCCGTGTCCCAGTTGTTTCCCGGAGGTAGGAGAAAGTTATGAGAAACATAAGGCTGGTTATTGAATATGACGGGACGGCGTATCACGGGTGGCAAAGCCAGTCCAATGCCAGGGCTGTCCAGGATGTTATAGAAGCGGCGCTGAAGAAACTGACCGGCGAAGAGTGCAGGTTGACGGGCGCCAGCAGGACTGATGTGGGAGTGCATGCCCTGGGCCAGGTGGCGAATTTTTACACATCATCAAAAATACCCGGCGAGAAGTTTTCGTTTGCGCTGAATACCATGCTTCCTCCAGATATACGGATCAGGAAAAGCGAAGAAGTCGATTATAATTTTCATTCGCGTTATATGTCAAAGGGCAAGCTGTACAAGTACCTGGTCTTTAACTCAAAGCACCCGTCGGCCCTCCTGCGACACAGGGCCTGGCACGTGCCGTATGATCTCGACTTTGATAAAATGGAGAAAGCCGCGCGGCTGTTCGAGGGCAGGCACGATTTCAGGGCTTTTTACCGTGAAAGGGGCAGCAGCGTTCGTTCCACGGTCAGAACCATAACCGGAATAAAAATCGTGCAATACGAGGTTTGCGAACAGGCGGGTCTGATTCTTCCGCCGGAAAGCCGCCTCATTGAGCTCTCAGTCTCCGGCGACGGTTTTTTGTATAACATGGTCAGGATTATTGCCGGAACGCTCGTGGAAGTGGGCATGGGAAGGCTGACCTGCGAAGACGTCGGGTTGCTGCTTGAAGACGGCGACAGGGTGGATGCAGGAAGAACGGCGCCGGCCTGCGGCCTGTACCTTGTGGAGGTGTTTTATTAAAAATGGGACGGCGCGGCATTATGAGCGAGTAATTGTAATATAAGAAATAAAAAAGAAAAGGAAATGGGAGATAAATTAGAATTAGGGTAAAATATACTTGACAGAGTGAAAAGGCCGTATTAAAATAGTTAAGTGTCGAAAACCCGGTTCTCTCAGAACTGAAGATATATGAAGATTATACAGCGAATCAGTCACACAAGGAGGATTGAAATTTAATGAAAACTTTCATGGCAAAAGCCCAAGAAGTTGAAAGGAAATGGTATGTTATCGATGCTGAAGGAAAAACGCTGGGCAGGTTGGCAAGCGAAGTGGCTAAAATCCTCAGGGGTAAGCATAAGCCAACATTTACTCCCCATGTAGATACAGGTGATTTTGTCATAGTTGTCAACGCTGAAAAAGTTGTGCTGACCGGCAAAAAAATGGATCAGAAGGTTCACAGGTATCACACCGGCTGGCCGGGAGGACTCAAGGAAATCAAATACAGGCACCTTCTTCAGAGAAGGCCCGAAAAAGTTATAGAGCTTGCCGTTAAAGGAATGCTCCCCAAGAACAGCCTTGGACGTGCCATGTTCAGAAAACTCAAGGTTTATAAGGGACCGGAGCATAAGCATCAGGCTCAGAAACCTGAAAAACTGGAACTTGATATTTAAGTTGAGGGGAGGAACGAAAAATGGCTAAATTACAGTATCTTGGAGTCGGAAGAAGAAAGAAATCGGTTGCAAGGGTCAGGCTTGTTCCCGGGGACGGAAAAATCCTGATTAATGATAGAAGCATTGATGATTATTTCGGACTTGAAACCTTAAAGGTTATTGTTAAACAGCCACTTGTACTTACAGGAACTGAAGGAAAATTCGACATTATTTGCAACGTGAAGGGTGGAGGTTTCACGGGACAGGCAGGCGCCATTCGCCATGGAATCGCCAGGGCTTTGGTCAAGGCCGACGAGGAACTCAAGCCTACGCTCAAGAAAGCCGGTTTCCTCACGAGAGACCCGAGGATGAAGGAAAGAAAGAAATACGGTCTCAAAAAGGCAAGAAGAGCACCTCAGTTCTCGAAGCGTTAAGGATTTTGTGTCCATTTACACACGAGTTTGTTTACAATTACAAAGTTTGCTTATGGCAATCGCCAACCGTCAGGGGGTTCATTCCCTTTGGCGGTTTTTTGTTGTGTAAAAAAGCATATAAGAATGTATAAAATATGCTAAACGGACGCAGTTTTAATCCCTCGTAAGCCTGTATAATTCGTATGTGTAGGTGGTTTCGATATTTCCTCCCGTAGGTTATACCCTGCGTATGAATACTCATTA
>JAMNXU010000024.1 GCA_023623175.1 Bacillota bacterium
CGGAACAGACAACATTGAGAATGTGCTCCAGGGCACAGCCGGCAAGACCGTTGAACAGTGGCTGAGCGAAAGGGCATCGAAGGCACAGAACAGCATAGATCAGCTCTGGGCTTCCTTTGAGAAATAATTTGAATTAGGACCTTATCAAACCTCTTACGGTGGCTATCACCGTAAGAGGTTTTCTATGTTTTTGGATTTATTATGTTGACATGACCGGTTAGATTGGTATCATGTTTTTAAAGAGTATACTGTCGAAACAGTTAAGGAGCGGCAAAATGATAAAATTCATTTCATGGAATGTCAATGGTTTGAGATCCTGCATGAATAAAGGTTTCCTGGATTATTTCATGAATATTGGCGCCGATATTTTCTGTATCCAGGAGACAAAGCTGCAACCGGATCAGATTGATTTCAGGCCGGAAGGTTACGATGCCTATTGGAATTGCGCAGTTAAAAAAGGCTATTCGGGAGTTTCGGTTTTTTCCAGGTTAAAACCTGCCGCGGTATGCTATGGTATAGGAATTGAAGAATTTGATGAAGAAGGGCGCATGATAACCCTGGAATTTGACAGGTTCTACCTGGTCAATTTATACTCTCCGAATTCAAGAAGGGGAATTACAAGACTGGATTTCAGGATGAAATGGGAGGATGAGCTGCGCTCTTATCTCGGAAAGCTTAAAGAGGCCAAGGAAGTCGTGGTATGCGGCGATTTCAACGTTGCTCACAGGGAAATAGACCTTAAAAATCCGGAATCAAACAGGAAAAACGCAGGCTTTACCGACGAAGAAAGAGAAAAGTTCGGACAGCTTCTGGATTCAGGATTCATAGACACGTTCCGTTATCTCTATCCTGACCGTAAGAACGCGTATACGTGGTGGTCATACATGTTCAACGCGCGTGCGAAAAATATTGGATGGCGTATAGACTATTTCTGCGTTTCAGAGGGGCTCAGGGACCTTATTGTAAAAGCGGAAATCCATGATTCAATCATGGGTTCGGACCATTGTCCCATTGAACTCGTCCTGGATCTTTAGGAAGAAATTATCCACATCCTGAAAGACTTATATACGGGTTATTCACATAGTTATTCACATTATCAACAGAAATATACCCACAAAACACCTGTTTTGTGGGGTATTTGTGGATTGTCCGCAACAGGCTTGCCGGGAGGGTTTAAGGGCAATCCAATATTTGGGTTGGGTATAAAGTATTGTTCGGATTAATTTATTCTGTTGATTGCTAATTACTTATCCTCAGGTTTTACCGGAAATATGTTTAATGTCGCTGACATGTTTTTTTCCGAAAATCCATTAATTTATTTATATGCTTGATAAATTCCTGGCTTTTTCCGAAAAGCATTTCAACTGCCGATATGTTTTGGCTTTGCCGTGAAAGAGTTGTGGTTACTGATATATTTTTGACTTGCCGGAACAGAGTTTCTTCGGCTGATATGTTCCCGGATTTGCCAGAAAGGACTTTCAGCTGTCGGATATGTATTTTACCGTCAGAAAAGTAATTCAGCTTTTCTCTACATAAAATAACATTTTTACTTTTTATCCAATTTGATTAACCGGATTTAATGATTATAAATGAAGGATTTATACAAGCCGATGTTGAATATATTTAATATCAAAGAGGCGCTTCTTCTGATACTGCAGGATGGAGGAAAAAATCCCGCCATTTCGGCAGGCTGTGTTTATATTGCCGGCATAAGGGTAAAATATAGACAACAGCAAATGTTGGATGCTGCGAATGCAGTTTGGTGAACCTGCTGTGCCAATCAGCAAATTCATTTCAGAAAGGAGCTGCCTACTATGAAATTCATCGTGAGCGGCAAGAACATCGAAGTAACGGAAGCCTTGAAGGAACGGGCCATCAAAAAGTTGGGCAAGCTGGAGAAATTCTTTAAGCCCAATACGGAAGCCCAGGTAACCATGAGTGTCTCAAAGAACAGGCATATCCTCGAAGTAACAATCTATTTTGATGGAGGTGTGATGAGAGCCGAAGTAGAAAATGACGACATGTATTCGGCTATTGACAAGGCCGTCGAAAGGCTCGAAAGCCAGATAAGGAAGAATAAGAGCAGGCTTGAAAAAAGACTTCGTGAAGGGGCATTTCTTCCAGAAAACTTTACCGACGGTCAAGAGGTCCGTGAAGAAGATGAATTCAGGGTTGTTCGTTCAAAGAAGTTTGCCGTAAAACCGATGACTGTCGAAGAAGCGATATTGCAGATGAACCTTTTGGGGCACTCGTTCTTTGTATTTAAAAATTCTGCTACCGGTGAAGTAAATGTGGTTTACAGGCGCAGGGCAGGGGATTACGGTCTTATCGAGCCGGAGCTTTAGACTTCCTGGCAGCATGAAAATGGCATGAATTATGAAAATGATGATTATTGATATGATATAATGCCATGCAATATGAAATGACTTAGATAAAAAATAATTGTATAATAAATACCATAGCCGCGAAGGCTATGGTATTTTAATTATATATGAGACGCGCTTTTTGGGTGCCGGATCGGACCTCGATGGTCAAAATTTACGAAATTTAAAGAGGGGGAGAATATCATGCTGTCAGAAATTCTTAAACCAGGGCTGACAATGGCGCAGCTTCTGCCTGAAAAAGAGCTCAGGCTTTTCCCGGGCGTAAAAGAACGCGGCGAATGGGATAAACTGCCCGCGCTTCTGAAAGAATCGCTGATTAAAAGGGGAGAACAGTACCTCGATTATAAATGGCCGGATTTAACGGCAGAAATGTACATGGAGTTTGCCAAAAGCGGGAACAGGAGCATTTTTGAAGAAGCATATTTCAAAAGGCGCAATGCCCTGTCAGCATTGGTATTGGCCGAATGCGCCGAAGGTTTGGGAAGATTTATGGATGATATAATAAACGGTATTTGGTGCATTTGCGAGGAATCCTCATGGACTCTCCCGGCTCACAACTATTACAGGAACAAGGAGTACGTGGATTCGCTGCCGGATGTGACAAGCCCGATAATAGATCTTTTTTCTGCACAGACATCTGCTGATCTTGCACTGGTTCACAGTCTTTTAAAAGAAGCCCTGGATGAAATTACCCCGATGGTTACCGGGCGCGTGGAGTATGAGATTAAACAGCGAATTATAGAGCCTTTTCTTAACCGGTATGATTTCTGGTGGATGGGACTGGGTGACAGGAGAAGACTGAACAACTGGACACCGTGGTGCACATCGAACTGCATAATTTCGCTGCTTTTTATGGAAAAGGACAGAAGCAGGCTTGAAAACGGAATAAAAAAATCCATGGAGATTCTGGACCGGTTCATCGACGGATACCCGTCTGACGGAGGTTGTGACGAAGGTCCCCAATACTGGAAAATGGCGGGAGGTTCGCTGTTTGACTGCCTCGAACTGCTTTATGCAGCCTCGGACGGAAGAATAAACGTTTATGACCGGAAATTGATAGGAGAAATTGGACGCTATGTGCAACGCATGCATATCAGCGGCAGGTATTTTGTAAATTTCGCCGACGGCGACGCAATCATTACGCTGCCCGAGGAGCTTTTATTCAGGTATGGAAAGCGTACAGGGGACAACTCTTTGTCAAGGTTTGCGCTGAGCCTCTGCCCCGATGTTGAGAGCAAGGTACGGGGGCTGATGAAAAATACGCTTCTGAGGCAACTATACGCCGTATTTGATGAAGAGTGGCTGAATAGCGGAGAATGTCCGACGGAATATATCAGGGACGTTTACCTGGACGGAATTCAGGTTATGGTGGCAAGGGAAAGACAGAATTGCGACAGGGGACTTTTTGTCGCCGCCAAGGGAGGGAATAACAACGAAAGCCACAATCACAACGATGTGGGCCACTTTATCGTGTATTACAATGGAAAACCCATGATAATTGACGTCGGAGTCGAAGAGTACACTGCGAAAACTTTCAGCGACAGGCGCTATGAAATCTGGACGATGCAGTCAGCCTATCACAATGTGCCCATGGTCAACGGCGTGCAGCAGCGCGACGGGTTTGAGTACCGCGCTGAAGATGTGCGTTACAGGGCGGAAGACGGAATTTCCGTAATGTCAATGGACATTTCGCGGGCCTATCCTTCTGAAGCGGGCATAATATCCTGGATTCGCTCCGTGAAACTTGACAGGGCCGGGAAAGCTGCCGTGGAAATCAGTGATGACCTGGAGCTGGAAAGGGAAACTTCCGATATATGCCTGACACTGATGACACTGTTCAGGCCCATGGTATCCGATGGCGCCATACTGGTGGCGGATGCTGAAGGAGACGGTATTAATATTACCTATGACAATAACCTTTTTGACGCGTCGGTTGAAGAAATAGTGCTCGATGACAGCCGGCTTCAAAGAAACTGGGGCAACAGCTTGCACCGAATACTGTTAAGGCTGAGGCGTCCGGTTGCCAAGGCGACCTGGAAGCTCACTGTCACGGCGGCTGAAAACAAAAGATAGGAGAGATTCGACACAATGGATTTGCTACAGGGTCTGAATGAAAAACAAAGGGAAGCGGTTCTGCACGGCGAAGGTCCGCTGCTGATACTCGCGGGAGCTGGTTCGGGAAAGACCAGGGTCCTGACCCACAGGGTCGCTTACCTTATTAATAACAGGGGCGTGCATCCTTCAAGCATACTGGCAATAACCTTCACCAACAAGGCTGCGAGAGAAATGAAGGAGAGAATAGAAAAACTGCTCGGAGAAAGCAGCGACGGAATATGGATCAGCACGTTCCATTCAGCCTGCATCAGGATCCTGAGAAGGGATATTGATAAAATCGGTTATGACAGGAACTTTGTAATATATGATACTACCGACCAGCAGACCTTGATAAAAGACTGCCTCAAGGAACTTAATCTCAACGAGAAAAATTTCCCTCCGAAATCGGTGCTTGAAACCATCGGGCGGGCAAAGGACGAGCTGATTGAACCTGGAGCCTTTGCAAGGATGAATGCGTCGGATTTCAGGCTCGGAAAGATTGCCCAAATATACGAGTTGTACCAGAAAAAGCTCATGCGCAATAACGCACTGGATTTCGACGATATTATCATGCAGACGATAAGACTGTTCCTTGACAATCCACCGGTGCTTGAATATTACCAGCGAAAGTTCAGGTATATTCTTGTTGACGAGTACCAGGACACCAACACGGCCCAATACCAGCTTATAAGCCTGCTGGCGCAGGGTTGGAGGAACCTGTGCGTTGTCGGCGACGACGACCAGTCCATTTACGGGTGGAGAGGGGCGAATATCAGGAATATACTGGACTTTGAGAAAGAATTCGAAGACTGCCGGGTAATTAAACTTGAGCAAAACTACCGTTCGACCAAAACCATACTCAATGCCGCAAACGCGGTTATAAGGAATAATGCGGGAAGAAAGGCGAAAACGCTTTGGACGGACAATTGCACAGGGGCGCCCATAAGGACGTACCAGGGTGGCAATGAAAGGGAAGAAGGTTATTTCATTGCCCGCGAGATTCAAAAGCTTGTGAATGAAGGGCGCCGCTTCAGGGATATTGCCGTTCTTTACAGGACTAATGCCCAGTCCCGCGTTTTGGAGGAAATGCTCATGGAAAGCGGCATTCCCTACAGGATATTCGGGGGCCTGAGGTTTTATGACCGCAAGGAAATAAAAGACATAATGGCTTACCTGAGGGTCATTCAAAATCCGTCCGATGATATCAGCTTAAAGAGGATAATCAATGTGCCCAAACGCGGAATCGGGAACGCCACCGTTGATACAGCCGAGAGGGCTGCGGCTGCCGAGGGCGCAAGCATATTCAGCATTATTTCAGCTGCATCAGAATATCCCCAGCTTCAGAGGTCCGCGGCAAGGCTTGAAAATTTTGTATCGCTGATTGCCGAGCTCCGGGCGCTGAGCGAGCAATGCCGGGTTTCAGACCTGATCAGGGAAGTCATTGAGCGGACGGGCATAATCGGGGAATTGCAGGAGGAGCAAACGCCGGATGCGGAAAGCAGGATAGAGAACATAAAGGAACTTGTATCGGCAGCAATGGAGTTCGAGATTCAAAGCGGCGAGACTTCGCTCGAGGAATTCCTGGCTCACGTTTCCCTCGTGACAGACGTGGACAATTATGAAGAGGGAGCCGACAGCGTCGTGCTGATGACGCTTCACAGCGCCAAGGGACTGGAATTTCCCGTTGTGTTTATTGCAGGAATGGAAGAGGGCATATTCCCCGGATATCGTGCTATGACGAGCGAGAGCGAGCTGGAAGAGGAACGACGGCTATGCTACGTGGGCATAACCAGGGCTAAGGAACTTCTTTACCTTACATATGCCTATTGCAGGACGCTCTATGGCAATACAACCTATAATACGGTCTCAAGGTTTGTGGAAGAGATACCGGAAGAACTGCTCGAGTATTCGGGCAATGCTTTCTCGGGCAGAAGCTCATCGTCCTCCTGGTTTTACCGGAACGTGGATTCAGCTTACGGCAGCAGCAATTCTTATGAAGGCTTTTCAGATCTGAAAAAAAGGCTTCGCTCAAAGGATCTGCCCGAGGGGCTGATGTTTGCCGGGGACTTAATGAAAACTGCCGCGGGACTGAAGAATTCGGGGCCGGTTTCAATAGATTTTACCGAAGGAGACAGGGTCGAACATAAAAAGTTCGGAAAGGGAACGATTATATCCATTGAAAAGGAAAAGGACGATTACAAGCTCGAAATAGAGTTCGATAACTTCGGCATGAAAAGGCTCATGGCCGCTTTCGCAAAGCTCAGAAAAATAGACTGACTGTACTTTTTGCGAATAATTTTGACAAAGACAAATAATAATAAGAACGCGCCATACAATGCAGCGGTTATGGAGGTTGAATCCGTGATGAATTATAATGCAGACCCGTGGAACATGTCCGTGGCCCATTTCTGCCGCCATTTCAAATCGCGAAAAACGGCTGCGAGAATGAGCGCCGCGCAGGAAGGCATATCCTGCAGCCGTTGTGAAAACTGGGGCGCCGAAGGATGCACAAAGCATGTTTTTGAATATCTTTCAAACGACATGGATTTAATATGAGCGCGTTGATTTACATAAACATTCACGCCATTATCATGGCGTTTTTTTTTATTTATACATTTTTATTACATTCTTTAATCTTTGCGTTCAGAACCATTGATCCTGATTCTTTTCATTCAGAATCATTGATCCAGGTTATTTTAGTACAGGATTATTTATTTTAATTGTTTATGTTCAGAATTACCGACTTTCATGTACACATTAATTTTGCAGGACCGGTAATATATTGGGAAATAAAGGTATTCACAGGATAAAATTTAATTATAACTAATAATGAAATAATTAATAAATTAAATTATAAGGACTGGAGTTTAAATTTCCCGGAAGAGGAGTGCTGGTTCTGTCTGAGCTGTTATTCAGCTGCCAGGATTAACCGTTGAAAGGAGTGGATCACATGAAAAAAGCTTTGAAACTGCTGGCCTTGTTGCTGACCATTGTTATGTGCGCCGGGAATCTTGCTTATGCGGATGAATCGTCCGGCGGTGCGACAGGAACTGTTTATGAAGTGGGTATCGGCAAGCCCTACGAAAACATTGGCGATGTGCCGCTGCTGGACCTGAAGGCGGGGGATACGGTACTGATTCACTGGAGACCCGAGCCTTACAGGGAAAAGTTTGTCCTTTGCGTGGAAGGCACGGAAGAAGCGCCGATTACCATCAGGGGCGTACCCGGGCCCGGGGGACAGCTGCCGGTAATTGACGGAAACGGGGCAGTGACGGCCAGGGGGCAGAATTTCTGGAATGAAGTAAGAGGCCTGATAAAAGTTGGAGGGGCAAACTTCACGAGCGTTACCACGCCCAAAAACATAGTAATTGAAAATCTTGAGGTTACCGGAGCCAATTATTTGAACAGCTTCACGGATCGTTACGGCAATATTGTTACGTATTCATACAATGCAGCGGGAATTTTCCTCGAATCCGGCGAGAACATAACTATCAGGAACTGCAGGATCCACGATAACGGCAACGGAATTTTTGCCGCCAACGCCACCAGTAACGTTTTGATTGAAAGAAATCATATCTTTGACAACGGCAACGTCGGCAGGGACCAGGAGCACAACATCTACACCGAATGTTTCGGCATTACCTTCCAGTATAACTACATTGGACCGATTAAGGCCGGTTCTGTTGGAACAAGCCTTAAAGACCGCTCAGCGGGAACGGTTATCAGGTATAACTGGATAGACAGCGGAAACCGCCAGCTGGATCTTGTAAACTCCTCAAAAGAATCCTTTTATACCCATCCGAGCTACAAGAAGACTTATGTGTACGGCAATATCCTTGTTGAATCCGTGCCGGTAGGAAACAGGCAGATTGTGCATTTTGGCGGTGAAGGCACGAACTACGAAACCCACAGGGGTACATTGTATTTCTATAACAATACCATTGTGTCGAAGAGGACCGACGCCACCACGCTGTTCAGGCTTTCAAGCAGCGGAGTCCGCGTGGATGCAAGAAACAATATTTTCTACGTTACCGGACCCGGTGATACATTGGAAGTATGCGTAAGCGGCGGCGGAGGCGTTCTTGACCTGAGCCACAACTGGTTCAAGAGCGGATGGGTCTATTGTTTCACCGACGATCTCCAGGTGATAATAAATGACGACCATACTTCTGTTGTAGATAAAAAGGCGCCCAAATTTGTAGATGAGGAAAACGGCGACTATCGCCTGCTTCCCGGAGCTTCGGTTGTAGACAGGGGTACGGAGCTGCACCCCGATGTTCCGGAAGAACACGCGTTGACCATGCAATATGTTGTGCATCAGTCGGGCGAGCCACGGCCGCAGTCAAAAGAAAAGCCGGAAGACAAGCACATTGATATAGGAGCTTATGAATTGCCGTCAGGCAATGAGCTTGGCGAATATATGAAGGAGATTAACAGTAAAAAATAAATAGACACAAAAATAAACAAATAAAAAATAAACATAAATTGGGACAAATAAAACAAAACATAATTAAAATAAAATAAGCATAATTAACACATACCGGTTTACGGGACTGATCCGCGTTTGAGGGTCAGTCTTTTTTATTACCTGTTAGTGTTCTAATTTATATTAATCTATTATTGTAATTAATATTGCCATCGGCATGCCTTCTTGTAAATAACAAAAAAGCAATATTTTATATCCGAGCAATGTGCCCTGTTAAAAAAACAAAAAAGAATATTAATACCCGCGCACCGTGCCCTGTTGAAAAAAGCTTTTGCAATTCAGCTAATAAATAATTTTACATTTTAATTTTTTATTATTCCTTTAAATTCTTTATTAAGACGGAACAAAACTGTATAATATGAAAGAAAACAAGATGATATGCAGGATAGTCGATCAGATTTAAAGAGTTATCTTTGCTGGAGGTGCGCATATGCTTTTAGGCAATACGGATTTTATCAGGCTGCCGCTGTTTGTAAAAGGCAAGGTCAGGGACGTTTATGATCTCGGGGACAAGCTTCTGATGGTGGCAACGGACAGGATATCGGCCTTTGATGTGGTGTTTTCGGAACTGATTCCCAACAAGGGAAGGGTACTTAACAGTATTTCAGAATTCTGGTTTAACTACACATCAGATATTATAGGGAATCATATGATAACAACCGATGTTTCAAAGTATCCCGGTGAAGTCGCTGGATATGCGGACATGCTCCGGGGCCGCTCGATGCTGGTACATAAGGTGAAAATGGTCGAGGTGGAATGCATAGTAAGAGGGTATCTTGAGGGTTCGGGACTTAAAGAATACCTCAAAACCGGCATGATAAGCGGCATAAAGCTGCCAGAAGGGCTAAAGCAGTGCGAAAAGCTGCCCGAGCCGATATTCACCCCTTCCACGAAGGCAAAGGAAGGCCATGACATGCTGATCACCTTTGACCAGCTGGCTGATACCATTGGTACTGAGCTTGCCACGCAACTTCGGGACGTCAGCATTGCGCTGTACCTGAAAGCTTCAAAACATGCAGAAAGCAAGGGACTTATCCTCGCGGACACCAAGTTTGAATTTGGAATTTTAGACGGAAAGCTTGTGGTGGCCGATGAGCTGTTTACTCCCGATTCATCGAGGTTCTGGGCTGCCGATGAATATGCTCCGGGCCGCCCGCAGAAAAGCTTTGACAAGCAGTATCTCAGGGAATATGTTGAATCCATAGGCTGGGACAAGCAGCCTCCGGCGCCGAAACTGCCCGATGAAGTAGTACATAAGACAAGCGCGAAATATATTGAGGCTTATGAGCGCCTTACGGGAAAAAAGCTGCAATAAAGTAACAAGTAATAAAAAAGAGTAAAAGGACGAGATAATATAGCAGCAAGGCAACGCTGCAATAAAGCAGCAAAGTAATAAAGCAGCGAAGCAACTAGCTGCAGCAAAGCAATAAATGCAAATACAGCGAGGCAATAAGCCGCAATAAAGCAACAAAGCAATAAAGCAGCAATGCAATAAGCTGCAATTAAAGCAACAAGGTAATAAGGTTGCGGCAAATAAGCTATCAAGCAACTACGCAAAAAGCAACTGCAAAAGGGACATGGTCCGGCTTTTGCAGTTGCTTTGATCATTATGCCAAGATTCATTCAGTTTTGCAACCTGTTGTGATTAAAACTGTATGTAATCTTCAAAGCTCAACCCGTTTTCCTTGCAGAATCTCATCACTGCTCCCACTATTTTCTTGCCGCCACCGATCTCGGATTTCAGAAAACGGTGAAGGTGGGAAGGATCCACATCCAGTTGCCTCGCAAACCTGCTGTAGTTCCCGTTGGTGTATTGCTGCATCAGTTCGCACAGTTTCTCCCTGTTAACTTTCATAGCGTATCCTCTCCTTGTATACTTTGAATCTGCTTTTAATCGCTTGCTTTTTAAAATGTTTTTATAAAATTTTATTCATCCCAACTTATCCCAAACAAAAGAGTGCGCTGGCGTTTATAAAAACAGGGTACCCGCCGGGACGTAACCCGGCGGAAAATAATATAAATTTAATTAAAAAAGGAGATGTATTATGATACAAATAGAGTGCGACTAAACTTTACCATGTTTTCCATAATAATTATAAAACGCATTTCGCGTATTGTCAATAAAAAAATTCAAAATTTTAATCAATTTGCAAATCGAAAATTTTTATGATAAATTATCGGCGTAAATGTAGTCATAATACTCATTAACATTTATAATAGAAGCGTACCTGATAATAGGAACCAAAGAGTAACAGGGGGTAAACATGGCAAGGATCGGTGAAAGACTCCGCGGATTACTCAGGGAAGCGGGGCTTCAGCAAAAGGAAGCGGCCGAACTTCTAGGTATGAAAGTCACTACTTTCTGCGGCTATGTAAATGACTACAGGGAAGCGGACATAGACGTCCTGATTACTATTGCGGATTTTTTCGGCGTGTCGCTTGATTACCTGACGGGCAGGGTTGAAGAAAGGACTACTCCGGTCTACGGATTTATAAAGGAAAACATAGATTTGATAAGGGGAGAAATGAGCTACCGGGAGATGTCCGAGGATATTGGAAAAAGGCTGAATAATAAAGCCTATTCGGAAATATTTACTCCCGAATGTCTCGAGGCTATTGCAAAGGGAGAAATTTTGCCCGCTTCGGAGCATATCAAGTACCTTGCGCAATATGCCGGGGTTAAGAAGGATTTCTTTTTCAGGAAAAACGACGCGGAAGATTTGAAAAATGCCCGCGAGGAATACGTGCTTACGCGCCAGGTCCAGAAAATAGAGCACCTCAGCGACGATCTGAATGAGTTTGTCAGGGACCCCGATAACGCCGGCTATATTGTCCTTGCTGAAAAACTGAAAAAAAGAAATATCGATCCGGACCTTCTTGATGAAATTGCATGCTCGGAAGAAGAGTTTTTAAAACTTGCGAGATTATACAGGCTCATAAAAAATAAGGGCATTGACCCCAATAACGTAAGCGGGTTTACCCTTAAACCGATAAAGATATGAAACAATTCAAACTGAAAGTTTAACGAAGAGCTTTCGGCATTCTGGGCTGATGGAGCAGGAACATGGATGCAGAGGATGCCGATACGATGGCAACTACGGTCATAAGACCGCCGAGTACAGCCAGTAATTTTTTCATACGGACACCTCCTCGCGTGGATTTGTGGGCTTGTATATCGCCCCTGGGGACCTTGTTTATTTCTATATCACCGGTTAAGGCCCCCCAGGGGTGATATTCTTTCTTATTTGCTAAGCAACGCATCCTTTGTATAGCTTTCAATATCGAGAACCGCTTTTTCCAAGACTTCCGTTTTATCGGATTTTGATATTCGTTTAATGTTATCGAGATAGTCCTGAATGTAAAGATATACGAGGTACCGGTCCTGGGCTTCCTTGTTGCTCTTGTAATATATGCAGGAAATGTAGGCCGTAAGATTTATCATGGGAAATAA
Organism: Bacillota bacterium; assembly: GCA_023623175.1. Lineage (GTDB taxonomy): Bacteria > Bacillota > Clostridia > Acetivibrionales > JAMNXU01 > JAMNXU01. Next base: position 12,416 of record JAMNXU010000024.1, read on the forward strand.
TATCATGCTGACTATGATATAAACCTGGGTATTTATCGGCAATGATATCAAAACTTTCCGGATGGTTATCAGGTTGGTCAGCGCAAGGGTTAATGCAAAGTTGAATAAAAGCAGGCACAGCGTGACCACGCGTACGATTTTGTTGGACATAATGATTTCAAAAATATTGGTTTTTAAAATGGAGCTCTTTTTGAAAAACAAATACAGGATAATAATCAGCTGGATTCCCTTGGCCGGGAGCGAGCACACGAAATTCAGCAGCAGCGAACTGTTGATATCCTTTATTGTGGAATTTGTCATGTATAATATGGCAGGCATGTACAGCGTTTCAATCAGCATCAGGATAATGAAGGCAAAGAGAAGACAAATAAAGGACTTGAAGATATCATGAAGGTTGTAGTAAAGCCTGTAGGTTATAACTATGGCAACATAGCATATCAACATCGAAAACACGGGTACCAGGATAAGGTTTAGGCCGGAAAAACGCAGTATGTTGGAACCTATGGCAGCAGTCAAAATAGGTATTGACAACAGTAAAATGTCATATTTCTGGAACTTCCTTCCCTTCGGGGACTTGTAGTTCAGGAAATCAAACTGGTTTATAAGCAGCAGACAGAACAGAACGAAGAATGTTTCTTCGGGAATGGATACCAATACGGTATTTCCCACTACTGTCAGTACCGCATTCCAGTCTATCCGGTCAAACATAGGGCAAGTCCTCCCGGCTAAATTTTACAGTAATATTTTATAATAATTTCAATACAATGTAAATATTTTCTTGTAAAATTTTATTAAAAATTTTTCAAAATTTCGCATGAAGCAGTTTTATACGACATTTTGGTGTTGTATTGTGTTTCCAAAGTCGTTACAATATAATAGATTAGTACGAAATCAATATATTTTTGGCGGTGACATGTTGAAGAAGAGGACAACAATAGCTTTTGACAAGTATTATAAAGATGCGCGGATACATCACAGGATAGGGAAGAAACTTTTTGACTCGGGCAGGAATGAAAGCGCGCTTCATTTCCTGATGCGGGCCGTTGAGCTCGATCCGTACAACGCGGAATACAAATTCGCTCTCGCGTGCCTTTTTTCCGAGATGGACCGGCTTGAAAGCTCCAACGAGTTAATGACGGAAATAATAAAGAACATTGATCCGGGTTTCACCGAATGTTATTTCGGAATAGGGTGCAATTTTTTCGAAATGGGTAACCTGGAAAAGGCGCGGGAATATTTTGAAAAATACCTTCACTTTGCCCCCGAGGGGCCGCTGATGTATGATGTGTACGACCTGCTGTACTGCCTCGGCATATACGATGAATCAAGGGTAAAGGGCAGCATCAGGCGAAAAGCCGTCAGGCTGTCGAGGAAAGGGGAAAAACTGCTGCAGGAAGAAAACATGGAAAAAGCGGAAAAGGCGTTTGACATGGCGCTTGAATGCTATCCGGGCCTTATCGGGCCCAGGATTCACCTGTCCGATATATATTTCCTGCAGGGCAAATGGGAAAAAGCGATTTGCATGGCTAAAAGCATTCTTTCGCTGGATCCCGTAAACGTGGAAGCTCATTGCCGCCTGGCCCTTTTTTATGCGGCTGCGGGCAATAAAAGCAGATATGCAAAACAGGTAAAGGAGCTTCAAACTCTTAAACCCAGCAATGAAAAGGAGATGACGATTTTAAGGGAAACGTGCTCGACGCTGGGTGAATTTGCGACTTTGAGAAATATTGAAGTCGGCGAGATTTTAAAAAAAGGAATAATTACCCCTTTCAGGACAAAGCCTAATAACAACAAAGCCTGATTAAAATCGAGCAAAATGAAGGAAATGGGATATTGTTGGAGAAAATCGCCTGAATTGAGACATATTCCATAAATTTTAGAAGCAACACATGTTTGAAAAAGAATTGGCAATTATATTATATTATACTAAGAAATGATTAGCACTCAGCCCAAGTGAGTGCTAATAAATATAAGAGGAGGTATTGATAATGAAAATAAAGCCATTGGGCGACAGAGTAGTTATTAAAATGCTCGAAAGCGAAGAAACTACCAAAAGCGGTATTGTATTACCTGGTTCTGCAAAAGAGAAACCCCAGATTGCAGAAGTTGTCGCAGTAGGTCCCGGCGGAACGGTTGACGGCAAGGAAATCAAGATGGAAGTAAAGGTCGGAGACAAGGTGCTCATCAGCAAGTACGCCGGTACCGATGTCAAGCTCGACGATGTGGAATACACGATCCTGAAGCAGAGCGACATTCTGGCAATCGTTGAGGAATAACCGGCTGTTTGGTATGTTCTTCGGACATACATAATTGTTCGGAACAGTATCTCGTAATAAATACGGTCATTTTTATTTGTATGCCAATACTGCTGTAAAAAACACAATAGGAGGGTAATTATATGGCAAAAGACATAAAGTTCGGTGAAGATGCCAGACGTGCGCTGGAAAGAGGCGTAAACAAACTGGCTGATACGGTGAAGGTAACACTGGGCCCCAAGGGCAGGAACGTTGTTCTTGACAAGAAATTCGGATCTCCCCAGATTACCAATGACGGTGTTACAATCGCTAAGGAGATAGAGCTTGAGGACAAGTTTGAGAACATGGGTGCCCAGCTTGTCAAGGAAGTTGCTACAAAGACCAACGATGTGGCCGGTGACGGTACCACTACCGCAACGCTTCTTGCACAGGCCATTATCCGCGAAGGTCTTAAAAACGTGGCAGCCGGCGCAAATCCCATGATCATGAAGAAGGGTATCGCAAAGGCTGTTGAGACCGCCGTGGAAGGCATAAAGGAAGCAAGCAGAAAGATCAAGGGCAAGGACGACATAGCAAGGGTTGCGGCTATTTCAGCCAATGATGAATACATTGGCAAGCTCATTGCCGACGCTATGGAAAAGGTTACAAACGACGGCGTCATCACCGTTGAAGAATCCAAGACTATGCAAACAACCCTTGAAGTCGTTGAAGGAATGCAGTTTGACCGCGGTTACGTATCTGCTTACATGGTAACGGATACGGAGAAAATGGAAGCCGTGCTCGACGACCCGTACATTCTCATTACCGACAAGAAGCTCAGCAGTGTACAGGATCTTCTCCCGCTGCTCGAACAGGTTGTACAGCATGGCGCAAAACTCGTTATTATTGCTGAAGACGTTGAAGGAGAAGCTCTCTCCACTCTCGTGCTCAACAAGCTGAGAGGCACGTTCCAGTGCGTGGCTGTCAAGGCTCCTGGCTTTGGCGACAGAAGAAAGGCTATGCTCGAAGATATAGCAATCCTCACCGGCGGCCAGGTTATCTCCGACGAACTGGGTCTTGACCTGAAAGAAACCACCCTGGATCAGCTTGGAAGAGCTAGACAGGTCAAGGTTCAGAAGGAGAACACCATTATTGTTGACGGTGCCGGCGATCCGGCAGCTATCAAGAAGAGAATTGCCGCAATTAAATCCCAGATCGAAGAAACTACCTCCGATTTTGACAGGGAGAAACTGCAGGAGAGACTTGCAAAACTTTCCGGCGGTGTTGCAGTGATCCAGGTTGGAGCTGCTACTGAGACAGAAATGAAGGAAAAGAAACTCAGGATTGAAGACGCCCTGGCTGCAACCAAGGCTGCCGTTGAAGAAGGTATTGTGCCCGGTGGCGGTACGGCATACATCAATGTAATTCCGAAGGTTGCAAAACTCCTCGAAACCACTACCGGAGACGAAAGAACCGGTGTCCAGATTGTGCTGAGAGCTCTCGAAGAGCCCGTCAGACAGATTGCAGCCAATGCAGGTCTTGAAGGTTCGGTCATTGTTGAACATGTCAAGAACAGGAAACCCGGTGAAGGTTTCGACGTAATGACGGAACAGTACGTCGACATGATCGAAGCCGGTATTGTAGACCCGGCAAAGGTTACAAGATCAGCTCTCCAGAATGCTGCATCGGTTGCATCCATGGTGCTTACAACCGAGAGCCTCGTGGCAGATATTCCTGAAAAGGAAAATCCGATGCCCCAGGGCGGCGGCGGAATGTACTAAAACAGGTTTCCAAACCTTAAGATAAATAATGGTGTAAAAAGCGGATTGTGTCACAATCCGCTTTTTACACGTAATGAACGGGCATCAGAAAAGAATCCTCCCGGGAAATAAGACCGGCGCCGTAATTCACTCAGGTTGTTATCGGACCAGCCGTGTGATAAAATCTGAAGAGATCGATTATTTAAACAGTATTCAGGAGTTGGTAAAATGAAGGACGTTTTTATAGAAAAACTTGTGACGAGAAAAAAAACGGCGCTGGATTACTTATTTTTCGGGGGCATCGTTGCAGGCGCGATTTTGCTGATGCTTTTCGTGGTTCCGCTGATACCCGTACTCAGGAACATTCCCATAATAACAGCGGGAGCGATTATATACGGGGTATATTACCTCATTCGTTCAAGACGCCTGGAATTTGAATATGCAGTGACAAACGGCGATCTTGACGTGGATATGATAATCGACCAGAGAAAACGTAAACGGTTGTTCAGCGGCCACTGCAATGAATTTGAAATAGTTGCGCCTGTTTCCCATGAAAGGCTCGGGCATTATGCATCGAATGTAAAAAAGAAAATACCTGCCGTGAGCTCAATGGATTCCCCGGATGTATATTTTATCGTCGCCGACTATAATAATGAGCGCGTAATGGTATTTTTCGAGCCCGATGAAAGAATGCTGGAAAATTTTAAAAAGTATATTCCGAGAAAAGTGTTCACAAACTGAAAATCACACGGGCAAAATTCATGGGACTCGCGAATAATATGCGCGCCGGTGAAATATCTATACAATGACCGGATAACAAAAGCATGATCCGGTTGTTTTATGTTCAGGTGATTCGTCGGGAGGTCCCATGGGCAACTGCGCGCTGGTATCATACAGGCCGGAAACAATTGAGCAGGCCGGTAAAAAAGGATTTTTGCGAAGGCTTGCGGACAGGTTCAACGCCGGAAAGGGAAAAAAGAAACGAGGGCCGGCATTGGATATCCTGTTCGAAGCCGATGATTTTCGATTGTATATTATCGAGCTTCCGTACAACCGCAGCGAATTCGGGAAGACGGGCATTAAGGGAATTAACCGCTTAAACGCTGAGATTGAGGAAATCTGCCGCGTGCATAATATTATGAACTGTTATGCCGCGTATTCGGAAGACCTGGTTCCCGGATTCTGCCGGAAAAATGAATTTAACGGCGAACTGCTGTACCGGTGCCTGTTTATGGATATCATGGGGATGGTCTGTTCAAGGCGCGGGACTGGTATCGGTGATATGGACATAGCCGTTGTGGCAGGAAATGATATGCAGGAGCTGAAGGTATTTTTGGAAATGCTGGCGCCCACGGCCCGATATTTATCCCTTTTGACGGACAGCAGGGAAAAGGTTGAAGAAATTGTTGACGGGCTGTACGAAGAATACGGGCTGTGCATAGGCGTCAGCGAGGATCCGGGCACGGGGCTGTCGGACGCCGATGTGATCGTAAACCTGGGAAACCTTAAAGGACGCGTTTCAAAAGCAGGATTCAGGAAAAACGTGATATTCATAAATTACGGAGTGATGGACAATTTGGTCGTGCCTTCTTCAGGCAGGCTGATCCAAGGAATTGTCGCGGGCCTTCCCGGTAAAATTTCGGCAAGGATTGAACCAATGGGTTTTGGAGCCAATGAATTTGCGGAAATTCTTCTTTTAAATAAAATTAACCGCACGGATGCCGCAGGGGCGGATATTGAACTGTTTAAGGCCATTTCCGGCGAATTCAGGCGGTGCGGAATGGTGATCAGGAACCTGAGAGGCGCTTACGACGTTTTGAGGTTATAATTTGCTTTACAAATTAACGCAGACACTGTTGTTGACAACAGTAATTCAGTGGTCTATAATGAGTTAAAAAATACAGACAATGCCAGGAAGCACTGCGATTTCAGTGCTGTTTGTATTTTTTGTGTTTTTGTTGGCAGAGGACAAGATCATTTATAGTATTTAATTAAAGGAAGCGAAATTTATTATGTCTTGTCTTAATGGATAAATCTCAGGTTTTATAGAATACTTATGTAATATCAATAACTTATGTAATATCATCAAAATTATATTCAGTAAAGGAGAGTCCCCGGATGACAAAAAAAGAAGTCTTGCTGACTTATGAGGGCTTGAAAAAACTTGAAAAGGAGCTTGAGGATCTAAAACTCAAGAGACTTGAGGTCGCAGACAGGTTAAAACAAGCCCTTGCTTATGGTGACATATCGGAAAACTATGAATATGATGAGGCCAAGAACGAGCAGGCCCAGTTGGAAGGCAGGATTGCCCAGCTGGAGAACATGCTCAAGAATGCCAAAATAATCGATGAAGATGAAGTCAGCACCGACTTTGTTAATATCGGTTCAAAGGTGAAATTATTGGATCTCGATTATAACGAGACTTTCGAATATCATATTGTCGGGTCGACGGAAGCCGACCCTGCAAAAAAGAAAATTTCAAACGAATCCCCCGTGGGAAAGGAACTCATGGGAAAGAAAAAGGGCGATACGGTAACGGTCAATGTGCCCGACGGTATAGTGAAATTCAAAATACTGGATATTTATAAATAACCTGCCCGCGAAGCATTTGAAGCGGCAATTGTTGTTGTAAAACAAATTGTAAATAATATATAATATATTGGATAACAGTTTACGATAAAGTAAACTGTTATTTTGTAACAGGAGCTTACGGCTTATTTACTCTGTTTGCAATACTTGTTCAGGAGGTAAATAATGGATAACAACATTCAGGAAAGAAACAGCCAGGTAATCGGCGAAACGGAAGATATGAACGAGGTGCTCAAGGTTCGCAGGCAAAAGCTCAGGGAATTGCAGCAAAACGGCAAGGACCCCTTTAAAATAGTAAAATATGACGTGACTTCTTCATCGAAAGAGATAATTGATAATTTTGAAGCCATGGAAGGCAGGCACGTGTCCGTGGCGGGAAGAATTATAACCAAGAGAGGCATGGGCAAGGCTAGTTTCTGCCATATACAGGACAGGGACGGAAGAATCCAGCTGTATGTGCGCATAGATGCCGTAGGGCAGGAGGCATACGAGGATTTCAAGAAATACGATCTTGGGGATATAGTGGGTGCAAAGGGAGAGGTATTCAAAACCCACATGGGCGAGATTTCCGTGAAAGTCAATGAAATAACGCTCCTGGCCAAGTCCCTGAGACCTCTTCCGGAAAAATGGCATGGCCTTAGGGACACGGATCTTCGGTACCGCCAGAGATATCTCGACCTTATTGTCAATCCCGACGTCAAGAATACCTTTATCACAAGGAGCAGGATAATCAAGGAGATAAGGAAATTTCTCGACGACAGGGGTTTCCTTGAAGTTGAAACGCCCCTGCTCAACACGATTCCCGGCGGGGCCAACGCAAGGCCTTTCATCACTCACCACAACACCCTTGACATGGACCTCTATTTAAGAATTGCTCCGGAACTCTACCTGAAAAGGCTTATCGTAGGCGGCCTGGAAAAAGTGTACGAGATCGGCAGAATGTTCAGGAATGAAGGCATATCCGTCAAGCACAACCCGGAATTCAGCATGATGGAGATCTACGAGGCGTATACCGATTACAAGGGCATGATGGAACTTGCCGAAACCCTTATTTCAACTGTTGCCCAAAATGTGCTCGGCACGATGAAAATAATGTACCAGGGTCAGGAGATTGACCTCACGCCGCCGTGGACGCGCATGACCATGGCTGAAAGCGTAAAGAAATATACAGGCGTGGATTTTGGCCTCATTAAGGATGTTGAAGAAGCAAAAAAGATTGCGACGTCCAAAGGCGTGGAAGTTCCGCCGGGTCTTACCGTGGGAGAAATAATGTACCTCATGTTTGAGACTTTCGTGGAAGAGAACCTTATTCAGCCCACGTTCATATATGATTACCCGATTGAAATTTCTCCTCTTACAAAGAAAAAGCCGGACAGGCCGGAACTGACCGAAAGGTTTGAAATATTCATTTACGGAAGGGAAATGGGCAATGCCTACTCCGAACTCAATGATCCCATAGACCAGAGGGAGAGATTCATTAAGCAGGTCCAAAAGAGGGAAGCCGGGGACGAGGAAGCGAACATGATGGACGAGGATTTCCTCACCGCGCTTGAATACGGGATGCCACCCACGGGCGGCCTCGGAATTGGCATTGACCGGCTTGTCATGCTTCTTACGGATCAGTATTCAATAAGAGACGTGCTGTTGTTCCCAACAATGAAGCCAAGGGATTGAACCTGGGAATTCGGTAAGCTACCGAAGGAAAAGGGGTGGAATATATGGACAGAAAGGATGCCTGCAGAATCCTGGGGGTCAGCGAGGACGCCGACAAGGTTGAAATTACAAGGCGTTATGAAATTCTTCTGAAAAGGAACAAGGCTGCGAGAGTCGAAGGAGAAGAACAGCAGGGCGGGGCCAGCCCTGAGGAAATTGACATGGCCTACAAGTTGCTGATGGGTTATGACACCTCGGACATGGTAGAGGATTATGAGCTTAAGGAAAGCAAGATTCTGAAAAAGGCAGGCATCAGCGAGAAAAAGCTCCGCAACTTTTTCTACTATCACAAGTTCCATATTTTAATAGGCATTTTAGTCGCGTTGTTTGTAGGTTACATGATAACAGACATTGTAACAAAGCCTGAGCCGGACCTTTTCCTTGCCTTCGTCGGGGACTTCTATTTCAGCGATTCGGAAGCCATTGAGAAGAAAATCACACAGGATATACCCGACATTAAGCATCCGATGGTTGAAAGCGTACTGACCGGCATGGCTACAGGTTATGTGACGGAGTACAATCCGGACATGAAGCTGACGGCTATTTTAGGCGCAAAGGATGTTGAGGTGTTCATACTGGACCGGCCCACTTACGAGAGACTGGGACAGCAGGGATTTCTGGCAAATCTTGATGATTTTATAGACAAATACGCAATTGACATGGAAGTCAACAGGGAAAATCTGCTCAAGGCAAGGAATGACACCGGGGAACACCTCTACGGGATTGACGTAACGAAGCATGAATTTTTTGAAAATCCTGCCGTCCTGGGCGAAAAGAAAATTGTCGCGATAGCGGTTTGGGCAAAAGAAAATCCGAATGCCATAAAGTTTGTTGAATACCTTGTAAAGAAAGATTGAAAAAGTGGCTGTCTTTCGAAAAATTCGTATTTGCAAAGCGAATATGCCACGTAAATTTGATTTGAATCATAGAAAATATTCTGCCTGTGAAAAAGAATTATCTATGGAAAGGTTTTATTATAGAAACAAATTATCTGTAGAAGAAAAGGAGGCGGGGGTCTAATGTCCAGTGAGCTGAATTTTTTTGAAGAAACAATGGACAAATTTGTTAAACTTACGGTTCAGGGAGAGGTCGATATATTCACTTCCCAGAAGTTCAAGGACAAGCTGTACAGCGTCATTGACAAATCCAACAAGGACGTTGTGGTAGACTGTTCGAGTCTTAATTACCTGGACAGCACTGGCCTGGGCATTTTCGTGGGCGCGCTGAAGAAGGCCAAAAATAACGGGCGCACAATCACCCTTGTAAAAACTAAGGATAATATAAGAAAGCTGTTTACAATAACGGGGCTGGATAAAATTTTCGTTATCGAATAGTGCTGTAAAATCAAGTATGCAGATTAAAGGAAGTGTGGAGATGAAAAAAACCGTTGACACTATTGAGCTTGTGTTGCCCTTTAAAGCTGAATATGTCAGTGTTGCGCGTTTAACCGCCTCGGGAATTGCCAGCAGGATCGGGTTTGATTATGAGACAATAGAGGACATTAAGGTTGCGTTGGCTGAAGTTTGTAACAAGATGGTATTCAAGGGCAGTAAAATTGCTTCGGATTACAGCATTGTCTTCGAAGTGACAGATAAAGAGCTCAATATAGTTTTCAAGTGCAAGGACGAGAGCCTCAAATGTATATTTGACGATGACAAGGAAGGGTTGGGGGTTTCCATTATAATGGCTTTGATGGACAAAGTCGTATTATGCCCGGATTCATCCAATGTGTTGTCCATGTCAAAGGTTTTAGAAGGGAATGGCTGAGATGAGGGAAAGCAAAGATAACGCCGCTATAGACAACGTCCTTGACGATGAAACCAGTCTTTTCACCGAGTATGCAAAAAACCCCGGCGTAGAACAGCGAAACAGGATAGTAAACAAATATTTGCACCTTGCCGAAATAATAGCGCGCAAGTTTGTCAACAGGGGAGTCGACTATGAAGACATTTACCAGATAGCCTGCATTGCCCTGATTAAAGCCGTGGAGCGCTTTGATGTAACTAAAGGCGTAAAATTTGTCAGCTTTGCCACCCCTACTATCATTGGCGAGATCAAGCGTTATTTTCGTGACAAGGGCTCTGTTATCAGGATACCGAGAAGAATATACGAAGTTTATCATAAAGTCAACCATGCGAGAGAACAGCTGTCGCAGGAGCTTCAGCGCGCGCCGCGCGTTGATGAAATAGCTGAGTACCTGGGTATAAACGAAGAGAGCGTATTGGAAATAACCGAGTCATGGAACGCCTATAACATGCAGTCCTTTGATCAGAACGTCTATTCCGATGACGACCTTGAACTGCATGAAACTATTGGTGCAGAAGACAACACCTTTGAAAGGATAGAGAACAGGGACTTTCTTGAAAAGAGCCTTGAGCGCTTCAATGAAGCCGAAAGGGAATTTATAAAAATGAGGTATTTTAATAATAAAACGCAGAAAGAAATTGCGGCAAAACTTGGAGTTTCCCAGATGTATATTTCCCGGCTTGAAAGGAAAGTCCTCGATAAATTCAGAAAAATACTGGCAAGATAAGCCTTTCGGCGAATAATAGTGTTTAGGGCTTTTTATCGGAGGGTAAGTTTATATTGCCTGTTTTTTAAGTATATTTTTCCGGCAATATATTTCCGCGATATAACATAAAGCAGTGGCCAGTATATATAATTAGTATATATAAGATAAGATATAAGTAAGATATAAGATAAAAGATGGTGTTGGGGAAATGGAGACTTGTGATTCGATCAGCTTTCGGATATCCAGCATTTATGAAAGCATTTATGCCGCAATTAACGGAATATTTGAGTTCATACGGAACACGGGCAGAATATTGAGCGACGAGGTTTACTTTGACATTAAGGTAATCCTCAACGAGATTCTGGTAAACGCGATTAAGCACGGAAACAACTGTGACTGTTCCAAGAAGATTGACATTCTTGCGGAGCTCACTAAAGACGGTTATCTGCATTTTGTGGTCCGTGACGAGGGAGCGGGTTTTGACCTGGATCTTGCATACCGCGATTGCGGGTGCCCCGACGGGGATTTTGACATTTCAAGTCTCGAGGAATGCGGAAGAGGAATATTCATCGTCAGAAACCTGTGTGACCGCGTTGAATTCAGCAACAGGGGCAGCACCATCGAAGTGTACAAAAAAATATGAAATATCGAATGTACCAAAAAAATATGAAATAAAAATATGAAATTGAATGAAATTGAAATTATAAATAAAAAACAGCATTGATATGAAAAAACAGCACAGATTATGAAAAGCCGGGCATGAAAGCCGGGCATGAAAGCCGGGCAGGTTAAAAACAGGCTTAAGTCGTGGCTTGACAATTTAAAAAAATCTGTGCTATTATTTATTTCGCCGTCGCTGCGGGGCTTTGAATGCAGTTTAAAATTTACATTACGAGAAAGAAACAGCAGCAAAAACCCCGTTGACAAAAGATCGACGGCGTGCTAATATAAAAAAGCTGTCGCCGCGAGGCGGCAACGTGATGGACTTTGAAAAGTAAACAGTGTAAACGAAAGGAACTCGGAAAATTCCTTGTAATTGTAATGTCAGGTAAAGACACTTCAAAGTTTAATTTGAGGGTTTGATCCTGGCTC
>JAMNXU010000038.1 GCA_023623175.1 Bacillota bacterium
GGTGGGAATAACGAGAAGGACACACCCGTTCCCATCCCGAACACGGCAGTTAAGCTTCTCAGTGCCGATGATACTTGGGTGGAAACGCCCTGGGAAAGTAGGTCCCTGCCGGAATTATATTCCTCAATAGCTCAGTTGGTAGAGCATGCGGCTGTTAACCGCAGGGTCGTAGGTTCGAGTCCTACTTGAGGAGCCAGGTAAAGCATCGGATTCTCCGATGCTTTTTTATTTTTAATTACATAAATGCCTGAAGTGCATGAGAATATAAAAAAACACATAAAAATACAAAAAGTACAACATTCATGTAAAATGTGAAAAAAACAGCAACCGGTAAAACACGTACCTGCTATTAACCTTCGGACCGGGGAGACGGTGGATGGACCGGATATAAAAAGCGAAGCTAAAACGGGCGGACATGATTAATAGTTGAACAATAAAATATGATATTTCAATAGGACTTAATAACTATTTTAAATTGCTAAAAATTACTTGACCGTGCCTGACTGGTGAAATACAATTTAAAGTGTCATAGTGAAATGAATTATACTAAATGTAGTATTTTCACTGAGGAGGAAGAACAATGAAGTTGACGGAAAATGCGATTAAAGTTCTTGAAAAGCGTTACCTGGCAAAGGATGAAAATGGCAGGCTCCTTGAGGATCCTGAGGGCATGTTCAGACGAGTGGCAAGGGTTATTGCCCGGGCAGACGAGGGATATCTCTCTGAAGAAGAGATCAGGAAAACAGAAGAAGAATTCTACGAAATGATGACAAATCTCGAGTTTCTTCCGAATTCTCCCACCCTTATGAATGCCGGAAGGCCGCTCGGACAACTCAGCGCATGTTTTGTTCTTCCTGTCGAAGATTCCATGGAGGAAATATTTGAAACCATAAAAAATGCCGCACTGATTCATAAAAGCGGTGGTGGAACGGGATTCAGCTTTTCACGGCTTCGTCCGAAAGGTTCTGCCGTAAACTCTACAGGCGGCGTAGCCAGCGGACCCGTCAGCTTCATGAAGGTTTTCAATGCCGCAACCGAGGCCGTAAAACAAGGCGGCACCAGGCGCGGCGCCAATATGGGCATCTTGAGGGTCGACCATCCCGATATCCTTGAGTTTATAACATGCAAAAGCGAAAACACTGAAATTACCAATTTCAATATAAGCGTGGGCATAACCGAGGAATTCATGAAGGCTGTTGAAGAGGACAGGGAATACGACCTTGTTGACCCGCATACCAAAAAAGTCACGGGAAGGCTCAATGCCCGCGCGGTATTTGACCTGATAGTGGAAATGGCGTGGAGAAACGGGGAACCCGGGATAATATTCCTTTACAGGCTTAACAGGGACAATGTGACGCCGGAGCTGGGAGAGATAGAAAGCACTAATCCTTGCGGAGAACAGCCGTTGCTGCCTTATGAAGCCTGCAACCTGGGATCGATAAACCTGAGCCTGATGGTAAAAAACGAATCCGGAAAACCGGAAGTGGACTATGAACGACTGAGGGAGACCGTAAGAAAAGCCGTGCACTTCCTCGACAATGTAATAGACGTAAACAAATATCCGCTGGAGCAAATTGAAAAGATGTCGCGCGGAACGCGCAAAATCGGTCTTGGCGTTATGGGCTGGGCTGACCTTTTGTGCAGGCTCGGCATACCGTATAATTCCCAGGAAGCCCTGAATCTTGCCGAGAAAGTAATGCACTTCATCCAGGAAGAGGCGAAAAAGAAGTCAATTGAAATAGCTGAGCAAAAAGGCGTGTTTCCTTTCTATGATAAAAGCATATACAAAGAACTGGGCATTAAAATCAGGAATGCCACAACAACAACCATTGCGCCTACCGGCACCCTTAGTATCATAGCGGGTTGTTCAAGCGGTATAGAGCCATTGTTCGCAATTTCGTACATCCGTAATGTAATGGACAATGATGAGCTGGTGGAAGTTAATCCCATTTTTAAAGAGGTGTTAATGAAAAATAACCTATATTCAGAGGAGCTGATCAGGAGAATAGCCAAAAAAGGCTCAATAAAAGATTTTGAGGAGATTCCCAAATCCATAAGGGACGTATTCGTGACGGCCCATGATATTTCACCGGAATACCATGTGAAAATGCAGGCGGCATTCCAGAAATACACCGACAATGCCGTGTCCAAGACTGTCAACCTGTGCAACAGCGCAACGCAGGATGACGTCAGGGACGTGTTTACCCTCGCGTATAAACTGAACTGCAAGGGTGTGACAATATACAGGGACGGCAGCAGGGACATGCAGGTACTGAATATAGGAAAGGTGAAAGGAAAGGAAAAAGAATACGAGGCGGCTGTAAATGCAATGGCGATGAAACAAAGCCAGAGCCGTCGAATTGAGCCGAGACCGCGCCCGGACATTACCACGGGCTTTACCGAAAAGGTCAAAATAGGCTGCGGGAATCTTTATATAACAGTAAACTATGATGATGAGGGTATTTGCGAAGTGTTTACAAACACAGGCCGTGCCGGCGGATGCCCGTCCCAGTCCGAGGCAACCAGCAGGCTGGTGTCCATAGCACTGAGGTCTGGAATTGATGCAAAATCAATTGTTGAGCAGCTCAAGGGAATAAGGTGTCCATCCACCATCAGGCAAAAGGACCTCAAGGTGCTTTCATGTCCGGACGCCATAGGAAGGTTGATAGAGAAGGTTTTGAAACTTCAGAACGGCGAGGATGATCACTCGATGGCTGAAATTTATGCCGCCGTTTCAAACAACAGCAGGTTGCATGGTCATCCCGTTCCGGGAGCGTGTGGGCGCGAGTGCTTCAACAGGACAGACTGCGATAAAAGCACTGATTCATACGCAGACCCTGCGGGGATGGAAACTACATGCCCTGAGTGCGGAACCCCGGTGGAACATGAAAGCGGCTGCTTTGTATGCAGGAGCTGCGGATATTCGAAGTGCGGCTGATATTTGAAGTGTGGCTGATAATAGAAGTGTGGAATAATAATAAGGAAAGTACGGCTTTGGTTAACTGAAGCTTCAGGCTGAATACTGCCTGGTATATTTGGCTCGGACCGAATTTGGTTTGGGGCTGAATTAGGTTTGAATGATTGCCGCATTAATGCTAAAATGGTAACATCAGGATTATTTGTGCCATAGTGGAGGATTGACATGATTGTACTTGAGAACGTTAGCAAGACATACGGAGGAACCGTCAAGGCGGTTGACAACATAAGCCTGACAGTGAATAACGGGGAAATATTCGGATTCCTGGGACCGAACGGGGCGGGAAAAACCACTACTATCAAGATGATTACAGGTATTTTGAGCCCCGACAGCGGTACGATCACCGTAAACGGGAAAGATATCAGGAAGGAACCCATTGAAGCCAAAAAACAGTTTGGCTATGTGCCCGACGACCCGAATGTTTTTCTCAGGCTGAAGGGCATAGAATACCTGAATTTCATGGCGGACATTTACAGTGTCTCTCCCGGTGACAGGAAGCAGAGAATTGAAAACCTAGCAAGGCGTTTTGAAATGGAGAGCGCCCTGGGCGACAGGATCCAGAGCTATTCCCACGGAATGAGGCAGAAAATAGTGCTGATGGGCGTGCTGATCCATGATCCGTCAGTATGGATTCTTGATGAGCCCATGATGGGTCTTGACCCCAAGTCCTCCTTTATTTTAAAGGAAATGATGAGGGAACATGCCGACAGCGGCAAAACCGTTTTCTTTTCTACCCATGTCCTTGACGTGGCGGAAAAGATATGCGACAGGGTGGCGATTATCAACAAGGGGAAAATTCTGTTCTGTGGCAGGATTGAAGAAATGAAGGAGCAGTTTAAGCGGAATGAATCCCTGGAAAAAATGTTCCTGGAGTTGACTGAAAATGAAGAGTAATTTGTTCATACTGACAAAAGTGCAGCTAAAAACCGGGTTGAGCGTCCAGGGGAGAGGCAGGAAAAACAGGTCAGCGCTTTTGATTTTCGGGTTGATAGCAGTGGCCTTTTTGCCTCTTATCATAGAAATAGTAAAATTCCTTTCGGATGCTTACAATGCCCTCGAGAGAATCGGCCAGCAGGGAGTTTTGCTGAGTCTTAGCTTTACAATAAGCTCTCTTGTCATTTTTCTGTTCGGTATATTCTATGTGCTTAATATTTTTTATTTTGCCAATGATGTTGAGAGCCTGCTTCCGTTGCCCCTGAAGCCCGGGGAAATACTGGGCGCCAAGTTCCTGGTAACCGTTTTTTATGAATACCTGACCGGGATTGCGTTTGTATTGCCGATCGTTGCAGTTTACGGAGTCAAAAGCGGTGGCGGCGTGCTTTTCTGGCTGTATGCAGTGCTAGCATTCCTCTTGCTGCCGGTTATACCACTGGCCCTGGCATCGTACATTATACTGCCGCTTATGAGATTTACTGGTTTCGCAAAAAACAAGGACAGATTCAGGTTAGTCGGAGGTATTTTCGCCCTTGTGCTGGCGTTCGGCTATAGTTACCTGAATCAGAAATTTGTCGGAAGCACACTCACTTCTGAAGGCTTGCAGGATTTGTTCCTTAAAGGAAACAATTCACTGGTAGGCATAGTTTCAAGAATTTTCCCGACTTCAAGATTTGCCGCCGAAAGCCTGGTTAATGCTTCAAACATAAGCGGTTTGACGAATATGGCGTTGTTTTTCCTTGTATGCGCCCTGGCATTTGTGCTGTTCCTGTATCTCGGCGAAGCCCTGTACTTCCAGGGTGTCATGGGAATCTCGGAAACTTCGGCCAGAAGAAGAAAGCTTACCTCCGATGAACTTGATAAAAACATTTCAAGCAAATCGGTTTTAATGACGTGCCTGTTAAAGGAATTGAGGATTTTGTTCAGGACTCCGGTGTATTTCCTGAACTGTGTGATAATGAATTTCCTTTACCCGCTTTTTCTGATTTTTCCCTTCCTGGCGCAATCCAGCGCGGGCAGTTTAATGGGAGAGCTTGGGCATATAATCAATAATGAAAAATTTGGGGGATATGTTTTGGTTGGGGCTTTCACGCTCATTCTGCTCGTTTCGTCCAATAACGGCATTACCTCGACGGCGATTTCCAGGGAAGGCAGCAATCTATATATAAGCAAATACATTCCCGCGAAATATTCAACACAAATAATGGCCAAGGTGCTGTCGGGAGTATTGCTGAGCGCCGGAGGCATTTTATCGCTGTTACTAATCTCCGCTATACTTTTCAAAATTAATGCGGCGATGATGTTCGCCATACTGGTTACAGGGCTTGCCGGAGCGCTGTTTACAGCCTTTGTGGGCATCATGATTGACATAATCCGCCCGAAACTGAACTGGGACAATGAGCAGAAAGCTGTGAAACAGAATTTCAACATGCTTTTCACAGCGCTTATATGCCTGGCTGCAGCAGGAGTGACGATTTTCGGAGTAATCAGGCTTAAGCTGGGTTTTGCCGAAACATTGGCCGCAATTTTGATTCTGTATGGTTTGCTTGACATCCTGATGTATTATTTGGTCAAAACCGCAGGAGTCAAACGCTTCAGTGAAATTGAGACTTGATTGTGACGGAGCGGGGGATCACCCCCGCTTTAATAATATTTGGAAGACAACTTTTTACGTGTTCAAGTTACATCAGTGGTTCAAGTTATATCAACAGTTTAAATTTATATTAACAAGTTTGGGTTATATCCACAAGTTCAAGCAGCATCAATAAGTCAGCAGTTACATTATCTGGTAACTTATATCAGGCAGGCGAGAGTAACGAATAATTGATTGAGTTAAAAAGGATGTATTGAGCATTGATAAAAACAGTGTTAAATTCATTGAACACAGGCTTGCGCTAAATAAAGACGGCACGGTTTTGGCATGGGGATCCAATACATACGGCCAGGCAGGCAACGGCGACTGGGGATTTTTCACCGCACCGGTGAAATTGGGGAAATAGGCTTTGACAACCATTGAGATTGTTAGCGGCCATTGAGATTCTTTGTCGAAAAATGTAGACCGACCTGCAAAACGGAGGTATATTGTTTCAGTAAGCCATTGAAGAGACCGGCTCCCGGTCACGGGATAATGACATCATAAGTTTACCGGAGGCATTCTTGAAGAGAATAATCCTTTTAATTGTAATATACATTGCCTTTATTTCACTGGGTTTGCCCGACAGCCTGCTGGGCGTGGCCTGGCCGTCAATGAGGATATCGCTGAATCTGCCGCTCGAAGCCGCTGGAACGTTTATAATGATTTCCACCCTGTGCACGGCCATTTCAAGTTTTATCAGCGGTCATGTAATAAGCCGCCTGGGAACCGGACGCGTAACTTTTTTGAGTTGTGTGATTACAGGATCAATGCTGCTGGCCTACTCTTTTGCGCCGTCCTACCCGTGGCTGCTTTTGTTTACCATACCGCTGGGGTTTGGAGCGGGAGCCGTTGATACCGGTCTTAACAATTATGTGGCTGCTCATTTTTCTTCGCGACACATGAGCTGGCTCCATTGTTTCTGGGGAGTGGGTGCGTCCGTCGGTCCCAATATCATGATGCTTGCCATTGACCGGAAAAACAGCTGGCAGATCGGATACCGTATTACAGGTATGATACAGTTATCGCTGGCGGTGATTTTGCTGGCTTCGCTTCCTTTGTGGAAGTTAAACGGAAAAGGAGCGGAGAGGTCCGGCAACCCTCGGAGCAATGCAATTAATGTTTTGCGCAGCAAGGGCGTTTTGCTGTCCGTAATTGCATTTCCCCTTTACATCGGGATAGAAGCAGGAACGGGGGCATGGCTCGGAAGTCTCCTGGTGGAAGGCCGCAACATCGATAAAGTAACTGCCGGCGTATGGGTATCAATGTTTTATGTAAGCATTACTGCAGGGCGATTTCTCACCGGTTTCATTACCGCGGGAATCAGCAACAGGCGACTGATCCGCGGAGGAATCCTGCTGTCTATGGCCGGCGCCGTCATATTGGCACTTCCTTTTAAGGCATTAATACTCCCGGGAGTGATTTGCACGGGACTTGGATGTGCACCCATATTTCCGTGCATGGTGCATGAAACGCCACGCAGATTTGGTAAAGATCAATCGGAAATCATTACGGGTTACCAGGTCGGAATGGCCTATTTTGCCGGTGTATCGATTATACCGCTTATAGGCCTGCTGGCCGGAAGAATTTCACTGGAAATCATACCTTATTGTGTCCTGCTGTTTGCCATGCTGACCCTGGTTGTAACCGAAAGGCTTAACAGGATAACATAATGCCGGAGTCCTCCTGTCCCGGTTTCCCTGTCTTATTGACCTGATTTCGGCAGACTGCCAAAAAGTTCCCTTACATCAGCCTTCAGCCCCTCATATATTGAGGATTCAGCGATGTCACCGGCTTTAAACACCCGTATTTTTTCAATCTCAAAATCGGAAAAATCATAAATTAGTCATGTATGTATTCAGCTTGTATAATGCGTCCCTGCTTTTTGTGCCGGGGGAAATTATTTCAACGGTCAGCGCGGGTGTACCCATATATTTGCCTTTTTCATTAAGGTTGTTTTCAACGTCACATATCACTACGAGGTCCGGTTGCAGAACGTCCGGGTCCTTAATGTCTTTTTTCCTGAAATGTGTGTCAAAGGGAGCCATTAGCGGCTTGCACTGTTTTCCCCTGAAATATTCTTTGAATAATACATAAAGCTCACCGAGGACCGACTGGTGGAAAAAATCCGGTGAGCTGAGAACATAGATTTCTCCGTTTAAATACTCCATGCGCATATTGCTTTTCTCGTAAATTTCCATGAACTCTTCATAGGAAACGATCTTCCTGTGGTAACTATATATCAGGAGACATTTGATTGCAAAAAACGGGGGATTACAGCAAGTCGTCAGCGACATGAGCCGCCTTTGGCGGCACTTTACTTTTTGAAATCTAAGGTTTCAGCACCCCGGAAAAATGTGTTGCTTTGTTGCTAAATATATAAGAACAATTGCATTTACAAGCTTAATCGACCATAATAGATTTAACAGACTTTAATCAACATTCAGAGGTGACCAAGCATGCCGTATTATCACAAGCTCACAAAAAATTATCTTGAGCAGACCCTGAAAAGAATCAAGGATTCCATATACAGGCCGGTAGCAGACCTCGATGTCACTATTTATGTAACAGAGGAACCCGTGCCTTTTTCAATGAAAGAATCAGGGACAATGCGGAAAATTTCCGTCGGTGAAACCTGGGGCAAGCTATGGGATTGCGCATGGTTTCACTTTACCGGCGAAGTTCCTGAAACGGCAAAAGGTGAGAATGTCGTCCTGCTGATAGACGTCAGCGGCGAAGCATGCGTTTTCGATGAAAACGGTTGCCCGGTGCAGGGCCTTACAACGGCCTCATCGGCTTTTGCCCGATTCCAGGGATTGCCGGACAAGAGGGTTGTCCGGATGTTTGAAAAAGCCAGGGGAGGAGAGAAGATCGACTTATGGGCCGATGCCGGATGCAATGACCTTTTCGGGAATTACCAGGACAACGGGATTCTCATGGAAGCCTGCATCGCAATTTGCAATGAAAACATGGAGCAGCTGTATTACGACTTTGAAGTTTTATTTGACCTGATGAACAGCCTGTCAGAAGACAGGGCAAGGCACCACAGCATCCTGTGGACGCTGAACGAAGCGGCAAATACCTTGAAAAACTTCACTTCCGAAGAAGCTGCAAAAGCCCGCGAATTATTGTCCAAAGAGCTGAACAAGAAGGGCGGGGATCCGTCGATTACCGTCAGTGCCATAGGACACGCGCACATTGACCTCGCATGGCTCTGGCCCGTTCGCGAGACGATCAGGAAAGGCGCCCGCACTTTCTCCACGGTGCTAAAAAATATGGAGCGTTATCCCGATTATGTATTCGGCGCGAGCCAGCCCCAGCTCTTCCAATGGATGAAGGATTACTATCCTGCTCTCTATGAGAAGATTAAGCAGCGTGTGGCCGAGGGACGCTGGGAAGTCCAGGGAGCAATGTGGGTGGAGGCCGACACCAATATATCGGGAGGCGAAGCGCTGGTAAGGCAGGTCCTTTATGGCAAGATGTTTTTCAGGGATGAATTCGGTATAGATATGAAATACCTGTGGCTTCCCGACGTGTTCGGGTACACTGCGGCGCTGCCCCAGATTCTCAAAAAGTCCGGCGTTGACTATTTTATGACCACGAAGCTGTCCTGGAGCGAATTCAATACTTATCCCCATCACACTTTCTGGTGGAAGGGCCTTGACGGAAGCAGGGTCCTGACCCACATGTCTCCCGGGGACAGCTACAACAGCCCCGTTACGCCAAATGCCATCATAAGGGCTGAAAACCGGTACCTCGACAAGGGCGTCTGTGACGGATTCTTAATACTATTCGGTATAGGGGACGGTGGCGGAGGTCCGGGCGAAGAGCATCTTGAAAGGCTCAGGCGTGAAAAGAACCTGGAAGGTCTGCCCCCTGTGGTGCAGGAGCCGGCCATAAACTTCTTTAGGAGAATAGAAGCCGGCGCGGACAGGTATAAAACATGGCAGGGCGAGCTTTACCTCGAATTCCACCGCGGAACCTACACATCCCAGGCCCGCAATAAGCGCTACAACAGAAAGCTGGAACTTGCGCTGCGCGACCTTGAAATAGCTTCGGTTATGGCTATGATCGAATCCGGAAAACCCTATCCCCAGGAGGAACTGGAAAAGATGTGGAAGGAAGTGCTGTTCTACCAGTTCCACGATATCCTGCCGGGTTCGTCCATAACGCGCGTTTATACCGAATCCCTCGAGGGTTATAAACGCATTGAGGAAAATACGAAAAAACTGACTGCCGATGCATATAGCGCCTTATCGAAAGCCGGGCTCAATAAAGCAGCTGAAGATGTCGCAGCAAGGGATAGAGCAACAGGCTGCGAAGTGACTGATGATAATTCGGCTAACAATTGTAATGTGACACGTGATAATACGGCACAATGTAATGCGGAGGTCCGGAATATGAACGTGTACAACACGCTGTCCTGGGAACGCACTGAATGGATAAAGGTGAACGGGCAGTGGAAACGCGTAACCGTACCTGCCATGGGAGCGGCGGATTTGTCCTCAGCGTGTGCCGATGTGCCGGAAGTCTGCAGCGGCAGTGAAAACAGGCTGGAAAATGACTGCCTCGTTGTTGAATTTAATGCTGAAGGAGACATTGTCTCAATTTACGACAAGAAAAATGACCGGCAGGTCCTTGCGGGCGAACCGGCCAACAGGCTCGCAGTCTATGATGATATCGGCGACGCCTGGGACATTAAGATAATGTATGAAGAAAAAGCGCCTGATACTTTCTCGCTTGAAAGAGTCGAGACTGTACAAGACGGTCCGAAGGTAATCCGCAGGAGCCATTACTGTTACAATCAATCCGCGCTTGTGCAGGAAATAATACTCACCGCCGGCAGCCCGAGGATAGATTTTGTAACAAGGGTCGACTGGAAGGAACGCGGCAAAATGCTCAGGACGGATTTTACCGTAAACGTTTTTGCGGCTGAGGCAACCTGCGATATTCAGTTCGGCAACCTGAAGCGTCCCGCTCACAGGAATACAAGCTGGGATATGGCAAAATACGAGGTTTGCGCCCACAAGTGGGTTGACCTGTCCCAGGGAGATTATGGCGTAGCGCTGCTCAATGACTGCAAATACGGCTACAAGATCCATGAGAACACCATAGGGCTCAATTTGCTGAGGAGTCCGAGCTATCCCGATCCCGTGGCCGACTGCGCAGTGCATGAGTTCACCTATTCGCTGCTGCCGCACAGCGGTGATTACAGGAAGGGCAATGTCGTAAGGGCCGGGTACGAGCTCAACGTGCCGCTCGCAGTTGTACCCGGGTCAAAGGATTCCGGGTTCCTCAAAAGGCCGCTCGTCTCCGTTGATGCGGAGAATGTAATCGTGGAAGCGGTTAAGAAAGCCGAGGACAACAACGACATCATCATAAGGCTTTACGAATGCCACGGAGCCGGCGCCAGGACCGGAATAAGCCTTGGTTTCGGTTATAAATCGGTCCGGCTGGTCAACTTAATGGAAGAACCCGTTGATGACGATGCATTTGACAGCAAGCGCATGGAGCTTGTTTTCAGACCTTACGAAATCCACACGCTGAGAGTGGAGTTGTAAGCCGGCATGAAGCAACCATGTGCATTCAAGTAATACGGGCGATATAAAGCAAATAAGACAAGGGAACAAATAATCAATGGCCAATAAAAAATAATACAGCCAATATTAAATAATACAGGCTATAAAAAAATACAGGCAATATACAGTCAAAAAAGCAAAGGGAGCCGGTCCCTTTGCTTTTTTACTTCCAATATCTTTGTTTTCCTATATCTAATATAATATTTTTTGTTTATAATTTCTTTTATTTCTCCAAATTTTTCAGCAGCTCTCCTGTCATGCCCGTCATATCCTGTGCAGGGGCCTGGGATATGCAGGCTTGAAGGCTTCAACTTCCCGGACGGTCACGGTGCAATCATGTGCCTGTGCTGCCGCCCCGACGGCTTTTTCCGTTATTTGATGAAGCAATTCGGGTTCCGCGGCAGCGCGGATGTTGATTACAAGGGATGCTTCATTTACGCAGGCGGACATTTTCCTGTCGAACTTAACATCATCGTGAGTGCTCACGCAGCTCAACCTGGCATACTTGTCGCGACTGACAATGTACATTTTCAAATGGGCTATCTCATTTTGATTTTCTGCAAGGGCGGCTTTTACTGCTTCAGCGGTCTGTTCCAGGAATGAATCGGCATTGAAACCGTCCTTACAGTTCACTGCCGCAGTAAGATTGAGCCAGCCTAGGAATGCTTCCGCCCTTGCATAAATGTCGTATTCTATATCAAGCGAAGGTTTTCCGGTTGCCGGCTTATACTCAGCTATCTTCGAAAGCCATACTTCCAGTCCCTTTCGCTTTTTCGCGCTGACAGGAATGACATCGGCCCCTGGATATTCATGCTGCAGGAAGGAGAGCATGTCCTCGGTTTCTGCAGGCAACAGAGTATCGGTTTTGTTCAGCAAAATAATATCGGCTTCTTCGAGCTGCTTTCTGAAAAGGTAGTTGATTTCATCGGGGAACGGGCTTTCCGATTCCGACATTACTTTCCACAGCCTGAGAGGGTCCACGACAACTGAAAGCGGTGACATCGTGAAATTATAGTTGAGCATGGCCATTGGTTTCATTATTGTAGCCACGAGGTCAGTGCAGCTTCCCACCGGTTCAGCCAGAATAAAGTCGGGAAGATGCTGCTCTGTCATTTGGGAAAGCCGTTCGGCAAATTCGCTGAAGTTGCAGCAGAAACAGCCTCCGGTTACCTCAAGAACCGGAAGATCCTGTTGCTTCAGGTATTCTGTATCAACAAGACTGCTTCCCTGGTCATTTGTAATGACACCGACTTTTTTACCGTCGGAACGCAGCATTTTTGTCAATTCCAAAATGCATGTAGTTTTACCGGCACCGAGAAAACCGCCAATTATAACCAGTTTGGTCATTTTCAACCTGAACACTCCGTTCCTTTTATTTATTATATTACCGGGTATTATCAGGGATTTTCGCAGTTTTTTCAAGAGCGGCTAATGCGGAGAATTCGCCTAAGTTTCTCCGAAACCAGGCTTATTCCGTATCCGCTGAGTATGAAGAAAGCCGGCATGGCGAGGTAGCGGTACCTCAGCTGGATTTCAATAAAGAGAAGTACGGCTGCATATCCCAGTATGAGAACAAGGTAAAGGAGATAGCCGGGATTACTGCCCTTTCTCAGGGTCAAGTACCCGAGACCGGTTAATATGTAAAATACAATGGCGGAGTAGAAGCATTTTTCACAATATAGCATAAAACTGATTTTAAATGGCGTCAGGTTCGTGCCGGGGGCGACGAAACTTATAAAAGAATGGTCAAAATCGGACCACATTATTCTGATTTTAGCCTTGAGAAGTGACGTAAGCTTTTTAACGTCCGCTGTGCGTTCCCTGATCAGTTTGAGTTCTTCGATTGCGCGTTCCCTGCCGAGCGGGAACCTGGATATACGCGCAAAGTCGCTGGAACTGTACTGGCCGTAAGTATCATAATTCAACCCAACGACAAATTTCCACAACGGGTCCCGGTTTGAAAGCGGGAAGTCTGAAATGCCGCTGCTTATCAATACGAGATCTGCAATTTTTATTACAGCAAAAAATACAACCAGTGTGCCTGCTATTATACCGACATTTCGCGAAAATGCACCTGTTTTCTTTTCCTTTTTAAAAAAAAGAAGGAACACAAAAATCGCCATGAGAATTAAGGGACCTTCGGGCCTTATTATATTACCCAGCGCTGCAGTCAGTCCCAGCAGGACGAAACTGTGATTTTTCAGTTTGCCCGCCGCGAGGTACAGCGCAATATAGAAAAGAAAGGTTGCGAGGACCTGGTTTGTCAGGACGGAGCACATGTATATGCTTGGGGGGAACAGGCTGTAAGCAAGTGCGGCCGTTCTTCCCGCATTTTCGCTGAATACCCTCCTTGCGGCAAGGTATACCATGATGCAGGTTCCCGTACTGAAGACAGCATTCAGGATTTTGAGGGCCAGCCACCCCTGGCCGAAAATCCTTATTACCAGGGCCTGGTAGGATACGAAACCTATCTGGTAAACCCAGTAGAGAAAATACTCGGCTTTTTTGACAAAATCGTAATTTCCCTTTGCAACTTCTTCGGCGCCCCGGTACAGCAGCATGAAATCCGACACGGGTGTCGAGTCAAAGAGCAGGATAAAGGCAAGCCTCAGTGTAAAGGAGAGCCCGGCCAGCGCTATAATAAAGCTTAACGGCCTGATGCGGAGGCTTCCCGCAATAATATCGACCAGCACAAAGCCTGTAACGGCGAGAAAAATGAATACGACGGATAATACCAGGAAATTGGCGTTGTGAATGATATATGCCGCTTTCAGCTTATGCGTGAAAATATACCTCAGGCTGTTATATTCAATATGTAAAAAAAACAAAAAGCCTGCGGCCGTGAGAATAAGCCGCAATACTGCTGAAAACCTTTCCCTGTGCTTCATACTTTTTTCTGGTCTCCTGTATTTTACTGGTTTTTGTAAACTAATGTTCCTGCAACTAAAATTTTCTAATTAATATTTTGGTTTATTTAGCGCGTTCTTATACTGATTGGTCTTTGTACCGTATAACTTTTTCTTAGTATTGCATTTCAGGCATAAAGCCGGTCAACGGCTTCATTTGCCCTGTTCCAGCATTCGATGACGCTGTCCAGCCTGTCGTCGCCGCATGAATACTGAAGCAGCAACAGGCTCCTGCCATCTTTTCTTGAAGCTTTCAACAGTTCAGCAAAGCTGTTTGTCAGGGATTCGTCAGTGCTGTCATCAATTACGGGGCCGACTGCTCCATAGTATATTTTTCCGCGTTCGGCGCAATCCTTGAGTACCCGCATGATGTCATTCTTTTCGGGATTGCCGAAATTAATGCCGTAAGCTTTTTCCGATTTCATTACCGCGTCGTACAGGTGGGGATTTGAGCCGCAATAATGTATATAGCCTCCGCCGAAGCGGTCGAGTATCCTGTTCATGTATGGCACGACGAATTCTTCTATATGGTCTTTTGAAAGAAGCGTGGACGTGTCTTCGCTGATCTTGATTCCGCCCATGGACCGTGGGATTACGAGCTCATTGTAGTGGGCAATCATTTTTTCGGATCGGGGCATAACCTTCAGGCATTCGTCCATGCCCATGAAAATGGCTTCACAGCTGAGCTCGAGCAGGTGATGGACAAAACGGGGATCGTCATACAAATCATAGAATATGTCGTCGCCGTAAACTATGTGGGCAGTGTCGAACGCTCCCTGCAGATCCATGGGGAAAACAAGGCAACCGGTGCCTTCAAGCTTTTCAGCCATGTAGGCCATATGCTCAAGACCGGCCTTGAATTCATCGCTGAGCTTTATATCTTCCGGTCCCATTTTTGACAGTTCTTCTTTCGACTTATGCTCCAGTACCCAGGGCATTTTGTCTTCAAAGAGCTCCTGCCTGACACCGAGAAGTGTGGGGAAAATGCCGCATCCCATATTGGCCCTGACTGACGGAACCGATCCGACCGGCCCCCTGCTGTTGGCTGCAGCCACGGTCAGCGCGCCGTTTAGCTGGTCGGTGAGCATTTTCTCGGAATCATAATGGGTTTCCTTGGTATTGTACGAAGGCATGCCTTCGACGGGCGCGGATTTTGTTCTGCAATGCAGAAGAAGAGGTTGGGCTGCCGGTTTTTCGCCGTTCCAGAGGCGGAGCTGCATTTCGGCCGATGCTTCAAAGGCTTCCCTGTGGGATCTGAGAATCTCGATTGCCTTGCCTGCGTATTTATTCATAATAACTGCTCCTTTGCGTTTGATTTTGGTACTACTTCCTTGAGTATGGTTTTCAATGAATGTTATATATGGCAAACCGCACAGGCTGATTTGATCATAATAACCGGTGGCGGTATGCG
The DNA here is from genome assembly GCA_023623175.1 of Bacillota bacterium. Taxonomy (GTDB): domain Bacteria; phylum Bacillota; class Clostridia; order Acetivibrionales; family JAMNXU01; genus JAMNXU01. The sequence continues at coordinate 15,440 of JAMNXU010000038.1, forward strand.
CAAGCATGGTGCCTGCAAAATAATACGGGTGATTCATGGCAACCTGGTGTCAAATCAGCAAACAATAAAAACCAATAACATTTCTAATTATAAACTTACTGTGTCACATCGTAAAGAGAAGGGAAGAGTTCCGGACCTGTCAATGAACCCCGGTTTTACCCGGGCCTTCGGGTACGAGCCATTCAATGAATTTTATATAGGCTCCGGTGAAAGGCATGAAGATAACCGCGCTTAATACATTGAACAGGGTATGGGCATTGGCGACAAGCCTTTCGGAGGACTGGCCGGCAAATTCCGTAAAACGCACTGTAAAATCGGCGAACGGCCTGAAGAAAACCATTACGAGCAGCACCCCTATGAGGTTGTACAGCGTATGGGCCCACGCAGTTCTTTTTGCGGCGGTGCTTGTGTTCAGCGATGCCAATTGCGCTGTCATGCACGTTCCGATATTATCACCCATGGTAAGGCCAATGGCGGCGTCAAAACTGATAAGACCGGCGTTAAAAAGCACTATTGTAAGCCCGACAGTGGCGGCGCTGCTGTGAACCAGCATGGTGGTGACAAAACCGATAAACACCCCCAGCACCGGGTTGTTCCCGTATTTTACAAACACATTGTTTATTGCAGGACTGCTTTTTACCAGAGGTGCTCCTGAACTTAATATGCCGATACCGAGGAACATGAGCCCAAGTCCGGCCAGGGCTTTTGCCAGGTGCCTTGTGCGCTGTTTTTTGGCAAGCAGGTACCATGCGAATCCCGTGGCGGCCATGGGCAGGGCGATGTGTTTCGGGTTGAAGGACATCAGCTGTGCCGTGACCGTCGTTCCTATGTTGGCGCCGTAAATGATGCCTACGGCCTGCTTCAGCTGCATGATTCCCGAATTGACAAAGCTTACCGTAAGGAGGGTGACGGCTGTGCTGCTTTGAACCAGCGCCGTGACCGCAATCCCGGTCAGGAATGAACAGATGAGATTGCCCGTGAGGGCCGAAAGGATTTTGTGAATGAGACGGGGACCGGCCTTTTCAAGACCGTTGCTCAGCAGCTGGACTCCGTATATTAACAGCGCTGTGCCCGCAATAAAATCCAGGATTATTATTAGTGCCAGTTTCACGGCATCTGCCCGCTTTATGCAAAAGGTCCTGATTTATAGATATTGAAACAGGTATTGAATCAGAACAATATTATCCCTATATCGGCAGAAGCCAGTATTATCAATTACCGGACAGATCTTTGTTTTAACCAGATTTCCCGGTATTGCGGTCACTTTAAAAGAAATCATTCAGGAAAAGCAGCTTTTTTCTGAACACTGCCTTAATTGATTTCAAATTCCCATATACCTTAACACTATCATTCAAAGCGTAATCATCAATATCGGTAAATCCGACGGACAGCTGGGACAGCGCCTGGATACTGCATTCCAGGTCAGGTTCGTCGTTTTCCCTCGAAACTTCCAATTCTCCGTCATCCCATTCAATCCTAAATGTGCCGTTGTTCCATTCAAGGAAACTGTCGCTTACCTTCAGTGTGAGGCTGCCCTTTCCTTCCGGCGGCGGGATCAGTTCCAGGACTTTTTCCACGTCTATTATCCTCGCCATGCCCCCGGTAACCAGCCCTTTTTCAACCTCATAGGGCTCGGGAATAATATTCCAGAAATCCATCCAGACCGGTGTCTGAACCTTCAATTTATCGTACTTGGGTATGAAGTTGGTCAAAAAGCCCAGGATGCCGAAAAGGGATTCGCGGTCAAGCCAGACAAGCTCATTGACCTCCATGTCAGCCCTTTCATATTCCCTGGGTTTTGATGACGCTATTATGTAAGACTTCGGGTTCCCGCCGTCGTCATACCAGATAAAGGTGTATTTCCCGGTCCTGTACGGGTCACTGCCGAGCCATCTTTTCCAGTGCTCGTCGGAACGTACCATTGCAAGGTTTTTATCGGCTATGAAGGAATTGTATATATTGATTATGTCGGAAGCGTCTTCGCCGGGCATGAAAAAACGCACTCTGCCATTTTTGGTGAAACAGCGCAGCGAAGTAAACGGCATGGTGTTGCTGAATTTCACATAACCCAGTTCATAGCCGAATTTCCTGTAATATGTATGGGAAAAGGGATAAAGGTATGAAAGTATCATGCCCGTGTCATGCATTTCTTCCATGGCAAAACGAAGCAGCGCGCGAATATGGCCCTTGTGCCTTTCTTCGGGCAGGGAAGCGACACCGCCGATTCCTCCTGTTTTCACCCTGTGCCCGTTGAGCATGAATTCATAGGGAAATAAGGTCAGGCACGAGCACATTTTTCCTTCGTCATTGAAAACAGCGCGTTTAAGCTCGTAATTGGTCATGAACCTTTCGGGTTCAGCGGCTGCACGGCTGAAATCGGTTCCCGACAAAAAAGCTATGGTTTCTATCTTTTTTGCGTGTATGCATTCTTCGGGTCTGATTTTCCGCACTTCCATGGCACGGCCTCCCGTTATTATATTTGCGGCATTTAAAACGATAATCCTATTATATATTTCTCTGCGCCGGTTTTACAATATCGGGGCGTAACTCATGATACCGGTTTTTATAAAATTGGCCGTTCCGTACCAGGAACGGCAAAATATTTATATCATTTTATATTATATTGTAACTATGCTTTGTATCTGGGCCGGTATTATTGATCCTGTTCCGAGCGATTCTTTTCTTCAGGTTCAGCTTATTTCATCGGACGTATAAACATCTGGGTCCAGTAGCACACGCCGTTTTTGTTCTTTGCAAATCCGACCCCGATCTGGCTGTAGGAAGGGCTGAGGATGTTGGACCTGTGACCGGGGGAATTCATCCACGCATTCATAACTTCGGCGGCAGTACGCTGGCCATAGGCAATGTTTTCACCGGCCGAGGTGAACCGTATGCCGAAATCCTCCATCATTTTGAAAGGAGATCCGTATGTGGGCGAAGTGTGGGAGAAGTAGCCCCTTGTTGCCATATCCCGGGATTTATATCTTGCCACCCTCGAGAGCTCCCAGTTTTCGGTGAGAGGAGCCAGTCCCCTTTTGGTCCTTTCAGCGTTTACGAGTTTTATGACTTCCCTTTCAACAGCCTTAATATCCTCAATGTTTGGTACACTTATCTTCTGGCCAGGGTAAATCAGGGCAGGGTTTTTGATCTGTGGATTCTGCGCTGTCAGCTCACTCAGTCGGACCTGGTATTTTACGGCTATTTTCCACATTGTGTCGCCCGGCTGCACAATGTGGGTGATCGGCTGGGCATGGGAGCGGACTGAAAACAGCAATACCGCGGAAGCTAGCAGCGGCAGCAATTTCTTAATGCTTTTTGTTTTCAGCTGAGCTGTTTTCGGCTGTATCGTTATTAACTGCGTTGTTTTCCGCATGGATCCAGTCATTTTAAAATCGCCTCCACTCATAGTGTGGGATTGATACAATGAATTATGAAGCATATTTTATGTCACTTATGGCAGTAAAACTAAATTCCGTTATTTCATTCCGGGGAAATTGGAATTTTACAAAAAATCGCGCAATTTGAACAGGTTAAGCTTTATAAATATCAAGTCAAGTAATTTAAACATGTTTGAATAACGCATGAATTGCTAAGAAAGAAATGGGCCGGCTGCTGAGGAAAAGGAATGAGCTGACAGCAGGCAGGTCTAAGGTCCATATGAACAGGGAATTTCTCAATGAACCGGCAGATCTTTAAGAAGCGCCAATAACGCCCAAAAAACTCCAAGAAAATGTGAAAAAAACATTTAAGATATTTGTAAGAATAACGTAACTTTTCAGGCGGCTTTCATGTGTTATAATGCTTAAAAAGGGGTAATGTCCTAATTTCATATAAAACAGGTCAAGGGGAGTCAAAATGGTTATGCGAGGGAAATTAACAAAAATTTCGGCACTTTTCGTAGCATGCGTGTTGATATTGGGTTCGCTTCCGCTTAAAATCCAGGGAGCGGGGGAAAAGAAACTGAACCTCTCATACATTTATTCCGGAAGTCCTGCCAATTATACGGCAATGGTGGACAAAACGATGAAGTCTCTCGACGTGGTATGTCCAAGCTATTTTGACCTGGATTCCAGCGGTCTTTTGAAGCTGAATTCAAGTATTTCGGCAAATTTTGTAGCGGAGATGCACCAAAGGGGCATAAAGGTGACTCCTTTCCTGAGCAATCACTGGGATCGTACACTGGGGCGCAAAGCTCTTGCCAACAAAGACAGGCTCGCATCGCAGATAGCCGACGCAGTGGCGAGATACAACCTTGACGGGGTTAATATAGATCTCGAAAACCTGACGCAGGATGACAGGAAGGCTTACGTGGATTTTGTAAAGGCTGTAAGGGAAAAACTCGGCAGCGGGAAAATCGTTTCAGTTGCCGTGGCTGCCAATCCCAAGGGACAGACGACGGGCTGGCAGGGATCCTATGATTATACTGCGTTGGCGCAGTACTGCAATTATTTGCTCATAATGACCTATGACGAATCCTACCAGGGGAGCGCTCCCGGACCCGTTGCCAGTGCGCAGTTTGTGGAAAAGTCCATTATATATGCATTGGGCAAGGTTTCTAAGGATAAAATATTGCTCGGCATTCCGTTTTACGGCCGCTACTGGAAAAACGGCGATGCCGAGGGAGGGTACGGAATTCCCGGGGCAACGGTTAAAACGCTTATAGAAAAATACAACGGTCGTGTCGAATATGATGAGGAAAGACAGTCAGCCAAGGCGACAATCACCATAAAAGCGGGGGACGCAAAACCGACGGTTTCGGGCAGAACCTGGACCGCAGGAACTTATACCATATGGTTTGACAATGAGAAGTCGTATAAATATAAACTCAGGCTTGTCCAGAAATATGGCCTCAGGGGCGCCGGTAGCTGGGCTCTCGGGCAGGAAGACCCGGAAATCTGGAATTTTTTCAGCCTGTGGCTTAACGGGAAGTATTTTACCGACACGGAAGGCCACTGGGCCCAGGAGGCAATCCTGAAGGTTGATTCGCTGGGCTGGATGACGGGTTCAACGAGCACGCTGTTCAGGCCCGACAATAACCTGACGAGGGCGGAAGCGGCCACGATCCTGGTCCGCGCGCTGGGACTGAAAACCGAGGAGGGAAGCGCCGCGTTTCCCGATACAGCCAGTCACTGGGCGAAAAAAGAAATAAACTCGGTTTATAAAGCGGGATTGATGGTAGGCGACGCCCAGGGATATTTCAATCCCGACAAACCCATAACGCGGGAAGAACTGGCGGTTATTCTCAACAGGGCTTTGAAACTTGAAGACGTTCAGCTGGATTTTTACGTATATCCCGATGTAAATCCCCACAGTGCCAGCTGGTCCTACCAGGCCATAGGAAACACGAGTTACTACGGTTTGTTCCAGGGTTCGAACGGGCTGTTCAGGCCGAAAGATATCGTAAGCAGGGCGGAAATGGCTACGGTTATGGTCAGGGTATACGAATACATGGAGCGGCTGAAGAACCAGCCGTCGCCGTCACCGACACCCGTTCCTACGCCGACACCCACACCGTCGCCGACACCTACACCGTCTCCGTCGGAGTCGCCGGAACCGACGGATTCACCGGTTCCGACGGACACGCCTTCTGCGACGCCGCCAGTTTCGCCGACACCGTCGCCGACAGCTAAGCCCACTGCTTCACCGGCATCCACATCATCACCCAAGGTGGCAAAGCCCAAAACTTCGCCGAAACCTACGCCAACGCCCACGCCGAAACCGACACCGTCGCCGACAACATCTCCCAGGCCTGTCGCATCGCCGAAATCATAGCGGAAACTGAGCCTCCGGGTTCATGCCGGGGGCTTTTCAGTTATTGCTGGTATTGCTTACTTGGAAGACCTGCTTACCTGGCAGGCCCGCAATCATTTTATCCCTTTCCGGTCATAAGGAATCTGATTACGGGTTCAAGGTTTTCCTCTTTTACGCCGTCATAACCGTTTTCGATGAAAGCGATTTTTTCTTCCGTCTCTTCATCCTTGTTTTTTATTAGCTTTAGCGCGCTTACAAACATTATCATCAGTATCCGGTCCATGCCTTTCAACTCTTTTAAGGGCAGGCACCCCCCGCGCAGGTAAAAAAACGGCACGTTTTTTATGCGGTTCCTTGCAATAAGTGCTTCCGCACTGGGTTCCGGCGACCTAGCGGTACCGGTGGCACAGACAGCCTTGAGGTTAAATTTTCGTACTTTATTCAGCCCCTGTATTTTTCCGGCCTTGATCCAGCCAAGAAAAATGATCTCCTCGTCCTTGTCAGCCGCCGCAATTTCCTTTACCGGTAAGGCTCTATATCCTGTCTTCGTGGAAAGCATTTCAGCATACTTCCTGGTAAAACCCGTTTTTGATTCATAAACAACAACCATGAAATTACCACCTTTAACATTTGCTTAATTGTTTATGGAGCTAAGGTTCTGTATTTACTTAAGTCATGTACGATTATACCAAATAATGCTAATAGCTCAAAGGTATTCCAGGTTTTTATCATGTTAAATCAACATCCTGCAACAGGCTTCCCCCTTGAGAAAACAGCGGGAGTGACGTAAACTTATATTATTCTTTCAAATATTAAAATAAAAATATAATGTTTACTGAATAGCCAATTGTTATAATAATGCTCAAGAGTATAGCGTTTTAAATCTATAGAAAATTGTTAAAAGGAATAAAGAGCTTATTACCTCAAGGTGCGAATGTGAAGTGAACATGAAAATCCCGGGAGATTCGCACTGGTTGAAAATAAAGCGTTTGAGGGAAATTTTAGATAATTTTCAATACAAAAACAGACTGAAAAAATGCGATTCGCGAATATGGCATTTAAAAAGCAGAGAATAAGCCTATTTTAACATGGCGCCGTTTCAATCTGCGCCCCGCGAGGGGACGGAAACCATCATAAGGAAAAATAAACGAATTAATGTAACAGTTTCAATCTGCGCCCCGCGAGGGGACGGAAACTTCTTGTAATATTCAATCTTTCTAGTGAGGCGTTGGTTTCAATCTGCGCCCCGCGAGGGGACGGAAACTTCTTGATCAGGATCAACTTCCCTCAGTTGCTTGGTTTCAATCTGCGCCCCGCGAGGGGACGGAAACACCTCTCTTTTGATGTTCAAACTTTTCAACATTAGTTTCAATCTGCGCCCCGCGAGGGGACGGAAACCGTACATCTGCGCGGCCTTGAATGCGCTCCTGGTGTTTCAATCTGCGCCCCGCGAGGGGACGGAAACATTTTCAGGGTAAAATATTACGTATATGATGCTGGTCGCAGCCTGCGCCCCGCGAGGGGACGGAAACTCCGCGAAGATACACGGGAATATCTCCCATATCCGGTCGCAGCCTGCGCCCCGTTAGGGGACGCGGCCGTTGTGCTCAATTTCAGGTGTCACAATCTACACCCCGCGAGGGAACGGTAACACTGTTCCATCCGCACCTATGCGAATGTCCATTGGTCACAACCTTTGCCCCAAGGGGACATGTCTTCATTTGTTTCCCATGGATTAAAACTGCAAGAGATTTGTTTTTTAGGTTATTGAAAACAATGTAAAATTTTCGGGGTTAATTGCAGGATTTTATTGATTGCTATCGTATAATTCAATTGTTGTCAATTTATCCAATTAATTTATTCTACGTACGGCAAATATTTGTCGGAATTTGACGTTGCAATTTTTTTATTCACAGTATTGCAGTACGTTTAAATCATTAACTTCCAGCTTTATTATTAAGTACGTAGATGTATAAACTGATAAACGCTGAGGTGATAAGTTGAGAAACCAGATCCATATTCTTGCCACTGGAGCACTGCTCCATGACATTGGAAAAGTCCTGTACCGTTCAAGTTCCATGGATGGCCGGTCACACAGCATTTCCGGAACAGATTTCGTAAAACGGTTTACAGATAACAAAGATATCCTGGATTGCATCCGCTATCACCATTGGAAAGAAATTAAAGATGCACCGCTGGAAAAGGACAGTCCTGCGTACATAGTCTATATTTCCGACAATATTTCTTCCGGTGCAGACAGGCGGGATATTGAAGGAGAAGCAAGAAGCGGATTTGAAAGGAACCGGCCGCTGGAATCAGTGTTCAACCTGTTGAACAACAGGAATGGAAACAAGGCCTATATTCCCGGGGAAGTTGAGAATACCGTAAAATACCCGGAGATTGTAACACCCCGAAATTTTGCCCCGGAATATTCGAGAATAGTGTCGGATTTTGCCGACGGATTATCAGGCATTAGTTTCGAACCTCAATACATAAACTCGTTGATTGAGCTTTGCGAAGCGTACCTTTCGTATGTTCCGTCGTCCACTGACCTGGGACAGGCTGCAGACATATCGCTGTTTGACCATTCCAGGATTACAGCAGCGATTGCTTCATGTATAGCCCTGTATGCCGAAAGCAGGGGTATCACTGACTATCGTGAAGAATACTTTATTAAAGAAAAAAATTTTTACGATGAAAAAGCCTTCAGGGTATTTTCCATGGACATCTCGGGAATTCAGCAGTTTATATATACCATTTCTTCAAAAGGAGCCCTGAAAGGACTTCGTGCGCGCTCGTTCTATCTTGAAATCCTGCTTGAAAATGTAGCAGATGAGATTTTAACCAGGTGCAAATTAACCAGGGCAAACCTGTTATACACCGGCGGCGGGCATGCATACATTTTGCTGCCAAACACCGGGGAGGCCAGGCAGGCAATTGAAAATACAATTAAAACAATAAACAGGAAGCTGATCAGCAGTTTCGGGACCCGGTTGTTTATTGCCTACGGATCTGAAGCCTGCTCGGCAAATGAACTTATGTCCAAAACTTCTGATCCGGAAAGCTATATCAATATTTTCCGAAGCGTCTCTTCCCAAATTTCCGCGATGAAACTGCGCCGCTATTCAGCGGAAGACTTGAGGCTTCTCAATAGCGGCAGAATGGACGAAGAAGGACGAGAATGTACGGTCTGCGGTGTTTCCAGCGATTTGATATATAGGGACGAGACATACATGTGCAGGATGTGTTCTGTTTTTGCAGACATTTCCGGCGACCTGATAAGAAAGGATTATGTATTTGCAGTTTTAAACGGGCGGGGAAACGGAACATCTTTGCCGATGGTTTCTTCAGGGGAAAAAAACCTGTACCTGGCGCCGATGAAGTGCGAAGATGCAAAAAGACTTTTAAATAACAGTCCTGAAAAGGTAGTGAGAATATACAGCAAAAACCTGTTCCGAACAGGTCTCTCCCTTGCTGCCAAGCTTTGGATGGGAGATTATGCGGCCAAAAACGAGGATGGATCGCTGAAAACATTTATTGAACTGGCAAAATGTTCAAAAGGAATACAAAGAATAGGGATTCTAAGGGCAGACGTGGACAACCTTGGAACTGCCTTTGTCAGGGGCTTTATACGCGACAATGATGAGGAAAACAAATACAGGTATGAAACTATTTCACGGACTGCAACATTGTCGCGCAGCCTGTCATTATTCTTTAAATATCATATAAACAACCTGATGGAGAATCCGGAATATTCCCTGGCAGGTAAAAAGGGAAAGAGAAATGTAGTCGTAGTATATTCAGGAGGCGATGACCTGTTTATAGTTGGAGCATGGGACGAGGTGCTTTCAGCGGCTGTGGATATACGCAACGCCTTCAGGCGCTATACTGACGGTGCTCTCACTTTATCAGCAGGCCTGGCTGTGTATGATGAGAAATACCCCATATCACTCATGGCAGAAGAAACGGCGGAGCTTGAGCAGAGGGCGAAGCAGCATGAGCACAAAAACGGAACCAAAAATTCAATTTCGCTGTTCGGCTTGGAACATGACAACGGAAGCCTTGTTGACAGGCATACTTACGATTGGGATACCTTTGAAGAAAAGGTGCTGGGAGAGAAATATACCGCTATAAAGACGTTTTTTGAATCGGGAGAAGATTATGGTAACGCATTTTTATATAACATTTTGCGTTTGCTGAGACAGGCCGAGAAAGAAAAAATCAATATAGCCCGCCTGGCATTTTTACTCGCCAGGCGCGAGCCCGGGGAAAATGCTCCGGAAAAATTAAAAGAGGCTTATTCAGAATTATCAGCTAATTTATATAAATGGTCACTAAATGCGGACGACAGGAAACAGCTTATTACAGCATTGATTATTTACATATATACCAGGCGCGAAGAAAAGGAGGATAAGAATGGATGATATCATGAAAAGCGCTTTTGAAAGAGCCGGATATAAGCTGCCGAAGGATGAAGGGCAGCAGTCTCCGCCGGGAAAAACATTGCAGCAGGGTACAACGCAGAAACCGGCAGAAGTCCAGGAAGATTACACTGCCCAGGCAGAAAAAGTGATTACCGAGCTGCGGCGTATTTTGGGCAGGAATTACATCAATTTTACCACATCAAAGATAAGAAATATCCTGGGTATGGTTAATGAGATTTATAATGATGTGGTACTGAAGCCTGAAAAAAACCTGGACGAAAGCATCCGAAGCCGCATTGAATATTTGAAGGTAAGGCTGATTTATGAATGCGGCCGGGAGCCAAAGGTTATCAAACCTTTCGTGGAAACGGCCGGATTGCTTGATATTATTTCGGGAATCAAAGACAGTAAAGATAAATTTATTAAATTCGCGCATTACATGGAGGCTCTGGTAGCATATCACCTATACTATGGCGGTAAGGAATAAAGGGGGCACTATAATGTACGGGAAAATACTTATAAAATGCAAAATGGAAGTATTAACCGGTATGCATATAGGAGGTTCATCAGCTTTTTCGGCAATAGGTGCCGTTGACAGAGTTGTAGTCCGGGATTCCTTGACGGGGGAGCCCATGTTGCCTGGCTCAAGCCTTAAGGGAAAAATGAGAACATTACTGGCCAAAAAGCTTTATGATAATTACATTTTGAAGGATTTTGACGACGATCCCGAATGCATTAAACGCTTGTTTGGAACAGCAGGTAACAAAAGCGGAAACCCGAGAAATGCGAGGTTGCAGTTTGCCGATGCTTTCCTGGTAAATGCAGAAGAGCTTAAGAACAGGACAGGCATGACTGAAGTAAAATTTGAAAATACCATAAACAGGCTGACATCAAAAGCCAACCCTAGACAGATAGAAAGGGTCGTTCGGGGCGCCGTATTTGATGTGAGAATGGTTTACAATATGGAAGAGGCTTCGGAAATAAGGGAAGATATTGAAAATATAGCGGAGGCACTGAAACTTGTATCCATGGATTACCTCGGGGGACATGGTTCAAGGGGGTATGGCAGGGTTGCTTTTAAAGATATTGAACTGGAAGTTATTAATGGAGAATGTCCCGAGGATATAAACGGACTCCTTGATTTATTGAAAGGAGTAGAAAAATATGGCGTATACGCTTTACAGGCTTGAATTTTTAACAGGATTACATATAGGCAGGGAAGACGGCGGAGAGTCCCTCGATGATTGTCGGATGACCATACATTCTGACACCATTTTTTCCGCCCTTTGCTGTGAGTGTTCAAATACAGAAGAAATACAGCTTCTGCATCGTTACTTTTCAAACGATGATCTGACGATATCCGGCGCTTTTCCGTATACAGGTGATGAGTATTTTTTACCAAAACCGGTTCTTTTCCTGGACACCAGGCGCGAGGGAAAACCCGGCCAGCGGAAAGAACTGAAATCTATTGAATTTATACCATGTTCCTTATTTGACAGGTACCTCCGGGAGCTTTCTGAAGGCGAAATGCATCCCGAAAATTTTAAGCATGACTTTGGTATCCAGGACGTCAGTACGCGGGTTGCGCTCAGGAAAACACCTCAGCCCTATAATGTGGCTTACTGGCGTTTTGCCCCGGGAGCCGGGCTTTATATTATTGTCAGGTATAAGGACCAAAGCGCCCTTACATTTTTTGAAAGTATCCTGGTTTCACTGGGATGTTCAGGTATTGGAGGCAAACAATCCTCCGGGCTTGGGAAGTTTAATGTAACAAGGAAACCTGTGCCGCCTGGGCTGGAGAAATTGCTGGAAGACGAAAAAGCCGGTTTCCAGATGCTGCTCGGAACAGCATTGCCTGAAGACGATGAACTGGACCATCTGCTCTCAGATGGCTGGTACTCGGTGGTGCGGCGCGGAGGTTTTGTCAGGTCTGCGAGTTATTCCGATAAACCTTTAAAAAAACGGACATTATATATGCTTGCGCCCGGTTCCTGCCTGAAAAAAAGATTTCACGGAGGTATTTTTGACGTATCGGAAGGAGGAACCCACCCGGTCTGGAGATGTGGCAAAACACTTTTTGCAGGAGTGAGGATATGAGGATTGGACCGTTTGAGAGAATCGAAGTTAAGTTACGGGTTTTAACGCCGGTCTTTATAGGTTCAGGCGAGGAACTTACAAAAAAAGAGTATATATTTGATGAAACCAGGGGTATTATTCACATGCCTGATTTAAGAAAACTGGCGGCTTTTTTGTCGGCGCGCTCACTCATACCGGCATACCAGGAATATATGTTAGATCCGGGGAAGAATAACCTGCGTATTTTTTTGCGGGAAAAAGGAATTGACGATAAATATTATCCGTCTTTTGTCCAATACAGTATCGATGCAGGTGAAGCAGCGGCATCCGGACGATTCCGCGGAGTTTTGACATTTATTAAGGGCCCGGACGGTCGTCCATACATTCCCGGGTCAAGCCTTAAAGGGGCAATACGCACTGCTGTTGCAGCAAAGCTGATAAAACAGGATAATTATGTAAAATTCATAGATGAAATAGAAAGAGAATCGGGTAACCTGGAGCAATTGGAAAGAAATATTTCAAAAGTAGCCGGACAACTTGAAGTAAGACTGTTCAACAGGCTTGACGTCAAGGATCCCCGTGATCCGGAAAAAATAAAAAGGCATGATGCCGTAAATGACTTTATGCAAGGCATTAAGATCAGCGACAGCCTGCCCATGGAGTTTGAAAACCTGACGCTTTGCGGGAAATATGACCGCCTGCCTGACGGGACAGTAAGGAAGATTCCCCTTTTCAGGGAATGCCTTGCACCGGGTACTGAAACAAGGTTTTGGTTGACGATTGACCGATCCATAATGAACAAGGCAGGAATTAATATAGAATTTATAGAAGATGCATTACGTGGTTTTTACAATTCATACAAAAAATCCTTTGAACAGTATTTTAAGGTGCTTGCTGAAGATTACCGCGAAGAAACGGGTGAGGAAGCAATAATCATCCTCGGCGGAGGAGCCGGTTACGTGGCAAAAACCTTAATATATCCTCTTATTCCTGAACGGGACAGGGCGGTAAAGCTTGTCAGCAAAATAATGACAAGGCAGTTCAATGTTCATAAGCATGACAGGGATCCCGCAGTATATAAAGTTTCGCCACGCATGCTTAAAACAACTATGTATAAGGGCGTTTACTATCCGATGGGGAAATGTGCGATCACTTTTGGATAATTTTATAACTTAACGGACAAATATCATTGTTCTGAATCGTTCGATTATTCGACTGCAGGAGAAGAAAGATAATGCTTCAAAAAATTAAATTGCGTTGTTCTTATAATGGTGATGCAACGGCATCCTATCATTGGGGAACATTAACTCATGGCGCGCTCATGGAAATTTTGCCGGCCGAGATTTCGGAAATGCTTCACGAAAATTCTTTGCGACCTTTTTCGCAATATGTATTACCCCGGGAAGGTAACATGCTGGACTGGAATATAGGGGTATGGGATGATGAAGTCGCAGAAGCCATTATTAAGGCTGTATTACCACTGTCCGGCATTGAATTGAAACATAAGGGTGTTAAACTGGAAATCCTGGGGTCCGAACAAAGCAGGATAAGCGAGAAGGATTTTTTATCCGGGTTTTTTACTGCAGGGGACCCATGCAGACGCTATGTACTGGAATTTTTAACGCCTTCTACCCATAAAAGCGCCGGAGAATATGTGATTTTTCCCACTCCGGAATTGATAATCCAGAATCTCTGCATGCGGCTGAATACATTTTCACAGGATTTTTCAGCTGATGATCCCGAAACCATGGCCGAGATAGCGTCAAACGTGAAAATCAAGAGCTATTCGCTGCGTTCTGCAAGGTTTAGCCTGCAGGGCACATATATTCCCGGCTACCTGGGAAGGATTACGCTTTCTTTATACGGGCCCGTTCAGCTTGTGCGATTGACCGGGATGATCCTGTCCTTTGCTGAATATGCCGGTGTGGGTATTAAGACTTCGCTGGGAATGGGTGGTTGCCGGGTTACACCTGTTCCAGGCAATAGAAAAAATGCTGGAGAAACGGATGGTGATTAACATGTCGAATTATGTTTTATTTTCGCCCCTGGGAATGACAGATCCGACCAGAGGTTGCCGTGATGGAGCATTTATTCACATTTGCAGGTTTTACAAGCCTGAAAAGGTATATCTCTATATGTCAAAGGAAATTTGCCAGTTTGATCAGAAGGATAACAGGTATGAAATATATTTGAAAAAGCTATGCAATAAGCTGGATTTTAATTGCGAAGTTATAAAAATTCGTCGTCCCGAACTTGTGAATGTACATGACTTTGACATATTCTACAGTGATTTCACTGATATTATTGAAAATATCAGCAATGAGAACCCCGACAGCGAGATTATTGTAAATTTGTCGTCGGGGACGCCGCAAATGAAATCAGCATTAAGTATCATAAGCAGCTTGAGTCCAAGACGAATTATACAGGTACAGGTATCTTCGCCTGCAGGAAAGGCAAATCGTGAACAACCTGTGGGGGAAGAATATGATATTGAGCTGGAATGGGAACTGAACGAAGACAATTATGATCATAGCTGCATAAACCGGTGTATTATTGTAACCAATGATAATTTTAATGCACGCATTAAGAGGGAAATAATTGAAAAACATATTAAGGCATTTGATTATAGGGCTGCTTTGGCTGTAGCAGAAACTATAAGTGATTTCATAAATCCAAGAGCAATGGAGTTAATTAAGGCCGGAGAACGCAGGCTGGCACTTGATACAATCAATGCAGAGAAGTTTGCGCAAAATGCGGAATATGATTTGCTGCCTGTAAAGGGGAAAAGTGTCAGTGATAAAAAAAGAATTGCTTTTGAATATCTCCTTGTACTTAAAATTAAGCTTATAAAAGGTGAGCTTGCAGACTTTTTACGCGCCATTTCGCCGATTTTGACCGATTTGTTTGAAATGTATCTCAAGGAAAATTGCATGATCGATATCGAGCGCTATTATTCAATGGACCAAAATAAGCGCAGCGCACCCAGGTTGTCAAGGAACCTTTTACCACCGGATTTATTGCAAATTCTTGATGAAGAGTTTAGCGGATTTTACAGGGACAGTGAACCCTGCGCAGCGAATTTATGCCCTCTGATCGTAGCAAAAGGGAATAATAAAGCCAGAGAGTTGGCTCCAAAGCTTCGTATGATTGAAAGGGAAGCCCGTAATATTGCTGCCCATGAAATAGTAACGGTAACGGAAGACTGGTTAAAACAAAGGACGGGGTTTGTATTTCAGGATGTTTTTAAAATGCTGAAAGATTTCCTTACAATTATTGCTCCAATCCCCAAAAGTGCGTGGGATTCTTATGAGCGGCTTAACGACGCAATTATAGGCATGCCAATACTAAAGTATAGTCCGGGAAGCGCCAAATGAAGAAATACCAAATAAATACATGCACGCTGTAAAGAAAGGCCTGAAGGCCTTTTTTACACATTCTTTTTCATTTCGAAATATTTTGCTATAATTTGCCTTATAATTATATAATTTTTGTTGTAACATATACTTTAAGTTGTATATGCATTTTATTATTGCTTTTTTGGTTTTTTCGGCTTTTTATCGAATAATGCCTTACTTGTAATTGTTTAAAGTGCATTTTTAGTTAAATTATTTGGGTTTACAGCGCATCATTTTAATTATTTCGCATGATTTGCTCGGTTGGCTTTTGTAGCCGGATCGGAGGTAATTGTATGAGAAAGAGAAAAACGGCATACCTGACCCAGGCAGCTGTTATAGGAGCCATGTATGCGGCCTTGACAATGGCGTTTACGTTTTCATCCTTCGGGGTGGTGCAGTTTCGCGTAAGCGAAGCACTGACCGTGCTGCCGGCCTTTACGCCTGCGGCAATACCCGGCCTTTTCGCGGGGTGTGTCATTTCCAACCTTTTCGGATACATAGCAGGGCAGACGTTTTTGATCGACATTTTTATTGGAAGCTCTGCCACTCTCCTGGCAGCATGGCTGACGAGGATAATAAGAATCCGGGCATTGAAGCCGCTGCCGCCGGTATTGGTAAACGCAATTATCGTCGGAGCCGAGCTCAGTTACATGCTCAAGTACCCGCTATTTATTGCGATGGGCCAGGTTGCGCTGGGTGAACTGGTCATTTGCTACGGTCTCGGATATCCACTGCTTTTGATTCTTGACAGGCATAAGCACAAAATATTCAAACAGGACTGACAGGCATTGAAATATGGGCCCAAACGCATGGGTTAAAATCCTGCAGGGCTGGTAACCCGTCAAGGGATAAATCCGTCCAGACTTAAAACCCGGAAAGGTTAAAAACCAGCAAGATATTGGCGGGAATTTCCGCGCGGATTAAAAAAATATGTCATTTTTAAATTTTATATAGTATAATTTTTAGAAGTGAAATCAGGGCAGCGCCGGAGATAAACGAAACGGCCTGAAATGCATTAAGCGATATGAATCAACTTCTGTACATCAATACAAAAAAACAGCAGCTAATGAGTTGCCACCGGGAGGATTTGTATGGCATCTAACGGAAGAAAACTTATTATACCTAAGCAGTACAAGCCGTTACTGGATATAAGGGAGACGGAAATCGCCATAAAGCTTATAAAGGATACATTTGAAAGAGAACTGGCAAAGGAGCTGAATCTTGTCCGCGTGTCCGCTCCGCTTTTTGTGAGACCGGAGACCGGCCTGAACGATAACCTCAACGGGATTGAAAGACCCGTTTCCTTTGATATAAAATGCATGAACGGAGCGGAAGTGGAGATTGTCCACTCACTTGCAAAGTGGAAGAGGATGGCGCTGAAAAGATACGGATTTGCTCCCGGCGAGGGCCTTTACACGGACATGAATGCAATTCGCAGGGATGAGGAACTCGACAACCTGCATTCGATTTACGTGGACCAGTGGGACTGGGAGAAAATTATTCTTAAAGAGCAGAGAAACCGTGAGACGCTGAAAGATATCGTGAGGGCGATTTTCAGGGTATTCAAGCGCACTGAGAGCATTGTCCGGGGGGCTTATCCCGGGTTGCCCGGAAAACTGCCCGATGATATATTTTTCATCACCACCCAGGAACTTGAGGACATGTATCCCGATCTCGAGCCCCAGGCCAGGGAGGATGCCATCGCAAAGCAGCACGGGGCCGTTTTCATAATGGAAATCGGCGGTGTTCTCAGGTCCGGAACCAGGCATGACGGTCGCGCTCCCGACTATGACGACTGGAAACTCAACGGGGATATCATTTTCTGGTATCCGCTGCTCAACAGGGCTTTAGAGGTATCTTCCATGGGAATAAGGGTGGATGAGCATACGCTCGTGGAACAGCTCAAGGCTGCAGGCTGCGAGGAAAGGCTGAACCTGTCGTTCCACAGGAATCTGCTTGCGGGCAGGCTTCCTTACACCGTCGGCGGAGGAATAGGGCAGTCGAGGATATGCATGTATTTCCTTGAAAAGGCTCATATCGGGGAAGTCCAGGCGTCGGTATGGCCCGATGAAATGATTGCGGAATGTGAAAAGCATGATGTGATCCTGTTATAATAATATTGTGAAAAACGGCGATTGTCTTGAGAATAGTATTTTGGGAATAATTTAGGAAACAGATAATTGAATTTGTACTTTAGCAGTTAAAACAACAAAAGGAGTTACGGTGAATATGAAAAAGGTATATGTCAGGCAGCTTTACAGGCAGCCGGAAGAACATATAGGACAAAAAGTGAGGGTTTCCGGCTGGGTAAGAACAGTCAGGGATTCCAAGGTTTTTGGTTTTATTGAACTCAATGACGGCTCTTTTTTCAAAAATGTCCAGGTTGTTTTTGAAGACGGGAAAATAGACAACTTTAAGGAAATTGCAAAGCTTCCCGTGGGCTCGGCCATAACCGTCGAGGGAGATCTCGTTGAAACTCCGGGAGCTAAACAGCCTTTTGAGATTAAGGCGGACAGGATAATCATCGAGGGCATGAGCACCCCCGATTATCCCTTGCAGAAAAAACGCCATTCGATGGAGTTTTTAAGGACGATTGCGCACCTGAGACCGCGAACGAATACTTTTTCGGCAGTGTTCCGGGTAAGGTCCCTTGCGGCCTATGCGATCCACAAGTTTTTCCAGGACAGAGGATTCGTATACGTCCACACGCCGATTATTACGGGAAGCGACTGCGAAGGAGCCGGCGAAATGTTCAGGGTCACGACGCTGGACCTTGAAAATCCTCCGAGGACCCAGGACGGGAAAATTGATTTTTCCCAGGACTTTTTCGGCCGTGAGACCAACCTGACCGTCAGCGGCCAGCTGGAAGGGGAAGCGTACGCGCTGGCGTTCAGAAACATATATACTTTCGGTCCCACGTTCCGCGCCGAAAACTCCAATACAGCCCGCCATGCGGCTGAATTCTGGATGATCGAGCCGGAAATTGCCTTTGCCGATTTAAAGGATGACATGGAACTGGCCGAAGACATGCTTAAATATATCATCAACTACGTGATGGAAAACGCTCCCGAGGAAATGGAGTTTTTCAACAACTTCATTGACAAAACGCTGCTGGAGCGGCTGAACAACGTGGTAAATTCAGAATTTGGACATATAACATATACAGAAGCCATTGAGATTCTCAAGAAGGAAGAAAGCAGGTTCCAATTCCCGGTCAGGTGGGGAGCGGACCTGCAGACGGAGCATGAGAGGTATCTGACGGAGCAGGTATTTAAGAAGCCGGTATTTGTGACTGACTATCCCAAGGAAATCAAGGCGTTTTACATGAGGCTCAATGACGACGGAAAGACCGTTGCTGCCATGGACTGCCTTGTTCCCGGCGTTGGAGAGATAATAGGCGGAAGCCAGCGCGAAGAAAGGCTTGACGTGCTCCAGGCAAGAATCAGGGAACTGGGACTGAAGGAAGAAGACTACTGGTGGTACCTGGAACTCAGGAAATACGGCGGAGCCAAGCACGCAGGGTTTGGACTCGGTTTTGAAAGGGCCATCATGTACATGACGGGTATGAGCAATATCAGGGACGTCATTCCGTTCCCGAGGACAACCGGTTCTGCAGATTTTTAAAGCAGCAACAAAACATTGATGAAATGTACCAAGCCCCTCGGTTGCAATCCGACCAAGGGGCCTTTTATTTTCATGGATTCACAGGTGGCTTTCTCTGAAAGTGAATTTAAGGGGTTCTTTAACAATTTTGGTACGGGCTTTTTCAGTCCCGGAATATACCCGGCAGTTAAAACATAAAGAAATAGGGGGTGGTTTTGTGATTATCAAGGTTTTTAAGCTGAATATAAAGGCATTGGTGGCTATTGTCGCCTGCTTGTGTATGGTAATTTGCATTGCAGCTTTAATGATCTCAGGCCATATTGATGTTGTACGGCCGGTTACCCGGTTTTTCGCCACGGAAAGCGAAACGGAATTCTCTGAAAAGATTGAAACGGATTTATCTGAAAAGGCTGATATGGCCGTTTTTTTAACCGCGGCCCGGGAAACCAAAATGATTGAGATTTTTGACGTGGGACTTGAGAGGGTGGCGAAGAAAATAATCATGGATGATGAGTACCGCAAAAGCGCAGAGGAATTTATCGGATCCATAACCGGCATGTATGTAAAGGTGAAGGCTTTGCCTACAACCGGTTTTATAGTACGACTGCCGCTGGAGCCGCCCGTATCTGTCAAAAATAAATGGTTTTCCGGCGAAGTAGACGAAGTATTTGTGCTTTTCCCTGAAAATGAAAAACCCTATCTTCTGCTTTTGAATGAAAGAAACCAGCCTCTGTTTTTCAATTTTGAAAGCAACACCGATAATTTTCTGACCCGGCTGGATTATACACCGCAGCCGTCGGAGTCACCCCAAATCACAGGGTAAAAAACATATTCAGTTGTCCATTTGTTGTTTTCAGTTTATAATAGGATTGTTCACGGGCGCATGGACTCGCGCCGGTGCGCGTATTTTGCAGATGACAGGCAAATGCAGTGCCCGTGTTGGCCGGTGTTCAAGGCCCATCAAAAACAGGCTGCCGATTGAAAGCAGCGACAGCTATGCGACCGGGGACCGGCAAAATGGCGACGGGTAAAAGGTTAAAACCGGGAGGACGAAATGAGAAGCAAGCTGACCGTAATCATATCTACGGTTCTTATTTTTGCACTGTTATTCAGCCTGGCCGGCTGCGGCGGGCGTGCAAAGAGTGAAACGGGAACTGAAAGCACATCCGGGGAAACGGTCACCGGTGATGCGGGCAATCAAGGTAATGAAAGTAACCTTGATAATGAAAGCAACTCCGGTGATGAAAGCAGCCCGCGAGATACAGGAAAGGGAGACATGGATACGTTTCCGGAAGTCACCGATGAAAAAGGAAAAGAAGCTGAACCTGGAAACAGGGATGAAAACGGCAAAGGGACCGGTGGCACGAAAAAGGGTACTGACAGCGAAAAACAGGGCACTGTTCCGCAAAGCGGGGACAAGCTTCCCGGCAGCACACCGAAGGTTGAATACAAGTCTGTTCCGATCCTGACCTATCATTCGATCGGCTATGAAGAGGGAAATTCGGTGCGGCTGCCCGAGGGAAAATTCCGCGAGCAGATGCAATGGCTTAAGGACAACGGATACACCACTATAAGCCTTGATGACCTTTACAGTCATTTCACCCAGGGAACACCCCTGCCGGAAAAACCCGTCATTCTCACCTTTGATGACGGGTATGCTGATAATTACGAAAAGGCTTTTCCGATATTGAAAGAATTCGGTTTCACCGCGACCATTTACATAATCACGAACACCATTGATAAAAGCCAAGGTTATCTTACAGCCGAACAAATCAGGGAAATGGCCGCTTATGGAATAACAATGGGAAGCCATACATGCGGGCATGAAGAGCTGGACAAGCTTTCCTATGAGGCTCAGCTTGAAAACATCAGGAAATCCAGGGAAACCCTGGAGAATATCTTGGGGAAGGAAGTGCGCCACTTTGCCTATCCCATCGGGCTGTACAATGAAAACACACTGAAAGCCCTGAGGGAGGCAGGTTTTAAAACAGCGGTGACGATGAACAGGGGATGGGCGCAGAAAAGCAACGGCCTGCTTACATTAAGCAGGGTATTCGTAAGCTCTACATTCGGCATGGAGACTTTCCGCGAAAGGCTGACAAACCCGGATTATCCCGTGGTATTCAGCTGACGGATTATTCGGCTTAAGGGTTAAGGATTATATAAGGCAGTCCGAATATTTTATTACATTTTGTATTTGCTGATTGTATTATGCTGGTTAGATTATTTATTGCAGCCACTGGCTGGATTATTCATAGCAACAAATGAAATATATAAAACTACAAAACGGGGGTTGAAGCATTTGCGTATAGATCTTCACATGCACACAAATCTCTATTCTCCCTGCGCGTCAATGAAACCGGAAGAATTGGCCGCAACGGCCCTGGAAAGAGGCCTGGACGCAATTGTAATTACTGAGCACAACAATTTCTGGAAACCCGATGAGCTTAATGCTCTAAGGGTACAATTTCCCGGATTGAAAATTTTCAACGGCATCGAGGTTACGGTTGAAGACGGCGACCATTTTCTTGTTTTTGGGGTTATCAATCCCGATGCCTTCTGGTTCGGCACGCCGCTTTCGGAGCTCGTCGCCAATGTGAGGAAGGAAGGCGGGGCGCTGGTTTTTGCCCATCCGTTCCGCTATGGGGACAAGCTGCCCAGGGGATTTTTCGATTATGAATATGATGGTATCGAAGTCATGAGCAGCAATACTCTTTATTATATGAAGGACAAGACCCGGGAACTGCGTGAAAGATTGAAATTGCCCGGCCTTTCATGCACCGATGCCCACAGCACGGGAAGTATAGGCCTGTTTGCCACGGACTTTTTTGATGATATCGCTAATGAGGGTGAACTCGCGGAAGCTATCAGGAAAAGAAGGTTCAGGCTTTATGCTGACAGGGAGCGCATTGAGAAAATAAACAGCGACCTGGAGAAAAGGGTCAAACTTGTCCGCGAATTGATCGACAAGGGAATGGATGAAGCCGAGGTAAAAAAGGTTTTAAAGGAGTCCATATCCTTTGTGAAGGGAGTTGCCAGGGGGCTGGATTTAAGGCTTGTATACATTGAAGAGTGAAGTTTGAAACAGTGGACACAAAACAAAAACGAAAAGCAAAACAAACACGAAAAGTAAAAACCATGCAAAATTACGGAAAAGAAGTGTGCTGCAAATGTCAAAGCAAATTAAAGCCGATCTGCTGCTGTTGTTGATCACTGTCATATGGGGTTCATCATTCACGCTGATGAAAAATGTGCTGGTGCACATACCTTCCTTTGCCTACCTTTCATTGCGTTACCTGGTGGCCCTGGCAATCCTCGCCGTGATATTCCATCGCAAATTCAGGGGGATAAACGCGCGATCGCTGATTCACGGGTTTTTACTGGGTATCATGATGGTCGGCGGAATGGGGTTCCAGGTCACGGGGCTGTACTGGACCACGGCTTCAAATTCCGCTTTTATCACGGGCACGAGCGTGGTTTTCGTACCGGTGGTATCCACGCTGTTTCTGAAAAAAAGACCTGAATGGAATTCGGTAATCGGCGTGGTCCTTGCATTCGCAGGCTTGTTCTTCCTTTCGGGGGGACTGGATTTCCGGTTTAATTTCGGCGACTTTCTCACGCTGTTGTGCGCATTTTGCTGGACTTTTCACATAATCCTGATTGACCGGTTCACGGAAAACGCTGATCCGGAGCTTCTTTCCATGTTGCAGATTGGTTTTGCCGCCTTGATGTTTTGCATCATTTGGGGCATTTTTGAACCTGAACCGGTCACCATAAACGGGCCAGTAGTGGTAACGCTGCTGATAACCGGCGTTTTCGGCACCGCCTTGGCTTATGCCGGGCAGACGATAGTCCAGAAATTCACGACGCCGACGCATACGGCGCTCATATTCAGCGCGGAACCGGTATTCGGCGCTGTTTTTGCGCTGCTGATTCCGGCTCCCGACGGCAGCACGGAGAAACTGACAATGACGACCGTTGCCGGTTGCCTCCTGATCCTGGTCGGTATGCTCATTTCCGAATTAAAAGTATTTGGCAAGGGGAGAACGAAGCCCGCTGAACCCCCGGCCATGGAGACGGAGTAGGACAGGGGACGGGGACGTAAGAACCCGTGCCGGCAGGACCGGCAGGGATGAATTGAATTATTCCGGGTAAGAGTGAATTATTTGCGATAATAATATATAATCAATGATGATGAAACATTATCAATGTGGTCAAAGGGGGTCTCTTTGTGAGATTTGAGGGCAACAAGGTCACTGATATTAATATTGCCTACATAGGCGGCGGTTCAAGGGGATGGGCCTGGGGGCTGATGAGTGACCTGGCGATGGAAGAACAGATGTCAGGCACGGTACGCCTTTATGATATTGATTACCAGGCCGCTCTTGATAATGAAATAATCGGCAACAAGCTGAGCGCAAGGGATGACGCAAAGGGCCGCTGGGTTTACAAGGCAGTCAGGACATATGAAGAGGCGCTGCCCGGCGCTGATTTTGTCGTTATTTCCATACTGCCGGGAACTTTCAAGGAAATGGCTTCAGACGTGCATTTGCCCGAAAAATACGGCATTTACCAGTCCGTGGGAGATACCACCGGTCCCGGCGGACTTGTAAGGGCTTTGCGTACCATTCCCATGTACGTGGAGTTTGCGGAGAAAATTAAGAAGTACTGCCCCGGGGCATGGGTCATCAACTACACTAATCCCATGGCGCTGTGCATGAGAACGCTGTACGAGGTGTTCCCCGGCATCAAGGCGTTCGGCTGCTGCCACGAGGTGTTCGGAACCCAGAACCTCCTGAGGCAGGCACTGAAGGAGATAAAAGGCATAGAAGTCGCGGACCGCAGGGAAATCACGGTCAACGTGCTCGGCATCAACCATTTTACTTGGCTCGACAGGGCAAGCTGGAAAGGAATTGACCTTTTCCCGGTATACAGGGAATTTGTTGATAAATACTATGAAGAGGGCTATGAAGGCAATGAAAAGGGTCATTGGATGAACGACCACTTTGCTTCGGCCCACAGGGTAAAATTTGATTTGTTCAGGAGATACGGCCTTATAGCCGCCTCCGGAGATCGCCACCTTGCGGAATTCATGCCTCCGTGGTACCTGAAGGATCCTGAAACGGTCAGAAAGTGGAAGTTTGGTCTGACCCCCGTATCATGGAGAATCAAAAACCTTGAAGAAAGGATTGCAAGGAGCCGCAGGCTCGTCAGCGGGGAAGAAGAAGTTAAGCTTGCAGGTTCCGGTGAGGAAGGTGTGCTCCAGATGAAGGCCCTGCTGGGGCTCGGAGATATGGTAACCAACGTAAACCTTCCCAACCGCGGGCAGATAAAAAATATACCTGAAGGAGCCGTTGTTGAAACCAACGCGCTGTTTACAAGGGACTGTGTACAGCCCGTTATGGCAGGTGAGCTGCCCGGCGACGTGCAGGCCATGGTATTGAGGCATGTATACAACCAGGAAAACACTCTCAAGGCAGCTTTAAACAGGGACAAGGCGCTGGCTTTCAATGCCTTTGTCAATGATCCCCTTGTGAATATTCCGGTGGAACAGGCCGAGGAACTGTTCAACCAGATGCTTTACAATACGCGCGAATACCTGCCGGGTTGGGATATTTAACCGGGATTAGCCGGCCCGGATTATGCAATGTGTTTAGCATAAATTTACAGGTTAATTTGTAAAAAACCATGTTTGTTTAAGATTTAAAAAACAAGGTTTGTTTAAAAAAATCAGGTTTGCTTATAATTAAGGCGGTGCCATGGGCAGAGTTATATTTCTCGTTGACATGAACGCATTTTATATAAGCTGCGAAATGTCGAGAAATCCGGAGCTGAAGGGAAGGCCCGCGGCGGTGGCAGGGGATCCTGAAAACCGCCGCGGAATTATCCTGGCTGCCAATTATGACGCCCGGAAATATGCCGTAAAAACGACGATGACCGTCAATGAAGCCAGGAAACTGTGCCCCGGTATTGTGCTGGTGCCGCCCGACCATGATTTTTACGAATTGAAATCACGGGAGGTTATGAAGCTTTTGTCGGAGTTTACTCCCGTGATCCAGCAAAACAGCATTGATGAAGCGTGGCTTGATGTGACGGGGTGCGGAGCGCTGTTCGGAGAACCGGTCGAAATGGCTGAAAAAATAATGAACAGGATCCTGAACGAGCTTGATTTGTGGTGCTCCATAGGCATCTCGGAAAACAAGTTCCTCGCAAAAATGGCGTCGGAAATGAAAAAACCGCTGGGCATCACCGAGGTCTGGCTGAAAGACGTACCGCAGAAAATCTGGCCCCTGCCCGTCGGGAAAATGTACGGCATAGGGCAGCAAACGGAGAAAAAGCTTTCTGAACTTGCCATATTTACCATCGGCGATCTGGCCAGGGCGGATATAAAAGTGCTGCGTAAAAATTTCGGCCGGTACGGCGAAGAAATTCACAGGCTGGCCAATGGCCTGGATTTTTCTGAAGTTACGGAATTTCCGCAACATGACAGCAAATCCATCAGCCGGTCAACAACCCTGAAAAATGATATTACGGACCTGGATTTTGCCAGGACAATACTGCTCAGGCTGGCTGAAGAAGTGGGCGAAGAAGCCAGGAGGCAGGGATGCAAGGGCAAAACCGTGTCGATTGTAATCAAGTACAGTGATTTTCAGTCAATAACCAGGCAAAAATCCATAATGCCCACATACCTTACGAAGGATATTTACAATACCGGCGCAGCGCTGCTGGAAGAAAACTGGAATCCCCACCGCCCGGTAAGGCTTCTTGGTATCGCCCTTGCCAATATAACCGACGAAAATGCCCGCCAGCTCTCCATTTTTGATTTGCCCGGGGAAGGAGCCAATTACAGGACGGAAAGGCTAGAAAGGGCCATGGATGAAATCAGGTTAAGGTTCGGCAAAGGGAAAATAACCAGGGCGAAGACGCTGGAGTTAAATAAGAAGGAGTTAAGAAAAAAGTAAAAGTTTTGCGGGGACTACAGGGAGGCAGGCCGGTATGTTCGAAATATTGTCGACCGTCCTGAAATACATATTTGTTACTATAATCTACCTTTTCATTTACAGCATTATCAGGCTTATATACCTTGATATAAGGTCTGTTGACACTTCCGTAAGGAAAAGGGAAAAGCATGTTCCGTATCTTAAACTGATCAATCGCAGGGAAGACCTTTCTTTCAAGGTTAAGGAGCATTATGCCTTAAACGGTGTTGTTTTGCTGGGACGCTCCGGGAAAAACGACATTGTAATTGCCGATCCCTACATTTCGGGAAGCCATGCGCGCTTTACTCCAAGGGACGGACAGTATTACATAGAGGATTTGAACAGCACCAACGGAACTTTTGTAAATGACACGCGTCTTAAAAACGAACCGAAGGTGCTCAGGAACGGTGACAGGATACAAATGGGACAGGTTGAGTTTGTTTTTGTGGACGGCAGTCGGCATAAACGCTGAAAAGCCCTGGTTTTGCCAAAAGGGGTGGTTGTTTGAAAGGACTGGTAAGTTACCGGCGGCCAGTTGTATTAATTGTAATTATTGACGCAATAGCATTTTCACTGCTTTTTTTGTACAAACAGCCTTTCGACTGGTATGTTCTGCCGGCGGGATTGCTGGTTATAGGCCTGATATGCGCTTCATTCCACGTGATAACCAGGAAGTCCCTCGGTGACGAGTACCTTTTTTTGATAACGGCCATGCTGACCAGCCTTGGTTTCATAATGATCTACCGCCTGGACCCCGTTTACGGATTCAGGCAGATAATGTGGTTTTCCGCGGGGATACTGCTGTTTTTCCTGTCATTTTTTGTTTTTTTGAAATTCCGGTTCTGGCACAGGCTTTTCTATTATTATGTTTCCATATCTCTTGCGTTGTTTATCCTTACGCTTTCGCTCGGGGAAAGCGTCAAGGGTTCGAAAAACTGGCTTGAAATAGGTAAATTTTCCTTTCAGCCGTCGGAACTGATCAAGATTTTGTTTATTCTTTCGCTGGCATGCTGTTTCAGCAAATCTGAACAGGTGATATTCAAAGGTCTCAGTATATCTTTTCCCCAGTCTCCGGTGCGTTATCGCATCGTCCTTGCGCTTGTATCTTATATGCCCTTGGGATTTCTCGTGCTGCAGAGGGAGTGGGGCACGGCAATAGTATTTTTCCTTGTATATGCCACGCTTGTTTACGCCTTTGACGACAGTCCGCGCTTTTTTGCGCTCAATGCGGCAGCTGCCGTATTGGGAGCCGTGGCTGGATATATGACGCTTTACCATATCCGCGTCAGGGTGGAAACCTGGTTGGACCCGTGGAAGGACATAGCGGGTAAGGGATACCAGATTACCCAGTCCCTTTTTGCCATAGCTGAAGGCGGATTTTTCGGCACGGGCATTGGCATGGGGCGTCCCGACCTGATACCCGCTGTCAACACTGATTTCATATTTTCGGCGATCTGTGAGGAAATGGGCATATTCGGCGGTGTTGCGGTAATATTGCTATATTTTATACTGACCTACAGGGGCGTCAAAATTTCGCTCAGGGTTAAAAACCCGTTTTACAGGGCGACAGCACTCGGAATAACCTTGATGTTCGGATTCCAGACGTTTATTATAATCGGTGGGGTTATAAAACTGATTCCGCTCACCGGAATCACGCTGCCTTTTGTGAGTTACGGGGGCAGTTCCCTGACCACGAGCTTTATTGCCCTTGGCATGCTGCAGGCTGTTTCAGTAATAGCCGAAGAACCTGGAACCGATGGACCCGGACCTGGAGCCGATAAATTTGAACCCGGAGCCGATGAATCCGGATCCGGAGCCGGTGGATCCGGGTCTGAAGCAGATGAATCCGGACCTGAAACCAGCGGAATCGGACCTGGAGCTGATGGATCCGAACCTGCATCTGTCGTACCTGAAGCAGAAATCCACGGACCTGGAGCAGAATTGGATGAGCCTGGGCCTGATGACGATATAAATGCCGAACACATAAAGGATGCAGAATGCAGGAACCTGGATAATTCCGGGGAGAAAGGCGTTGCAGGAAGCAATGAAACCGATAAATAAAGTGCTAAAAATGAAAAATTTGTTTAAGGGGAACCTGTTTGCCCGTAAAAGCGTTACAGGCGATGAAGACTACAACGGGGAGAAAGAGCCTGAAACCAGGAAAAAAAGGGACAGGAGCGAGAAAAAAATCATTCATATAATGGTTTTCCTGGGCTGCCTGTTTCTCATTCTGGTAATCTACCTTTCCTGGTTTGAAATTGCAGTCAGCGACAAGATTGTAACCAATACGTACAACCGCAGGCAGTGGGCCTTGGAGGAGAACACCGTCCGGGGACAGATACTGGACAAAAACGGAGTGGTTCTTGCCCGGGACGAAGGTGAGGGCAAATCAAGGCACAGGGTTTATCCATACAAACAGCTCTACTGCCATGTGATCGGTTACAATTCCCGCAGTTACGGCAAATCCCTGCTGGAATTGCATTATAACAGGGAGCTTCTGGGAGCGGGCTCGATCGAATCCTTTTTTGGTTTAGGCTCAAGAATAACGGGAGAAGTGCGCTACGGGTATAACCTGCACCTTACCGTGGACCACAATCTCCAGAACCTTGCTGACAGGCTGCTTGGCAACAGGAGGGGAGCCGTCGTGGCGCTGAATCCGCGCACCGGCGAAATTCTTGCGCTCGTCAGCAAGCCCGGTTTTGACCCGAGCGAAGAAAGCTTGTCAAAGAACTGGCAGAGCCTTGTGGAAGCAAAGGATTCGCCTTTTTTGCCGAGGGCTACAATGGGCCTTTATGCTCCGGGCTCGACATTTAAAATTCTGGTAGCCGGAGCCGCTGTTGAAAACAACCTCGGCGGCAGGACTTTTGAAGACAGGGGACAAGTAATTATCGACGGAAAGCCTTTTAAGAACACCGGCGGCGTTGCCCACGGAAAAATAGGGCTGAGCCGCGCCCTCGAGGTTTCGAGTAACGTGGTATTCGCCCAGATAGGCGTGGAACTGGGGTTCAGGAAGCTAAAGGATATGGCGCTGAGAGCCGGGTTTGAGAAAAAGATTGATTTTGACTTTCCCGTTGCCAAAAGCCGGTTTCCCTATAATGACATGGGCAAGTCCGACATGGCGGCATCAGCCATAGGGCAGGGAAAGATACAGGTGACGCCGCTCCATATGGCATTGATAACAGGAGCGGTGGCAAACGGCGGGGTCATGATGCGTCCTTACATCGTTGACAAAATAACGGACAAAAACGGAAAGACGATTAAAGATTTCGGATCCCAGGCCTTCATACGGATGATGGATGACGAAACCGCAAATGCCGTTGCGTCAATGATGGAAAATGTCGTTAAAAAAGGCACCGGGGGCAATGCTTCAATAAAAGGCGTCCGTGTGGCGGGGAAAACAGGAACAGCCGAAAACGAACTGACATCCAGGCAAAAAAACAGCGAGCACGCATGGTTTGTAGGTTTCGCGCCGGTTGAAAACCCCAGGATTGCCGTAGCTGTCATACTTGAGTACAGCGGATCGACAGGCGGCGCCGTCGCCGCGCCTATAGCCGGGAAAATCATGGAACAGTATTTAAAAACCAGGCAGAATGAATAAACAGATGGAGGGATGTGTTGTGAAAACTGATGAATGGGATACTTTAAAAGGAATAGTTGAAAATTCCGGGTATCTTGTTTTTTTCGGAGGAGCGGGGGTGTCAACGGAAAGCAACATTCCCGATTTCAGGAGCGCCGGGGGTCTTTATTCTGAAAAAACGAAATATAACTATCCTCCGGAACGCATATTGAGCAGGAGCTTCTTTTACAGCCATCCTGATATATTCTACGAATTCTACAGAAGCAAAATGATATACAGGGATGCCAGGCCCAATGACGCCCATATTTCGCTTGCGAAACTGGAAAAACGCGGCATTCTTAAATGTATAATAACGCAGAACATAGACGGCCTTCATCAAATGGCCGGTTCAGTCAACGTTATAGAACTTCACGGATCGGTATTCAGAAATAACTGCACCAGGTGCGGCAGGTTTTTCTCGCTGGACTATATAATAAATAGCGAAGAAACGGTTCCGAAATGTGATAAATGCGGAGGCATTATTAAACCTGATGTCGTTCTGTATGAAGAACCGCTGAATGAAAACGACCTGATAAAGTCAGTAGAAGCCATTTCAAAGGCGGATACGCTGATAGTCGGGGGAACTTCGCTCGCCGTCTATCCTGCGGCCGGTCTGATCAACTATTTCCGGGGCAAAAATCTCGTATTGATCAACAAGTCTCCAACTCCCTATGACCGCTATGCCGATCTTGTTATAAATGACAGCATTGGTAAAGTATTAAAAAGTGTTGTTCAGTAAGTGCCTGATGTAGGTTATTCAGCAACCGCAATTATTCGATGTTATTCGACAGAATTCGCAAAATAATATTGCAAAAGATCCGAATTTTATTGTATAATAAGTTTACATAATATATTTACAATTCTTTTATTGCGCTATCCAGGCGTAATGACGGTTTCGGTAACGTTACCGTTATTATAGAAAACTATTATAAAACAAAGGGAGGAATAAAATGTGAAAAAAAGTCTTCTGCGTTTCTTGGCGCTTTTGACGGCGCTGCTTTTGATTGTGGGTGCAGCGGCCGCATGCGGCAAGAAAAACCCGTCGGACGATAAAGATATAGAAGCGTCCGATGACTATGACGATCGCGATGATTCCGATGATTGGGATGACGACTACACCGATGATGAAGACTCTTCGGATGACGAAGATGAAGACAGGGATTCCGAAGATACAGACGATGAAACCGGCACCGATGAAGACAGCAACACTCCCGGAAACAATACCGGAAATAATGGAAGCACCGGAAAACCCAACAACCAGGGATCAACTGGGAAAAACACAACGGGAAAAACCACCACGGGAACCTCTTCCAACAACAATAAGCCCACAAAGGTAGATTTGAAGGGCTACACTGTTAAGATAGCCGCATGGTGGAACCTCGATCCCAAGGTACCGACCAACGTTTACTATCAGCAGGCAGTTCAGCGTGAAAAGGAAGTAAGGGAGAAATATAACGTCAAGTTCCAGTTCGTCAACGTTCCCGGACAGGGAATCAGGGACAGGCTTCCTGCGAGCGTTCTCGCCGGAGAACCTCTCGGTGACATCGTACGTTGCCGTTCCGGATGGGTACTGCCCGTATTTGCAGGAAGAGGTATTGTAGAGCCTGCTGACAAGTACTTCGACGTAAGCGATCCCCTGTGGAATCCTTACATTATTCAGCAGTCGATGTTCAAGGGCCATCCGATGGGCGTAAACCATCAGCAGATGACATCCTATTATCGCCTGTTCTACAACAGGAGCATGATGCAGAGACTGGGTCTTGCTGATCCTCAGACTCTCGTAGCTTCCAAGCAGTGGACATGGGCCAAGTTTGAAGAATACCTTTCAAAGATAGCCCAGGACACTGATAACGATGGTAAATTAGACATTTACGGCGTTTCAGGATTCCCGTGGGTTGCTG
Source organism: Bacillota bacterium (assembly GCA_023623175.1). GTDB lineage: Bacteria > Bacillota > Clostridia > Acetivibrionales > JAMNXU01 > JAMNXU01. The sequence goes on from JAMNXU010000038.1 coordinate 47,186, forward strand.
TAGTGGCATCCAACGGCGGGAAGGTTGTTTCTGATGTCAACGGCAAGGACGTTTGGACTCTCAACAAGCCTGAAGCCGTAGAAGCTCTTAAATGGTACAGCAAGCTGCAGAGCCAGGGCTATATAGGCGGAGGCCAGGCTGACTTTGTTGCAGGCAAATCCGGATTCTATACAGACTATGGCACAGGATTTAAAGCCAACATGAAGGACAAGTGGGGAGTACTGCCGTTCCCGATCGGACCCAAGGCAAAAGACTATGCAAGCTGGTGGGATGAAGTACACCTCATGACCATACCGAAAAACAGCAAATATCCGAAGGAAGTCGCAGCTATCTGGACAGACCTGAGCCGCTGGTATTCGAACGCACCCAGCAGGGAAAAGATGCACAGGGATGTTCTGGAGAACATGTATGACGATCCGAGAGATGTAGAAATGGATGTATTCCTTGCTTCCAAGTTCTGGCTTGACAAGTACTTTGCATACAACGAAATTATGAATGAACTCTGGCCCGGCGGCGGACAGGATATAGAAAACGTGATTGACGGCTCGGCCGGTAAGACCATTGACCAGTGGATGGCTGAAAAATCAGGCAAGATGCAGAATATAATCGACCAGCTCTGGGCAACCTTCAAATAAATAATTTCAACCATAGCTCCCTGTTATTCTGCGGAATAACAGGGAGTTTTTATTTTTTGCGCAACTTGACCTCAAAGATGCTACTAATATACAATTAATATACAATTTATAACGTACTGTATACAGGCATCCAAAGGCCAAACCCGGGGAGGTGTGAACGCTGAAGGAAAAGGGTACCCGTATTGTTTTGTTTTTAATAATTGTTTTTTTTGCTCTTGGTTTGGCTGCCGCATGCCACAGGGATTTGCCAGCACGAAATGACAGGAGCGCTCTGGGAAAAGATTTGAAAGAAGGAAGTCTTACAGACCCATTGAATGGCGAAACCGAACCGGAAGAAGCGCCGGTTGGCGATACTTCTTCCGGCGATTTTTCCACGGGTGTAGCTTTCGAAGGTGAATCGGGAGAAGAAGAAAAGTCCAGGGAATATGTGATGAGCGAAGAGGTGGCAGCGGCAAAGGGAGAAGGGACTGCGGAAAAAGGCGCGACACCTGTACCCGGAAAAGTTACTGAAAAGGAAAAGAACTCCGAAAAGCAACCAGGGGAAGAGGCAAGGATTGATTTAAAAGGCTATACCGTTAAGATTGCGGCATGGTGGAACCTCGATCCCAAGTCCCCGTCCAACGTTTACTATGTAAAAGCGGTTGAGAGGGAAAAAGAAGTTCGAAAAAAATACAATGTTAAGATAAAATATATCAGCGTACCGGGGCAGGACCTGAAGGACAAGATTGTTTCAAGCGTCATTGCCGGAGACCCGATTGGCGACATCTGCCGCTGCCGTTCCGGATGGGTGCTTCCCACGCTGGCGGGAATGGGGTACATAGAACCCGCGGAAAAGTATTTCGACATAAGCGATCCGTTATGGAATCCCTACGTACTAAAACAGGCGATGTACAAGGGAAAGGTGATGGGCGTAGATCACGGCCCGCTGTCGTCCTACGCGTGCATGCTTTATAACAGGAGCATGATCCAGAGGCTTGGTCTCAGGGATCCACAGGAGCTGGTATATAGAAAAGAGTGGACCTGGGCAAAATTTGAGGAATATGTAAAAGCAATTGCAAAAGATACTGACAATGACGGAAAACTTGACATATACGGGACCAACCTCGTCACTTTTCAGTCCGCGGTAGCGTCCAACGGAGGAAGGATTGTTTCCGATATTAACGGCCGGGATTTCTTTACGTTAAACAACCCTGAAGCCGTTGAGGCCTTGAAATGGGTGCAGTATATCAATGGCCTGGGCGTGGCGGGAGGAACGATGGCTGATTTTGCCATGGGGAATATGGGATTTTACTGGTGGTGGAATTACGAATGGGGTTTCAAAAGCTCGATGAAGGATAAATGGGGTATCCTGCCGTGTCCCATGGGTCCCCGAGCCAAGGATTACGCCGCCTGGTGGGACGAAGTGCACCTTATGTGCATTCCCGCATACAGTAAATACCCGAAGGAAACCGCGGCAATTTGGACGGACTTATGCCGCTGGTACCCTGGTGTTTCCGGGCGTGACCAAATGTACGAGGAAATGCTGGAAAACCAGTACATGGACAAAAATGACATTGAAATGGCAAAGTTTATATCAACCAAGTTCTGGCTTGACAAATATTTCGCGTACCCCGACATTGTTGACGACATGTATCCCTGGCCGGACAACGGCACGGGAATTGAGGCCATATTAAGGGGCTCCGGGACCATGAGCATAGAACAATGGCTGGCCCGGAAATCGGAAATGTACCAGAGTACGATCAACCGCTTGTGGAAAATGTTTGAATAAACAACGTGATGAATTTGGAAAAACAAATTAATGAAAAGCATGTACAAATAAGCATCCTGAAGATATGGAGCATATTTTTTGATACTGGAAGATGAGCTTGACAGGAATCATCTGATGAAGCTGATTCGTAACAGATTCGTAAAGACCTGAACCATAAACATCCCGGGGGAATATGCGACATGGAGTTCTTGGCTACACTGGAGAAAGTTTCAGCATTGTTCATACTTATACTCGTCGGCTGTTTAATAAGCAAACTGAAGGTGACAGACAGGGGTTTTACCAGGCCGCTGTCAAACTTCCTTTTTTACGTATCCCTTCCTTCGCTTATTATTTCGTCAATGTATTTTCCGTTTTCACCGAAACTGCTGGTTGACAGCCTGCGCCTTATACTGATCGGCATTGCGGTGATGGCCGGCTCAACGCTGTTGTCCGCTTTTTTGTCCAGGAAATTGAGCGATGATTACCGCGCAAGAAATGTATATGAATTTTCGATGATATTTTCCAACTTCGCTTTTATGGGTCTGCCGGTAACCGGTGCAATTTTCGGGCAGGAAGGCATTTTCCTCGCATCGGTTTTCAGCGTTCCCATTTATGTATGGGTAAACAGTTACGGAATCATGCTGATGCAAAGGGACAGCAAGGGATGGAGGGGCATAAGGCTCTCCAATTTGCTAAATCCTGCGCTGATAGCTATAGTCGTCGGATTTTCCCTGTTTGTGCTGTCCATTGAGCTTCCTGAATTTATTTTCAGCCCGTTAAGCATGCTCGGAAGCACCACGACGCCGCTGTCCATGGTGCTTGCCGGAATGCTGCTTGTCCAGGCGGGCTGGAAGGACATGTTCGGGAATTACAAAGTGTATATCGTGGCTTTTGTCCGGCTCATAGGCTTTCCGCTAATGGTCATGCTGCTTGCGGGATTTTTTGTGGACGACCCGCTTCTTGTGGGCGTTCCCGTGATTATTACAGCCATGCCGGTGGCCGCCAACGTTTCTATACTTTCCGAAAAATTCGGCGGCGAATCCGGCCTCAGCGCCCGGTGCGTGTGCATTACCACTTTCTTGTCAATAATAACCGTGCCTTTTATAAGCTGGCTTTTATAACCGGATGACGCGGATAACCATGTCGAGACCTGCCACTATCTGCCGGCGGCGAGTGACGCTATTTTTTCAGCCTGCTGCCGGTTCTTGGCGGAAACGGTCAGGAAGAAGGATTCTCCAGGCAGAACGGAAAACAGCTTTTTCATTTGGTCGATGTCGTCAATGAAGCCGTTAAGTATGATTTTCCTGCCGTTTTCAATGATTTTCCCGTACAGAGGGTAGTGCATTTCCAGGTAGTGAGGCTGGCCTGGCATCGGAACCCACTGAATTGCATGAAGGTTTTCTATGCTCAGGAGCAGGTCGAGATGCGGCAGTTCCCCGGGACCGTCGAGGTGGTAGATTCCCTTTTCGAACCAGCTCATTTCTTTTTTCAGGGATGGCAGGACCAATTCTTCAAACATGGCAGGCGATATCATTGCTGAAAAATCGCATTGGGAGGGGTATTGGGCCCTTGAAGAAAGCAGCGACATCCAGGTGGTGTGATATCCGTTGTTATACTTGTCAAGTATTTCAAACAATTCGTCATGGACTTTTTTCCACAAAACCTGTATGGAATCAATGGCTTTATTCATTTCTTCAGGATAATCCACCACATCGTAAAGCAGGACTTCAGTTCTCCTCAGCGATGCGAGGATATCGACCACTCCGCCGAGGTCCAGCATGCTGACAACCGCATGGTCCTTCAGCCTTGACGCAACAATTCTGACTGTTTCCACGGCCGTTTGGTAATACCTGCTGACCTTTTTCGCAAGCGAATTTATATCTTCCCAGTCCATGGGTTTGTCAAGCTCGAACCATACCGTTTCACCCGTGAACTTGGCAAAATTTGTTATGAATGCGGCAAGACAGCCGGGACCCAGGTTCGTGAAGTAGCTCGGGAACCCAGCGCCGTAGTATTCTTCGCATTGGAAGTATATTTCCATCACATCCATGGCTTCTCCGATATATTTCAAGTCCCCTTCTGCGAAAGCGCGTTCAAAGGCTGACGCCAGCACCCAGTCCGGATCGTCGGGCATCCAGTCTTTTTTTATTTTTGCGGCCTTTTCGTCAAAGGCGGACTTGTCAAAATACGCGCAAAATATCAGCGGATTTTTGTTTGTGCCTTTCCACCATTCCTCGTACATTGGACCAACGTTTTGCAGATGTTTTGCCAACATAGAAAACCCTCCCGGTCTGATTCTAACTTGCACATGTAAAACCTTTACAGTTGTAAAGGTAAAATATAAAAAGCCGCAAGCATGGATTAAAATACTAAAATGAAATTAAAAGATATTAAGCTTAATTCTAACATTTAATGCCAGGCAATTCAATTGAGTATAAAAAATAAATCAGGAAGTTTGGCGAGGGTAAAATAAAAATTTTCATAATCGAAAGGCAAGGGGAAAAGGTTGTTAGGAGTGCAAAAAAAAAATCATGAAATGATATACATCTCAGAATGAAAAACATCATGGTATAAAATAAGAATCAAAGAGTGAGAGTAAATATCCGGAATCAGAAAAACACAATCGGATAAGAGAAACTCAATAGAAAAAAAGAAACTCAACAGAAAAAGAGAAACTCTAAATAAAAAGCGGAACACCGCGGGTTGGGAGAAAACGCCAATGAAAAGGTTTATTGAGTAAAAAAAGAGGCTGCTAATCAAGCAGCCTCTTTTCTCCTTCAAGTTTTTTAATGCCGGTTATGTTTTGAGAGACTTCAAGGGTTCCAACATATTCGCCCTGGGCGTTTCTGACTGCGAAATACCTGATATAGATGAACATATCCTTCATTTGAATCCAGAATTCAGCCACGTCCCTTTTTCCGGCTTTAAAATCGTTTATGATTTTTTCAACCACGTGGACGCTTGCCGGAGGATGACAGTTCTGGACCTTCCTGCCTATGACAGCCTGGGTCCTGTGGAATATGCGTTCCTTGCCCTGCGAGAAATACTTTACAGTATCGTCCTTGTCCACGAAGGTGATATCCACCGGGAGATGGTTGAAAATGAGGTTGACTTCTTCCAGCGTCAGAATGCCGGTATCGAATTTGAGGTATCCCTGGGGAGTATAACTGTAAGCTTTTTCCTTTTCGGCCTTGGGTTCAGATTTACCGGGCTGCCACATGAATTCTTCTTCAACGAGGCAGAAACCGATTTGCGAGCTTTGATCGCGGATCTGCCCCCACTCGTCTTCGGTCAGAAGATCAAGGCACATGGGCAGCATGATGTTTTCTTCCTTGAAGATCATGGAATCCACCATGGCGTTTAATTCATTGACGGCCTCCACCACCTTTTTCACTTCTTCAGCGGATTGGGCCTCGGAAGCCATCTTCAATGTATCCTTCAGCTTCAGCCGGATATCGTCGTGGATGCCCCACATTACGGACGAAGGACCCGTTACGCCGTATTTCTCAAGAAACGGGAAAAGAAGATTTTCTTTTCTAAGGTAGTGTTTATCTATTTCTCCCAACTGATTTAACGCGATCCTGAGATCGGGGAGCTTCGAACTGTCATATCCCGATTGCTCCAGCTTTTCAAGAGCAGGTTTTATTTTTGTGTTGATCAGCTCTTCAATGGCGCGGTTTTCTTTCTTGAACATGTACACGGGATGGCCGGGAATGGTCTCCTGCCTGACCTGCTGCTGTTCCAGCGAGTCGAGAAACACCTCGGTATGGACGTCGCAGAGGCGTTTAATCTCTTCGACCGGCAAACCCTCATCGATAAGCGCCTGCTCCAGCTGAGATATTTCCGTCGCCGTCAGATTTTGAATCACTTTGCTGAATCTTTCCTTTACGTCCTCCACCCTTGCGCCGTCGTGCAGCTCCCTGATAAGCTGCTTCATGGTTTTTTGCCGTTCTTCCCGATTATTGATGAATTCACTCATTCCTTAACCTCCTTTGACAGTGTACCCATGTTCTTCAAGGGTCTTCACTACCTTTTCAAGTTCTATTCCCTTCATGACGCAGCCTTTTGGCAATGTCATGACTCTGCCGGCGGTATTCCTTACAACTGGGTTTGTTATGTCGCGAAATCCCAGATCCTTGAGAATATCCACCAATTCAGGGAATTCTGAAGTAAGTTCGTAAACAGTTTTGGACAGGTCAACGGTTTTCATGATTACCCCCTTTTTCCACATGCAACAAGCTTATTTTTCCTGAAAAACCATATTGTATGCATCGGCTTGTGCAGGTTTTACACTATAATTTTTAACATCAGCCTTTTTTACACCGGCTTTTATCAGTTTTTGAGAACCGTCCCCCTTATGCGAGCGAGGCTATTCTTTCGGCTTCATCGCGGCTATCGCAGCTGATTGTGAGGAAGAACGCTTCCCTGGGAAAATGCCGGAACAGTTTTTTAACTGCTTCGCAATCATTTATATACCCATTTAGAATCACTTTCTTTCCACTATTTATTATTTTTTTATACAGGTCATAGTGGCTTTCGCTGTGGTGAGGTTCGGACGGCATGGGTACCCATTGAACGGCATGGAGGTTTTCGATGCTTAAAATCAGGTCAAGATGTGGTATCTGGCCCGGGCCGTCAAGATGGTAAACGCCCTTGTCAAACCAGCTCATTTCTTTTTTCAGCGACGGGAGAATGAATTTTTCAAACATGGTGGGGGAAATCATCGCGGCAAAATCGTTTTGGGAGGGGTAATAGGGCCTGTCCGACAGAATTTCCATCCAGCTCGTGTAATAGCCGTTGTTGGTTTGCTGCAATATTTGCAGTACATCATCATGGAATTTTTTCCATATCTTCTGTATCGATTCGATGGCCTTTAAAGATTCCCCGGGGTAATCAACAAGATCAAACAGCAGGTTTTCAGTCCTTCTCAGCGCCGCCAGAACATCGGACACTCCGCCTAAATCGGGCATGCTGACCACTGCAATGTCCTGAAGCCTCGCTCCGACTTTTTTGACTACTTTCAGCGCAAAATCCGCAAAGGTTGACGACGGGGCGTTAAATATATCCTCCCACTCCATGGGTTTTTCCAGCTCAAACCAGACCGTGTCGTTATAGAATCTTGCGTAACTGCTTATAACAGCGGCGACGCACGCGGCACCAAGACGCGTAAAATAGCTCGGGAATCCTGCACCGGAATAATGATGGCAACTAAAATAAACCTCGGACATATCAAGGGCTTCATCGACATATCCCATATTTCCGTCTTCCATGGCCTTAAGCAGCGACTGGGCAAGCAGCCACCTGTGTTCACGGTGCATCCAGCTTTTCCTGATCTTGGCCGATTTTTCATTGTACGCCAGGTTGTCAAAGTACGAGCAGTATATTACGGCATTTTTGTTTTTACCTGCCCACCAGTCCAAATATTGCCGCGAAACGTTTTTAAGAATATCGGAAAGCATATCGTCCTCCGCTTTAACGTTAATAAAATTTGTTGTAAATATTATACATTGATGGGTCTGCAAAATTCCATATACAAAAATCCCGAATGTATAAAAAATGTTTTTCTTTTAAATAATGCGAAGTTTATTCTTAAATCGATTCAGTTTGTGAGCGGAATCCCCGGTGAACAACATGATGCACATTAAAAAAATGATTTCGTGCGGGAAATCAAGCGGTTATTCGGAATATGATGATTTTTATATTTAATATAGTTAAATATTTTGTTAAATATAGTGAAATTCAGGGGAATATACGTTAAAATATAAAAAACAATTTCTGAAAACATATAAAACATATGGGATAAATATGGATTTTCTTGTTTTGTAAGAAAACTTGTATTAAAATTAACGGATAATAGCGTTAATCAGGCAATAAACGAAGTCGCATGGTTTTGAACAATAAACGGAGTCGCAAGGTTATGAGCTTAAACCGGCCGGCATGGTTATGAAAAATAAATGAGCTCGCAGGTTTATGAGATTTCTGAAACAGGAGGAACGACAAATGCCTATTAAAATTCCCGTGGATCTGCCCGCAACTTCAGTGCTTAACCGTGAAAACATTTTTGTAATGGACGAAAACAGAGCATACCACCAGGATATACGTCCGCTGAGAATAGCCATTTTAAACCTGATGCCGACAAAAATAGAAACTGAGATACAACTGCTCAGGCTGCTGGGAAATTCACCGCTCCAGGTTGAAATATGCCTGCTGCACCCAAGCAGCCATAAATCAAAAAACACGCCACAGGAACACTTGCTGAGTTTTTACAAGACCTTTGACGAAATAAAGCACATGCGCTTTGATGGTCTCATAATTACAGGCGCTCCCGTTGAACAGCTTGAATTTGATCAGGTGACTTACTGGAATGAGCTTTGCGAAATCATGGACTGGAGCGTCCGTAATGTTTACTCGACGTTCCATATATGCTGGGGAGCCCAGGCCGGGCTGTACCATCATTACGGCGTGCCCAAGTATCCCCTGGAGAAAAAGATGTTCGGGGTTTTCCCCCATAAGGTCAGCAAACTCTATACAAAACTGCTCAGGGGTTTTGACGACGTGTTTTATGCGCCCCATTCGCGTCATACCGAGGTGAGGAAGAGCGATATTGAAAAGGTCGATGAGCTTGAAATCCTCTCAGAGTCGGAAGAATGCGGCGTCTATATAGTTGTTTCCAAGAACGGCCGACAGGTCTTTGTCACGGGCCATCCCGAATACGATCCTCTTACGCTGAAAAAGGAATATGACCGCGATGTTTCGAGGGGACTTGATATAGATATTCCCGTCAATTATTTCCCGGACAATGACCCCACAAAACCCCCAATTGTCACCTGGAGAGGGCATGCGAACCTGCTTTATTCCAACTGGCTGAATTATTACGTTTACCAGGAAACTCCCTATGATCTCAGCCAACTGGACTGCTATCCGTTTTTCCCTGCGCGCCAGGACAGGTAATATGCGTTTTCGCGCGTCTCTGAATTTTGGCATCATTGATTGAAGCTGTTTGAGGCGGATTCACAGGAAATCCGGACCCAAAACACCAGGTGCAATGCCCTGGTGTTTTTTAGTAAAGCGCGGTGAAGCGCGCTGGAAAGTATCGCGGATTGTGCCAAAACATCATAAAGTGCACAGAAAAGTGTTGTAAAAAAGTTTTGAAGTATGATAAAGTTTCATTAAGCATACAAGCATTATCATGGGGGGTGGCAATATATGTCCGGGATGACATCTTATGAAAGGTTTAAAAGAATGTATGAACACAGGGAAGCAGACCGTATTCCCATAATAGACGACCCATGGCGCACGACGATTGAACGCTGGCGCAGGGAAGGCATGCCGGAGGGAATGCATTTTGCGGATTATTTCGGCATAGACTGGGTTCCCAAGATATATGTTGACAATTCACCACGCTATGAAGAGAAAGTAATTGAGGAAACTGACACCTACACCATTTACACCACAAAATGGGGCGCGACTTTGAAACAGTGGAAGCATGCCACATCTACCCCCGAGTTCCTGGATTTTATAATTACAAGTCCGGACAAATGGAAGGAAGCGAAAGAAAGGATGGTCCCGACACGGGACAGGATAGACTGGAGTTATCTTGAAAAGAACTACAAAAAATGGAGACAGCAGGGTTTGTGGATTGAAGCCGAATTGTGGTTCGGCTTTGACGTGACCCACTCGTGGACCGTAGGCACCGAGACCCTGCTTATTGCGCTCGTGGAAGAGCCGGAATGGTGCATTGACATGTTCAATCACTTCCTTGACGTGAACATCGCGCTGCTCGACATGGTCTGGGATGCGGGATATACATTTGACGCCGTATACTGGCCCGATGACATGGGATACAAGGACAGGCAGTTCTTTTCGGTGAACATGTACAGGGAGCTCTTGAAACCCATACACAAGAAAGCCATTGACTGGGCTCACAGCAAGGGCGTTAAGACTCACCTGCACTCTTGCGGAAACATTAACCCGTTTGTGCCTGAACTTATTGAAATAGGCCTGGATGCGCTCAACCCGCTGGAGGTCAAGGCCGGGATGAACCCCGTCGAGCTTAAACATAAATACGGGAAAGACCTCGTTTTCCACGGCGGAATCAATGCGGTATTGTGGAACGACGTGGAAGCTATAACCGAAGAAATGAGGAAAGTGATTCCCGTGATGAAAGAGGGCGGAGGGTACATCTTTTCATCAGACCATTCGGTGCCTGACAGCGTAAGCCTTGAGAATTTCAGGTACATTACCGATCTGGCGAAGAAGCTTGGAAGTTACTGACCATTACCCTGATCAGTTATGGCGCCGGCTGCGGGAAACAGCGAGTTTTTCCTGCGGCCGGATTTTATTTGCTTTTTTACGATTATTTTGCACTTTTTATTTATTGCTTGTATCCAGTGTACAGGTCGGCGAGCTGTCCGGGAATGCGGTTTTTATATACTGTATACAACACGCAACGGATACGATACTGGAATTCAGCCTTTATAACGGACAAAACGGAACAAAAAATTGCACAAAATCGTATTAATTTTGTTGCTAATGTGAATTAATTTTGCTATAATCATGAAGGGTATTGTTAAATACTTAACAACGATGAGAATAGATTTTTTTGCATTTTAAAAAGTTCAATTCGGACAAGGGGGCATTGAAATGGCTGAAACCAACTGCTGCTGCCTGGGCGATGCAACACAGGCGCGGAAGCTGCAGGAAGTTATTGAAAAGTACAAGGGTATGGACGGAGCATTGATACCCGTTCTCCATGAAGCACAGGAGATTTATGGTTATCTTCCGTTATCCGTTCAGAAGAAGATCTCGGAGGAATTGAATGTTTCTCTCGCGGAGATCTACGGAGTCGTTACTTTCTATACCCAGTTTTCTCTCAATCCCAAAGGCAAATACAGAATAAGCGTCTGCCTGGGTACCGCGTGCTATGTCAAGGGTGCAGCGGCCATTATTGACAAACTCAAGGAAAAGCTCGGCATTGACGTTGGCGAATGCACCGAAGACGGCAAGTTTTCACTCGACGCATGCCGTTGTGTAGGAGCCTGCGGACTCGCACCCGTCATGATGATCAATGATGATGTCTACGGCAGGCTGGTTCCGGACGAAATAGAAGGCATACTGAAGAAGTACTGATTATGAAGGATTTGTCGCTGCATCTGATGGACCTGTTGCAAAACTCAATCGTCGCGGGAGCCGATTTGATCGAAATAACCATTGCCGCATCAGCCCGGCAGGATTTGCTCGTTATAAGGATAGTTGACAATGGTTGCGGCATGGAACCGGAATTGGCCGAGCGCGTCGACAACCCTTTTGTTACTACGCGCGATACGAGAAAAGTAGGATTGGGAATTCCCTTGTTCAAAGCTTCGGCCAACCTGGCCGGAGGCGATTTGAAAATAGATTCGAAGCCCGGCAGGGGCACCACTGTTGAAGCAACCTTCAGGATTTCTCATATAGACCGCCTTCCGCTCGGAGATATCGCCGAAACAATAACAAGTATGATTGCAGCCCATCCCGAGGCAGACATGTTAATAAAGCTCGACAACGAAAAGGAATCGTTCGTTTTGGATACGGCAGGGATAAAGGCGACGCTGGGGGAAGTTCCCGTGACAGAATATGAAGTATTGTGCTGGCTGAAGGATTACCTGAACGAGGGAGTAAAGAAAATTTTCGGAGGTGTTTTGAATGAAATCGCTGGCTGAGCTTGAGGAAATAAGAAAGAGAGCGCTGGAACAGATTAGCCTGCGCGACGACAAGGAAAAGATCCGCGTTGTTGTTGGCATGGCGACATGCGGTATAGCCGCCGGGGCCAGGCCTGTAATGAACGCTTTTGTTGAGGAAATTAACAAGAGGAAGCTGACCAATGTCAGCGTCACGATGACCGGGTGCATAGGAGTTTGCCGGCTTGAACCCATCGTGGAAGTCATCAGTCCCGACGGGAGCAAGGTAACCTATGTAAAGATGACGCCAGAAAAAGCGGTCAGGGTCGTTACGGAACATTTGGTAAACGGAAGAGTATGCGCTGACCTGACTATCGGTGCATATGGACAGGAGGGGTAATGATGCAGTTTTACAGAGCGCATGTACTGGTTTGCGGAGGTACCGGATGCACATCATCTGATTCTCCCAAAATTTCAGCTGAATTTGAAGCACAGCTTAAAAACTACAAACTCGACAACGAAGTAAAGATAGTCAAGACAGGATGCTTCGGACTGTGCGCCGAGGGACCGATAGTGGTCGTTTACCCTGAAGGTGCCATGTACACCATGGTCAGGGTTGAGGATGTCAAGGAGATAGTGGAAGAACACCTGCTCAAGGGCAGAATAGTCAAAAGGCTCCTGGCCGGAAACAAAGAGGCTGATGATGTCAACAAATCACTGGAAAATGTCGGTTTCTTCAAGAAGCAGTTCAGGATTGCACTGAGAAACTGCGGCCGCATCAATCCGGAAAACATTGAAGAGTATATAGCTTATGACGGTTATAAGGCCCTGGGCAAGGTACTGACCGAAATGACGCCCGAAGAGGTAATTGAAACAATAAAAAAATCGGGTCTCAGGGGAAGAGGCGGCGGAGGATTCCCCACGGGTCTTAAATGGGAATTTGCCGCGAAATCGCAGAACGATCAGAAATATGTTTGCTGTAATGCGGACGAAGGAGACCCGGGTGCTTTCATGGACAGAAGCATTCTCGAAGGCGACCCCCATTCGGTTCTCGAGGCTATGGCAATTGCAGGTTACGCCATAGGAGCAAACCAGGGTTTCATTTATGTAAGAGCTGAGTATCCGATCGCTGTCAAGAGACTCCAGATAGCCATACAGCAGGCAAAGGAATACGGCCTGCTCGGAAAAGACATTTTCGGAACCGGTTTTGACTTTGATATTGAACTGCGTCTCGGGGCCGGAGCTTTTGTATGCGGTGAAGAAACAGCCCTGATGACTTCAATAGAGGGACACCGCGGCGAACCCAGACCAAGACCTCCGTTCCCGGCTGTCAAAGGACTTTGGCAGAAGCCGACAATTCTTAACAACGTTGAAACCTATGCCAATATTCCCGTTATCATTCTTAAAGGTCCCGAATGGTTCAGCAGCATAGGAACTGAAAGAAGCAAGGGAACCAAGGTGTTTGCCATCGGAGGAAAGATCAACAATACAGGTCTTGTGGAAATTCCGATGGGAACAACGCTCAGGGAAGTTATCTATGACATCGGCGGAGGCATTCCCAACAACAAGGCTTTCAAAGCCGCTCAGACTGGCGGACCTTCAGGCGGATGCATCCCGGCTTCCCATATTGACACGCCCATAGATTATGATTCATTGATTGAGCTGGGTTCAATGATGGGTTCGGGCGGTCTCATCGTTATGGATGAAGACACCTGCATGGTTGATATTGCAAAGTTCTTCCTCGAATTTACCGTCGATGAATCCTGCGGAAAATGTCCTCCCTGTCGTATAGGCACCAAGAGAATGCTTGAAATACTCAACAGGATTACTGAGGGCAAGGGTGAAGAGGGAGATATTGAAAAGCTTGAGACTCTTGCGAAAAACATCAAGGCATCTGCTCTCTGCGGACTGGGGCAGACCGCTCCAAATCCGGTGCTCAGCACTTTGAGATATTTCCGCGATGAATACGAAGCCCATGTAAGGGAAAAGAAGTGCAAGGCCGGCGTCTGCAAGTCCATGATGCAGTATGTCATTAATGCCGCCCTGTGCAAGAGCTGCGGCATTTGCGCAAGGAATTGCCCTGTCGGAGCCATTACCGGAGAAAAGAAGGTGCCTTACGAAATCAACCAGGAGAAATGTATCAAGTGCGGAGTTTGCATGGAGAAATGTCCTTTCAAGGCTATCTTCAAGAATATATAAGGGAGGAGAGTGAAAGTTATGGAAATGGTTAATATTACGATAGATACCAGAAAGATTCAGGTTCCCAAGAACTATACGGTCCTGGAAGCCGCCAAGTACGCGAACATCGATATACCGACACTTTGCTTCCTTAAGGACATAAATGAAATTGGCGCATGCAGAATGTGCGTAGTTGAAATAAAAGGTTCGAGAAGCCTGCAGGCAGCCTGCGTTTATCCGGTATCGGAAGGTCTCGAAATCTACACCCAGACGCCGGCTGTCAGGGAGGCAAGGAAAGTCACCCTTGAGCTCATCCTGTCCAATCATGACAGGAAGTGCCTTACGTGCGTCAGGAGCAGGAACTGCGAACTCCAGAAGCTTGCAGAGGATTTGAATATAAAAGATATACGTTTTGAAGGCGAAACCTATAAACAGCCCATTGACGATTTTTCGCCTTCAATAGTCAGGGATCCCAACAAGTGCGTTCTTTGCAGACGCTGCGTGAGCATGTGCAAGAACGTGCAGGGAGTAGCGGTAATTGATACAATGGAAAGAGGATTTAAAACCATAGTTTCACCTGCTTTCCACAAGTCCCTGGACGAAGTTCCCTGCACAATGTGCGGGCAGTGTATCAACGTATGTCCCGTCGGGGCTCTCAGGGAAAAGGACGACACCGACAAGGTATGGGAGGCCCTCGCCAACAAGGATCTGCACGTGGTTGTTCAGACTGCTCCCGCAGTGAGGGTGGCCCTTGGAGAAGAATTCGGAATGCCGATAGGAACAAGGGTAACAAGCAACATGATTGCGGCATTGAGGAGGCTGGGATTCAGAAAGGTATTTGACACGGATACCGCCGCTGACCTCACGATTATGGAAGAAGGGCACGAACTGCTCGAGAGAATCAAAAACGGAGGAAAACTTCCGCTTATAACATCCTGCAGCCCCGGATGGATCAAGTTCTGCGAGCATTACTATCCTGAATTCCTCGACAATCTGTCAACATGCAAATCGCCGCATGAAATGTTCGGTGCCGTATTGAAGTCTTACTACGCAGAAAAGATGGGCATCGATCCTTCCAAGATCTTCGTGGTTTCGATAATGCCCTGCACGGCCAAGAAGTTCGAGGCACAGAGACCCGAACTGTCGTCCACGGGTTATCCCGATGTGGATGTCGTGCTGACCACGAGAGAACTGGCGAGGATGATAAGGGAAGCCGGAATCGACTTTACCGAGCTGCCTGAAAGGCACTTCGACGATCCCATGGGCGAAGCGTCGGGCGCCGGCGTCATATTCGGAGCAACTGGCGGTGTAATGGAAGCTGCGCTCAGAACGGTGGCTGAAATACTCGAAGGTAAATCAATTGATAACATAGAGTACACCCAGGTAAGAGGAGTGGAAGGAATCAAGGAAGCCACGGTAGAGGCAGGAGGCATGAAGATTAAAGCTGCTGTTGCCCACGGCCTTGGAAACGCCAGAAAACTCCTCGACAGGATCAAGGCCGGGGAGGCAGAATATCATTTCGTTGAGATCATGGCATGTCCCGGCGGTTGCGTAAACGGCGGCGGACAGCCCATACAGCCTTCAAAGGTCAGAAGCTGGATCGATATCAGGGCTGAAAGGGCGAAGGCAATATATGAAGAAGACCGCAGCCTGCCGATACGCAAGTCCCATGAAAACCCGAAGGTCCAGATGCTTTACAGGGAGTACTTCGGTGAGCCCGGAAGCCATAAGGCCCATGAACTGCTCCATACGAAGTACACTCCGAGGGAGAACTACCCGGAGAAATAGAACGGTTGAAAATTTGAAAGATTAATAGGAAATTGGTAATCAGAAATGTCCAATAAGGCCGGATGAGTAATCCGGCCTTTATTTTCTGCTGAATATGTGCCAAAATTAAACTATAATTTACAAATTGAATTTACAAATTGGCGGGGGTTCAATGATGAAACCGGATTTTAAAATCATCAGGCAGGCTGCGACAAGAGATGGCGTTCCGCCCAGGCTGCCTTTATATGAGCATTTCGTTGACAAAGAGGTCATAGAGGCGATAATGGGTTTCAGGTTTTCTGAAGTCAGCAGCCGCGAGGAATACTGGAAAAAACAGATCGAGTTTTACAGGCAAATGGGCTACGATTATGTTCCCGTGGAACTTGGGCCGAAATTCTGCAATACGAAATACTTGTACGCTGATGACACGGCTCTTTATTCAAAAGGACAGAGGAGCTGGGTAAATGAGCACGAAGGCGCGATTCGCACGCGGGAAGACGTGGAAAATCCTGATTTGTGGCCTTCTCCTGAAAACGCCTTTGATTACGACGAGTTTGAACTGATAGCGAGTCTTTTGCCGGAGGATATGAAAATAATCGGCGGAGCCTCGGGAGGGCCCTTTGAGCATGCGAGTTTTCTCATGGGGCTCGAAAACCTGTGCATAGCGTTGTATGAAGATGAAGAAATGGTCGGGAAACTGTTCGAAAGAATAGGCACAACGCTTGCGGCCATTGCTGAAAGGCTTGTTAAACTGGATGCAGTCGGAATTTACCGGTTTGGAGACGACCTGGGATATAAGAGCGCCACGATGATATCACCGGAGATGCTGAGAAAATATGTGTTTCCATGGCAGAAAAAAGTGGTCGACATTGCCCACCGTGCCGGAAAGCCCTTCTTGCTTCACAGCTGCGGCCAGCTTAAGGATGTGATGGACGACCTGATCGATTACGTGGGAATTGACTGCAAACATTCTTTTGAAGACGCGATCATGCCGATAACCGAGGCCAAAAAACTCTGGGGCGACAGGGTGGCCCTGTTCGGAGGCATTGATGTGGATTTCCTGTGCAGGAGCACTCCGCAGCAGGTCAGAGAACGCACGCTGCGCATAATGGAAGAATGTTCGAAAGGCGGCGGCTATGCGGTAGGAAGCGGGAATACCATAGCTAATTATGTTCCTGTGAAAAATTATCTTGCAATGATCGATGCAGCCCGGGAATTTAACGGTTTATAAAAGATGATACAGATAAAGGCAAACGATTGATATAAAAAAAGAAAAAGATTACTGCATAAAGATTGACAAAAAGATTGATGTAAAAAAGAAAATGCAAATAAAAATAAACTCATGCAAACAAAGGCAAAGACAGGATACGGCGAGTATCCTGTCTTTCATTATTAAGTAGCCCTTGTTAAATGCTTTTTTACTTTAACAGTTTAACATCAAAGGATAATTACGATTAATTGCCTAAAATGCAATTTAATTACCGTACATTTCCCGGCTGATTTTGAGGAATTCTTCGCACATGGCGTCTATCGCTTCCTGGCGGTGTCCCGCTCCTACGGGATCGGTATACCAGCGGGCAATAAAACCGCCTTCGGGACGGCCAAGCAACCTGACCATTTTTCTGCAGTAAGCCCTTATATCGTCAAGAGACCCGTATACCATGGTTTTCTGGATATCAACAGGGGCGTAAAATGTTATCCTGCCGCCAAATCGTTCCCCGAGCAGTTCAAGCCCCATGTTTTCCTGCTGGTCCATGTGAATGACATCGAGCCCGATTTCTATAAGATCGTCAAGTATTTCCACAATGTATCCGCAGCTGTGAAGAAATGCAAACATCCCGTGTTTATGGCACGCGTCAAATATTCGGGCATACCTGGGCTTCCAGAGCTCTCTCCACTTGGAGGGGGGAATCATAAGCTGATTTTGAAGCCCCCAGTCGTCACAGAATATATAGCCGTCGAAACCTTCTTCCGCGTATTTTTTTATAATTTCTATGCTCATGTCCGCAAGAATGTCGAGAAGGCGTCCAAGGTTTTCAGGTTCTTCATAGATATCGGCCCAGGTGTTTTCGAGCCCCCTGAGAAAGTGAACCCTTTCATAAATTGATATGCCCCAGCCAAGCAGGAACTTGTCTCCTGCCTTTTTGCGAGTTCCTTTCAATGTTTCCCAGCGTTTCGGGTCGTGTATGTCGGGTATCCTCAGTTTGTCAAAATCCTTCCAGTCCTTGAGGGGGAAGTCCTTGACCTGGCCCTGGCCGCTGTTCCCTATATTTTCCCAGACTGCGCCCCATTCATCCACGCCCTGTCTCGGCCTTCTGTCGGGATGAGGGAAACTGAAATCATATATGTCCGATCCGTATTTTTCAGGGAAATTGTATGGGATGCGCTGCGGATTCTGAAATTTGATCGCTCTGATAACCGTTTCTCTGCTTGTCGTCATGATTGTGATACTCCTCAGTGTAAAAAATTCTATACTAAAAATATACCTCTTAGAAACTATTAAAGCAATAAAATTGACATATGAAGCGAATTGTTTGTTTTATGAAGCAAGTGGATTTGACCTGTAAGCGCAAAAATTTTGGATATTCATCCTGACAATTGCTTTTTCTTGAATTGAAGAGGCGAAATTCCGGTATGCTTTTTAAATACTTTAATAAAGTGATTATAGTTGTTAAAACCTGATAAATAACAGGCTTCATATACGTTCATCCCGACCAGGAGCAGTTCCTGCGCCCTGGAAATTCTTTTATGGATGATATAATTCGAAAGATTTATGCCTATGCTTTTTTTGAACATTCTGCTCAAATAGGAACCATTGATGTAAAATCTCTTTTCAAGGATATCCAGTGTGATTTTGTTTTCAAGATTGTTTTCAATGAAATCAATAATTTCAATCAACCGTGGAGTCAGTTTTCCGTTTCCGCCAGATTCAACGGAATCGGAATAAATTTTGTGGAGTAAAACCAGCAATTCTATAAATCTCAGCAGGTACAGGACAGCAAAGCTTTCAGTCAGATTTTTTTCAAGTTCTTCAATGTCGTTGAATATCTTGATTATTTTTTTCAGAACATCATCGGAAGGGACAAGCATGACAGGTTCGGGGTTTTCGAGCGCAAAAGGTTCAAGGAGATCCAGTTTCGGGCTGCTAAGCAGCCTGAACGGTTCCGGCCTGAAATGAATCAATATCCTTTCATAGGGTTCCCCCGGCGTTACATAAACGCCATGAAAGTCAGTGTCCTTCACGAGAAAAATATCGCCAAACTTCAGTTTGTGCTTGTTCCCGTGGGTAATAAATTCGGCGTTTCCCGAGACGAAGAAATAGATCTCGTATTTGCCAATATGTTCATGATTGCCGAAACTCATGGGGCCAAAGGTCTTCAGGTGGTCATACTGTATGTAATCCGTCGGGTGGTAGTAATAGTGTTTCAACACCTTAATGACCTCCCGGATATTGCATTTTTACATTAAATATACCCATATTTTGAAAACAAATCACATTTTGTACTACATGTAAAAATATCACATATTTATGTAAATTTTAGAGGACAAAATCTACGGGAGAATACATATAATAGAATTAATCCAAGCTTATTGAAATTTCGCAATAAAACATCAGCTCTTATCATACCTGGTATTTCCGACACAAAAAAAAATAAACCTAAATATCCGCTGAAATAAAAAACCGGGTTCCCGACGTAAGGGAAAATATCCGGCGCAATATATCCAACTCAAAAATTCAAATTATCAAAGGGGGTTCATTCAATGGGCAGAAAAAGATTTATCGCAAGACTGCTGGTGGTTTTCATTCTGGCAACCTGTTTTCAAGGCGCAGGTTTTTTTGAACCTGCAGGAGTAAAGGCCGCGGGAATCATACCCGTGCCCTCGGTGGTCCAGCCGTCCCAGCCGGGGGATGTGGTGGGCCTGAAACTTGTTAATGATTCAGCCACCGCTGTTGCCAACAGGGTCGTGACTTTCGGAATCGTATTCAGGAAGGGGGATGTGCCTTCGGGCGCGGGTCTGATTGCCAAGACAGGGGGACAGCAGATACCTTTGCAAATGAACGTAAAGGCGACCCACGAGGACGGCTCCGTGAGGCACGCGATTCTCAACATCATGGTTCCCTCGATACCGGCCGGAGGATCCGTTGATGTGATGCTGAACAAAA
>JAMNXU010000033.1 GCA_023623175.1 Bacillota bacterium
CGGCAGTTAAGCTTCTCAGTGCCGATGATACTTGGGTGGAAACGCCCTGGGAAAGTAGGTCCCTGCCGGAACTGATATCGGCGCCCTGTGTTAAATGCACGGGGCGCCGAATTTTATGTACAAAGCATATCTGAATGTATATTCGATAATCCGCTCGATAAAAATCACAGACTGAACAATTCACTGCATAATAAATCGCTGCATAATATGGGGATTGTAAGAAAACAGTATAAATTGAAAAGCAATTGAAATGATACAGGTTTGGACACAGGAGTGATTTATTATGGCAAAGGGCGGAATAAGGCGCATGTTTCCCGGCGGTAACACTTCGCAGGGTTTTTACAGTTTTTATGACAATATCATACCCCGGAAAGAAGCCGCGCGGCTTTTTATATTGAAAGGCGGACCTGGTGTCGGCAAATCCACCATCATAAAACAAATAGCCAACGAAATGGTTGAAAGGGGATATGATGTAGAGCTCATGCACTGTTCATCGGACAGTGATTCCCTGGACGGCGTCGTTATACCTGCGATAAGAGTGGCGATAATAGACGGCACTGCGCCCCATACAGTCGATCCCAAGTATCCCGGCGCTGTTGATGAAATTATTAATCTCGGGGAATTTTGGGATGAGGAAGGCATACGAAGCAACCGCAACGAAATCATGGAACTTGCGGAAATGAAATCGAAATTTTTTGAAAGGGCGTACAGGTATCTCAGGGCTGCAGCTGAAGTATATTCGGACTGCGAGGCGATATATAATGAAGCGCTGGACGAGGGAAGGCTGAATTCGGCAACATGGGAAATAATCGTTGATATTTTCGGGAAAACGCCCATACCGATCAGGGCCGGACGCCAGAGGCACCTTTTTGCAAGCGCCATTACGCCAAAGGGAAATATCAGTTTCCTGGAGACGGTCCTAACGGGAAAAATATATAAACTTTCGGCGGATGTCGGCGCGGGGACCGATAGGATTCTGGAAAAAGTCCATAACGCTGCCGTTGAAAGAGGATTCAGCGTAGAATGCTTCCACTGTGCTTTAAATCCCCGGAGGATTGATCACCTGGTTATACCGGAACTAAATGTTTCAATTACCGCATCAAACAAGTTTCATGATGCAAGGTTGCCGGTTTACAGGGAAATTGATTTTGGTGAACTGTTGGACGACAAGAACGTGAAGAAATACGGGGAGGCGCTGCGTTTCAATGAAAATGTTCTCGACGGCCTGCTCAACGCTGCGATATCTTCGCTGAACCAGGCAAAATCGCTGCATGGCAGGATAGAAAACTTTTATACGCCCCATATGAACTTTGAGTCGATACAACGCTGTTCGAATTCAATCAGGGAACGAATAATCAAATTTGCGCGGGAAATAACTGAAACATAAATTTAATGAATCATATCATTCATTTAACTGAATCATATTATTAATAAAGCTGCAATACTGTCGGAAAGCAGTTATGTTGCCGGCAAACGGCTCGCGGCAGGCATACCGGATTTAGCCGGAATTTTCAAAAAGCCAAGTTGCAGGTTAAAAATCGTAAGGCATAAGGCAAATATTATATAATACGGAAAATACTTTTAATAATGAAATGGATCTGCTACAATAATCCTATAGCGGCTTGAGCCATTACATCTTTGAAAATCAGCTTTACAAAGGATGAAGGTTAAATGGGCCGTTTCAGGATTAAAGCGGTTTTCGGTACAAAATTTATCAGTATTGCAGCTTTTCTTACCGTCATTTCAATTATCGCCTTTGCCGTAAGCTACAGGTCAAATTTCAGAAAACGCGCGCTTGAAACGCTTAGTAAGATGGACAGCGATACCGGCTTTACCTTGAGCGAGATGGAAAACATCGCCGGCAAAATGCTGCCGAAAAGCAAGGAACCCATTAACGGCAAAAACCCAAACATCAGCCCTTTTATCCAGGGCGACATGGACGGGGACGGCGTTAACGAAATAGCCGCGGTTTATAAAAATAAAAAATCGTCTAAAAACGGGGTCAACATTTTCAAATACGCGGACGGCAAATGGAAAACGGTTTTTGAACTTGAAGGTCTGGGAGATTTTGACCTTGCAGGATTTTACGACTTGACGGGCGAAGGATGCAGCGAACTTCTGATAGGAACTGTTTTCAGCGAAAACGGCAACGACGGGAAAAACAAGGGCGGAACAAGCACCGGCGGAGATGAAGTGAGCCGTCGCCTTGATATACTTGGATGGAATGGGGACGCCGTTGTAAGCGTCGCCCAGGTTGATTATCACAATATATACGTGGAAGACATGCCCGGAGGATACGGAAAGGACGGAATATATGAACTGGCAATAGGGCATGGGGACGGAAGCTTTGAAATTTGCAGGCTGTGGAGTTTTGGACAATTAATTCCCGCTGAAGAAGAAGCGTGGGCGCATTTCTTCGCCAAAGAACTGTCACGCCTTGAAAAAAGTTCTGACGGCGAAAAAAAGGTTGAAGATTTGTATTTGCTGGCCGAAGCGAGATATTACGCCGGGAAATATGGTGAATGCATTCGAACGATAACTGAAGCGCTGGAAATTGCAAAGGAAGACAGGGAGCTGCAGAACAGGTTCCTGGTTTTAAAAGCAAAGGCTCACATGAAAGAGGGAGAATTTGCTGAGACTGAAGATATCCTCCGCGAACTCATAAGCTCCCAGAGGGAAGCCGGCATAAAAAATGAGTTTCTTGCCGACTGCCTGCTTACACTGGGCCGCTGTCTCGGGGAAGCCGAGCGTTTTGAAGAAGCTTTGGAAGCTTTCAAAAACTGTTTCGATTTGTATGAGCAACTATATGAAAGCGACTATTTCAAAAAACTCGCAAGACAGGCGATCGTGCGCGACGCTGCAGGCAAACTGAAAACGGAGCGTGCCGCGAAAATTCTTGAAGACAGTATAAACGGGAAAGGCAACCTTTCGGCGGAGAATATAGCAAATGAGATTAAAGCATGGGGAAACGCCAATGGACTGGCAACCAACGTAATCCTGCCTGAAAAAAGCGATGCTGACGTTACAGTCATGCTCGTGGAAATGCAGACGGCAATCCTTGATAATTCTTCGGTCGGTACAGTAAAAGGATTTGCAATACTCGAGTACGGAAACGGAAAAGCGGCGATTGAGCCGGTATATGCCGGGATCAATGAGAATTATGCAGGCAGGGTACTGGGTTTCAGGATTGCAAAGGCGCCGGGAGACGCTCTCGAAGCGGCGATTTTGCTGGATGATGAATCAATTAGCGGCATTAAATGCCCGGTATTCAGGCTTTTCAGGAAAGAGGAGGGGAAATGGACGAAAATCTGGGCTTCTCCCAAAAACAGCTGGAGGAATTCCGACGGAAGCATTACTTTTATCGGCGAAGGTATTTCTGAGTTTGTAATAAAGAGCAGTTCATTCTGTTACATGGATTCAAGGACCGGCATTTTCCTTGAAAGCAATACCGGTCCCCGCCGGTGGTTCTTGGACACATGGATCAGGCAGGGCGACGAATACGTGATAAAGACCGCCGACACGGTTCCTTCCGCCTATAATACGCTTGTAGAATTCATATACAGCATAAGCGTAGGAGACAATAAAACCGCTGCGGGCTGTGTCGCCGAAAAGGAACTTGTCAGCAAGGCAACAAGACTTGGTCTTGCGCAGAAGCCCCCCGGGCAGGAGTGGGGCATCGAAAACGACGGCAACGACATGACAGGGCCTCTTACGGTTGTTGTAAAAAGCGAAAAAACTCCTCTTCAAAGGAGAATTGAGTTTTCCTTTGTGAACAGGGATGGCCGTTACCTGATTTCAGCCATAATTCCCCTTTCACAGTGATACTTTATATGGTAACAATTTTTTCATGGTCGTAGACTGCCCTGATGGATTTGCCCGGCGGCACGACGAGGAATTCTTCATCGTTCCAGTCTCCGTTGACCAATGCCCGGACAAGCCTCATGTCTCCCTGTATGACTTTCAGTTTTTGTCCCTGTTGTGAGGCAATTTCTTCGAACTTCTGCCTGAAATTAAGATGGGCAGTCTCAGGAATTTCTATAAAAATCAAATCGTTGTTTTCCGTTGCAGGATAAAGGGTATCCCAGATGTAACGGGCATTCTCCTCGCCGTATTGCTCCACGAGCTCGCGGTAGGATTTGTCGAGACCCAGGAGCCTTCCCGAGTCGGCCTCCCTCAGATAATTCGTACCCCTTTCCGCATAACCCACGGAACTCCATTCAGCACTCAGGTTGTCACCGAAATGTTCCATGAATTTTCGCCTTGATCCCAGCAATATCGTGCAGCAGTCATGAGCCCTGGGAATGACCAGGGGTATGGAGCGCGCTGTAAGCCCCAGCGTGGCATTTCCGCACAGGCCGAAACCGAGAAGGATATAATCGTATGTTCCGTCTTCGCTGGTCCTGTCTATAATAGACTGCAGCTGCTCCCTAAGTTTATCGGGACTGTCGTGCGCCCCCTTGGGCGTGAATTCGGGATCGATTACATGGGGTGAAGCCGCCATGGCAAGGCAGGCTTCCCTGAAAAAAACTTCGCAGCATATAAATTTTAATTTCACGACTGATACCACCTGTAAAGTATTTTGTATAATGCAACCTGCTATTTCAACAAGCGGCTGATCATACTTTCCCTGGCCATGTTTTCAAAAGTATCATCAAGCCTCGGCAAACCTGCAAAGTCGCCGTATTTTTGTTTCAGCGCCCTGCTCAGCAATAGATCGGCAAGTGCGGGATTTTTGGGCAGAAGGCTTCCGTGGGCATAACTGCAGAAAACGTTTTTGTAAACTGCGCCTTCAAGGCCGTCTTCACCGTTATTGCCCCCGCCTGTCAATATCCTGCCGAGGGGCTTTACATCGGGTCCCAGGTATGTTCTGCCCTGATGGTTTTCAAATCCCACAATTTTGCTGTCATAGCCTTCCGCAGCAAGAATGTCGCATTCAAACAGAATGTTGCCTATTATCCTTGTTTCCCCTTCCACGGTCCACAGGTCCAGAGCGCCCAGGAATTCTATTTCTTCACCTTCCCGTGTCCTGTAGTATCTGCCCAGCATCTGGAATCCCCCGCAGATGCACAGGAAAACCTTGTTGCCTTCAATTGCGCTTTTTATTTCAGAGGCTTTTTCACTCAGCAGATCGGGACTAATGATTTTCTGTTCATAGGTTTGACCGCCGCCCAGAACCGTGATGTCATATTTTTCTGAATCATAGGCATCCCCTATGGTGACTGCATCAATGCTGACCTTTATATTCCGCCATTCGGCGCGTTTTTTCAGCGCGATGACATTGCCGCGGTCCCCGTACAGATTGAGAAGGTCAGGGTATAAATGGCAAATGTTTAATTCATACATGGGTTTACCTCCGCATTATTTCCAAAAATCCCTCAGCCTGAACTTATTTTTCAGATGTTTCCTGATATCCAGCATCGCGGTATATGTAGGAAGCAGGTAAAGGGTATGGCCTTCCGGCGTGTCGGCCAGCGCTTTGTCAATCAATCGCCCGTAATTTCTTTCGATCTCAATTTTATCCGTGTCCATGCCGCAATACTTCAGCCGCACGGCCATGTCGCCGGCCCGGGTGCCTGACACGTATACGCTGTCCATTAGGGGAAAAATCGGTTGCATTTTTTCAAAGTCCACGTCCCAGAGCCATGAAACATCGGTGCCGTCGGCAATCCTGTCGTTTATTATAAAGGCTGCAACGAAATTCTTTTTTTCGGTGAGCAGATAATTAATTACCTGGTTGAAGCCGGCGGGGTTTTTTATCAGGATTACTTTAACGGTTTTGCCGCCGGCATCGATGGTTTCCATCCTTCCAAAGCCGCTTTCGACTTTTGAAAGGGAAGCGAGCGCAGTGTCCATGTCGGTATCGAGCGCCCGGCTGCAGCCAACGGCTGCGAGCGCATTGTATATGTTGTAAAGCCCGGGAAGGCTGATTTTTACCGAATAAATTTCATTTTTGTTTTGTGCATGAATACCGCCTTTTTCTGAGGACAATCCGTTGCATTCCGTATTCATCAGGCCGCTTTTTTCAGCAGACAAGACGTTTTCTGCGGAAATTTCGTCGCACGGCGAAAATTGCTCAGTATTATCAGTATCAGATTTTATACAGGAAGGTTTCGCGAGTCTCAGCCTGATTGCGGAACCAGTGGCCGACAGTTCTTCCACTTCCGTGCACGCCACATTTGATTCGGGTCTTGCGTAGCCACAGGTCGGACAGCGGAACCAGCCAAGGTGGCCGTATATGTAACTGTCGTATTCATAGCGTGTTTTGCAGTAAATGCAGAAATTTGCGTCGCTGCTTCCGCTGTCGGCAACGCCTTTACAGGCTCCGGGATCAAAACCGTAATAAATGACTTCATTGCCTGCGTTTTTTCCAAGGGAAGCACAAAGAGAATCGTCGGCGTTCAAAACGAGCTTTGCGTTCGGGGATTTGCGAATGCCCGATGCCACGTTTTCAACTGTCGTGTAAAGCTCGCCGTAACGATCGAGCTGGTCCCTGAAAAAGTTGGTGACGACAAGAATATCAGGAGAAATATGGTTGGTTACCGCGTTAAAAGCCGCTTCATCGATTTCGAGCAGCGCGGTGGATACTCCGGAATCGCCCCTGTAATTTACGTTTTCAATAAAAGTGGTGACAATGCCGCTTACAAGGTTGGCTCCCGATTTGTTGGTTATATAGCCTATATTATTATCCTTAAGAATCTGGCCTATCATTTTCGTCGTGGTAGTTTTGCCGTTGGTGCCCGTTACCATTATTATCCTGAAATTTTTGGCCGTTTCACGGAGAACGTTCGGATAAATTTTCAGCGCGAGTTTGCCGGGAAGGCTCGTTCCTCCGCGCCTGAAAAGCCTGCAGGCAATAATGGCAAATTTGGCGGTTAGTATTGATAAAATGTACCTTATTTTCATACGTGCTCCTTTTAAATCAAAAAAACTCCTTAAAATGTTTTGCCCGAAAAACCGGTGCATGTCCATAAAAGGATTATAACACAGTCTTAGATCGTCTGTATTAATTTTTTCGTATTTGGACATTTCCCAAAAGGGTAGTTATATAGTTGTTGAATGGTTGTTGCCGTGATGTTAAAATAGGCTTGAAGCGGAATTTTTACTTATAATAGGCAAATAACGATTAATAGGCTGCTGGCGGGCAAATAACCTTTTATGAGCCAATAAACCAACACACCCGGGAGGGTGTGAAATAGGTCCAAGACCCATTGATTTGCACCTGAAAGCCCTCAGGAGCATGGGCGCCAGGATCCGGGACGCTCAGCACGGTTTTATTTTTTGCGAAACGGATAAGCTCCAGGGAACGGACATCATGCTGGATTACCCGAGTGTGGGAGCTACTGAGAATATTATGCTTGCAGCGGTTTTTTCCGAAGGAGTCACCCAGATCAGGAACGCTGCAAAGGAGCCTGAAATTGTTGATTTGCAGAGTTTCCTCAACGCCCTTGGAGTCAATGTTGTCGGGGCCGGCACCCATCTGATAAGGATTGAGGGATGTAAAAAGAAGTTGCGCGATGTGGAGCATAAAATCATACCGGATCGCATAGTTGCAGGTACATACATGGTGGCGGCGGCCATGACCGGAGGCGAAGTCCTGCTCAGGAATGTCATACCCGAACATCTCGTTTCGATAATGTATAATTTGAGGGAAGCAGGCTGCCAGATACGCACCAACGGGGATTGGGTCCATATACAGGGACCCGAGAGACTCAATTCAATAGACATGGTCAGAACGCTTCCTTATCCAGGTTTTCCGACGGATATGCAGCCCCAGACGGTAGCAATGCTTTCCATTGCCAGGGGAACAAGCATAGTTGTGGAAACGGTATTTGAAAACCGGTACAAGCATGTGGAAGAAATGTTGCGCATGGGAGCGAATATAAAACTGGAAGGCAGGATAGCCATTATCAAGGGTGTAAATAAGCTCGCCGGAGCGGAGATTTACGCGAGGGACTTGAGAGGAGGAGCTGCCCTGGTACTGGCAGGTCTTGCGGCGGAAGGAACAACCATTGTGCACGGTGTAAAGCATATTGACCGTGGATACGAGAAAATTGAAGACAGGCTGAGGCATTTGGGTGCCAAAATATCTAGAGTCGATTGAAGGGGTAGGATTGAAACAGCAGGAAGTAACCATTACGCCGAAAAAATACCTTGAGAGGAAAAGAAGGCGGGAAAAGAGACTAAGGAGAATACTGTGGTGGTTCAAAACAATAATGCTGGTTTCTTTAACGATAACGACGCTGGTATTGCTGGCGCTTTCGCCGCTCTTCAATATAACCGCGATAGAAGTGCACGGGAACCGGCATTATACCTCTGAAGAAATTGTGCAGGCCACCGGGATTGCCATCGGAAGCAACGGGTTCAAGAATATTGGGAGCAACTGGAAAAATATTTTCGCTCTTCGGTTTGGAGAATCGGAAGAATATTTGCTCCACTCCAAACCGTATATTGAGCACGTGACTGTCAGGTTCATACTTCCCGGAACCGTCAGGGTTACGCTTACGGAAAGGAAGCCCCTGGCCGTTGTTAACTACATGGGCAATGAGGTAATTGTTGATAAAAACGGATATGCCCTCGATTATTTTGTGGACGATGCCGAGGTCGAAAGCATAAAGCTCCCGGCGATTCTGGGCGTAGGGATAAAGTCGCTCAGACTTGGACAGGTCCTTGAATTTGAGACCCAAAACGGCAGCGAGGGTTTTTATGCCGCTGTCAGGCTTCTTTTATCCATAAAGGAATCCGATGAATCCACCGAGACTTATAAGTTGTACAAATATGTGGATTCGGTGGACGCGGGCGATCCTAAAAACATCATCCTCGGTTTTGACGGAAGATTCAGGGTTAAATTCGGGGATTTGAAGGAACTTGACCATAATTTGAATTTCTTCAGGTATATTTACTACTCCAATCTGAAGTATTCCAATGACAGGGGAACACTCGACATGACGGCGCTGAAGCCCGTGCTTATAGAGGAAACTGCTGTTGATTAAATATAAACATTGGGAGGACAAGCATATGTTACCTATGTTTGGATTTGTAATAGGCATAATAATCGGAGCATTTTTCATTCAATACAATATTCCGCCCCAATATTCCAAGTATGTGGCCGTAGCGATACTGGCGTCATTGGATTCGGTGTTCGGCGGGCTCGCGGCCAATGTGCAGAAAAAATTCGACTTTAAAATCTTCGTTTCGGGATTCCTGTGCAATTCGCTGCTGGCCGCGGCTTTGGTGTTTCTGGGCGATCAGCTCGGCCTCGACATTTATGTCGCAGCAATTTTTACATTTGTTTACAGACTGTTTTTAAACTTCTCAATTATTCGAAGATTTCTATTGAACAAACCTGTAAAAAAAGATAATATTAAAGTGAAGTAGGACTCCGGGGGGTTAATTTCAGTGGGGAAAATTATTGTTTCCATAGATATCGGTTCTTCCAAGGTTTGCGCAATAATCGGGAAAATCTCTGATTACAACACGGTGCAGATACTTGGCAAGGGAATGGATATATGCAATGGTGTCAAAAAAGGCATTATTGTGGATATAGATGCAACTTCCAGGTCCGTTAAGAACGCTGTGGAACGCGCTGAAGAAATGGCAAACCTCAAGGTCTTTTCAGCTTTCGTCAATATATCGGCAACTCACGTTGACATCATAAAAAGCAGAAACAGCATAGTAATCGGAAATGAAAGCCGTGAGATAACACCCAAGGATGTCGAAAAAGTACTTTACTCTTCGATGGATTTTGACCTCCCAGAAGGAAGAGAAATAGTTGGCGTAATACCCGAACAGTTTACCGTAGACGGATGTGACGGCATCGTGGATCCTGTGGGAATGACCGGCTCGAGGCTTGAAGCCGATGTAAATATTATTGCCGGCAAGGTGACGTCGATACAGAATATAATTAAGAGCCTTGAAAGAGCGGGCATAAAAACCGAGGATCTCATTGTTGAAGGGTTTGCCACCGCCCATGTGGCGCTGACCCCCGAGGAAAAGGAAATAGGTGTCGTGCTGCTCGATATAGGCGGCGGGACCACGGACATAAGCGTGTTCAGAAACAAGAATCTCGTTTATTACGGCGCCATACCCGTAGGCGGAGACCATATAACCAATGATATTGCAATTGGGCTCAAGATTCCTTTCTCTGAAGCCGAAAAAATAAAGAGGCAATATGAACTTGCCCTCACTTCACTCATAAAGAACGACCAGGAGATTTCGGTAACGGATCTCAATGACGAACGCAAGGAAATTAAGGTATCGGAATTCGTCGAAATTATCGAAGCGCGAGTTTATGAAATATTCTCACTTGCCCGTGAACAGATTGAAAAGAACGGAATAGACAGCAGCAAATACGACGGCGTTGTGCTTACGGGCGCTGGAATATCGTACATAGACGGAAGCACCCATCTCGCCCGAGAAGTTTTTGAGAAACCCGTCCGCGTTGCGTCAATAAAACTTGGCGAGCCGCTTAAGTGCGAATATGCGGCAGCGGCGGGCATCGTTAAATATATCGCCGCGCACAACCGGGAAAACACAGCGGGGAACGCAGTCAAGCCGTTGAAATCAAATGCTGACCGCAAGGAATCAAAAGGATTTCTGAAAAAGCTTTTCCGGTTCCTGCACAGCTTGTTTTAAGGATATATGGGGGCAATACACGGCAATAATCAAACCGCTGTACATAAAAGGAATTATGATATATAATATATTTTACATAATTTGTATTTCGGAATTATCTTGACCAAAATGCGACTTTAGGGATGGGACTGAAACAGGAATAAATCAGCGGTCAGCCGTACAAAGGACAAGATCTTGAAATAAAGGGGGATTTACATTGCTGGAGTTTGATATGGATATGGAACAGTTTGCTCAGATCAAGGTTATCGGAGTGGGCGGCGGCGGCAATAACGCGGTAAACAGGATGATTTCCGCAGGTTTGCGCGGGGTTGAGTTTATAGCCATAAATACGGACAAGCAGGCTCTGATGATGTCGCAGGCTAATCTGAAAATTCAGATAGGCGAGAAGCTTACGCGGGGTCTTGGAGCCGGGGCTAATCCCGAAATCGGCGAAAAAGCCGCAGAGGAAAGCAGGGAAGAAATAAGCCAGGCCATCAAGGGCGCCGACATGGTTTTTGTAACCGCGGGAATGGGCGGTGGAACCGGAACCGGCGCGGCTCCCATAGTCGCTCAGATTGCGAAGGAAATGGGAATACTGACCGTTGCCGTTGTTACTAAGCCTTTCATGTTTGAAAGCCGGATTCGCGCCCAACAGGCCGAAAGAGGCATTGAGAACCTGAAAACCGTGGTGGATTCGCTTTTGACCATACCCAACGACAGGCTGCTGCAGGTTGTTGAAAAGAAAACGTCCATAATTGAAGCATTCCGTCTTGCCGATGACGTGTTGCGCCAGGGCGTGCAGGGTATTTCTGACCTGATTGCCGTTCCCGGAATGATTAACCTTGATTTTGCCGACGTGAAGGCGGTAATGATGAATTCGGGCATGGCCCACATGGGAATAGGCAGGGCATCGGGTGAAAACAAGGC
Source organism: Bacillota bacterium (assembly GCA_023623175.1). Lineage (GTDB taxonomy): Bacteria > Bacillota > Clostridia > Acetivibrionales > JAMNXU01 > JAMNXU01. The sequence goes on from JAMNXU010000033.1 coordinate 11,539, forward strand.
TGAAGAGGCGGCAAAGATGGCAATTCACAGCCCGCTGCTCGAAACTTCGATTGAAGGAGCAAGGCGCGTGCTGATTAACGTGACGGGCGGTCCCGATCTCGGCCTCTTTGAGATTAACCAGGCCGCTGACATCATAACAAAATCGGTGGATCCCGACTCGGTTGTAATTTTCGGCGCATCCATTGACGAAAATCTCAAGGATGAAATAAGCATAACCGTTATCGCTACGGGATTTGACAAGGGTCCCGCGATCAAGAAAACCGAAAGGACCGAGGAGAAGGTTCATGGGGGCAAGGCTCCGAATTTACAGCCCGAGCAGGTTGAAAAGACAGCGCAGAAAATCCAGGCCCCGGAGCCTTCGGATGAACTGGATATCCCGACATTCCTGAGAAAAAGCAACCGTTTCAGGTAGGATCAGGGCTCGCTTCAAAACCGAATGAGACTGAATTGCAAAACTGGACGGAATTGAGCTGGAATAGAAATAAACTGAATTGATTTCTGATAATATGATAATATTTTATATAGTTTAGGATAAATTTTCTGCATAAATTATTCGCAATAGGTTATTACATATAGAAATAAACCGTGGGGTTTTATACCCGACGGTTTATTTCTATTTCTCCGGCGCGTTCCAGTGAAATTTTGGTGACTGCGGGCCCTGTCAGTTCGTATATAAATGTGGCGCAGAGCACGACAGCGCGGATGGTCCGGCCAAGTTCAGGAAGCATTGACGATGCAATGAGCGAAAGTCCTATTGCTACGCCGGCCTGGGGTATCAGCGCAAAGCCGAGGTATTTTTTCACGCTTCCCGGAGCTTTCATGAGGACGGCGCCGATATAGGCCCCGGCTATTTTGCCGGCCACGCGGAATATTACGTACAGAATTCCTATCAGCCCTATCTTGGGAAGAATGGTGACATCCATTTCCATTCCTGAAATCACGAAGAACATCAGGAAAATTGGCGGAGTTATTCCGTCGGTGAGCGCCAGGATGGACTCTCCCGCTTCGCTTATGTTGACGAGCATGGCGCTCATGGCCATGCACAGCAGAAGGGGGGACAGGCCGAGCATTGTTGCAAGCGCCGATCCAAGAAAAACAAAGCCCGTTGTAATTATAATCCGGTTGGAATCCTTCCTGAAAAACCTGAGCGGAACGGTGAAAAGCGCTCCGAGTACAAACCCGAGAAGAATAGAACCCATTATTTCCACCAGCGGCCAGATAACTGACAATATAACAGCTTTTTCACCGGGGTGCTGGATTACATCCACTATGGATACCGCAAAACCGAAGGCAATTATGGCGACGGCGTCATCCAGCGCAACGACGCTCAGCAGCATTTCGGTGACAGGACCTTTCGCCCTGTACTGCTTTATGACCATTACCGTAGCTGCAGGAGCCGTGGCGGAAGCGATTGCTCCCAGCAGTATTGAGATTCTGACGTCAAATCCTGCAATAACCAGGATCGCCGTCACAAAGGCGGAAGCGACGAGCCCTTCGAAAATGGCTATTACCACGGGTGTCATTCCGACCCTTTTTAAATAGGATAATTTAAATTCCGCACCTATGGAAAAGGCAATAAAGGCCAGGGCCATTTCCGATACCAGTTCAAGGTTCTTTACAAGATTTATGGGGACCAGTTTCAGAATATACGGTCCTATAAGCAGTCCTGCAACCAGGTATCCTGTAACATTGGGCAGCCTTGCCAATTTTACGATTCGACCGAAAATCAGGCCGGAAAACAGGATCAGCGCAAGATAGAACAGTATGTTGTACTCCATCAGAAACAAACTCCTTCTGCAGATAATACCGGCAATGTAAACATAACGGCAGTGTCGGGCTGTGACAGGTCTCCTACGACTTTTCTGACGATAGATTTCGCTGTATCAAGCTGTTCATCCCTGAGAACCATGAATATTGTTTTACTCTCCTGGTGTTCCATGTCGATGAATTTGCGCAGGGCTCCGAAAAAAGGAAGTTCTTCATTGTTCCTTGCAAGTTCCCTTGCCATTCCCCGGCTGTTCAGGATGGTCGCTCCGCAGACGCCATGTTTTACAAATTCGTCCAGGAGCTCATTGAGCTTTTCAACCCTGTTCAGAACGATCAACAAAAACTTCATTTTTCATCTCTCCCGAAGAAATTATTAACTGGCGGAAAAATCCCGGCAGACGGAAAATTAATCCGTAAAACCCTAATAAGTATAGCACCTTTTTGCTTCATCGCAAATATTAGCGTGGAATATTTCATCAATGTTCAAAATACAATTTATAAGAGCGGGGATTTTTTGCTGCACATTTTTTGTCATATGAATTATATTTTTCTACATACCCTTTTGACAAAATTCTTTGTTTCGGGATTGTATAATTAACATATTCAAACGGTCTGTTTAAAAAAAGAAAACCAGGCAGCATTTAACATAATGGGTTTGTGGGGTATCGCATGTGTATATGGAGATATATCCCGACATAATCTTTCTTGAAAATCTTGTGATTAATTACCTGATTTTGCAGGTTACGGCCAAGTTTGCCAGGAGGAATGCAAGCAACCTGCGCATTTTTACCGGGGCGCTGATTGGTGCGATTTATGTTGTGGCACTGCTCCTGCTTCCGGATTCATCGGTTTATTATACGATTGAAGCAAAAATTCTTCTTTCTTTGGTAATAGTCGCCGTTACTTTTTCTCCCGGGAAAATCAGCAGTTTTATTAAGGTTTTAGCGGTGTTTTACCTGTCAACGTTTGTATTTGCCGGCGCAGCGTTTGCCTTCATATACTTCAATCCGGCGGGCGGATTTGTGAAGAACGGGGTCATATACATGTTCCGCGACTCAAAATGGACTACGCTCGTTCTTTCGCTTTTAACCGCCGTTATAGTCGTCCGGGTATTCTGGGAAGTGATACAGTTCAAATTCGGAAAGGAAAAACTCATTTTCCCCGTGCTGATAACCTTTGACAAAAATTCCATCAGGCTTTCAGCCCTGGTCGACACGGGCAATTCGCTCAAGGATCCGCTTACGAACATGCCGGTCGTCGTCGTGGAGTTTGCAGCGATAAAGAACATACTGCCCGAAGAAATCAAGAAGATATTTGACCATAACAAGGAAGACGACCTTAATACAGTGACCGACGCGGTGACAAACTCCGGGTGGCATTCGCGGTTCAGGCTTATTCCCTTCACTTCCCTCGGGAAGGAAAATGGAATGCTCCTGGGTTTCAAGCCGGATTACATTGAAATCGGCGAGGAGGATGAAAAGAAGGACGTCAGCGACGTTATTGTCGGCATATACAACAGGGCGCTTTCACGAAATGAAAAATACAGGGCCCTGCTGAGCCCTGAACTGATTTAGGCACGATATACGCATTACTTTGAAAGGAGACGTTTGAATGAAACCTGTCAAAAAACTGAAACTTGCGCTGAGGATAAAGCTTTTGAACCTGATGAGACGGCTTGGGCTGCCCGTTGAATCCATGGTGTATTATATCGGCGGAAGCGAGGCGCTGCCGCCGCCGCTGAGCAACGACGAGGAAACCTACCTGCTTGATAAGCTGAAACAGTCGGACTTTGGCGTTAAGTCCATTTTGATAGAGCGCAATTTAAGGCTTGTGGTATATATTGCGAGAAAATTTGAAAATACGGGAGTCGGAGTGGAGGACCTGATTTCCATAGGAACCATCGGGTTGATAAAAGCCATTAACACATTCAACCCGTCGAAAAATATAAAACTGGCGACTTATGCAAGCCGCTGCATAGAAAACGAGATACTGATGTACCTCAGGAGGAACAATCGGCTTAAAGCTGAGATTTCCATTGACGAGCCCCTTAATATAGACTGGGATGGAAATGAACTGCTGCTTTCGGACATCCTTGGCACTGACAACGACATGATTCACAGGAGTCTCGAAGATGAAGTGGACAGGGAACTTTTAAATGCCGCGATGAAGAAACTGTCAGCGCGGGAAAAAAAGATAATGGAGCTGCGTTTCGGGCTCAAGACCGGCGTCGAAAAAACCCAGAAGGAGGTTGCGGACATTCTCGGCATATCCCAGTCATATATTTCAAGACTGGAAAAAAGGATTATCAGCCGGTTGAAAAAAGAGATCAACAGGATGGTCTAGCCCATGGCTGAAGACCGGAAATGCACTTGTCAAGGGGGTTTGCGAAAATTTAATAAAAATTTTAACAGTATAATTCGAGCCTCCGTGGCAATAATGTTACTGACAGAATTAATTGCCAGGAGGTTGCTTATGCCGGCTAACAAGGTGGAAATATGCGGAGTAAACACTTCAAAACTTCCCGTGCTGACAAACGAACAGAAAAAAGCGCTGTTTGAACGGATGCACAAGGGAGACGCGTCGGCAAGGGAAGAATTCATCAAGGGTAATCTCAGGCTTGTTTTGAGCGTTATACAGAGGTTCAACAACCGCGGCGAGTACGTGGACGACCTGTTCCAGGTGGGATGCATAGGTCTTATAAAGGCCATCGATAATTTTGACGTAAACCAGAATGTAAAATTTTCCACCTATGCAGTCCCCATGATTATTGGAGAAATCAGGAGATACCTTCGTGACAACAACTCAATCCGCGTAAGCAGATCCCTGCGCGATATTGCATACAAGGCTCTTCAGGCCAAGGAACGGCTGACCAACAAGAATTCAAAGGAACCGACCATATCGGAAATAGCCGAAGAGCTTCAGATACCAAAGGAAGATATTGTAATGGCGCTTGATGCGATACAGGATCCCATATCGCTTTTCGAGTCGGTTTACCACGACGGCGGAGACGCGATTTACGTCATGGACCAGGTCAGCGACGATAAAAACGTGGATGAAAACTGGCTCGAGGAAATAGCGCTGAAGGAAGCCATGCGAAAACTGAACGACAGGGAAAAACTGATCCTGAACCTCAGGTTTTTTGAAGGAAGGACGCAGATGGAGGTAGCGGAAGAAATAGGAATTTCCCAGGCCCAGGTTTCGAGGCTTGAAAAAACGGCGCTCATGCACATGAGAAAATATATATAAAAGCTTCAGGCGGCAAAACCGGCTGGAGCTTTATTTTTCTGATTAAGTCCGGCATTTTTTTTGCGTATATATGGAAGAAGTTTTACGCTGGCGGCAATATATAACTTCAATATATAACTTGTTCCGTTACTGGTAAGCTTCGCGAATTTTTTACCAATGCGTTCTATGAGTTTCGCCACTGCATATAAATATATCAAGGGGTTACAGCATTCATTTCCGTAACAACGACAACGGGGCGACGGTTGTAAGGGGGAAATAACCTGTAACCCCTTGTAAATTGCTTCCTGGAGTGGTGTCCATGTGCCGTGCTTCGGATATCAGGCAGAAAGAAATTATAAATATCACTGACGGAAGGCGGCTCGGTTTTGTGGGCGATGTCGAAATAAACTTTGAAGAGGGGAAAATAGAGTCGATAATCGTTCCTACGGGGGGAAGATGGTTCGGCCTGATAGGCAGGGACAGCGAAATTGTAATTCCATGGGACAGGGTGAGGCGCATAGGCGAAGATATCATCCTCGTCGAGGTGGATGAACGGTTTATGCGAAAATACTACGAATAATTTTGCGGAAAATTTGATTTTGGTGTACTATTATCAAGTAGGAGTATCAGGAAGAAAAACAAAGAAACCCCGGAGGCGGAAAAAACGGAGGGATTATCGATGAAGTGCCCTTTTTGTGGTTATGACGAGGACAAGGTCATCGACTCGAGACCGACCGACGAAGGCACGGCCATCAGGCGCAGACGCGAATGCACTAAGTGCCAGAAGCGTTTTACCACCTATGAAAAAGTTGAAAGCCTGCCGCTGATGGTAATAAAGAAGGACAAGTCAAGGCAGCCGTTCAGCAGGGAAAAGCTTCTTAACGGACTGATGAGGGCCTGCGAAAAAAGGCCTGTTTCGATAGATGACCTTGAAAAACTGGTAACCGATATCGAAACGCAGATAATGAACACGCTCAAACGCGAAATAACGTCGCGGGAGATAGGCGAAATGGTCATGGCACGGCTCAAGAATCTTGACGAAGTCGCCTATGTGCGTTTTGCATCGGTATATCGGCAGTTCAAGGATATCAATACTTTTATGGACGAATTGAGGAAGCTGCTCAACGAAAAATGATGCGGGACATTAACCTAATCGCATATCAGCCTGATAATTCGTCCTGCCCTGAGAAGAGCCGCAAATTCGGCCGAATTTGACGGTGCCTCGGGTAAAACAACTCCTCCGTGCGCGAGATCCTCGGGCCTGTGAAAATCAGATCCGGATATTTTCTTAAGGCTGTGCTTCGCGGCATATTCAAAGGCCAGTTCATTGCGCGATTCATGCCTGGGATTGCCGTTATATACCTCGACCCCGTCAAGAAATTTAGGATTCGCGGGGACCACGCCCTGCCTGAAGGGGTGCGCCTGGTATATCATGATTCCTGTGCCTTTCATTTTTGCAGCGAATTTTTCAATACCCCATGTATGGATATTTTCATTTTTTTTCAAAAATTCCTCATCTATCCCGTAAACGAGATAGTCATTATTCCTGTATTCCGAAAAACTTAATTCGATGCCCAGCAGAACCCTTAGCCCTATTTTTTCGCCGTGCTTTTTTGCGATCCTGTATCCTTTCAAATAGGCGTCGATTTTATCTTCCCAGCAGCCCTGCACAAAATCAATGATACTGTCAACGAAGTGATCCGTGATAACAATGCCGTCATAACCTGCATCCTTGTACATTTCCACGACCGTAGCCGCATCCACTTGTGCGCACGGACTCACTTCACTGGTGTGAACATGGGTATCATACCTGTATTCCCTCATTTGCGACCTCCCTGGGACACGGGGACGGTTCTCCTGTCCCATTATCTTTATTCATAAATTGTGTTGTTAGTATATTATGCCGTCAGTATATTATGTTGTAAGTTTTGCTAACGATTATATAATCACACATGATATATAACCGTGCGTAAAAAATGCAAACATAAAAAAATGATCTGATATATGCTGACGGTTTACAACAATGAATAATATAAAAAAACGGCATTAAATTCAAACACAATAAATATAAACACAGAAAACGGAGTTGTCAATTGATAAAACATGTTTTTGCCCATGAAGGAAACAACGGTAAGATACCGGACAATGACCGGTTCTGGCAATTCCGATTAGCCTGTACTGCCGTGCACTGGTGGACAAAGTGAAGACCCTTGTGACTGCTTCCTGCCTTCCCATGTATAAAAATTCTTTACATTGATGTAAAAATATTGCATAAGAATGTAAAAATATAGTATAATTACTATAAAAATGCAACAAGGGGGCGATTTTCTGCTTTCCACGGTCAAAAGCTGTGCGCTGCTAGGTATAGACGGCCGGGTCGTGGACGTTGAGGTTGACATAAGCAACGGAATTCCTTCTTTCGACATTGTCGGTCTTGGAGATGCGGCAGTCAGGGAATCCAGGGAAAGGGTCCGCGCAGCAATAAAGAATTCCGGTTTTGAATATCCCGTCCGGAGGATTACGGTCAACCTGGCTCCGGCAAACCTGAGAAAGGAAGGTTCTTCCTACGACCTTGCCGTTGCAATAGGTATTTTATACGCGTCGGGGCAGCTTTCCGGATTTGATGCTGACAAGTACATGTTTGTTGGCGAATTGTCCCTTGACGGCGAGATAAAGCCTGTCAACGGCGCTCTTTCCATGGCCGCATGCGCGCAGCAAAACGGTATTGAAAACCTTGTACTGCCCGTTCAGAACGCCGACGAAGCGGCTGTAGTAAAAGGTGTGAATATTCTTCCCGCGGGGCACATTCTCGAAGTTGCAGATCATTTACAGGAATTGAATAAAATAACTCCGCATAAAGTGAATTCGGAAAATCTTTTCAGCAGGTTCGATCCGGACGCGCCGGATTTTGCCGATGTAAAAGGGCAGGATATCGCCAAGAGGGCGCTGGAAGTGGCAGCTTCGGGGGGACATAACGTTCTTATGGTCGGCCCGGCCGGATCGGGGAAAACGATGCTTGCGCGGCGACTGCCTGGCATCCTTCCGTCCTTGACCTTTGAAGAAGCCATAGAGGTAACAAAGATTTACAGCATTGCAGGGCTTCTTCCTCCCGGCAGTTCCCTTATAACAAAAAGACCGTTCAGGAACCCGCATCACACGATATCGGCAGTAGGGCTCACGGGCGGCGGGAAAATACCGAAACCCGGCGAAATAAGCCTTTCCCATTATGGAGTTCTTTTCCTTGACGAGTTGCCCGAATTTGGATGCGAAGCGCTCGAAGCGCTTAGACAGCCCCTGGAGGACGGCAGTGTAACCGTGGCAAGACTCAATGCCAGTATAACGTACCCGGCAAGGTTCATGCTGCTATGCGCTGCAAATCCCTGCAAGTGCGGGAATTACCTGAGCGGTTCACGCGAATGCACCTGTTCGCCGCAGTCACGGTCAAGGTACCTCGGGAGGTTGAGCGCACCGCTGCTTGACCGCATAGATATACAGATAGAAATAAGCCCGGTTAAATATACGGAACTCGGTTGCAAAAAACGTGCCGAGAGCAGCCGCGCCATTCGCAAAAGGGTGGAGAAGGCAAGGGAAATACAGCTAAAAAGGTACAGGGGAACGGGGATATATTCCAACTCCCAGCTTAAGCCGCCAATGATTGATGAGTTCTGCGTTCTCGATGGCGCGGCGGCCGAATTGCTCGGCAAGGCCTTCGAAAGCCTGGGATTGAGCGCCAGGGCCCATGACAGGATACTCAAGGTTGCAAGGACAATCGCCGACCTGGACGAAAGCGAAACCATCAGGACCTGCCACGTGGCTGAAGCCATGCAGTACAGGAGCCTTGACAGAAAACTCCGTGATCTTTGAGGAGGGAAAATGTTTGAAAGGTTAAAATACTGGATCTGGCTGGCATCACTCGACAGTATGGGGCCGAGAAAAATGAACCTGCTGCTGGATATGTTCGGGGATCCCCTGAACCTGTGGCACTGTTCGCCGGACGAACTTAAAAAAATCAGTTTTTTGAATGAGAACAACCTGAACCAGCTGGCCGACAGGAAAAGAAGGGAATATTCGTCAGCGTGTCTTGAGGAACTCAAGGCGAAGGGCATTCGCGTCATAACCATCAGGGATCCCGAATACCCGGAACTGCTGAGGCATATATATGACCCGCCTGCAGTATTGTTTGTAAGGGGAACGCTTCACTGCGATGAAAAAATGATCGCAATAGTCGGATCAAGGAAAGCCAGCGCCTACGGGGCAAAAGTCGCGTATACGCTCGCTTATAAACTGTCCAAGGCCGGATTTGTTATTATCAGCGGCATGGCGAAAGGCATTGACACCCAAGCCCACAGGGGGGCGCTCGAGGCCGGCGGCAGAACCGTGGCTGTTCTGGGCTGCGGAATAGACAATGTATATCCGCCTGAAAACCGGGGACTTGCAGAAAGGATTGTGCAGAATGGAGCGGTTGCCTCCGAATACTTGCCCGGCAGCAAACCGATGCCCTATAATTTTCCTGCAAGGAACCGTATTATAAGCGGCATGTCGCTGGGAACAATTGTTGTCGAAGCAGGTGAAAAAAGCGGCTCGCTGATTACGGCCGGCTACGCCCTGGACCAGGGAAGGGAAGTGTTTGCCGTACCGGGAAATATCGACAGCATGAACAGCGTGGGAACCAACAGGCTGATAAAAGAAGGGGCCAAACCTGTCACCGATGTGAAGGATGTACTCGAGGAGTTCGGAATAACGTCCGATACGCGGCATTGCATATCGGGAAATGAAAGGGCGAACCGGAAGGCGACGTTTTTTCCTCCGAACCTCAGCGATGAGGAAAAAATACTTCTTAAGTGTCTCGCCGAAGGCAGGCAGCACATTGACATCATCGCGGCGAAGTGCGGCATGGACAGCGCAAGTATCTCAGCGTTGCTTACGATGATGGAACTCAGCGGTTTTGTGCATCAGCTTCCGGGTAAATATTTTGAGATAGATGAGAAGCTTTTGTTTTAATATAATTTGTCTGGATTTTATATTAAAATGTGTTAATATAAAGATTGAATTTTGCGAAAAACATAAAGAACCGTATTGCGGAGATTCGGAGAAAGCACAATAACTGAATAACAATAATTAAAAAATTAAATAAATGATTAAACAGGCAGTTAAATGAGCAATAAAATAAGTTTATTAAATAAGCAGTAAAAACAAGCAGTAAAATAATCGCATTAAATAAGCAGTAACAATAAATAATTATAAACAGTTAAACAAACAATTAAACAAAGCGTTAAAATCGCTTAAAACGACCGGAGGTAGAAATGGCAGATTATCTTGTTATCGTCGAATCGCCTGCTAAGGCTAAAACCATTGGGAAATTTCTCGGAAAGTCGTATAAGATAGAAGCATCTATGGGCCACGTGAGAGATTTGCCGAAGAGCCAGATGGGTGTCGACATAGAAAATGATTTCAGTCCCAGGTATATAACGATACGTGGCAAGGGAGACCTGATATCAAAACTGAAAAAAGAAGCTAAAAGCGTAAAAAAAGTATATCTTGCGACGGACCCTGACCGCGAAGGTGAGGCAATATCATGGCACCTTGCCAACCTGCTCAACCTTGATGAAAAGGAAGACTGCCGCATAACCTTTAATGAAATAACAAAAACTGCGGTTATGAATGCCCTTAAATCACCAAGGCCGATAAACATGGACCTCGTTGATGCCCAGCAGGCCAGGAGGGTGCTGGACAGGTTAGTGGGATACAAAATCAGCCCGCTGCTCTGGAAGAAAGTCAAGAAGGGGCTGAGTGCAGGAAGGGTCCAGTCGGTTGCTACACGGCTCATAGTTGACAGGGAAGAGGAAATTGAGAATTTTGTCCCCGAGGAATACTGGACCATAGACGTAAAACTTGCAAAACTCAATGAGCAGACAAGGAAGGGAACCTTTACTGCCAGGTTTTACGGAAAAACCGATGAAAAAATCGAACTGGCTGATTCCGCCCAGGTGGACAGAATCCTCAGGGAACTTGAAGGCAAGGAGTATACGGTTCTCAGCGTGAAGAAGACCGAGAAAAAGAGATCTCCCGCTCCGCCCTTCATTACAAGTACGCTGCAGCAGGAGGCAGCAAGAAAGCTTGGATTCACCACGAAAAAAACTATGATGGTAGCCCAGCAGCTTTATGAGGGCGTGGAAATCAAGGGCAGGGGTTCCGTGGGACTGATTACATACATGAGAACCGATTCTACGAGGATTTCGCGGGAAATACAGGAGGAAGCCAGAAAACTCATCGGCGAAAAATACGGCAGCGCCTATCTGCCTGAAACCACCAGGGTATATAAAAACAAATCGGCTTCCCAGGATGCACACGAGGCAATACGTCCGAGTTACCTTGACCTTGATCCCGAATCGGTAAAATCATCGCTGACCCAGGATCAGCAAAAATTATATAAACTGATCTGGGACAGGTTCATAGCCAGCCAGATGTCATCGGCCGTATATGACACCGTAAGCGTGGACATTGGCGCCGGAGAGTATGTCTTCAGGGCCAACGGATCAAAAATAAAGTTCAGGGGGTTTATGGCGGTATATACCGAGGGCCGGGACGATGAATCCGAGGAAGAAAAAGAGGCGGAGATACCAGAACTGGCAGAAGGAGAGAAACTCAATCCGGTTAAAATTGAACCCGCCCAGCATTTTACACAGCCACCCCAGCGCTATACCGAGGCCACGCTGGTCAAAACCCTCGAAGAATTGGGCATTGGGCGCCCGAGCACCTACGCTCCCATTATTTCGACCATTTTGTCAAGAGGTTACGTCGTCAAGGAGAAAAAACAGCTTGTGCCCACTGAACTGGGCAAGATAGTGACCGACATAATGAAAAAATACTTCGAAGAGATAGTGGATGTCAATTTCACAGCGCAGCTCGAGAAAAAACTTGACGACGTGGAAGAAGGGACGATCAAATGGATTGACATCATGAAAGAATTCTACCCGCGATTTGTCGAAGTATTGAAGGAAGCGGAAGAAAAAATAGGAAATATTGAGATTCCCGACGAAGTTTCCGATGTAATATGCGAGAAATGCGGACGCAACATGGTTGTTAAGACGGGAAGATTCGGAAAGTTCCTTGCGTGTCCCGGTTTCCCCGAATGCAGGAATACAATGCCAATATTTGAGGAAGCCGGAGTGGACTGCCCCGTATGCGGCGGCAGAGTTCTCGTAAAAAAGACCAGGACGGGAAGGAAATATTACGGATGTGAAAACAATCCGACATGCGGCTTCATGACATGGGACAGACCCGTCAATGAGAAATGCCCCAAGTGCGGAAGCATTCTTGTAAGCAAATCCGAGGGCAGGACAACGAGGCTGAGATGTTCCAATAAGGAATGTGATTATACAAAGGAAAGCGGAGAAAAGCAAAATGGCTGACTTCATAAGGGTCATAGGCGCGGGTCTCGCCGGATGCGAGGCTGCCTGGCAGATTGCAGAAAGAGGAATAAACGTAAAACTTTACGAGATGAAACCTGGAAAATATACCCCTGCGCACCATTATCCCGCCTTTGCGGAGCTGGTTTGTTCCAATTCGCTCAGGGCAGACGGGCTTGAAAACGCAGTGGGTCTTTTAAAGGAAGAAATGCGAAGGCTGGGATCGCTGATAATGCAATGCGCTGACAAAACGCGGATCCCGGCCGGAGGGGCATTGGCCGTCGACAGGGTGAAATTTTCCGAAGCGGTGACCGATGCCGTTAAATCTCATGCTCGTATAGAGATAATCAACGAGGAAGTTACAAAGATAGAAGACGATGCGATGACCATCGTGGCAACGGGACCGCTTACTTCGGAAAGCCTGTCGCAATATATTGGAAAGCTGCTCGGCAGGGATTACCTGTATTTTTTTGACGCTGCAGCTCCGATAGTAACATTGGAGTCCATAGATATGTCAAAAGCCTTCAGGGCATCGCGATACAACAAGGGGACCGACGATTACATCAACTGCCCCATGGAAAAAGAGCAGTATGAAGAATTCTGGAAGCAGCTTGTCGAAGCCGAAACCGCCGAGCTTAAGGGTCCTGACGCAGAAATAGTTTTTGAAGGCTGTATGCCCGTTGAAACTATGGCCAAAAGGGGAAAGGATACGCTGCGGTTCGGGCCGATGAAACCCGTAGGTCTTATAAATCCTGCCACGGGTCGGGAACCATATGCCGTGGTTCAGCTCAGGCAGGACAATTCGGAAGGCACACTTTACAATATGGTAGGTTTTCAAACCAGGCTCAAATGGCCCGAGCAGAAAAGGGTATTCCACATGATACCTGGTCTTGAAAATGCGGAATTTGTACGCTATGGAGTAATGCACAGGAACACGTACATAAATTCCCCGGGTCTCCTGGACTGGAGTTATCGTCTCATCAGAAGGCCCAATATTTATTTCGCCGGCCAGATAACGGGTGTCGAGGGATATGTCGAATCGGCTGCCTCGGGACTCGTCGCGGGCATAAATGCCGCGCTGAGGTTCAGCGGTGGAGAGGGTTTTCGCTTTCCTCCGATCACGGCATTGGGAGCGCTCGCAAGGTATATTTCGGATGCGAATATAAGGAACTTCCAACCGATGAATATTAATTTCGGACTGATTGATCCACTGGATATACGCGTCAGGGATAAAAGGCAGAAGAATCTCATGATTTCTGAAAGGTCGCTCAAATTCATAGACTCCGTCAGGAGTACTATCGGACTGTCTTGAATTTAAGACTTTTTTGCCATAAACTGAAAGCTCCGGGTTACCATTTTAACCAGGACTAAAGTACTATTTTATTAATAGTACTTTTATATCATACATCCGGAACACCGCTTATTTCAAGCACTTCAGGACACTAAAACGTGAAAGCGGGCAAAATGAACTGGAAGCAGCGAAAGCAAAGCCGCAGTTAATCATTGAGTTCAGTGTCAAAATATGTTATTATGATGTATAAAAGTGGTATTTTTATTGTCGAATTTCATTTCTAAAAATAGAATAAATGCGTAACAGGTCGAACAGGAGGTTCGCAATGCTGGAAAGAATCTTATCAAGAACAAATCTTGTCGAAAAAGCTCTTGATGCCGCATGGCTGAGGAACGAAGTCATAGCCCATAATATTGCCAATGCCGACACGCCGGGATACAAAAAAAAGGCGGTGGCGTTTGAGGAATATCTCAACGGGTACGGCAATGAACTGAAGAAAAAAGGATTAAAAAGGGCTGCCGGCATTCCCGAACCTACGATTAAAACAGTGAACACGGAAACAAGCACGCGTCTCGACGGAAATAACGTGGATATTGAGGCGGAAATGGCACAGATGGCAAAAAACACGATAAAATACAACACACTGATTCAAAGAATCAGCGGAACGTTCAGCACCATAAAAACCGTCATCAACGATGGGAGGAGATAATTAATGGGTTTTTTAAAGGCGTTGGATATAAGCGCTTCTGCCCTGACGGCTCAGAGACTCAGGATGGACGTTATTTCCCAGAATATAGCAAATATTGACACCACAAGGGCACAGAACGGGCTTCCTTACAGAAGAAAGCTTGTTGTCTTCGAGGAAAAAACCGGTAATGTCCCCTTTTCACAATATCTGAGCGCTGCGACAAGGGAAAAAATTTTTGGCTCAGGAGTCAGGGTGGCGCGGATCGTGGAAGATATGTCCGAATTTCGCAGGAAATATGATCCGGGGCATCCTGATGCAGATGAAGAAGGTTATGTCCTGACACCCAACGTTGATATTGTATCGGAAATGGTCGACATGATCTCGGCGACCAGGGCTTATGAGGCAAACGTCACCGCTGTCAATACAACCAAAAGCATGGCTGTGAAGGCTCTTGAAATCGGCAGGTAGAGTTTTTGACAGCTTCTTTTTTTACATTCAGTTTATGTTTTCCACGGTTTAGAGGGAGGTAAATATAATGCAAACAATGGTTCAGCAAATAGGCAGCTTTTCCGGATCTCTCCGCGAAGTGAAAGGCGGAGATAAGGCAGGCGGCAGCACAAGTTTTGCCGGCTACCTCAAGGAAGCTCTTGATAAGGTGAACCAGCTCCAGATAGAGGCAGAAAATTTGACAAATGCTTTTGCGTCAGGAGCCACTGATAATATCCACCAAGTCCTGATAGCGGCTGAGAAAGCTGATATTGCACTTCAGTTCACGCTGCAGGTGCGCAACAAAATACTGGATGCTTACAATGAAATAATGCGAATGCAGATTTAAAGGAAACGGCAGTTATTCAGCAGTGATTGCAGTTTGCAACGTACCGACGGCAACGGTTTCTTGCAGCAACAAATATAGTATGAGTATGTAATCCAGGTGGTGGTATAATGCCTGAGGCATTAAAACGTTTCGGCCAGCAAATTGCCGAGTATTGGAAAAATCTTGACAAATCACAAAAGAGAAGAATTTACATAACTTCCGCCATTTTAGCCGTTTCAATAATTTTGGGCCTTATCTGGATCACCCGTCCCAATAATGTAGTACTGGTCTCCGGTGCCGATCCGAAAGAAGTCAAGGAAATGCAGGCAATTCTTAGTGAAAGAGGCATAAAAAACAGTGTTATGGGCGGCAATCTCATCGTGGACATGAAAGACAGCGACAGAGCGCGTTTTGAACTGGCGGCTTCGGGTTATCCCAAGCACGGGATGACTTTTGCCGACGCTCTGGAGCTTATCAGCTTCAATTCCACCGAAAGCGACAAAAAACAGGTCTGGAAGGAAAGGGACAGGCAAAGCATTATTGCGCAGCTCAAAATGTTCGATTTTATCGAAGATGCGGAAATTCAGATAGTTGTCCCCGAAAAATCCTATTTTGACAATGTGGAGAAGAAACCTACCGCGGCTGTTACAGTTAAAACCAGGGACGGCACTTTGACTCCGTCGCAGGTAGAAGGGATAAAAGCCGTTGTTTCAAAAAGCATAGAAGGCCTGGATCCTGAAGATATTACCGTGGTAGACACAACGGGAAGGATGTTCGATTCGGAATATGCCGACAGCACCATGGCGGCTTTGAACACCCAGGAATCTCTCAGGCTCAAAAGGAAATACGAACTTACAAATGCCGTGTACGAACTGTTTAATGTTCAAAGCGACGCGTACGACATGGTCAAGGTAGTGGTAAACCCCGTCCTTGACTTTGACCGGCAGGTGTCGCAGTCAAGGGAAATATCGTCTCCCGAAGGCGCGGAACCCGGCCTGGGACTTGTGGAAAGCAGTGAAGTTATCAAGGAAAGCGTAGTGAATACAGCTGCCGCCGGGGTTCCCGGGATAGAGACCAATCCCGGCGACGAACCGCCGGTATACCAGATAGGAGACAACCAAAACGGAAATTATCAGAAAAACCATTCAGTTTATTCATATCTGTATAATCAAACGGAAACAGAACATGAAAAAGCCGTTGGAAACATCATCCCGGAAAAAACCACGGCGACTATAACGCTCATGTACGGCAACCGTGTAAAGGATGACAGCAGGCTGACGCCTGAATATATCGAAGCCTTCAGGCAGGCGGCAGGCAATGCCATAGGCGTTCCGCCCCAAAATGTTTCCGTCGTAAGTCTGAAGCTCGCTCCGGCTGAAGTTGCCGAACCCACACTAAACGACAGGTTGAAGGAAATAGTCAACGATTACGGATTCTTCGCGGTAATGATGGTACTGATCCTCGTACTTATGATTTCGGCAATACCGCGCAGGAAACAGGAAGAAGTTGCGGAACTTGCCGCAGCCGCTGCGGAAGAACAGGCAGCTGTGGCCGTCCCCCGTTTCGTCGCGCCGGAGCCTACCGAACCTTTGCCTGAAATAGATCTTGAAGAAAAATCCGAGGTAAAGAAACAGATAGACAAATTTGTTACTCAAAAACCTGAAGCGGTAGCCCAGTTGCTCAGGAACTGGCTTTCCGAAGATTGGGAATAGAGGAGTGTTGAAGGTTGGCCCGCATGCAAGCATCCAGGAATGAACTGAGCGGCAGGCAAAAGGCTGCAATGCTTTTGATAACCCTCGGGCCTGAAAAGTCTGCCCAAATATTCAAACACCTTAAAGAAGACGAGATCGAACAGCTTACGCTCGAGATTGCAAATATAAGGACTGTGACACCCGAAGAAAAGGAAATGGTGCTCGAGGAGTTTTACCAGATATGTTTAGCCCAGGAGTACATAGCGGAGGGCGGCATAGAATATGCGAGGGAGATTCTCGAAAAAGCCCTCGGCACCCAGAAAGCTCTTGAAGTAATCAACAAGCTGACGGTATCGCTGCAGGTCAGGCCTTTTGAGTTTATCAGGAAAACTGACCCGTCCCAGTTGCTGAACTTTATTCATACGGAGCATCCACAGACTATCGCGCTCATACTTGCATACCTGAAACCGCAGCAGGCTGCGACGGTACTTTCCGCGCTGCCGCAGGACAAGCAGGCCGATGTTGCAAAGCGCATAGCCACCATGGACAGGACATCGCCGGAAATTATAAAGGAAGTGGAAAGGGTGCTTGAGAAAAAGCTGTCTTCCCTTGTAACGGAAGACTTCACGGCTGCCGGCGGTATCCAGTCGATTGTCGACATATTGAACAACGTGGACAGGGGTACGGAAAAACATATCATGGAAACCCTCGAAATTGAGGATATGGAACTTGCGGAAGAAATACGCAAGAGGATGTTCGTATTTGAAGACATTCTTACGCTTGACAACAGGTCCATACAGAGATTCCTCAGGGAAGTGGATTCAAGCCAGCTTGCAATAGCCCTCAAAGGCGCCACTGAGGATGTGAAGAATGCAATATTCTCCAACATGTCGAAGCGCATGGCCGAGATAATCAAGGAAGACATTGAATTCATGGGCCCCGTGAGGCTCAGGGATGTTGAAGAGGCACAGCAGAAAATTGTCAATATTATCCGAAGGCTTGAAGATTCAGGCGAGATTGTAATTTCGAGAGGCGGAGGCGACGAGATAATTGTATAACAGGGTTTTGAAAAATTACAGGATCGTTGACACGGTTCCGGGACATTCGGCAACGCCTGGCAGTGCAGGCGCCGGCCCAAAGGCTGATAAAGGCGTTGAAAACCTGATAAGAAAGCTGAAGGATATTGAGAATATAAACCTGGATATCAATAAGAACCAGGTTCATACTGACCTGGTCCTGCAAAGCAAGCAAATCCTCGATGATGCGAGAAAAGAGGCTGACAGGATAATTGAAGAGGCAATGAATGAAGCCTCAAGGATGCTGGAAGCAGCGAAAAAAGAGTGCGAGGAAATAAAAAAGGCCGCCCGTGAACTGGGAGAAAAGGAAGGCTACGTTGAAGGGCTCGAAAGGGCAATCAGTGAATGCAAAGCCATGACCGAGGAAGCAAAGCAGCTCAGGGACAAGGCAAGGGAGGAATTCGAGAAGACTGTTGCCTCGATTGAAAGCGAAATTGTTAAGCTTGTAATTGATATTGCGAAAAAGGTGCTTGACCGCGAGCTGGCGCAGGACCGCGGAAGTATCCTGGACCTGATCAGGCAGGCTGTCAGCAAGTGTAATATAAGCGGAGGGGCATTGCTGCGGCTGTCTGAACAGGATTATGAATTCGTGCAGTTGAATCTTTCGCAGTTTCATAAAGCCGTTGAAGATTCAAACAAGATAGAAATAATGAAAGACCCCGTTTTAAGCCCCGGTTCGTGCATCCTGGAAACATCATACGGATTCATTGACGCGGGAATTGATACACAGCTGGAAAAAATTCGGGAGCTTTTCAGCCGTCAGCTTGGCTGTGAACTGTCCCTGGAAACAAGGGCAGCTTCCAGGTAGACCAAAGGTAGTTTATCTTCAGAGAGGTGTGCAATGACCCTCAGTCTCGACAAATACAGCCGTATTATTGAGGAATCGGATCTTGTCAGTTACTTCGGCCGCGTATCCAAAGTGGTTGGACTGACCATAGAATCTGTCGGACCTGAAGCGAGCATAGGCGAAGTTTGCAGAGTCCAGGGATTACGGAACAAGGGATACCTTGACGCTGAAGTGGTAGGTTTCAGGGACAACAAGGTCCTGCTCATGCCGCTGGGACAGCTGGAGGGGATAGGTCCCGGCAGTACCGTCATGAGCACCG
Source organism: Bacillota bacterium (assembly GCA_023623175.1). Lineage (GTDB taxonomy): Bacteria > Bacillota > Clostridia > Acetivibrionales > JAMNXU01 > JAMNXU01. The sequence continues at coordinate 30,606 of JAMNXU010000033.1, forward strand.
GGCAATACCTCAGGGTCGGCGTCGGGAACGCGCTGATAGGCAGGGTGCTCGACGGTTTGGGCAGACCCATCGACAACAAGGGTGATATAGTTTATGAAACATATTATCCTGTCAACAACTCTCCGCCGGATCCACTTACGAGGAAAAGGATAACGGAGCCGCTGTGCCTTGGCGTAAAAGCCATTGACGGACTTCTGACCGTCGGGAAAGGCCAGAGGGTTGGCATATTTGCAGGAAGCGGCGTGGGAAAGAGCACCCTGATAGGCATGATTGCCAGGAACACCAAGGCAGATGTCAACGTAATAGCACTGATAGGCGAAAGGGGCAGGGAGGTAAGGGAGTTCCTGGAAAAGGACCTCAAGGAAGACGGTTTAAAGCGCTCAGTAGTAATAGTGGCCACATCGGACCAGCCGGCTCTTATCAGGCAGAAGGGCGCCCTGCTGGCAACCGCGGTGGCCGAGTATTTCAGGGACCAGGGCAGGGACGTTCTGCTGCTCATGGACAGCCTTACGCGGTTTGCGATGGCCCAGAGGGAAATCGGCCTGGCTATAGGCGAGCCCCCGGTATCAAGGGGATACACGCCGTCGGTTTTTGCAATAATGCCAAGGCTGCTTGAACGCTCGGGATGCTCCGAGACAGGATCCATAACGGGCCTTTACACCGTGCTCGTTGACGGTGACGATCTGACCGAGCCCGTTACCGATACGGCGAGGGGCATACTGGACGGGCATATTGTTCTTTCAAGAAAACTGGCGAACAAGAACCAGTATCCGGCTATTGACGTTCTTGCAAGCGTGAGCAGGGTAATGAGCGATGTTGTCAGCAGGGAGCACCTGGAGAAAGCCAACAGGATCAAGAAAGCAATGGCAGTGTACCAGGAAGCGGAAGACCTGATTAATATAGGAGCTTATTCTAAGGGCAGCAATGCCCGGATCGACGAAGCGATAGATGTATACGACAACATTATTAAGTTCATAGAACAGGGTGTACATGACAAATTTGACTTTGAAGAGGTGGAAGACCTGCTGGGGAAGGTGTTTGACGCGCCATGACAAAATTTTCGTTCAGGCTTCAGGCGGTACTGAAGCTAAAAAGCCAGCTCGAAGAAAAGGCAAAAGGCGAATTTGCCATGGCCATGCTGAAACTGCAGGCCGAAAGGCGAAAACTGCAGCAGATCCAACAAGAACAAAGCGGTTGCATGGAAGAGCTGAGGCAGCATGAGGAAACAGGCATAACCGTGGGCAGATTGAAGGAATTCAATGCATACATCATGCTGCTGCGAGACCACATAACCGAGCAGAAAATCGCAGTAAACGAAGCCCGTGAGAATGCCGATAAACATAGGGAAAAGCTCATAAAGGCAGTACAGGAACGGGAGATACTTGAGAAGCTCAGGGAAAGAAAATACGAGGAGTTCTTGCAGTCTGTCAGAAAGGACGAGCAAAAACACCTCGATGAAGTTGCTGGATATAAATACTATTTAGGTATGGCAGGGGAATGAAATGTCCGCACTGATAAGCAACAGGGCATCAGGCAAAAAAACAGGCTCAATGAAAACCGCGACGGTTTCCGGAACAGCCGTCGCAGAAGAAAGGACCGGACCGCTTTTTTATGTACTGGTAGTGGCCACGGCCCTTCTGATAATGGCCTTAATATTCGGCGGAACTTTTTTCTTCATTGTACGCAAAAATATAAACGGCATAGGAGAGCAACTGAGAAAAGACCTGCAGGATGTGCCCCTGCTGAAACTGGCGCTGCCGAAACCGCCGGATCCCTATGACGAAAAATACATGTCGGAGAGCGAAGTCAGGAAGAGATATACCCAGTTGAGGCAGGAACTTACGTCCCTCCAGCAGGAGCTGGAAAACGCGAATCAGAAAATCGGCGAACTTGAAAAAAATCTCGAGGAAGCTCAATCGGTAAAGTCTGAAGGAGAAAAAGCGCTCAAGGAAGCCGAAGACAAAATGAATTCTTTGCAGCAACAGGAAAAAATGCTCGAGGAAGAACGCCGGAAGCTTTATGAAATAGCGGCGAAATCCGACAGGGAAGGCTTCAGGAAATACTATGAAAACCTTTACGGGGAAACGGCCGAAAAAATATACAGGGAAATTGTAAAAGAGGAAGCCGTTTCAAAGGAAGTTCAGCAATTCGTTAAGCTCTATGAAGCAATGGACGCGTCCGCTGCCGCGCGCATATTCGAACAACTGGGGAAGGACAGGCTTCAGCTGGTTGTTGACATCCTGACCAATATGAAAAGAGAAACGGCATCGGAGATTCTCGCGTCGATGAATGCATCCCTGGCCGCCGAAATTACAAACAAGCTTGCACAGCAATACCTTCCCGGGGAATAAGCGGCTGATGCCATCATGCATCGACCGCATTCCATAAACAGGAAACTGGCCGGAAAGGAGGTGAAGACGGTGATAAATGCAGGTACAGCAGCCCTTTTATGTTTCAACGCAACGGAGCCCGGGCAAAACACCGGCGAATCAAAAGTAGCGCAGCGTCCAGCTCCGGGAGAGAACAAGCCGCGGTTTTGTGCAATTTTGCAAAATTCCATCGGCGAAAGGAATATGGCAAAACCAAGGCCTTCGGGAGCAAACGCATCCGGAGAAAGGAACGAAGGCCCAAATCCGGTCGCTGAAAGTAACGGTTTCAAAAGACCATTCTTCAGGCATAAAGCTGAAAAATCCGCTGATGGTGCGGACCAAGGCGCTGAACTGAAACTGCGCGGCAAAGTTCAGGAACCGGACAAATCTTCGGGCGCAGAAGCGGGAGAAGGGAAAAATTACTTAGTAATTTTGCCTGCCATGAACCTTGTTATTCCGGCGGCAACGGCGACTGATACAACTGAAAACGCGGGTGTTTCCGGTGAGCTGGCAGCTTCGCTGCAGTTGGACGCGGAAGCGGCAGTATTGCCAAATGTCGGATATCCGGGTGAAAAAACCTCAGGGCTAATCCCCAACAGTGTAAATCACGTCGCGGACAGCGCAGGTGGTGAAAGCTTTTTGGAAGCACCGGAAACAGGGGATGGCAATATGGTTTTGACCACGGTCGTCAATTCCGCTGAACCGGTTAAGGAAATTCAAACGGTTATGGCAACGGAAGCAGGTTTTTCAGTCGGAATCGCTGAAGCCACGATGCAGGAGCCCGGGGAAACCGGTTTGAGGGAGGCCGGAATATTAGGCGATGAGTTTCTCAACACTGATGACAGGGTAGTTTTAAGGCAATCGAACACGCAGATTTTTGCGGAAAGCCCGGAAATAACAAGCTTCAGCGACGACGATGCAGCGGATAAATCCGTGGTTCCGGAAGCACAGGAGACAGTAATGACAACAGCCGTTGATGAAAATGCTTTTCCCAAAACAGCAGAAACGGAGAATGAATCCTTCGAAAGCGATCCCGGCGAAACACAGGGAGAACCACAGGGCGAACCACAGATCCGGCAGGATGAAATCGTTTCCTGGCAGGTTGTATCCGCTGAATCCCGCAGCTTTGCAACAGTGACGCGTGAAGCAGCTGGAAGCAGATTTTCCGATGTGATGCCTGCAAGGGAAATCATAAACCAGGTGGCTGAAAAGGTAAAAATTGTATTAAGCAGCGGCAAATCGGAAATGGTCATTGATCTCAAGCCGGATCAGTTTGGGAGGCTCGCGCTCCGCGTGGTGACAGAAGGCAACCGGGTTTCGGCAAGTTTCATAGCTGAAAACCGGCAGGTAAAAGAAGTGCTCGATTCCAACATGCAGTTTTTGAAGGATTCCCTTGAAAAACAGGGCTTTGCACTCGAAGGCTTCAGTGTTTCGGTGGGAAACGGCTCGACAGGCCAGGCCGCCGATTCGCAACGCGCAATGCACACGCAGGGCCGAAGCCGTACGTCGGCAGGCGCTGTAATGAACCCGGTTGGGATTTCGGAACTGTCGGAAAAGGTGGAAAGCCTGTACGCCTTTTATGGCAGCACTGTGAACATTAAGGTATAGGGAGGTGAGAGAATGGAAGCGATATATGCCGGGAACTTCAAGACCATTGAACAGATAATAGCGGATTCGGCGAAAAATACGTCGGACAGGAAACTGGGCGAACTGGGAAAGGATGAATTTCTCAACCTGCTGATAACCCAGCTGAGGTACCAGGATCCGCTCAACCCGGTGGACGACAAGGAATTCATAGCCCAAATGGCCCAGTTCAGCGCTCTTGAACAGATGCGGAACCTTAACGACGGCATGTCCCAGTACAGGGCCTACTCGCTGCTGGGGAAATCCGTTACGGCAAATCTTGTTGATAAAGACTCCAATGAGTCGATGCTGATTTCAGGAATTGTAGCAGGCGTCAGGGTCCAGCAGGGCAGGACCTACGTGATTGTCAAGGGCCGCGAAATTCCCGTAGAAAACATAATGGAAGTGGCTGAGGGCACCTCCGCTTCATCGGGACTGCATGCCTATTCGGGTTATGTAGGCAGGAAAGCTGAAGGCGGCATATTCGATCCGGAAACCGGCGATATTATTTACGTTAACGGTGTCATCAGTTCTGTCCAGAAGGGAATTTACGAGGATTATGCAGTAATGGACGGCGTACGCGTCATCATATCGGGTATTCTCGCGGAGGAGCAGTCGGCTGATCCGAATTTCAGGATTGAATATCTTGAAAGCCACAGGGACAGAAAGGTGGATGTGGAAATTACGGATCAAAACGGAGCGTTTGTCGCGGTAAGAGGCCTGCTCAGGGACTTCGAAACCGATGCTTACGGCACTATATACGCAACCCTTGATGAAGTTTATGTCCCCGTAGACAACATAACCAACCTCGAAAAAATTGCAAAAGATAACATTTCCGCCTACACCGGTCTTATCGGATACAACGTTTCAGGCAGTGTCCGCGGGAGCGGTTTCTCCGATTATGTGGCAGTAAGCGGCACAGTCAGGTACGTTGAGGCGGGACAGTATGAAAACTATGTGGTCATTGACGGAGCGAGCGTTGAAATAGTGGATGTCGTAACAGGCAGTTCCGATGCCGATATGGATTACAAAAAGAACTGGCTGTCCGAAAATGTCGGTAATACGGTAACCGTTGTAATCCGGGACGGAAAAACGGGCAAGAGAGCCACGGTAACAGCCGTGCTGAACAGCTGCGAATTCAACGAAAACGGCGATATTACAGCCCTTCTTGACAGCCTGCGCGTTCCTGCCGACAGCATAACGGAAATACGCCCATAGTCTTTCCAAGGTTTTGAAAGGCAGGTGAGAGGCATGGATGTAAATAACAGGATAATACAGCCCAACATAATAAGAACCGGCAATGCAAACGCGCTGCAAAAGGCACCTGTAAGGCATGAAAAAACGCAGGGATTCGAAGAAATACTCAGGCAGAAGATAGATGAGACATCGGGACTGAAGTTTTCAAAGCATGCCGAAAACAGGCTCAGGGAAAGAAACATCAGCCTTACATCGGACCAGAAGGAAAAACTCGGCAACGCGGTGAGCAAGGCAGGCAGCAAGGGTGTGAAAGACACGCTGGTGCTCGTTGACAACCTGGCCTTTGTGGTAAACGTAAGAAGCAGGACTGTTATAACGGCCGTGACGAGCAACGAACTGAAGGAAAATGTATTTACTAACATTGACGGAGCGGTCATAACCTGACATCCTGCACAGATACGTTCTTAAAAGTAAATATCTCTGAAATTAATCACAATTATGTGCCAGATACAGCCGGACCCCTTTGGGGAGGCTGTCTATTCCGGATCGACGGAAGGAATAGGGTAACTTAAAGGAGGTCGTTTATTATGATGAGGTCAATGTTTTCCGGTGTGTCAGGGCTCATGGCGCACCAGGTAAGAATGGACGTAATCGGCAACAATGTTGCAAACGTAAACACCATAGGCTTCAAGTCGGGAAGAGTGACGTTCCAGGAAGTTTTCAGCCAAACGATCAAGGGAGCAAGCGCGCCGGACGCAGCGACGGGCCGGGGTGGAACCAACCCTATGCAGATTGGTCTTGGTATAGGCGTCGGCAACGTGGATACGATTGTTACAAGGGGCAGCCTGCAGCGTACGGACAACCCGACGGACCTGGCCATTGAAGGCGACGGTTTCTTCATTGTACAGGGCGGAGCAGGAGACACGTACAGGTTTACGAGAGCTGGCAATTTTGGCATTGACAAGCTTGGCAACCTTGTAGCAGGAAACGGCATGAATGTCATGGGCTGGCAGGCATACACGAGAAATCCTGACGGCAGTTATGAATTTGATACCGAGCAGCCTGTAGGACCGATAAATATTTATTATGACGAATTCAACAACAATAAAAGGATAATAGCCGCAAGGGCCACGACTGACGCCGTTTTTTCAGGGAATCTCGATTCGTCGAGGCCCATAATAACCAATCCCGATGATTCCAACGTGCAGTTCAAGGTCCCGGTAACGGTATATGACGACCTTGGCAACCAATACAAGTTAACCATTAAGTTCTGGAAAACAGCTGCAAGCGCGGGAACTTCGACCACGTGGACATGGGAGATTGACGGAGGAGCTTCGGGGGGCAACGCAGTTACGCCGAGTACGGCCCAGGGAACGATAACTTTCGACAACTTCGGAAGAATACAGGCCGGATCCACAAGCGCGTTTGATATTCAACTGAGTCCCCAGACAACGGATATCGGAGTCCAGCCTTTTACCGTCAGGTTTGATTTCAGTAATCTTACGATGTACAACGCCGACAGTTCGGTTAAACCGACCAATGTGAACGGGTATCCCACGGGTAATCTCGTAAGTTTCAACATAGGGCCTGACGGCATAATTACCGGCATATACAGCAATGGTCAGCAGCAGCCTCTGGGACTTATTGCGCTCGCAAGTTTTGAAAATCCGGCGGGACTGCAAAAGGTCGGAGACAACATGTTTATTCCGTCCACCAACTCCGGTGATTTCAACAAGGCTGTTAAACCAGGATCTGAAGGAGTGGGCATGCTGAATCCTGGAACGCTCGAAATGTCGAATGTTGATCTTTCAAGGGAATTCACCGACATGATAATAACGCAGAGAGGTTTCCAGGCAAACAGCAGGATTATTACCACATCCGATGAAATGCTGCAGGAACTTGTGAACCTCAAGAGATAAGTAACTGTCATTTCCGGCCTCCGGGTTCCGGGGGCCGGAAAAACATGATTTCAGCGCCTGGCGCGAATTATAGAAGAATTTATTGTTTTTTGGCAGGAACAATATTATGATAAAAATAACCAGGTTGAATAATACATCATTTTACCTGAACAGTGAACTTATAGAAACTGTGGAAGCAACCCCTGATACTGTTATTACGACAATTGAAGGAAAAAAATACATCGTCAGCGAACCGGTTGAGAAAGTCATCGAGCTCATTCTAGATTACAAGGCTTCAGTGCTGAGAAGAGCTCAACAACCGGTCGATTGCGACATGAAATAAAGCAAGCTTGTCCGATTATGCAAAAAGGGGGTCTTTAGATGGAAGGCAGGAGCAGCTTTGTATTGCTGCTTGTTATTGTAGCTGTGTTAACTCTTACCCTGGCTCTCCTTTCCGGGTATGTTTTTATCGTGGGAGGAGCCCAGTCACGGGGCGCTGAAAAGGTCGTTGAAGTAAGAATGCCCGATTCCGATGAACTCAACAAAAAGCCGATTTTTGGAGACAAGGCGGAAGTATTCAATTTAAAACAGGACATTGACGGCACGCTCGGAGTAATGCAGCTTAATGCCGAACTTGTTTATTTCAAGAAGGTAAAGGGCATTAAGAACACTGATGAATTAATTGACAACTATATCAGCGAAATTAAGGAAGCCATTACCCAATACCTGCTCGACAGGACCTATTCCGAGGTAAATCACCGCGACGGCCTTCAAAAGGCGAAAGAAGATCTCAAGGTCTTAACCAACAATATTTTTAAGGAAAAAGAAGGTCTGACAAGCGATGTAGTCTGGGAAGTGGTCATTTCAAAGTGGAACGTTCAGGCCATGTGATCCGGGATGATAACGAAAGGCAGGTGGTTGCCGGATGGGTGACATTCTTACCCAGGAAGAAATAAATGAGCTGATAAATGCGCTTAACAAGGGCGAGCTTGATGTTGAAAAGATAAAGGAATCCAGGAAGGAAAAAAAGGTCAGGAATTATGATTTCAACTTTCCTGAAAAATTTGCAAAAGATCAGATAAAAACGTTGCAGTTTATTAATGAAAACTATGCAAGAATTCTTACTAGCTTTCTGACGGGTTACCTGCGCACGCTCGTCCATGTTGAGGTGGCCTTTGACGTTGATTCCCTGCTGTACAAGGATTTCAGCAATTCGCTGCCCAGTCCCCTTGTCCTGGCCGTTGTGGATTTTAATCCCCTGCCGGGGCAAATAATCATAGAATTGGATCCCAGCATCGCCTTTGCAATGGTTGACCGCATCCTGGGCGGCAAGGGCAGCCCGATGGAAAAAGTCAGGGAGTTTACCGAAATTGAGCTGGCCATTCTTGAAAGAGTTATAAATCTCATGCTGGAACGCATGAGGGAGCCCTGGGAAAATATTATAGCCATTCGACCGAGGCTCGACAAAATTGAGACAAACATCCAGTTTGCGCAGATTGCGAGCCCCAATGACGTTGTGGCGCTTGTTACAATGAACGCTAAAGTCGGCGAAGCCGAGGGCATGATCAACATATGCATTCCCCATGCCGTGGTGGAGCCCGTGATAACAAAGCTCAGCACCAGAATATGGTTTACGAGAACTGAAAAGGAAAATCCGAAGGAAAACAGGGAAGTTATTGAAAACAGGATTGCCATGACCGAAATACCGATCAGGGCCATCCTCGGCAGGTCCGTCATATCGGTCGCCGATGTGCTGGAACTCCAGTGCGGTGATATCATACCCCTGGGAACCTCCGTGAATGACGATCTGGAAATACTGGTCGGAAACCTGAAGAAATTCCGTGCAAAACCAGGGGTGCGAAGAAACAGGGTGTCGGTAAAAATTACCGAAATTATTGCAAGGGAGGATGATTTATAATGGGTGAAACGCTGTCACAGGCTGAAATAGATGCATTGCTTAAAAGCAGCGAGTTTTCAGACATTGATGATTCGCAGCACGATGTGCTTACATCCCAGGAAATTGACGCCCTTGGAGAAATCGGCAACATAAGCATGGGTACTTCAGCCACCACGCTTTTTACGCTGATTCAGCAGAAAGTTTTAATTACGACACCGAAGGTTTCGATTACTACATGGAATGAGCTGGAATCCCAGTACAACCAGGGATATGTCGCGGTAAAGGTGGAGTACACTCACGGGCTCGTGGGAACCAACCTGCTGCTTTTGAAGGACAAGGACGTGATGGTGATTACCGATCTCATGATGGGCGGCGACGGAACCAATATACAGGGAGAAATAAACGACCTGCATTTAAGCGCCGTCAGCGAGGCCATGAACCAGATGATCGGATCGGCTGCCACCTCCATGTCCTCAATGTTCAACAAGAGGATAGAAATATCGCCTCCGAAAGCATTCAGTTTTCATTTTGCCTCACCACCTGAGCATTTTGTCGTAAACCAGGATGAGAAAATCGTGTGCGTCGCGTTCAGGATGGTCATAGGAGAACTGGTGGACAGTGAAATTATGCAGCTTATGCCTGTCCAGTTTGCCAAGGACCTTGTTTATAACCTGTTAAACATAACCGAGCTGGGCGTCGATACAGGCGCCGATACCACCAGGCAGGAAGCTCCTCAGCAAACATACGCATCGCCGTCTCCGGCGCAGCCGTTCGCGCAGCCGCAGATGCAACAGCCACTGCACCCGCAGGCAGGTTTTCAGCCACAACAGGGCCATTTTACAGGAAGCGCTGCGGGAAATAGCCGCACTGTTGATGTGCGCCCCATGCAATTTGAATCCTTCGAAGATGAAGCTCTGAACATTGAAAAAAAGAATATCAGCCTTATTATGGACGTGCCGCTTGAGGTAACGGTCGAACTGGGCCGCACCCACAAGCCAATTAAGGAGATACTTGAGTTCGGTGCTGGCTCCATAATCGAGCTGGACAAACTGGCAGGAGAACCCGTTGATATACTCGTAAACGGAAAACCCATAGCCAAGGGAGAAGTAGTGGTTATAGACGAAAACTTTGGCGTGAGGATTACCGACATAATACAACCTTCCAAAAGACTTTAAACTTTGAATACCAAGAATTTACATAAGGAGAGGGAACTAATGGGAAAAAGGATTCTTATTGTTGACGACGCTGCATTTATGAGGATGATGCTCAAGGATATACTGCACAAGAACGGTTACGAGGTTGCAGGAGAAGCAGAAAACGGCGCCAGGGCCGTTGAAAAATACAGGGAACTTTCACCTGATCTTGTGGTAATGGACATAACAATGCCTGAAGTTGACGGGATCACCGCGGTGAAGGAAATCAAGAAAATAGATCGCGACGCCAAGATTATCATGTGTTCAGCCATGGGTCAGCAGGCCTATGTTATCGAATCAATACAGGCAGGTGCCAGGGATTTCGTGGTAAAGCCCTTCCAGCCCGACAGGGTTGTGGAAGCCGTCAGGAAGGTGCTTGGATAATATATCGGGAGAAAATCAAATATGGGCATTTTTGAGGAAATTGTCAGTTTCATTCTTTTCCTTATGGTATTTGCTGCAATAACCTTCCTGGCCTTTGTAGCGGCGAAATACGCGGGCATCAGGGCCGGCAGGGCGATGCGCGGCAAATACATGCAAATAGTGGATTCAATCAGCCTGGGGATGGATAAGAGGCTGTTGCTTGTTAAGGCTGCCGATCAGTTTTTCCTTATTGCATCAAGCGGTAAAAGCCTGAATTTCCTCGCTGAAGTAAAAATCGAGGAATTCGTCGGCGAAACGGAAAACGATACCGCGGCTCCCGCGTTTGACTTCAGGGCATTTTTTGAAAAGTATTTAAAAAACATAAAACTGCCCGGAAATACCGCGGTTTCTGAAAAAGCAGTGCATGATGACGCCGCCGCGGAGACTCGTACAGGCGCGGTCAAAAGCGTATTCAGGAATAACCTTGAGCGGTTGCGCACAATTACAAGAAGGACTGAAACAGATGAAAACGGTGACAGGAAAGACACCTCTAAAAATCAATAAAAAAACCGTTTGCCAGTTCCTGGTGCTGGTTGGTTTTTTGGCAGTTTTCTCGGTTTATGCCCATGCCGAGCCCAGTATTACAATAAACAGGGACGGGATTACAATCGGCACGGCGGACAATCCGGCCGAGACATCGGCCACCATCCAGGTGCTCCTGCTTTTGACGGTGCTTTCCCTTGCACCGTCCATATTGATAATGATGACTTCCTTTATCAGGACCGTGATAATTCTTTCCTTTGTGCGCAACTCGGTGGGAACCCAGCAAATGCCTCCGAACCAGATCCTCATAGGGCTTGCGCTCTTTTTAACGTTTTTTATAATGAGTCCCGTGCTGAGCGATTTGAACAGCAATGCGCTGCAGCCCTATACAAAAGGGGAGATTACCCAGCAGGAGGCGCTGGCGCGGTCCTCGGAGACCATTAAGACTTTCATGCTCAACCAGATGAAAAATGTCGGCAGAGACAAGGACCTGGCATTTTTCGCTTCGCTTTCAGGCATTGACAGCACGGTGAAACCCGAGGAGCTGCCGCTGACTGTAATCATACCGGCTTTCATAGTCAATGAGCTTACCGTTGCATTTAAAATGGGTTTTATAATATACATACCTTTTTTGGTAATAGATATGGTGGTATCAAGCACGCTCATGTCGATGGGCATGATGATGCTGCCACCCGTTATGATTTCTCTTCCGTTTAAAATCATGCTTTTTGTAATGGTTGACGGCTGGAGTCTCGTGGTAAGAACAATTGTTAACAGCTTCGCAAGATGACAGGGGGTTATCCGTTGGATCAGGGTACAATTATTGATTTGGCACAGGAAGCATTGAAAACGATTATTTACGTATCGGCCCCGATGCTGGCGATAAGCATTATTATCGGCCTGGCTGTAAGCATTTTTCAGGCCACAACACAAATCCAGGAGCAGACCCTGTCTTTTGTGCCCAAGATCCTTGCGGTACTTGCGTCAATAATCGTGTTCGGTCCGTGGATGCTCAGGATCTTGGTAGAGTTTACAAACAGGCTTTTTGGAAACATGCATATTTACATGAAATAGACGTGGTGGGGGAAAACCGTTGAACATACAGCTTGGGCCAGTGTTTGAATACGTCGATGCGTTTTTGCTGGTTTTTGTGCGGATGACGGGACTGTTTGTCGCGGCTCCGATTTTCAGCCGCAGGAACATACCTAACCATGCAAAAATCGGCATAGCGTTCCTGACCACCGTTTTAATCGCCGACAAGATAAAAAGGCCGGACCTGCTGGAATACCGCACCGTCCTGCAGTTCGGACTGCTGGTAACAAAAGAATTTCTCGTTGGAATAACCATCGGATTTGCGGCTTACCTTGTTTTTTCTGCCGTTTATGTCGCAGGCCAGGTAATCGACATGCAGATCGGGTTCGGAATGGTCAATGTAATTGACCCGATGAGCAACATACAGGTTCCGATTACTTCGAATTTTTACTTTATTTTGAGCATGCTGCTTTTTTTGACACTGAACGGGCACCACTTGCTGATCAGGGCGCTGTACGACAGTTTTGGAGTTGTACCGCTGGGAGGAGCGGTTTTCGGAAGCAACCTCACGAATGAGATAGTCAGCATGTTTGTGGGGATGTTTGTTCTGGGTTTTAAAATCAGCGCTCCCATTATTGCGGCTACATTGATAACTGAAGTGGCGCTCGGGGTGATGGCGAGAACCATTCCGCAGCTGAATGTTTTTGTGGTGGGTCTGCCCGTGAGAATTATCATTGGACTGATTGTAATGATGATTACTGTTCCCGTGCTGGTTGGCGCGATTCAATCCATTGTAACCGGCATGAAGGAGAATATATATGAATTGATCAGGAACATGGTGAATACGGGATGAACAAATACCTGCAAATCGATCTCCAGTTGTTTGCCGACGGAAGCAGGACGGAAAAGGCTACGCCAAGGAAAAGACAGGAAGCAAGAAAAAAAGGCCAGGTTTTTCAGAGCAGGGAAGTTGCTTCGGCCGTGGTACTCATTGCTGTTTTTTTGGGCCTAAGGATTTTCGGGGGGTATATAGGCAATGTGATCGCGGGTTTTTATAAAAGCGCTTTTACGGAATATATGCAGACGGAAAGTCTGTTCACCATAGAGATGCAGTCAAAATTGATGACGGAGACTTTTATTGTCTTTATTAAGGCAATGGCTCCGGTTTTTATTATAGCGCTGGCAGCCTCGATGACCGCGGGGCTGGGTCAGGTAGGATTTTTGTTCACAACGGAAACGCTGGGTTTCAAACTTGACAGGATTAATCCTCTGCAAGGCATAAAAAGGGTATTTTCATCCCACTCGGTAGTTGAGCTTCTGAAATCCATATTTAAAATTACGGTTGTGGTATATATCGCGTACCGGTATCTCCAGGGAGAAGCGGTCAATGCGATGAACCTTGCAGGCAGGGAACCCGGCGGGATTATTGCGTACATAGCCAATGTTTCGCTGAACGTGGCGATCCGGATATGCCTTGCGCTGATCATACTGGGGTTGTTCGATTACGGCTACCAGTGGTGGCAGTATGAAAAAAATCTCAGGATGTCCAAGCAGGAAATCAAGGAAGAGTTTAAACAGCTCGAAGGAAACCCGGAAATCAAGTCGAAAATACGGCAGAAACAGAGACAGATGTCAATGCGCAGGATGATCCAGGAAGTACCGAAGGCCGACGTGATAATCACGAACCCAACCCACTACGCTGTGGCGCTGAAGTATGACCCCGATGAATCTGACGCGCCCGTGGTGATTGCCAAGGGACAGGATTTTGTAGCGCTGAGAATCAGGGAAGTCGCAAGGCAAAACAATGTCGAGATAGTAGAAAATCGTGAACTGGCAAGGACACTGTACGAAACCGTGGAAGTAGGGGAGGCCATTCCCCCGGAACTCTACCAGGCCGTGGCGGAAGTTCTGGCATTTGTTTACAGCATCAGAAACCAGGGCAGAGTAGGATAGAAAGGGGAGAAATCGCATGAAGATCGGAAGCTATTCAGTTCCAATAATGATCGCAATAATCATACTTACCATAATTCTGCCCGTGCCGGGAGCGGTGCTTGACATCCTCCTTGCCGTAAACATCATCATTTCCGCGATAATACTTTTCAACTCGATATATATGAAAGACTCGCTGGAACTGTCAATATTTCCTTCGATGCTTGTCATAACAACCATATTCAGGCTTGCCCTCAACATCACGGCGGCAAAGCTCATACTTTCGAGAGGAGAAGCCGGAAGGGTCATATACAGTTTCGGAAGGTTCGTTGGACAGGGGAATCTTGTTGTAGGTTTCATCATATTCTTCACGCTGATGATAGTCAACTTCCTCGTCATAACAAGGGGTACCGAAAGGGTTGCCGAAGTGGCGGCAAGGTTTACGCTCGACGCCATGCCGGGCAAACAGATGGCTATTGATGCGGATTTAAGCGCGGGCCTCATCGACGAAAACGAGGCAAAAAAGAGACGCAAGGCTGTTCAACTGGAAGCAGATTTTTACGGCGCGATGGACGGCGCCACCAAGTTTGTGAAAAACGACGCCATTGCCAGTATCATCATTACTTTTCTCAATATTGCCGGTGGTCTGATAATCGGAATGGTAATGAGGGGAGAGTCTTTTGACCAGGCTTCGGAAACCTATGTCATACTGACTATCGGAAATGGCCTTGTAAACCAGGTGCCGGCGCTTATGGTATCGACGGCCACCAGCTTCATCGTGACGAGGGCCGGTTCCGAATCGAGCATAAGCCAGGATTTGCTGAAACAGCTTGCATTTAACCCGAAGGTGATGTTCCTTTCGGCGGCACTGTGCGCCGGGATGGCCCCGATACTTTCTCCGGTTCCGTTCCTGCTTCTTGCCGCGCTGCTCGCCTTTACGGGCTTCAAGCTTAAAAACCTGCAGGAAGAGGTGCAGAGGAGCGAAAAGGAGCTTGTGCAGGAGAGCGAGGTAGAAGAAATCAGGAAGCCCGAAAGCGCCATTTCACTGCTGCATGTGGATCCAATCGAATTTGAATTCGGATACAGCATTATTCCGTTTGCGGATGCCGCCCAGGGCGGAGACCTGCCCGACAGGTTCGTGATGATCAGGCGGCAGCTTGCCCTGGAACTTGGAATGATCGTTCCTGCGATAAGGTTAAGGGACAATATCCAGCAGCTGGCGCCCAATGAATACATTTTCAAAATAAAAGGAGTTGAGGTGGCACGCGGCGAACTCATGGTTGACCACCTGATGGCAATGAACCCGGGATTTGTGGAAGAGAAGATTGAAGGCATAGAAACTACTGAGCCGGCATTCGGCCTGCCATCGATCTGGATCAGCGAAGACCAGCGCGACAGGGCGGAAGCTTTAGGATACACCGTTGTTGATCCTCCAACGATAATTTCAACCCACCTGACGGAGGTAATAAAGAAGTATGCTCATGAACTGCTCGGAAGGCAGGAAGTCCAGACGCTTATAGAAAACCTTAAGCAGTCCTATCCCGCGGTAGTGGAGGAACTGACGCCCAAACTTCTTTCTGTCGGAGAAATTCAAAAGGTCCTGGCCAACCTTCTCAAGGAAGGAGTTTCGATAAGGGATCTCGTAACTATATTTGAAACCCTTGCAGATTACGCTCCGATTACGAGGGATACGGATTTGCTGACGGAATACGCTCGCCAGGCGCTGGGAAGGGCAATAACGAAAAAATTCATGTCCGATGGCAAAAACGGGGTTATAACACTGGATCCCGGCCTGGAGCAGGTTATACTGGATTCCATACAGAGAAACGAGTATGGGGCTTACCTTGCGATGGAGCCTTCGCTTTCGAACAAAATAATTAACAATCTTACAAACCAGGTACAAAAGCTCCTGCAGCTGGGACAGCAGCCCATTGTGCTGGCATCGCCTGTGGTGAGGTTTTATTTTAAAAGGCTGACGGAAAATGCGATACCGGGTCTTGTGGTATTATCATACAATGAGCTCGATCCTGGCATGGAAATACGATCAGTGGGGACGGTGAGTGTCTGAAAATGAAAATCAGGCGATACGTTGGAAAGGACGCCCAGGAAGCCATATTGAAAGTTAAAATGGATTTGGGAAGCGATGCAGTTATATTTAATACCCGGAAGGTAAAACAGAAAGGTTTGAAGAAATTTTTCACAAAACCGATGGTTGAGGTTCTTGCGGCACTGGACGATGACTACAGGCACAGCCAGGGCAGCGTGCTCCAAAAAAACGGATGGCAAAGGGGAAGTGAGGACAATTCAAGAATTTCCGTGCTGGAAGAAAAAATGAGCAATATTGAAAAGATGCTCGAGCAGTTGTTCCGGAAACAGCAGCCGGAAGAGGACAAAAACACCGCTGCAAAGGCAGATGCCGATAATGTGCCGTATTTGTGGGTTTTGAACCGGTTTTATAATAACCTTGTAAAAAATGACGTGGACCCGGATATTGCCCGGCGCATCATTAACACGGCCGCTTCGAAACTGACCCGGAACAGTGACATCAATGAAGCGGTACAGGTGGTTTATTCGGTGGTCACAAACATTCTCGGGAAACCTGACACGATAAAACTGAGAGAGGACGGAAAGCCCACGGTGGCAATATTTGTCGGTCCCACGGGCGTCGGGAAAACCACGACAATGGCCAAGCTTGCGGCCAATTTTGCGCTGAATGAAAAAAAGAGCGTGGGGCTTATAACCGCCGATACATACAGGATAGCAGCGATAGACCAGCTGAAGACCTACGCAGAAATACTCGACATTCCGCTAACCGTTGTGTATTCGCCCGACGAAATGAAAGAAGCTCTGAACCTGCACCGCGACAAGGATTTGATTCTGATCGATACGGCGGGCAGGTGCCATAACAACAGGGCGCAGTTTGACGAACTGAAAGCGGTTGTGGAGGCTTCCCGGGCTGACGAGGTATTTCTCCTCATAAACTCCGTTACAAGTTTACATAATTGCAGGGAAATAATTAAGCATTACAACTTCTTGAGCAAATACAAGCTGATTTTCACAAAAATTGATGAAACCTCCGTTACCGGCATCATCCTGAATGCGAGGGTTTTAACGGGAAAAAGCATTTCTTATGTTACCACCGGGCAGAATGTGCCCGATGATATAGAAACAGCAAATATAGAAAAAATTGCGAAAAATTTGTTGGGGAGCATTAATTGAAAAATGAATGACCAGGCTGACAAACTGAGAAAAGCGGTCGAAGTTTTGAAGTTCCGCCGGGAGAAAGAGCAGGAAAACGCGTCCGCGGAGCGGAGAAACACCTGTGCAAGAGTCATTGCCGTAACAAGTGGTAAAGGGGGAGTCGGCAAAACCAATATCGCGATAAATCTCGCGATTGCCTTGGGCGAACTGGGGTACAGGGTAATAATACTGGACGCGGACCTGGGACTGGCCAATGTTGATGTGCTTTTCGGAATAATTCCGAAATATACGCTGGTAGATGTTATTAAAAACAGGAAAAACATACTGGAGGTACTGACCGACGGACCGGGAAGAGTGAAATTTATATCCGGCGGCTCCGGCGTGGAAGAGCTTTTGAGAATCGACCGACATGCACTGAACAAATTCATAAATGAAATTTCGCTGCTTGACCGGCTTGCGGACATTATTATAATTGACACCGGAGCAGGGCTTTCGGAAGTCGTGCTAAGCATGATCATGGCAGCCGATGAGGCTTTGCTGGTAACGACGCCCGAACCGACTTCAATAACCGATGCCTATGCACTGATAAAGACGGTTTCAAACCGTGACAGGAGCAAACCCATCAAGGTTCTGGTCAATAAGGCCGAAAACCGGGAAGAGGCTAACGACCTGCTGAACAGGCTCGTAATTGTGGCCGACAAGTTTTTGGCAGTTACACTGCAACCCGTGGGTTTTGTACTCAAAGACGACACGGTGTCTAAGGCAGTCATGCAGCAGCAGCCTTTTGCGCTGTATTATCCCAGATGCGCCGCAGCAAGGAGCCTTCGGGATGTCACGCTGAAGCTGACGGAGAAAAAGACGGACTCGGAAAGGTTGGCAGGGTTTAAAGGTTTCCTGCAGAGACTTGCCGGTTATATGAATGTTTAATTTTAGTGAATCCGCCTTAAATCATTCAGGGGGTGCGGTTAATTGAAGCTTAGCGATATTGCAATCGGTACAAAACTGCAACTGGACGTATTTGATTCTTTTAACAGGGAAATTCAGCAAAATCTTATAAGCCAGTTTGAATCGCTTGAAGACGAAGATACCATTATCATTGCTGCGCCTTTTTATGAAGGAAACATCTACCCGGTTCGGAGCGGCTGGTTAGTGGACATTTACTTTATACATGAAGATTCGCTGTACAAATTCAGGGGACAGGTCATAACAAGGAGCATTAACAACGAACTGTCCTTTCTGAAGGTCAAGGTCACCAGTGATATAGGAAAAATTCAGCGCCGAAAGTATTACAGGTTCAAGCATTCGGTAACCGTGCACTACAGGCTCCATGAAGAGGAAAAACCCGGCGAAGAGAAGGAGGAAAAACCTTTTAAAAAGACCATAACGAAGGACATTTCGGGTGGCGGTATAAGCATGCTGCTCAGGGAAAAAGAATTTGAAAAGGGAGCGCTGATTGACTGCAGGCTTGAACTGGGCAGCCTGAAAATTAATTTTACCGGCGAGGTGGTCAGGATCGGCGAACATGATCGTGAAGGAAAATTCAAGTTTGAAGCAGGAATTTTGTATAAAATTATCGAAAATAAAGACAGGGAAAACATAATTAAGTTTATTTTCAATGAACAAAGGAAACTGCTCAAAAAAAGAATATTATAGCCACAATCACGATGAAACAGGATGGATACCAGTGAAAAAGCCATTTGACGCAGATTCTAACGAGACCGTTTTGAAGTATGTTATTGCAATAGGTGTTTCCACAGGTGGACCAAGATCCCTGCCGCTGATACTGTCGCAGTTGCCGGCTGACTTCCCGGCTGCGCTGCTGATTGTGCAGCATATGCCGTCGGGTTTTACGCGTTCCCTGGCCGAAAGGCTCAACAATCTGAGCAGGATAAGGGTCAAGGAAGCAGAAGACGGAGAAATTGTCGAAGCCGGCTGCGCATATATCGCGCCGGGGGATTTTCACATGAAAATAGTCAGGACGCGGAAAAACCTGCTCGCCGTTTCCCTGTCCGATGAACCGCCGATATCGGGACACAGGCCTTCGATAGATGTTATGATGAAATCCCTTTCTGACACCGGGTTTACGAACATCATCGGCGTAATCATGACGGGAATGGGAAGCGACGGCAGCAAGGGGATTGTCAAACTAAAAAAGAAAAACAAGGCGGTTATCATTGCCCAGGATGAAGAAAGCAGCGTGGTTTACGGCATGCCGAAAGCCGCTTTGCAAACCGGCGCAGTGGACAAGGTTGTGCCCCTGACGGAAATTGCACAGGAGATAATGAAAATTGTGGAGGTGCAGGACTAGATGAACATGAATCAATACCTGGATATATTCATAGAAGAAACCAGGGAAAATCTGCAGAATTTAAACCAATCTCTGTTGGAGCTTGAAAAGAATTCCGACGACGTTTCAATTTTAAATGAAATATTCAGGGTTGCCCACACGTTAAAGGGAATGTCGGGCACAATGGGATTTAGCAGAATGTCCAACCTGACCCATACCATGGAAAGCGTCCTGCAGGCTTTGAGAAACAATACGCTCAAAATGGAAAAATCCATAGTGGATCTTCTGTTCAAATGCCTTGACGCACTGGAGGATTACCTTGAATCGATTGTAGCCACGAGTTCGGAAGGATCAAAGGATTACAGCGATCTGACAGATGCGCTGGCAAGACTCATTGAAAAGGGCACAGGCGGAGAAGAGACATCAGGCGGCTCTTCCGGCAATTCTGCATACAAAACCGCATACAAAACCGCACAGTTTGAGCTCAACCAGTATGAGCAGAATGTTGTGAACAGGGCAGCCAAAATGGGCTACAACATATACAGGATAACGGTTTTGCTCAACAAGGGATGTCTGCTGAAATCGGCACGCGCCTTCGTGGTATTTCAGACAATAGAAAGATACTCGGAAATAATAAAGTCGGTTCCGAAAGTGGAAGACATAGAAGATGAACGGTTTGATTTCGAATTTACCGTTGTCGTGGTAACAAAGGAGAGCGCCGAATTTTTGTCCCGGCAGATTAACAATATTGCGGAAATTGACGAAGTTGAGATATCAGCCGTTGCTGCGACGCCCGATACCGGCGTTGCGGCAGGTACAGCCGGGGAAGTTGCCGATTTTTCAAGGAAGAACGTTCCGGGTGCGGGTCTGTTCAGGAAAGCGGAGGAAGAAGCTGCCGCAACCAAGACAACGGCTGCGAGGACGAGAACAGGCAAAACCGTCAGGGTCGATATTGACCGCCTTGATTTACTGATGAACCTTGTCAGCGAACTTATCATAACCAAAAACAGGCTCGAAGGAATGGATGAGATTCAAAAATCCAAGGAAATTTCTTCCGAAATAAACAACCTTGAAAGAATCACGACGAATATTCATGACGCGGTCATGAAGGTAAGAATGGTGCCAGTGGAAACAGTGTTCAACCGTTTTCCGAGAATGATCCGGGATATCTCCCAGGAACTCGGCAAGCAGATTGAACTGGTGATGACCGGTATTGAGACAGAACTTGACAGAACTGTTATTGACGAAATAGGCGAACCGCTCATACATCTGCTGCGCAATTCCGCTGATCACGGCATAGAACCCGCAGAAGCCAGGAAAGCCGCAGGAAAGCCTGAAACAGGACGGATAAGCCTGAGCGCCTATCAGTCAGGCAATAATGTCATAATTGAGGTCGAGGATGACGGATCCGGCATAGACACAGAAAAGATCAGGAGAAAAGTTGTGGAGAAAGGCCTGTGCAGCGAAGAGGACGCGAAATTCCTCTCCCAGAATGATCTTGTGGATTATCTCTTTACCCCGGGCTTCAGTACTGCGGACAAAGTAACGGATATTTCGGGAAGAGGCGTGGGGCTTGATGTGGTAAAGAGCAAAATCGAATCCCTGAGTGGCAGCGTAAGTGTTGAAACCGAGCTGGGAAAGGGAACGAGGTTTATTATCCGGTTGCCCCTTACGCTGGCGATTTACCAGGCTCTCCTTGTCAGAGTTGATTGTGAGAGGTATGCGATTCCTCTCAGCAACATAGAGAGGGTTATAAGGATAAAACCCGGCGAAATTCAAACCGTAAGAAAGCAGCAGGTAATATTGCAGAACAACGTTGTAATTCCCATTATAAGGCTTGACGAAGTGCTTGGAATCAGGCCGAAGGGAGATGTTCCCGCACAGTACACCGTGGTTATTGCGCGAAAAGGGGACAAGCTCTCGGGATTGATAGTTGACGGCATTGTCGGGCAGATGGAGATAGTAATCAAAAATCTCGGAAAGCTTCTTGAAGGCACCAAAAATATCGCCGGAGCCACGATTCTCGGAGACGGCAGCGTGGTGCTCATCCTCGATATAAATTCCCTCATGTAAGGAGGCTCAAGGCATGGAAACGACTGCAGCTGAAAAATACAGGCAATTGATTACGTTCAGACTGGACGATGAAGAATATGGCATTGAAACGAAAAAGATACGCCACATAGAGGAAATGATGCCATATACAAGGGTTCCTGGAGCCCCGGATTACATAAAGGGCGTAATAAACCTGCGCGGTGAAATTGTTCCGCTGATGAGCATAAGAAAAAGATTCGGAATGGAAGAAAAGGAAACCGATGAAAACACCAGGATAATAATACTTTCTTCAGACAATGTCACGGCCGGCATAATTGTTGACGAAGTAATCGGTACGCTGCAAATTGCCGAAGATGATATAGAGAGTCTTTTCGCCCATGACTCTGATACAGCCGCTGAATTTGTCAGTGGGGCCGGCAAGGTAAATAACAGGGTGATAACGATCCTGAACGCAGAGAGATTTTTGAAGATTTGAGGAATCGGGTATGGATATTTCAGATCTGGACAGTCAAAAACTCGATGTGTTGACCGAAATCGGAAATATTGGCGCGGGTAATGCGGCAACAGCTTTGTCCAAACTACTTGGAAAAAAAGTGGAAATGAACGTTCCCAAGGCTGAGGTACTGGGATTCAGGGAAGTTGCCGGATTGCTCGGAGGAGCCGAGTTGCCCGTGGCATGTGTGCTTCTCAGTGTCGACGGCGATTTAAAGGGGATAATCATGTTTATCCTTGAGTGCTCTGCAGCACGGGGCCTGCTAGACATGCTGCTTACGTTCCGGTGCGAGGAAAACGGCATGTTGTTCACGGAACTGGAGGTATCGGCTCTGAAAGAAATCGGAAACATTCTGGCAAGTTCCTATATTTCGGCGCTTTCGACATTGACCGGACTTCGCGCGATGCCGTCGGTACCGGATTTTGCCGTGGATATGGCCGGAGCCATTCTCAGCGTTCCTGCCATTGAATTCGGCAAGACCGGCGATTCGGTTTTATTCATAAAAACGGAGTTCTTCGAAGGCAGTAACAGGGTTGCAGGGAATTTTCTACTGGTCCCCTTTGTTGAATCTTATAACGTTTTATTAAAAGCATTGGGAGTTATAACGGATGAATAGTGTCACGGTAGGGATGGCGGACCTGAATGTTCTGAAGCATCCCGGGGTCCTGGTAACACTTGGTTTGGGGTCCTGTGTGGGGATAGCCCTGTATGACAGACGAACGAAGGTTATAGGACTTGCCCATATAATGTTGCCTTACAGCTACCAGGCAAAAAACAACTCAAATATTGCGAAATTTGCCGATACAGCCATTTACAAGCTGGTTGAAGAAATGGAAAAACTCGGGGCTCACAGGGCGAGCATCGTGGCGAAACTTGCGGGAGGAGCGCAGATGTTCGCTTTTGAAAGCTCAAACGAATTGATGAGAATAGGATACAGGAACGCAGCAGCTGCACGGGAAATCCTGGAGCAGCTTGGTATACCCGTGGTTGCCGAAGATACCGGCGGCAATTACGGGCGCACGATTGAGCTTTATTCTGACACGGGAAAGCTCAGGATCAAAACCATAGGCCATGGAATCAGGGAAATATGATGAATGAACATCAAAGCATAATTCAGGTTGAAAACAGGAAGGACATAATGAAAATGCATTATGTGGAAAGACTGCCAATAATCCTGGGAGCGCTGGCTTCGCTCATAACGGGATTGATTAGTTATGAAGCCGGATACAGCCAACAAATTCTTTACTTACGAATGGCTGTCAGCATGGTGCTGTTTTTCTTCATAGGCCTTTTGGTCCGCAGCACCATTATGAGCATTATCAACGGGACAGCGGAAAAAGAAGAAGAAGGGGAAAAAGAAAAAGAAGAAATGACGGCCGGCGAAAAAGTGTCCAATGCTGAGATTACCCCGAAAACCGACAGAAGAATTGAAAATGATGAAGATTTTGACCCATTGAAGGTAAGTGATATAATAAAAGAAAGCCTGAAAAGCAAATAATACCAACCAAAGAGAAGTCTAACGGAGGATAGGGATGTCTGCTGACGCTGCCAGTCGCAATGAATTGTGGAAGCAATACATGAAGTCCAAAAGTCCCGAGTTGCGGGAAAAAATAATACTGGAGTATGCTTACCTTGTAAAATATGTCGCCGGTCGCCTTAGTATTTATTTCGGCAACAACGTGGACTATGACGATCTGATAGGGTACGGGATTTTTGGGCTGATTGACGCAATAGACAAGTACGATATAAACAAGGGCGTGAAATTTGAAACCTATGCTTCCCTCCGTATTCGTGGAGCCATTCTGGACAGTATCCGCGAACTGGACTGGGTTCCCCGTTCGCTGCGCCAGAAGAACCGGCAGCTTGAGAAAGTCTACGCAGAACTGGAAAGCGAGCTGGGTCGCGCGGCTACGGATGAGGAAGCGGCAGAGAGAATGGGAATGACCCTTGATGAATTCAACAAGTTTTTGGACAGCATTAATGTTTCTACGATGATATCCCTTGAGGAGTTTCTTGAGCAAAAACACGACGCGGGACTGGAAGACAGGTATGCGGCCGATGACAGCAGTCCCGAAGCTTTTGCGGAGAGGAGCAACTTAAGGGACATACTGGCTGATTCCATTGACAAGCTTCCGGAAAAAGAGAGAATGGTTATAACCCTGTACTACTACGAAGAATTGACTTTGAAGGAAATAAGTGCAATAATGAAAGTGTCAGAGTCCAGAATTTCACAATTGCACACCAGGGCTATTGCGAGGATGAGAGGAAAACTTGCGCGTCACAAGTCGTTGTTGTAAATATAAGTGTAATGCCTGTTATAATATTAGGGGGAAAAAATGAACAAAAAGGACATGTTAGCAGAAAATCCCGGCAATGGTTTTATTGAATTACTGTACCGAAAAGACGGTGTCTATCTTGTTGTTCATCCTCCCGGAGACAAAGGTGTCAAAGTAAGCTTGGACGATGTTATGGAAAGGATCGCCAGGAAGAGGATTTTTGGCTTCAACAGGGAAGCCGTCGCGATGGCGGTCTACAAGTCTGAAAGAGTTCCTGTCAAAATTGCCGAACCCCAGGATGAGGTTAAAATTGACGCTGAAGTTACCGTAAAGGTAACCCCGGACAAAATGAAAGCCTATATCAGCATTTCACCACCCGACGGAGGAAAACTGCCCGATCGCGATGAAATTTTGAAAGTCCTCGAAAAACACGGAGTCATATACGGTATCAACATGTCGCTTGTCGAAGACCTTGCGAGATTTCCCGTTTTTAACCAGGAAATATGCATAGCTGAAGGCACCCCGGCGGTAAGGGGAACGGATGGCTCGATAGAGTATCATTTCAAAATAAAAAAAGATACCAGGCCTGTCATACTTGAAGACGGGAGCGTTGATTACAGGGATCTCGGGCTCATTGAAAACGTGCACAAGGGACAGAGATTATGCACGGTGATTCCCCCCACAAAAGGAATAAAGGGAAGAAGAATTACCGGAGATGAAATACCGGCGATCGACGGAAAACAAGTGATTTTGCCCAGGGGAAAAAACGTGGAAATCAGCGAGGACGGCCAGGGACTTGTTGCTGCAATTGACGGGCAGGTAGAGCTTGTCGACGGCAAGATCAATGTATTTCCGACCTATGAAGTGCCGGGAGATGTGGGAATCGGAACCGGCAATATCAATTTTGTTGGAAGTGTAATAGTTCGCGGAAACGTTCTTTCAGGATTTACCGTTGAAGCCGGGGGCAACGTGGAAGTATGGGGCGTGGTTGAAGGAGCGGTTATCAAGGCGGGCGGAAATATTATTCTCAAAAGAGGAATCCAGGGCCTTGGCAAAGGCCTGCTGATAAGTGGCGGCGATATAGTGGCAAAGTATATCGAGCACAGTAACGTCGAAGCAAAAAATGATGTAAAAGCGGAAGCTATAATGCACAGCAATGTAAAATGCGGGAACAGGCTTGAACTTGGAGGAAGAAAAGGACTGCTTGTTGGCGGAACCTGCAAGGTGGGCAGGGAGATTGTGGCAAAAGTGATCGGTTCTCAGATGACAACTTCCACTGAACTTGAAGTCGGTGTTGATCCCATAGTGAGGGAAAGATACAAGGAAGCACGCGAAGAAATGCTGAAGATTGAAGAAGATTTGCGAAAAGCCGACCAGGCAATTTTCCTGCTTAAGAAACTGGAAGCGGCCGGCGCCATTACTCAGGAAAAAAAGGAACTGCTTGCAAAAACGATAAGGACCCGCCTGCATTACCTTGTCCGGAAGGAAGAGTTGAAGAAGGAGATAGAGGTAGCGGAAGAGATGCTCCAACATGAGACGCATGCCAAGGTGCGCGCCTTGAGTTTTATCTATCCCGGCACAAAGGTGTCAATAGGAAACAGCGTGATGTATGTTAAGGAGCCGCTGCAACACTGTACCCTTTACAGGGATGGAGTTGATATAAGAATAGGCTCCTTTGAAAGGTAAGCAGGATAACTGCCTGCTGTAAACGGAAAGGAACGATTGACGATGTCAATAAGACCATTGGATTACCAGGTCACGGTTCCGAAAACTGTTGAAGTTTCAAGGCTTCAGAACGAACAGGTGCAGAAGACCCTGGTGTCCCAGCAGATCCAGGCAGCGCAGACACAGTACAGGTCCGAAGAGAAGATGCGGTCTGTACAAAAGCGGGAAAAACCTGAAAGTGTTGCAATTCATGAAAAACAGGAACGGTCGGATCAGCGGCGGCATGAAAACCGGGAAAAGGAACAGCATCGGCGCAGCAGCCGTGAAAAGAACAAATTACAACGCAAAAACCCGTTGAACGAGAGCGCCGGAAGCAGGATTGACATCAGGTTGTAGCACAGGTCACAGTACTTGACCAATGAAGTAAACACAAAAGAAAATGAGGGGTGTTTTTGCATGGAAGGTTTTTATGTCAGCATTATTTTTCTAGGAATTCTGCTCGTTATATTTTCACTGGCGTGGACGGCGCTGGACTGGAAAAAAAGCAGGGACCATGGAACGGAACTGACCGGGAAGAAAAATGAACTGGCTGAAATCATAAACGATGCCGACGAGATGATCCAGGAACTTAACAGGTTTTCCGACTATGTTGTTTCACAGATTTCGGAAAAGCAAAATGAAGTTTTGCGTTTTTTGAAAGAAACGGAGCAAAAAATCCTGGAGCTTGAATCGAAAGCTAAAAACACCGCGGGAATAAGTCTGACGCCTGCGTCCAGGGCTGCTGAAGCATACAAAATCCAGGGCGCTCTTTCAAAAGCGGATGTTAAAACCAAACATGCAGCGGTTTATGAACAAGTTGAAGATAGCGAGAAAACCGCAGTTCATGAAAAAACTGAAGTCTATGAAAATCATCAATTTTATGAAAAAAAAGAGTCCGGGGAGGAAAAGCAAAAGGTCATTCCGCTTAACCGAAAGTACAGCAATGTTCTGATGCTTGCGGGGCAGGGGCTTGATGAAACAGAAATTGCAAAAAGGCTTGGCCTCGGCAAGGGAGAGATACAGCTGATACTCGGCACATCCGTTACGACTTCTAGCGTGCAGGAAGCCGGAAACAACGCGTAGGAGGAAGACATGGGAAAGTTCAGCGTCAGGAGTATGATCCTAGGAATAGGAATCGGGTTGATACTGGCATCTCTGTTAAACATGATTTACCTGGCTGGGCAGGGTTCCGTCCGGCAGCTCAGCGACCAGGAAATCATAAACAGGGCCTATGAACTGGGGATGGTGCCGGCTTCAGGCGTAATAAAACAGGAAGACTCGAATAGCGATTCCGGAGAAGCTTCCGAAGACGGTTCACAGGAAGAGGATTCAAAGGCTGTTCAAAGCCAGGGCAATTTACCACTTGACTGAAAGAGAGCCGGTATGCTAATATAGTTAAGCAACAGTTGAAAACTTAAGCCGAAGTGGCGAAACTGGCAGACGCACTTGACTCAAAATCAAGCGCCCACAAAGCGTGCCGGTTCGAATCCGGCCTTCGGCACCATGAAATAAAGCTCCATAATTATCGGCTATGGAGCTTTTATTATTTCCGGCACTTTATTTATTCCTGGCAAGCTTATAATTGAAAGGTACAATGTAAATGAGAAAGTATTTTGGCCTATTCTTATACTTGCAAACCCAAACTGCTGAAGAATGGTTTAATAAAGTCTTAATGTTACGTGCATAGATTGCATGGGTGTCGTCGCCAAGGTCTAAGAGGAAAAATGTCATGCGCCCTCGAACGTGATTTTCATGTTATAACAACTTTCACAATTTTTGATGATACGAAACTGAGAGCCCGACCAATAAGGGCAAGGCATGAGTTCTGAAAAACTCTTCAGGTTGATGAATTATCCAGTTTCAATAACAATGCGCCCGGATGATGATTGATAGAATTGCTGATTTGATGTATAATTCAACTCAACAGGGAAAAGCCGGCAATTTGTGCAACACCGGGAAACATGCCCTGAATATTTTTTTGCGAGGAGAATGGACATGTACGATATGAGGATTGAAAATGAAATGTTCGAAAGGGTTCAGAATGAAACCCCGATTTCATATGACGATCTTCGCGCGCTGATGCACAGAAATCCTGACAAAACCTATTTTGTTTTTCCCGAAGACCGGACATGGCCGATTTACATGACTGATACCATTCCGTCGCGATGGAAGGACAGGACACCGGGCCATTCCTTTTCAGGACAGGCACAGCCCGGAGAGTTTTATACTTTCCAGTTAGCAGTGTATGCCTGCAGAATGAAGCTTGAAAACATAGGCATAGAGTTTTCGGACCTGGTTTCGGAAAGCGGGTCAAGAATTAATGCGGAAGCTTTCAAATGTTTCAATCTCGGGGGTATTGACTGTTTCGGAAGGCCGTTCTCCAAGAACATTACCGTTCCTACGGGAAAACTGCAGACTTTGTGGATCGGGGTTCAGATTCCGGAAAATGCTGAGAGGACAATATATAAAGGAGAGATAAAAATAAAGCCTGAAGACTTGCCGGAAACGAGTATCGAAATTGATCTTTCCGTCGACGGCGAAGTCCTTGCCGACGGAGGAGTCAGCGAACCCTGGCGGCATTCGAGGTTAAAATGGCTTGATTCCACCATTGCTATCGATGATGGCATTACCGCGCCCTATGTTCCGGTCAGCCAGGAAGGTTCCACGATAAAATACCTGTGCAGGGAGACGACGCTGAACGCCGACGGACTGCCCGCAAGTCTCGTGAGCTTTGTCAACGACACCATTGACGGGTTGACCGAGGATGGCAGGGAGATCCTTGCAGCCCCTGTGAAATTTTGCGTCGTGTCTGACAACGGGGAAGTGGCTTGGAGAGATTCCAAATTTTCCATGGGCGAAAAATCCGACGCAAAAGTGTGCTGGCACAATGAAAAATCAAGTGACGAACTCGTTTTAAAATGTGACGGCTGGGTGGAATATGACGGATTCACGGGCTACAGGATCACGCTGAAAGCCTTGAAAACCACGAGCCTAAAGGATGTTTACCTCGAGGTCCCCTTCAGGCGCGATGTAGCTGTATATGCAATGGGACTCGGCCACAAGGGCGGCTACAGGCCTGCGTCCGTGGACTGGAAGTGGGAAATGACGCTAAACCAGGATACGCTGTGGATGGGCGACGTAAATGCCGGTCTCATGATAAGGCTCCTGGGACCGGAATACGAAAAGCCCCATATGCTGTTCTATTATGTAAATAAACCCCTTAAAATGCCAAAGGCATGGTTCAATGAAGGGAAGGGCGGCTGCACCGTAAGGGAGGAAGAAAATGACCGCGTGGTATTCAGGGCTTACAGCGGCGACCGCATACTGGAAGAAGGGTGCGAGCTCCATTTTTACTTTGACCTGATGGTTACTCCCGTCAAGTTCATAAACAGGGAAGAGCACTGGAACTGCCGCTATTATCACAGCATTCCGAAAAAAGTTGAAGATGTCGTGAAAGCCGGTGCCAATGTGATCAATGTACATCATGGTAAAGCCATGAGCCCGTTCATCAACTATCCGTTTATAGAACATGAGGCCCTGGCCGAATTTGTAAAGGAATGCCACAAGCACGGGATCAAGACTAAGCTTTATTACACGGTGAAAGAACTTACCTACAGGATGGTTGAACTATTTGCTTTCAAGAGCCTGAACGGCGAAATAATTGCCGAAGGCAACGGGGTGGGCTTTTTCAGGTACATGCAGGAGCAGGATGAGTGGCTTGCAAAATACCTGGGTCCGAACTTCATACCAGCATGGAAGTCGAGGCTGAAAAACGAAAAGTATAATGGCGTAATGGAAGCATCGGTTGTTGTCAATCCCATGTCGAGGTACAATAACTATTACCTTGAGGACATAAACTGGATGCTTGAAAATACCAACATTGACGGCCTGTATTTTGATGACGTGGCCTATGACCGCACGATCCTGAGAAGGGTCAGAAAAGTCCTGGACAGGCACCATGAAGGGTGCATGATAGACCTGCATTCGTGGAATTATTTTAAAAATAATACCATTGATGACAGCCGCCTTGCCGGTTGGGGCAACAGCGTAAATCTCTATATCGACGGTTTTCCGTATATCGACAGGATGTGGTTTGGAGAAGGGTTTGATTACGATGAAACCCCGGACTTCTGGCTTATTGAGATGAGCGGTATTCCCTTCGGCATGATGGGCGAAATGCTTCAAAACGGCGGCAATTCCTACAGGGGAATGGTATACGGAATGACGGGAAGACTGCCGAGCGTCGATCCCACTGGACTGTGGAAGCTCTGGGACGAATTCGGCATACTCGACGCCAGGATGCTTGGTTACTGGAACAGCAACTGCCCTGTGCGTATGTCGCGTCCAGACGTGCTCGCCACGGTTTACGCAAAAAAGGACAAGGCAATGATTGCCGCGGCCAGCTGGGCCGACGGGGATGTGGAAGCGAGGCTTGTAATTGACTGGGATGCCCTGGGACTTGATCCCGCGAAAACCCGCCTGGAAGTCCCCGAAATTCACTGCTTCCAGTCAGCCCAAAACTTCGATATCAATGACAGCATACCCTTTGAAAAGGGCAAGGGGTGGATATTCATCCTGACCCAGGAATAATGAGCATAAAAGTGCGGAAATTCCGGGTGGATGAATAAAAAGAGATTTTGAGAAAATGTTCAAAATGAAGGAATCCGGATGCAGGAAATTCGGAATTAAAAGTAACTTAAAGGGCTGCCGGCAAAACAACCGGCAGCCCGATAATAATTTTTGTATATTTTTGGAGCAAATAAGGCAAAAATTATCAGGGGAGGTTGCCATCTGCTTGGAAGATAACAGAGTTTTCCTGGGGAATCCTGATTTGCACACTGAAAGGCTGCTTTTGAGGAAATATGAGCCCGGGGATGTTGATTCGCTGTTCAGGATATATTCCAATCCTGACTATGCGCGGTACGCCACGGGAGAAACGTACGGGAGCCGCGAAGATGTCGAGCATTTTGTCAGCGATGTCATTGAAATGTACGAAAACGACGAAGCAGGCGAGTGGGCTGTAATACTGAAATCTACAGGAAAGCTTATTGGTTCCTGCGGTTTTGCGTGGTGCGACACGAAAAACTCCTGCGCCCAAATAGGTTTTGCACTTGATCCGGATTACCGTGGCAGGGGATTGATGACCGAAGCCGTAAAAGCCTTGCTTGACTTTGGTTTTAAGAAAATGAATCTTAACAGGATTGAGGGTTTCCATATTTCCGGGAATGAAGCTTCAGGCCGCGTGATGGAAAAGGCGGGAATGCGTTTTGAAGGCTTCCTCCGCAAGAAATTGTACCTGAGAGGCGAATACCATGATTTGAAAATTTACGCGGCATTAAAATCTGATTTCAATAAAATGGACGTTTGTGAGAACAGTAGCATAGAATGAATACTAAAGAAATTGTGGTTGGTTTTTAATTATATATTGGGACAAAGCTTGGGTTTACAGTAAATTGCCCCTTGGCAGGAAAGTTTGACACGCCGTTTTGCCATATAGTATAATTAGCGTGTTAATTATAGCAGCTTTGCATGAAATATCAAAATCCTGAAAAAGCTGAATTCCCGCCATCAGGCGGGATACGGGGGAACCGCTTTTTGGGGTGAATCCGAATATTTCGGTAGGGCTTACCTTCAGTCCGAACCCGTCAGCTAACCTCGGAAGAAGTAAGAAGGGAGACTAATGAACCATATTATGCTGGGATTATTAAGACACAATGACAATGGTTTTAAAAAATCAGCGAAATTTGCAGGAATGTCCGATTATGAGTCGAGCAGAAAAAAGGTTCTGAAAGGCAGCGGCAAAGGTGCCAGGAAGCATGGAGGATCAGGCAGGCAAAAACACGGATGTTCCGTTTTATATACATGTCACGGGTATAAGCGCCACGCCCGGTACGGAAAAATGGTGAAAAAGAATTCAAACCTGCTAAAGTGGCGGTTTGATATAAAGGCTTGTCTCTCCGGAATCTTTTGTTCAATTAAGAGCTTTTGCCAAAATTCCGTAAAAAGCTCTGAAGAATATATACAACACTTGTATAAACGCGTTCCGGAATTATTCTCGGGTTTGAAAATCAAAAAGAACGACCCGCGGATCACTAAAGCCCTGACTTTCTGCGTCGGCATGACCGTTGTAATCGTGCTTCTGGGCATAGGAACGAGGGCATATGAATTCAGCATCGACGGCGAAGTCATGGGTTTTGTAAAGGACAAGGCCCTCGTAAGCGACAGGATAGAACAGATAATTGCTGATAATGAAAAGCAGTACAATGTAAATATCCATATTCCCAGCAGGGTTTCATTCAAAAAGGTCCTGTTCCATTTCGGGAATAACCTGTCCGAGAGCCAGGTCGTAAATATTCTCGACTCAAATCTCAGTGTAAAAGCCAACGCATTTTCCATTAATGTTAACGGGATGGATATAGCGTATCTGAAAGACAGGGAATCCGCCGAAACGGTTCTGAACAGGCTTAAGGAGCCGTATCTTAAAAGCGGTGTCAGCGAAAAGGATATAGATTTCCTTGAAGACGTGAAAATAATCGAACGGGAAATAATGGCCATCAATATAGAAGATGCGGACAACGTGTATAAAAGGCTCGCCGAGGGAAGCCAGGGCGTAAAGAAATATGTTGTCCAGGCAGGGGACACCATCTGGGATATTGCTCAGCATTATAACGTAAAAATTGATGACATTAAAAAGGCAAATCCCGGTCTCAACATAGACCGCATTCAAATAGGCCAGCAAATAAACCTCGCCGTGCCGAGGTATGCCATCAATGTTACTGAGAAAAAGATTACTACATACGAAGAAAAAATTCCTTATGAAGTGAAATATGAAAACACGGACACGCTGTACCAGGGCCAGGAACAGGTCAAAGTCAGCGGAAGCGAAGGGAAAAAACGCGTAAAGGCGGAAGTTGTATACGTAAATGGCATTGCGGAAAAAACCGTGGTTTTGCAGGAGGAAGTCCTGCAAACGCCCAAACCACAGGTCGTTTTGAAAGGCACAAAGCAGAGACCCAGTACACTGGCCTACGGCGTATTCATTAGACCGTCGGGGGGCGCTGTCACATCGCGTTACGGCATGCGGTGGGGAAGCATGCATACGGGCGTGGACCTGGGAGCAGCATACGGCGACCCCATAAAAGCCGCGGACGGAGGAAAGGTGATTTTTGCCGGCTGGGAGGGTGCGTACGGCCAGCTGATAAAAATAGACCATGAAAACGGTTTTGTTACGTATTACGGCCATTGCAGCAAACTCTATGTAAAAGCCGGCGACAGAGTGGCAAGGGGTGAAGTGATCGGCGCTGTCGGAACCACCGGCAGGGTCACCGGACCCCATCTGCATTTCGAAGTAAGGAAAAACGGCGTTCCCGTCAACCCTATGGATTACATCAAATAAATGAATTTATTGATTTCTTGGAATGAATAAAAATACCGGACGATAATCAACCTGCTTAAAACGCAGGTTTTTTTTGTCCGGATTTTTTTCAATTTTGCTGTCCCTTTCAGAAAAGTTGTCACAAATGAGATCTGCACAACAAATTGGGTTTGTATAAGCAAACAGGATTTGCACAATAAACAGGATTTACATAATAAAAAAGATTTTCAAAACAAACAGGATTTATATAACAAACAGCGTGTAAATGTCAATCAGAATTTAGGCCACTTACCGGCCTAAAATTAGGCCACCAATTCATAAAAAATTTAGTCTGCTTTTGCCTGCTTTGAAAGAGCTTGCTTAAATCTATAGCT
>JAMNXU010000023.1 GCA_023623175.1 Bacillota bacterium
TTGAAGTGTCTTTACCTGACATTACAATTACAAGGAATTTTCCGAGTTCCTTTCGTTTACACTGTTTACTTTTCAAAGTCCATCAATTTGCCGCCTCGCGGCGACAGCTTTTTTATATTAGCACGCCGTCGATCTTTTGTCAACGGGGTTGTAAAAGGTTTTTTCTGGTTGCGCCGCTCGAGGCGACGCGAATAAATATTAACACAGAATTTTGACCGGTGTCAATATCCTTTTTTTGTTCGAAATCTTTTAAAAAAGCATCTTTTAAGCGAAGTAAATCGTTTTAAGTTTCATTATGTCGTCTTCATAGGTTTTTGAAAGATTTCTGTTATAAATAATACTTGCCGGATGATATAAAGGAAACAGGCAGTAGTTTGAGTTGCCAAGGCAAAAACTCAGCAACCGGCCGTGGATTTCTCCAACGGATGCGCTCATGTCCCCGGTTACGGCCTTTAACGGCACATTGCCCAGGGTTACGATAATAAAAGGCTTTATTATTTCAATCTCCCTGAGGAGATACTCCCTGTTTTCCAATATTTCTTCACTGCGGGCTGGCCTGTTCACCAAACGCCCTGTTTTCGGGTTTACCTGTGAAAGCCTGTATTTAATGGCGTTAGTTATAAATATCGATTCCCTCCGCAGGTTCATCAGGTCAAGAAAATGGGAAAGGTTCTTCCCTGCCGCTCCTACAAAAGGTTTGCCCAGTTCAACTTCGTATTTTCCCGGAGCCTCTCCTATCATCAGAAGTTCTGCATCAGGATTTCCCTCTCCCAGGACTATCTGTTCATTTGAATATCTTTCTCTGTATTCACGGTACAGTTCGTTCAGTTTCTTTTCCTTCACAATTGCCCCCCCGAAATTTAAAAAATTAGGCGCGTATGTGGTCCGTTCGTTTGAGATGCGCCGCGGGACGATCCTGATCTCAACTAATATTTGTAAATTGTGTTTTTACCGGAAAATCCCCTTCACCCATGATTTCATCAAGTTTCAATCTTACCTTCTTAAAATCCTCCCATGCCGGGATTTTCTTGGACTCATCCCTCAGCAGCGCGGCAGGGTGGAAGGTTGCGATCATCCAGTAGCCTTTTCTCTCGATCCATTGGCCCCTTATATGGGTTATGCGCGCCTCACGGTCTATTACGTACTTCATGGCCGTGGCTCCAAGGCACACTATTATCCTGGGTTTGACCAGGATAACCTGCCTGCGCAGGAAGGGAAGACACTGCTCCGCTTCCTCGTCGGTGGGAACCCTGTTGAGCGGAGGTCGGCATTTCACTATATTGGCGATATAATACGAGTCTTTGGGAAAGGACAGAGCATCAAGCAGCAAATCAAGCAGTTGCCCCGCGGGACCTACAAAGGGTAGCCCCTGCAGATCCTCCTGCTCGCCGGGACCTTCCCCTATAAACATGACCCTCGCGTTTACGTTTCCCCTTCCGATTACGCAATTTTTCCGTTGTTTATGAAGGTCGCACCTTCGGCAATTGTTACAGTCTTCGACAAGCTGATTCCAATCATACATTTTGACCCACCGTATACTTCTGTTTTGCGGAAAAACATTCAAAAGCCCTGTACAGCAGAAAAACCAATCATTGATCATGCATAATCCACAATTTATTTTAGCATAAATCAAAACAATGCGACAGGTCGCAATGTCAGCCCGTTTTAACTGCAGCTTGCTCAGGTTATTACCTGATTAAATGGCAAGCTGTTTAGATTGCAACCAGTCAGATTACAAACTATTTCTTAAAATGGTTTTTTATAATCTCCCTTGTCCCGCTGACATCGCAGATATAATAGGAAATTCCGTCAATTATCCGCGGTGTGCCGGGATTTGTAAAAAATTTTATGTTTTCGGGCTTTATATCTTTAACCCCGTCCAGATACTTGTATATGTCGGAAAGGGTCACGTTCGTCTTCACATATTTCTTCACAATCGAATAAATGTCATCAATTTTGGATAAATAGCGCAGTTTCAGTTTTTGGGCGACCAGTTCCCTGATCAGCGTCTGCTGCGCCCTTATCCTTCCAAGGTCCCCGTCGGCATATCCCTGGGCTGCGCTGTTGCCCTTGCGGTATCGTATGAACTGTTCGGCTTTTTTGCCGTCCAGGAGCTGCCGGCCTTTTTCAAGGTGAATATGCAGGTTCTGCGAAGCGTCGTCATAATGCATTGGCAACGGCACATCCACCTCTACGCCGCCGAGAACGTCGATTATTTCCCTGAAACCCCTGAAATTCAAAGTCAGGTAATAATCAGGCCGGATCCCCGTTAACTTCTCCACGGCCTGAATTGTTAATATTTCGCCGCCCATGCCTATCAGGGCATTTATCTTCTGCGGTTTTCCGTCGACATAAATGCGCGTGTCCCGCGCTATTGAGAGCACATTCACAATGTTTTCGCCCGGATCATAGTTGACAAGCATCATTACATCGGACCTTAAGCCGTCCTCGTCGACTCCAAGCACGAGCAGATTTGCCGGCGAGCTGTAGGTCCTGGCCTCCAGTATTTCCGGGTATTCAATGCTGTTTTTGCCATTTTTGGATTCATCGGTATCTTCCTTTTCAATCGGAGCGGGTTTTTTTCCGTAAAAGCTGTACAATGCCGCAACCCCGCTCGTAAACAGAATAAGCAGTAAAAAAGCGCAGATTAAAAAAACTGTCCTACGCAGATTCATTGTTCATTTCCTGTTCCTTTTGTTTATTTGTGTCGGCCTGAAAATCGATGCCGGCCTGATAATCGTCCCGTTAATCTATTATGCAACGTCGTTTCTTTTAAAATTCAAACCATTTTTAACTTCAAAATTCCTCCTTTTGCAGACATATATACAGTTATGGTATACTCAAATTGGATTCGGTTTTTCTGTACTTTTCAACTCCCGAATGGAGGTAATGGATTGAAAATTTTGGTCATTATTCCCGCTTATAACGAAGAAAAATCCATTGCGTCTGTTATAAGGCAGGTCAGGCAACATGTGCCCGAAGCCGATATTCTAGTGGTAAATGACGGATCCAGGGACAATACGGCTGCAATTTCCCGCGAAGAAGGCGCCCTGGTCGCCAATCTCCCGTTCAACCTCGGTATAGGAGGAGCGATGCAGACAGGCTATCTTTACGCTTACAACAAGCAGTACGATGTAGCCGTCCAGGTGGACGGCGACGGCCAGCACGATCCGGCCTATATCAGGAAAATCCTTGAACCCGTTTTTTCAGGAGAAGCCGACATGGTAATAGGCTCGAGATACGTGGAAACGACGTCATACAAGTCGTCGCTGACCCGCAGGACGGGCATGATATTTTTCTCCGCGCTCGTAAGCCTGCTTACGGGCAAAAAAATAAAAGATACGACTTCGGGTTTCCGCGCGGTCAACAAAGAAATCATAGAGTATTTTTCGAGGCACTATCCTTCCGACTACCCCGAAGTCGATGTGCTCCTCAAGCTGCACCGCAAGAAATTCAGGGTCATGGAACTGCCCGTGGAAATGCGCAGGCGCAGTGCGGGAAACTCTTCCATTACTCCCTTTCGGTCAGTCTATTACATGGTTAAGGTCAGCTTTTCGCTTCTGATAGAGTCCATACGTTCAACCAAGGCAATGAAATAAGGAGGTAACCCGGTTTTGCCGGAAAACAGGCCATGATTAATGTTTACTCCATATCAATCGTTTTCAGCATCACTTTCCTCATTACAGTAATCGAACTTGTCAGAAAAAACCGCCTGCAGGAACGCTATTCGCTGCTCTGGATCATAATGAGCATTATTGTGCTGATTCTTTCGAGCACACCGAAAATAATAAACACTTTGGCCGAATGGCTTGACATCAAAAATCCTCCGTCGCTGCTGTTTTTGTTCGGGCTCGTCTACCTGCTCATTTACAACCTCCACTTAACAGCGGTGATATCCAATCAGTCGGAAAAAATAACCCGGCTGGCCCAGGAAATAGCGCTGCTCAAACAGGAACTTGACAACGCGAACAAATAAGGGGACGGTTCTCAAAAACTGTTCTCAAAAACTTACAAAATATTAAAGAAGGAAATGATTAAGAAGGGAAGCATAAAATTGACCAGGTTCCATGGAAGGCCGTTGTCCGGCCTTTTTTCCGCACGAATATCAAAACAGTTTGTTCGCTATTTAATTACTGGAATTTCCGCCGCCTTGCTTGAATATCTTATTTTCAACATTTTATTCTTTCTCACCAAAGCCCTGTATGTATCAAACACGGCGGGCATGACGGCGGGCCTTGTCCTGAGTTTTGCACTTAACAGGGTTTGGTCCTTTGAGTCCAGGGGCAGGATTGACAGGCAGCTGGTAATGTATATAGCGCTTTTTATAGTTAATTTGCTGATTTCAAACTATGCGATACACATTCTTGCAGATGTCATCGGCATTTTGCCCGCGCTCTCCAAGGCCATGGTGATGGGCATGATTGTGATATGGAATTTTGTAATATACAGGAAAGTTATATATAGATAACAATAATTTGATTCCGTGTCCGGAATGGTTAAAGTGGGACAAGAGAACCGTCCCCGTGTCCCGGAGAACCGTCCCCGTGTCCCGCGTGTTCCGGAATAATGCATGTAAAAAAGCGCTTGCATGAAGCAAGCGCTTTTTGGTGGGGAGAGATGGATTTGAACCATCGAAGTCATCGACAACAGATTTACAGTCTGCCCCCTTTGGCCACTTGGGTATCTCCCCTGGAGCTGGTGGACGGACTCGAACCCCCGACCTGCTGATTACAAGTCAGCTGCTCTACCTACTGAGCTACACCAGCATTTTTAATTTTAATCCTTTGTAAATTTGTATTATTTACAGCAAATGTGGCGACCCGGAAGGGGCTCGAACCCTCGACCTCCAGCGTGACAGGCTGGCATTCTAACCAACTGAACTACCGGGCCATACACTTTGCCGACAAACCGTTAAGTTTTTTTGGTTTGTTTTTCTGGTGACCCATAGGGGACTCGAACCCCTGTTACCGCCGTGAAAGGGCGGTGTCTTAACCGCTTGACCAATGGGCCGTATAAGCACTGCAAAGACTATTTTATCCGCGGCATGGTTAAATGTCAAGTGTTTAGGTTAAAGAATTTAATACTGTATTTAGCAAACATTCCTTCATATAAATTTTATTTCGCATTATTATGCATATGAATTTTATTTCGCTTCATTAATTAAATCGATTACATTTTCAAATCCGCTTGTTTATCATCAGAAATGCAAATACAATATTATTAAGGCAAGTATCTTTTATTAAACTAATGTACCTTTCGAACAAAATTCAGTGTGAGGATGTGAAAATAATGAAAAAAAACAGTGAGAATTACAGCATTTACCCGCTCGTAGTCCCTGCAGGCAAGACAAGTACCATACGCATTGTGAGCAGAAACATAACCGGCGACGATGAACCGAGTATCAATGTCCTCGGAAGGCCGGTTATCGGCGGTACCTTTAAACCTGGCAGGAAGTACACGGTCGAAGTTTTTCCTAGAGAAATCGGTACTGTTGAAAGAGCAGTACTGAGAGAAATGAAGATCGATTACCGAATCGAGAACGGATACCTTACTTTTGACTATGAATTTAATGAAGAACAGGAATATTACATAAAAGTTATAGAAACGATCGAAGAAACTGATACACTGCTTGCCCTTTTCAAAATATATTCCCTCCATGAGGATTTGTACAGTCTGACACCCCTTAAAGGCGAAATCCATATGCACAGCAACTGGTCCGATGGAAAACAGCCCGCCGAATTCATGTATGCCTATGCCCGCCGCGCCGGCATGGAATTTGCAGCGCTGGCCGATCATTACCAGCTTCAGCCCGCAGAACCCATCCGGAAAAAACTTTCAAAAATTAACACTGGTTTGAAAATTTTTAATGGAGAAGAAGTGCACAATAAAAACCACAGGATGCACATTGTAAGTTTCGGAGCACGCGAATGCATAACCAAAATGCTTGAAGAAAGATATGACGAAATAGTTGAAGAAGCTAAGAAATACCTTGAAAACCATGATCCGTTTCCTCCGGACGTAAATCCCCTGGAATACGCCGTGGAACGCTGGGTTTTCGATGAAATCCGCAAACAGGGCGGAGTGGGAATACTGGCACATCCCTATTGGCCTAATGAAAAGGATGCTCCGTATATACCCGTTACCCTGTCCCGCCTCCTGATGCGTGAAGGCTGTGCTGACGCCTGGGAAATAACCGGCGTGGATGACGGAGATAAGGATTTCCTGCAGGGCGTACTGTATTCCGAGGAGCGCGACAGGGGATGCAACATGCCCGTGGTGGGAGCAACCGACGCTCATAACAATACCCGTTTGGGCGAAAGCTACAGCATTGTATTCGCAGCCGACGACAGTTTCGAATCCATTGCATCCGCCATCAGGAACAATTTGAGCGTGGGAGCGCGTCAAATCACACGCGCGGACGGAGTAACAAGGTACATGGCCTATGGACCCGCCCGGCTTGTCCGTTACGCCATTTTCCTGATGAACGAATTCTATACGCTGCAGGACCGGCTGTGCTTCATTGAAGGCGAACTGATGCTTGAAGCTCTTTCCGGCGGTGCCTGGGCCAATGATCTGATCGGCGCGATCGCCGAACAGATTTCCCGTGAAAAGAGATTTCTCTTCGGAAAAGTAACTGTTAAGCCCTAATACTGCATAGAATTCTTTCAAAAAAGCATTGACAAAATGCCCATACATAATGTATCATATGTACTTGTTGTTGAAACCTGATTTTTTGGGCCATTAGCTCAGTAGGCAGAGCACTTGACTTTTAATCAAGGTGTCCCGCGTTCGAATCGCGGATGGCTCACCAAAACCTCTGTAACCTTTTGGTTTCAGAGGTTTTTTCTATTCCGGTGAATTTTCCAGGCACGAATTTGCGATACCTCTGTTCTTGTGCCTGACTCTTCTTTCAAAAATTCCTGCGACTGCGCGCATGTCCGGCGATCAAATTGCACATGATTGTTCAAAAAAGGACACGCTATGGATTATAACGTGTCCCATTTTCGTTTTTAACAAGGGTGAGTTCTTTCGGCAATGAAAAAACAAGACGCTAAGGTCTTATTTTTCAGTATTGTTATTGATTCTGCTTTTTCTCAAGATACTCGTTCAATTCCCGAACGATTTCGTTTACATCCACACCATGTACAGCGCATGCTTCGGCAAGAGTTTCTCCCATAGAGGAAGGACAGCCCAGGCAGTGCATTCCTGTTTTGAGCAGTATCGGCGCAGTACCCCTGTCAATTTTCAATATATCGGAAATAATCATATCGGGTGTTACTTTCTGCATTAATATCAACTCCTCGTCTAATTATTTAACATGGTTATTATACACTATGCCCAATAAAATTTATACCCCTGTAAAACACACCCTGCTGCTTTTAATATACCACCAGCAAACAATGAAAAACAATTACCGCAAAAAATTCAGGAAATACCATCCCAATACCAGGATCTTTTTATATTTTTCAGGATCTTTTTATTTTTTTAATCTCTCTTAATTTTTTTATAATCTTTCTTTTCATAATCTCCTGTATCGAGCCGGTCCCGTTTCGTACAGATTATTGCCCGAAGCATCAATAATCGCAATTGTCAGAAAATCCTTCACGGTGAGTTTCCTGATCGCCTCGGGACCAAGTTCGGGAAAGGCGACCATCTCCTGCTTTATTACGGAACGGGCAATAAGCGCTCCCGCTCCGCCTATGGCTCCGAGATATACGGCGCCGTACTTTTTCATGCTTTTGATGACATCCTCGCTTCTTAAGCCTTTTCCCACCATTCCCTTAAGGCCGAGCTCAATAAGTTTCGGAGCATAGGCGTCCATCCTTCCGCTCGTGGTTGGACCTGCCGAACCGATAACCTCCCCGGGTCTCGCAGGGCACGGACCCACGTAATATATAATTTGACCGCTAATGTCAAAAGGCAGCTGCTCTCCCCTTTCAATGAGCTCCGCCATTTTTTTGTGTGCCGCATCCCTGGCCGTATATACTATACCGTTTATCACCACCCTGTCGCCGGCTTTGATCTGTCTTACCTTTTCAGTGGTTAAAGGTGTTTCAATATAATGAATCATATCCATACCCCTTTAAAATCATAATACTGTTTCCCCGTGCCTCGTTGCATGGCAGCTGATATTCACTGCGACGGGCAAGCCTGCAATATGCGTAGGAAACACTTCTATATTTACACCGAGCGCCGTGGTCGTGCCTCCGAGTCCCGCAGGGCCGATCCCGGTTTTATTGATGGTTTCAAGCAGCTCTTTTTCCAGCTCCGCAACATAACGGGGGCGATTTCCAACGGTTGTGCCAATGGGCCTGAGCAACGCCTTCTTGGCCAGAATAGCGGCTTTTTCCATTGTTCCTCCTATTCCCACTCCAACGACTACCGGGGGACATGGATTCGGTCCGGCTTTTTCCACGGTTTCTAACACGAATTTTTTCACGCCTCCAAGTCCGTCGGAAGGCTTAAGCATCTTCAGCGCACTCATGTTTTCACTGCCGAAACCCTTTGGAGCAAAACTGATTTTCAAACGGTCCCCCTCCACGATTTCATAATGAATTACAGCGGGCGTATTATCGCCGGTGTTTATCCTTTCTATGGGATCGCCAACGACGGAATTCCTCAGGTAACCGTTCTTATAACCCCTTCTCACCCCTTCATTGATCGCTTCGGTCAGGCTTCCTCCTACAATGCGCACTTCCTGGCCCAATTCAATAAAAAACACGGCCATCCCCGTATCCTGGCAAATGGCCATCTGCTTCTGCCGGGCAAGATCCGCATTCCCCTTCAGTTGCCGGAGTATTTCCCTGCCCAGCTCGGACTGCTCGTTTTCACAGGCGCTCTCCAGCGCGCAGTAAATATCCTCGCACAACCGGTAATTAGCCTGCATGCAAAGCTTTTCAACCGCATTGACAACTGTATCGACATGTATTTCCCTCATAATAACCTCCGATTAAACATCCTGGTGAGGCTGGATGCCCCCGAAAGGGCCCAAATGATCTTACTGCAAAAACGAAATTTGCTATAAAAGATGAGTTGATAAATCAGCCGTCGCGCCGCAGCGTCGAAAACGATTCGGAGGCTGGATGCCTCCGAAAGGACCACTCCTGGCGCAGGAGGCGCGTATGTGGTTCGTTCGTTTGAGACGCGAGCCGAGACGTCGCTGATTTCAAAGAATCTGTGCAAATTGAGTTTTTGCAGTAAAATCAATAAAATTTGATATACTAAATTCTATTACACGGCTTTTCCAAATGCAAGTTTACACTGCCTGCTGAAAGCATTCCCACGCCATTTCCGCCATGACGGTTGCACCGGTTTGTAAATTTTCGATGAACATTTGGAAAATTCCCCGATTTTCAAGTCTATTTAATATATAATTACATTGGAGCGATAAAATATCCCTGCTGTTTAAAAAGCGATTTCAAATACACGCTGCATTGCCTTAAATGGCTGAACCAGTTGTAATAAGCCGTCTATAATAATTAAAAGGGAAGGGAACAGCTTTGGCAGAAAAAAAGAACATTCTGGTTTGCGTCACCAAGCAAAAGACCTGTGAAAGGCTGATAAGATCGGCCCATAATATTTTGCTTCAATCCGGTGGTCAGCTTTTTGTGCTGCACGTAGCAAGAAACGACTGGAACTTCCTTGACAACGCAAAGGAAGGAGAAGCCCTCGAATACCTGTTTAATATTTCAAAATCCGTGGGAGCCAACCTCACTGTCCTGAGGTCAGACAATATAGTGCAAACAATAGTGGATTTTGCCCGGGAAAACGATATAAACTGCGTCATTCTCGGCGAATCACCTGACAAGCGCAGCGAAAACCAGTTTCGAAGCAAGCTGGCTGCAATGCTGAATGACGTTGAAATAAAAGTCATACCACCGTTGGAAATGTAACGACATTATTTGTGTGCAAAATTCACCATATTAAGACAATTTACATGGTATTTTTTACAGATAAAAACAGTCCCAAATTCCTAATTTGTATTGAAATGCTTGACTTTACC
Organism: Bacillota bacterium; assembly: GCA_023623175.1. Taxonomy (GTDB): domain Bacteria; phylum Bacillota; class Clostridia; order Acetivibrionales; family JAMNXU01; genus JAMNXU01. The sequence continues at coordinate 10,004 of JAMNXU010000023.1, forward strand.
ATACTTTCATTATAAAATAATGTCGAATTCCAAATTTAGGAGGTTATGAAAATGAATAAAGCTGATTTAACAAAAGCCATTGCAGCCAAGACTGGCTTGAATCAGAAAACTAGCGAAGCTGCCCTCAACGCTTTCATTTCAACAGTTGAAGAATCTCTGCAAAAGGGAGAAAAAGTTGTTCTTGTCGGTTTCGGTACTTTTGAAGTAAGGCAGAGAGCTGCAAGAAAGGGAAGAAATCCCCAGACCAAGGAAGAAATCACCATCCCCGCATCGAAAGCACCAGTATTCAAAGCAGGCAAAGGTTTAAAGGAAATAGTAAACAAATAAATCAGCAATTACATAGGAAAGTCCGGTATTGTATAAATACCGGACTTTCTACTTTTTGAGACAATAACGCATTTTTATCATAAGTCGTCAAAACGTCGCCATTCTGACCCTGTCAGCCATCAGGGCGAGAAATTCCGAGTTTGTAGGTTTCCTTGACTTGTCAAATATTCCGTCTGAGGTATCGGCTTTTTTGGCCCAGGCGCTTTCAATTGCGCTTCTTATCGCCCGTTCGACTTTTTGGGGTGATGTGTTAAATTTTTTCGCTACAAGGGGATAAATAACCTTTGTAACCGGAAACGTTGTTTTCGAATTCTTCACCGTGTATAAAACAGCCTCGCGTATGTACTTGTAACCTTTCAAGTGTGCGGGAATCCCTGTTTTATGCAGCAGTGCCGTTATCCTGTATTCCGTTTCCTCAAGTTCATAGGGCTTTGTAGCAGTGCCGTCCCGGCTTATTGTAAAACATTCGTGAAGGTTCATTTTGGCCGATCTTTCCGCAACCAGCTGCCGTATTCTTTTTAAAAGCACAGAAACATCAAAAGGCTTTACAAGGTAATATTCCGCTCCCAGTAAGATTGCTCTCCTGACAAATACGTCCAGTCCAATTGCGGAAAGTATTATAAAAACAGGTTTTGGATTAATGCCCATTGCCGAGATTCTTTCCAGAACTCCTATGCCGTCAAGATTGGGCATTATCAAATCAAGGATAACCACGTCAGGAGTAAGGGAAGCCGTCAAATCCACTGCTTCAAGACCGTCGCCGGCTATTCCCACAACCTTGAGATCGCTTTCCCGGTTGATATACTTTTTCAGCAGCCCGGCAAACTCAACGTTGTCGTCCGCAATCAGTACCGAAATAGGTTCAGACACAGGTACATCAGTCCTTGTCAAGCTTTTTGTGTATTTGGATATTCGACAAACATTCTCTATTTTCCTCTTGTTTTCTGCAAAAAAGATTAATTTTTCGGCCTGAATGCAAACTATTTTTATAGCAATTCTATATCGCCGCCACACTTCTGAACAAGCTGTACAAAATCCGGGAACGTGACGTTTATTGCCTCTGCAGTATCGATTACAGTTTCCCCGGAAGCATTCAGTCCTGCAACTGCAAGAGCCATGACAATACGATGATCAAAATGGCCGTTAAGGCGACACCCTTTCAAATCACTGCGCCTTATGACGAGGCCGTCTTCAAGTTCTTCAATGTCAGCTCCCATTTTTGTCAGTTCCTCGTACATTACCCTGATCCTGTCCGTTTCCTTGATCCTTGCCTGGGGCACATTGACAAGCCTTGTTTCTCCTTCGGCAAAGCATCCTGCGACAGCCATGGCCGGAAGCGCATCCGGTGTGGCGTTCATATCTATTTCTATGCCTTTAAGGTTTCCGCCTTTTATTCGCACTGCGCCGTTCTCCATGGTAACCCTGGCTCCCATGGCAGAAAGATAGTCAATTACAGCTTTGTCGCCCTGTTTATCCGTGATGTCGAGATTCTGAACAAGGATTTCTCCGCCCGTTATCGCGGCCAGCACCATGAAAAAGGTCGCCGATGAAAAATCGCCCGGAATGGTTTCCTTGAAAGGCTTGTAGCTCTGTCTTCCCTTTATGTAAAAATGCCTGAAGTCCCAGTTTTCATACTGTATACCAAGTTTGTCGAGCCACCACAGCGTCATCTCGACATAGGGAACTTCATTCAGCCTTGTAACTATAACTTCCGTATCTTTTTCCAGGAGCGGAGAGGTTATCAGAACCGACGACAAATACTGCGAAGTAACAGCGTCAAGTTCCGTTTTTCCGCCCTTCAGTCGTCCTTTTACCACCACGGGCGCGGAATCATTGCCCCTTGTTGAAAAAACCTCGGCCCCAAGGTTGTTCATTGCCCTGATTAAAGATCCAAGCGGCCTTGACCTTATCTGGGCGTCGCCGGTAAAAACGGAACAACCGTCAACAAGACCCGCCGCCATCATTCCGATCCTCAGTGTCGTTCCCGAATTCCCCACGTTGACCACGTCGTCGGGGATCCTGGCAAAACCGCCTGAACCGTCGATGACCAGCTTATCATCCTGCACCTCTATTTTTGACCCGAACATGCGGCAGACATTTATCGCCGAATGCGCATCTTCTGAATGCAGAGGTTTTATTACTTCCGACACGCCTTTCGCGAGACTTCCCAGGAACACTGCCCTTATCGTGTGGGATTTTGAGCCGGGAACCGCTATGGTTCCGTTGATATCGGACTTTCTGACTCTCAACAGCATCTTCATTCACCCTTTGCCTTAACCCGTAAAATAATTATTTACGATTTTACCATAAACTTCGCCTCCGATGAAGGCGTACCGTCATCCAACCACAACCCGGAAGGATAAACACATTTTCTTCACAATTACATAATCTGATATAGATAAAAAAACGGAGGGTAAAAAATGCTCAGTTTCCTGTCACGGCTTAACATAATTCTGCTGGGTGTTCTGGCTGGTACCGCCGCAGGTCTTTTTACCGGCGTCGGAGGACTTTTGGTATTCTTTATGAAAAACGTTGAAAAGAAATTGCTGGATGCGGCGCTCGGGGCAGCAGCCGGAGTCATGCTCGCGGCAACTTCCTTCAGCCTGATTGTACCCGCCATCGAAGCAGGAGGAGATGGAATCCGTGGACCGTCGATTGTACTTGTGGGCATCCTGGCCGGCGGAATATTCCTCGATCTGGCAGACAAGTTCTTCCCGAACAGCAACCTGCTGTCCAATTCCATCGAGGCCGATGAAAGCCTTTCAAGAAAAATGCGGCTGCGAAAAATATGGTTGTTTATCCTCGCAATTACCATACATAATTTTCCTGAAGGCCTTGCTGTCGGAGTCGGATTCGGCAGCGACAACATTAAAAACGGGTTAAGCCTTGCGATAGGCATCGGCCTTCAGAATTTCCCCGAGGGGCTCGCAGTCGCCCTGCCCCTTATAAGAGAAGGGTATTCACGGTGGAAGGCATTTTTAATCTCCCTGGCAACGGGTCTTGTGGAGCCTGTCGGAAGCTTGCTCGGCGTGAGCATCGTGAACATTTCAAAACCGCTTATGCCGTTCGCCATGGCTTTTGCCGCCGGCGCCATGCTGTTTGTTATCAGCCACGAAATAATACCCGAAACCCAGAGCAACAGCAAGTATTCCAAGCTCGCAACCCATGCGCTGCTCGTCGGTTTTGTCATAATGATGTTCCTGGACAATACACTGGGCTAACCAGGCACACCGGGACACGGGGACGGTTCTCCTGTCCCAGCGTGGGACACGGGGACGGTTCTCTTGTCCCACCACGGGCAACAGGACGGTTCTCCATGAACATGGAGAAATCCCGGGACACAGAGATGGTTCCCCTGCCCCATTTAATGGGACATAAAATGGGTTACCCTGCCCTATTCAAAATAAGATACGGGGATGATTCTCCGGTGTAAAACAGGAGAATCATCCCCGTATCTTTGTACAGACCGCTTAATATGGTGGGGACAGCGGAACCGTTCCTCTGTCCCGGGAGGACAACCCTTTTTCGTGCGGATCGTTGCCCGTTATCTCACCAGGACTGAGGAACCGTTCCATTGCCTCCCCCGTTATCGGTATCCGGTACACAGGAACCGTCCCCGTGTCCCACAGGAACCGTCCCCGTGTCCCACACACAGTCCCCGTGTACCACAATTCATTTGCCGCTTTCTCTAATTCATTGCTGTTTTCTCTTATATTCCGCCCATGAATTGTCGGCAACCACCTCGGAAAGGCGCGCCTCAATGTTCTCCCTGTTTTTTAAATTCCTGTCCATAATCCTGCCGAGCAAAATGCCGGCAGCGGTAGTAATCGCCGTTATCCCGAAAAAAAGGGCTTCCCCGGTCAGCAAATATCCGGCGGCTGCAAGGCATCCCCCTATTCCCGCTCCCAAAAGCATGCCTATTTCCGAACAGGTATATGACTTCATTCTGCTCCTCCTTACCCGAGTATCTCTGAAAATGCAATTTATAAATTAAGACGTTTTGACAGGCAAAAATGTTTCATCCTTGTTCCGGCCTTATGCAATATCGCTATATCGGCATTATTGCCGATATAGCGGAAAACTAAAACGCAAATAAAAAAAGGCTGATATTTCAGCCTTTATAAAGTCCGGCAAACAGGCGCCACGGGTAAATGTCCGGCGGATTTAGCCTAAATGTCAAAGGTTCTTTCCTGGTAGGATGAACAAGGGTTATCGAATATGACCAGAGGGCAAGCTGCTGTCCCGGCGACGAAAATTCCGATCCATACTTCTGATCTCCAAACAGGGGATGGCCGATAGCCGAAAACTGTACCCTTATCTGGTGTGGCCGACCGGTGTGGAGATTGATCCTGACAAGGCTCAGATTGTCCCTCGCGCCGAGCAGCCTGTATTCGAGCAGGGCTTCCCTGGCTCCTGCGTCTTCAGGCTGTGCCACATGCACAATGTTTGTTTCATTGTCCTTGACGAGAAAATGTCTCAACATGCCTTCGGGCCTTTCCGGTACGCCATGCACCACTGCCATGTAGGTTTTTTCAAAAGTCCGGTTTCTTATCTGTTCAGACAGCCTCGACGCAGCTTTTGACGTTTTCGCAAAAACCATAAGACCTCCCGTCGGTCTGTCGAGCCTGTGGACAAGCCCCAAAAAAACGTTGCCGGGTTTGTTGTACCGCTCCTTCAGGTAATTTTTGAGCAGCCGCATCATGTCGGGGTCGCCGGTTTCGTCCCCCTGGGAAGCAACATTGAACGGTTTTTCCACCACAAGGAGATGGTTGTCCTCGTAAATAATCACGATACCGGAATTGTCTCCGTTTTTCAATGCTAAGCCTCCCATCTGCCGTATGTTCCGCAGGGCAAAACCAGCCCCGTGGATGAAACCGGGATTCCAACTTCTCCTGAAGATACATGTCCGCCGAATTTCGCCGGTATCGTCATTTTGAGGATGTTTTCGAGAACAATGGGCGAAAAACCGGTCGTATATGAATTAATCAGGAAAAACAGCGGATATTCGGACATAACGCCGACGCATTCCTCTACAAAATCATAAAGCTGGTCCTCTATTTTCCATACTTCGCCCTTTGGTCCCCTCCCGTAGGACGGAGGGTCCATTATTACTGCATCGTAGAAATTGCCCCTTCTTTTTTCGCGGCGGACAAATTTTATAACATCGTCGGTTATAAATCTCACGGGTCTGTCGGCCAAACCCGAAAGTCTAACATTTTCCTTGGCCCATTGCACCATTCCCTTTGCCGCGTCCACGTGGCATACTTCAGCGCCGGCATAAACGGCCGCAACAGTGGCACCGCCCGTATAGGCAAAAAGATTCAGCACCTTGACAGGTCGTTGGGCTGATTTAATCTTGCTCATCATCCATTCCCAGTTGGCAGCCTGTTCGGGAAACAAACCCGTGTGCTTGAACCCTGTAAGGTGTATATAAAAAGATAACGGACCGTAGGACAACGTCCACCGGTCAGGGAGTTTGCGCCGGAACTCCCAGCTCCCGCCGCCGCTGCTGCTGCGGTGGTAATGGGCGTCGACATTTTTCCATGCGTCGGTTTCCTCTTTAACGGGCCAGATAATTTGGGGATCAGGCCTTCTTAAAATGTACAGACCCCAACGCTCCAGCCTTTCCCCGTTACCGGTGTCTATAAGTTCATAATCCTTCCATTTGTCTGCCAAAAGCATGATTAAAACCTCCCGTCGCCGTAAACGACTCTTCCGTTTACTACCGTCAGTTCGGATTCAATACCGGGAATCTCCTCTTCTTCGCACTGGAAATAATCCCGCGTAAGCACGGCGAAATCAGCATACATGCCTTCCCGGAGCATTCCCCTTTTGTCTTCGTCAAACGTGGCATACGCTCCCGCAACGGTATACATCCTTAAAGCCTGTTCCCTTGTTATTCTCTGCTCAGCGCCCACAACCGCGCCATCCTCGGTTTTCCTCGTAACCATGTTGTACAGCGCCATAAACGGGTTGTATGGGTTCTGGGACAGCATGGAATCATGCATTATCATGTGGTCGCTTCCGCCGGCGGCGCTTATTCCCATTTCGACATAATCCCTGTAAGTCATGAAACTGTCCATGGTCCTTTTGTTCAGGACCTTGCCGAGCACCACCGCGTCTTTGAAATGCCAAGCGGGCTGGAAGAATATCTGTATGCCCATGTCGCGGATCTTCTCAAGGGTCGCCTTTTCGGTAAAATCGCAGTGTATGATCGAGAACCTCCTGTCCCTGACGTGATGATCCCGGTCAACCTTTTGATAGGCTTCAAGCATAAGGTCCACGGCTGCATCTCCTATCGCATGGGCAGTCATCTGCAGGTTCTCCCTGGCAGCTACCCGGGCAACGGCTGCAATTTCATCGGAATTTAACCTCACAAGCCCGCGGTATCCCGGTATGTTTATTCCAAAGACGCCTTCCCTGTCCTCGTAAGGGTCTCTCATAAACGAAGTTCCCGTCAGAATTCCGCCGTCAACCATAACTTTCAGGAATGAAAGCTTTGCCCACTGCTCAGGCGTTTTTACTGTGTCGCGGAGTCTCTTCACCGCCTGCGCCGCTTCCTTATCCGACTTCACCAGGCACGTATAGGATAATCTGATATTCAGTTTTCCCTTGCCGTACAGCCGATTGACCGTCTCCACGACGTCCTCCGAAGTCATGCCTTCAACTGCGGCCGTGATACCGTACCTGTTATATTGGGCAGACATTTTCTCCAGGGCGAGGCAGCGTTCTTCATCAGTGTATTCAGCCACGGGTTCAAACCTGCGGATTTGATACCCGGGATCCAGGATAAGGCCCGTTGGTTTTCCCGAGCTGTCGCGGATAATGCTGTCATCAGAAATCCCAAGGATTTTGAGCGCACAGCTGTTTGCCTGCCCCGCGAAAGCGCCGTCGGCAAAAACGGGATTGTCAGGCGCGGCCGCATCCAGTTCGGCAAGGGTGGGAAAACGGTGTTCCTCGAGTCTCGTGGGATAAATATTTCTCAGGTAAATCCACCGGCCGGGGGCAAGCCTGCCAGCCCTTTCCCTGACGCCTTCCAGCAGCTCTTTAACTGACCGGGGCATAAAAATCGGGGCTCTCAGTTCACTGAGCCCTGCCCGCAGGATATGGCAATGGGTGTCGGTCATTCCCGGAATAACTGCCCGGCCTTTTAAATCTACTTTTCTGGTTTTTTCACTCACAAACCGCATTGCATCAGCGGTCTTCCCGACGTATACCAGTTTTCCGTCCTTCGCGGCCAGTGCTTCTGCAACGGTATTTTTTTCATCCATGGTATAAATTTTGCCGTTAAAAAATACAATGTCTGCCTGAATACTCATTTTATCTTCTCCCATGATTATTTTTCCGAAAAAGAACTCCAAAATAAGCTGTAATAAACTGCAAATAAATTATATTAAAGTCGTCTGCCGCAAGTCAACAAACGGCCTTTTCACAAAAAACCAATGTATAAATTCCCTTAATTAAAACTATCAGATTGCAAAAAATAAAGCCTGGAGGTGGTCAAATGAAAACCGGAGTTTTGAAAATTGCTGCATTTCTTTGCGCCTGCATTTTTCTTCTCATGACGGCAGGCTGCGCAATGCCCGACAGGACAGGCAGGCAGCCGGATACGGACATCAAGGGGAACCGAATGGGCGGTACTGAAAATGAAGGCATCGGCACCAGGCTGTTTGACAAGGGTAACATGACCCCGGGTACATCGCCGGGTAATGACCTTTTGCCTAATGCAACGCCGGGCAATGACCGGTTAGGCGACGGGCTCAACGACGGGCTTAACAATGACAACAACATTGGCGCTACCGGTAACAATGATGCCAGGACACGCGCGGACAATATAAGGAACATGCTGGAACGTAACGGCGATATTAAGGATGTAAATGTTGTAACATCGGGTGACGACGTAATAATCGGTTTTGTTCCCGTACGGGCCAGGACACGCAGCAGTATTGAAAAACTGAAGAAAGACATCGCAAAAAGGGTCAGACAGCTGGACCCGAAGGCAAAGAACATCTATATCAGCGAAAAGGCAGAACACTCCAGCGAAATAGGAAGACTCTACAACAGGATGGTTCCCGATAACGCCGGTAACGCCGGCAGCCGCCTTGGTGAAGCCGGAAACCGCCTTGACACCGAAATAAAAAGGTTGATTGAGCAAATACCTTTTGTTTCGAAGTAACTTACGATCGGGGCGTTCTCCCCTGGACGCCCCCACCTCCGTTCTGATTATGTTGACCACTTGGTCCCATGAATATACAATTAGGTTATGGGGGTGTAAACATGTTTAAATGGGAAAAATACTGGGAAAACCCGAAAATTTTGCATGTTAACTGTGAAAACCCACGCGCGTATTTTATTCCCTACGAAAGCGCGGATAAAGCTGAAGACGGTATAAGGGGCCGTTCCAGGTTCTTCCGCACATTAAATGGTTCCTGGAAATTCAGGTATTATGAATCCGTACATAACGTTGAGGACGGATTTCATTCCGCCGATTATGATATATCGTGCTGGGACGAATTGATTGTTCCGTCCAACTGGCAGATGCACGGCTATGACAAGCCCAACTATTCAAACGTGCGATACCCGTTTCCCTACGATCCGCCGTTCGTACCCGTGGAAAATCCGGCAGGCATCTATTCAAGGGACTTTTTTGTGATCTCCAAAAACCCTGCCAAAAAATATTACCTCAATTTTGAAGGTGTGAATTCCTGCTTTTATCTCTGGATAAACGGCGACTTCGTGGGTTACAGCCAGGTCAGCCATATGACTTCAGAATTTGACGTAACCGAATTTATCCGGCAGGGCAGAAACCGCATTACAGTCATGGTGCTGAAATGGTGCGACGGAAGTTACCTTGAAGATCAGGACTTCTGGAGACTTTCAGGCATTTTCAGGGATGTTTACCTGCTTGAAAGGGAAAAAAATCATGTGCGCGATGTTTTCATCAGGACTGAGCTGGCCGATGATTTTGCGTTCGGAAGATTATACTGCGAGATCGAGATGTCGGCAGCGTCTTTGGAGAAAGTCAGGGCCACGCTGAAGGATATTGACGGAAAAGTGCTTTCCGAAACCAGCGCCACGGTTACGTCGAAAGGTACGCTGTGCTTCGAAGTTGAAAAGCCCGACCTGTGGTCGGCTGAAACACCGAATCTTTATACACTGATCATTTTCCACGGGGAAGAAATAATACCCTTCAGGGTAGGTTTCAGGAAAATTGAAGTAAAAAACTCGGTTATTTATTTTAACGGAAAACCCATAAAGTTCAAAGGCGTCAACAGGCACGATTCCCATCCCGTGCTCGGGCATGTCACGCCGTTTGAGCACATGCGGCAGGACCTTGTGCTGATGAAGAGGCATAACATCAATGCCATTCGCACATCCCATTATCCCAATGACCCGAGGTTCCTCGAGCTCTGCGATGAAATGGGCTTTTACGTAATCGACGAAGCAGACCTCGAAACCCACGGCGCACAATATGCTGGAAATGCCAATGAGATTTCCGACGACCCGCTTTTTGAAGACGCCTATATCGACAGGATGCAGCGCATGGTGGAACGCGACAAGAACCACGCCTGCGTTGTCATGTGGTCCCTTGGGAATGAATCGGGCTATGGCAGAAACCATGAAAAAATGGCGCGCTGGACCAGGGAAAGGGACAATTCGCGCCTGATCCACTATGAAAGGTTGTTCGGCCCCGAGTACGACGAATTCCGAAAAAACAACGACACGTCCTTTATAGATGTTTACAGCCGCATGTATCCTTCCGTGCACTGGATTTCCGAAGTATTCCTGAACGAGACCGACGACGACAGGCCGCTTATTCTGTGCGAGTACAGCCATGCCATGGGCAACGGGCCCGGTGACCTGAAGGACTACTGGGACCTGTTTTACAGTCACGACAGGCTCGCAGGCGGCTTTGTATGGGAATGGACAGACCATGCAGTTAAAACAAAAACTCCCGATAGCATTGAATATTATGCCTACGGGGGAGATTTCGGCGATGAACCCAACGACAGGAATTTCTGCGTGGACGGTCTCGTGTACCCCGACAGGCGGCCCCACAAAGGCCTGCTGGAACTCAAAAACGTGGTGGCGCCAGTAAGAACCGAAGCCGTTGACCTGGCACGCGGAATTATAAAGGTGACAAACCTTTATGATTTCATAAACCTCTCCCATCTTGAGCTTAAATGGAAAGTTGAAAAGGACGGCCGGACTGTTGACTGGGGAGAAATAGAGGAACTCTGCACGGCACCCCATGAAAGCGAGGAAATAACCCTGCCGTATAAAATGCCGCAGAAACCCGACGGGAGGTATTTCCTGACAGTTTCCTACACCCTGAAAATCCCGACGGAGTGGGCTGAAAAGGGCCATGAAGTCGCTGTTGCACAGTTTGAACTGCCCGTTGGACAGGTGGAAAAAACGCCCGTATATGTAAAAGGAATGGACCCTGTTGCAGTAAATGAAACTCCAGAAGAAATTATAATTACCGGAACGGATTTTATTTACCGTTTCGACAGGATGAAAGGCGGATTTTCATCGATAAAATACAACGGCGTCGAAATGCTGCATGGGCCTACGCGGTTCAACATATGGAGGGCTCCGACGGATAACGACCGCAATATAAAAAGAAAATGGATCGACGCAGGTTATGACGCGCTCAGCACCCGTGTTTACAGTTCAGCAACCGAAAGCGGCGACAGATACGTTTGCATAAAAACAGACTTCTCCCTCGTGCCCTGTTCCAGGAAGCCCGTGCTGAAGGGAAGAGCCGTATGGAAGATTTTCGGCAGCGGCGACATCATCCTTGAAACGGAAGTGAAGGTGCGCCAAGGGCTTCCGTTCCTTCCGAGATTCGGGCTGCAGATAGCAATGCCCAGGGGGAATGAGCTCGTTGAATATTTCGGCTACGGTCCCCATGAAAGCTATATAGACAAGAGGCACAGCACTGTTAAATCCCGCTTTGAAGCCACTGTCGACAGCCTGCACGAGGACTATATAATGCCGCAGGAAAACGGCAGCCACTACTCCACGGAATGGGCCACGGTAACAAATTTGCAGGGTATGGGACTGCTGTTCGTGGGCATGGACGATTTTTCCTTCAACACATCCCATTATACTCCCGAGGATCTGACCGCCGCGCAGCATAACTATGAACTCAGAAAGAGGGACGAGACAATAATAAACCTCGATTACATGATGAGCGGAGTCGGTTCCAACAGCTGTGGTCCGGAGCTTCTGCCCCAGTACAGGCTGGCGCAGACTGAATTTGTTTTCAGGATAAGGATAAAACCTGTTTTCAGGGAGAATGTCGACATATTGGAGCTCGTACACAGCAAAATAATAGAAGGATGATACGAAATAATTGCAGAAGGCTGGTAATAAATAAGAAGACTGTTAATAAATAATAGCAAAGAATGATACAAATAATTACGAAAGAATCAGTAAATTAATAATAGTAGTAACACAAGAATTAATCAAAACAGCAGAAAGATAATCTGATTAAAAGGAACGGGGTGTATTTTACCCGGTTCCTTTTAGGTTTCTTTTAAGGTTTCTTTTTAGGTTTCTTTTTTGGGTTTCTTATTAAGTTCCTGCTAAAGTTTCTTTTAGGTCTCAGGTTTCTTTCAGGTTTATCTTATGTTTAAGGTTTCTTCCAGGTTTCAGGTTCCTTTTGAGTCCCTTTTGTTCCTTTCAAGGTTGTTTAAGATTACTAAATCTCATTGAAACCCCTCAGGAACGCCTTGGTTTTTTCGTGGGTCGGGTTCGTGAGGACTTCCCTGGCATTCCCCTCTTCGAGGATTTCGCCGTCGTGCATGAATATTGCCCTGTCGGCCACATCCCTCGCAAAATTCATTTCATGGGTCACGACCATCATGGTCATGTGTTCAGCCGCCAGGAGCCTGATTACTTTCAAAACCTCAATGGTCAGCTGCGGATCCAGCGCCGATGTCGGTTCATCAAACAGGAGTATATCCGGTTTCATCGCGAGAGCCCGCGCTATGGCCACCCTCTGGCATTGTCCACCGGACAGCTGGTATGGATATGCGTCAGCCTTGTCGCTCATACCCATTTTTTCGAGCAGCTCCATTGCAGCTTTTTCCGCCTGTTCCCTCGGCATCTTTGCAACCCTCATCGGCGCTTCCGTTATATTTCTTAAAACCGAAAAGTGCGGAAACAGGTTAAAACTTTGAAAAACCATGCCGAGTTTGAGCCGGATGCTCCTCAATGTGTTGCCGGGCGCGTAAACAACTTTTCCCGACTGATCGGTATAACACATGGTCTCGCCGGCCACGGTCACATTGCCGCTGTCCACCTTTTCCAGCAGGTTCAGGCATCGAAGCAGCGTGCTTTTCCCCGAACCGGACGGACCTATCACCGCAAGAACCTCGCCTTTATTCAGCTCGAAAGATACATTCTTTAACACGGGCTTGCCGTCAAAACCCTTATAAAGGTGTTCAACCTTCAACATCTGCATCTTGTTCTCTCCCATCGTTCTACCTGTAATAATCCAGCTTTTTCTCCGCCATTTCAAAAACTTTCGTAACTACCCAGTTCATAACAAGATAAAACAATCCTGCAACAAATATCGGCGTTACTGCCAGAGTTCTGGCGGCTTCATTCTTGGCAACCCTGAAGAGCTCGCTGACACCGATGGTATGAACGAGCGCGGTGTCTTTTACAAGGGTTATCACTTCGTTGCTTGTGGCCGGAAGTATTCTTTTAATCACCTGGGGAAGCACTATCCTGAAAAAAGTCTGGACCCTTGTAAAACCGAGCACCCAGGCAGCCTCATACTGCCCCAGCGAAATGGACTCGATTCCCCCCCTGTAAATTTCAGCAAAATAAGCCGCGTAATTGAGGGAAAAAGCCAAAATTGCCGCAACAAACCGGTCATAGCTGAAATTCAGCCATTTCGGCAGTATGTAATAAGGACCGTAATAGATAAATACCAGCTGCAGCAGAAGAGGCGTCCCTCTCATTATCAGTATATACAGCTTTATCGGCTCCCTCAGCCACCAGTGCTTCGACATTCTTCCGAGGGCCACAATCAGTCCCAGCGGCAGTGAAAAAAGCAGAGTGAGGAAAAAAACCTTCAAAGTGGTCACGGAGCCTTCCGCGAGATATCTCAAAAGCTTTGTGGTACTTTCCCAATCAGTAAAATTAATCATTCCGATCCCCTTTAAAATTATCAAAATTAAAACAGTAAGCTTTTATGATTGTAATTCATTTTATGAATCGCATCTCTTCCAGAAAAAAGCATTCAAACAAATAAACAGTAAAAGCCGGCACTCAGCGGTACCAGCTTTTAACCGAAATCCTGTTACTAAACATAATAACACAAATATTACAACTTGGGAATTTATTTTCCGATTGTAGTCAAATCTTCATCGAACCACTTAATGGAAATCTGCTCGAGAGTTCCGTCTTCAGCCATTTCTTCGAGGGTCTGCTGGATTTTCTCCATCAGCGCCTTGTCCTTCTTGCGAAAACCGATGCCATATTCCTCGTGAGCCAGTTCCTGGTCCAATACCCTGTAGCCCTTGCCTTTCTGGGCTATATTGTAATTTGCGACAACCTCGTCCATCAATACAGCGTCAACGCCGCCGACCTCAAGATCCATGAGCGCATTCATGTTGTCGTCAAATTCGAAAACTTCCACGCTGTCCCTGAAGTCCTCCGCGCTGTTCAGTGCGTCGGCTGCGCTGGATTCTGCCTGAAGGCCGATTTTCTTTCCTTTCAGGTCATCAATGGTTTGATATTCCGAATCAGCCAGGACTACGAGAACCTGGCGGTTGTTCATGTACGGCTCTGTAAACAGCACTTCTTTCTTTCTTTCTTCATTTATGGTAAAGCCGTTCCAAATGCAATCTATATTTCCGGAGTTGAGCTCGTGCATCTTGTTGTCCCAGTTAATGGGCTGCAGCTTGAGCTCAATTCCAAGACGGCTGCACACTTCTTTCGCCACATCAACGTCAAAACCTACAATTTCTCCGTCTTCCCTGAATCCCATTGGCGGGAAGCTGTCATCGAGACCCATTACCAGTTCGCCCTTCTCCTGGATCTTCTCCCAGGAATCGTCGATGTCCTTTTCTCCTTTGCATCCGGTAAGAACCAGGCTTGCCACCATTAGAACAGCAATTGCAAAAATAAAATACTTCTTCAATTACATTACCCCCCAGTACATTGTCAAAATATTATCACAAATGAACTCAATGCTTGTTCAATCCGCAACGAAATAACATTCCGAGCATTGAACAGTCATTAGATACATTTGATATTATACTTCATAACTTTATCAAAGTAAAGTGTTAAATCAAATTTTTATTTATTTCCCCGTACCGATAAAGTCCTCTTTTTGAGATCAGCCCCATATAAATAATACAGGCGGTTATTCATACCATACCGGCGATTATTCAGCCACACGGGCGGTTATTCAGCCACACGGGCGATTGTTCAAGTCATACCGGCGATAATACAACCTAAAAAAGCCCGTACCCGTTGGCAATCGCCTTGCCGGGGAGAGGAGGCCTTTCCGTCAATGAACATTTTCACAAGGCTCTCGGGAGTATACAGGAAATCAATAAGCATTCCCTTCGACGACAGTTCAAGAATAGTTTTCTTCAGCGACGTGCATCGCGGCGACAACAGTCCCGCCGACAACTTCGCAGCAAACAAGGAAATATATAAAGCCGCATTAAATTACTATTACAACAACGGATTTACATACATAGAAATAGGCGACGGCGATGAACTCTGGGAAAATGACAGGTTTTCAGTCATTTTAAGAGCTCATACTGATGTTTTTAACCTGCTTAACAGGTTCTGCAATTCCGGCAGGCTGTACATGATCTGGGGAAACCATGACATGGTCAAAAAATACAAAAACTTCGCTTCCAGGTATTTCTCCAAATGCGCCGGCAGCAGAGCAACGGGCAACAATCTTTTTGCAGGACTTCAGGTACATGAAGGTATTCTTCTAAATTACAGGAAAACAAAAAACAAAATACTCGTCGTTCACGGCCACCAGGGCGACCTGTTCAATGACCGCCTGTGGTTTATTGGGCGTTTTCTTTCAAGATACATTTGGAGGCACTTAGAAATTTTAAAGGCCAAAAACCCCGTAAGCCCTGCTTCCAGCGAGGAGAGAGCCATTATCGTGGAAAACGCGCTGAAAAGATGGGTGCGCCTCCATAAAACACCGATAATAGCCGGCCACACTCACAAGGTTGCTTTCCCGTGGCCCGGGGAAACGCCCTATTTCAATGACGGATGCTGTGTATATAAAGGTTATATAACGGGCATTGAAATAACGGATGGTTCAATTTCGCTGGTTCGATGGACCGCGGAACCGGAGGGCCGGGGTATCTCCCCGGCGGGCAGAACAGCGTCCTCCGGCAGGCCGCGGGCCTACAGGCACGTTATTGCCGGTCCGGAAAAAATCCGCGATTATTTCTACCACGCTGTTGAACAGCATTTTACGGGATAAGATGCAAAGTCCCGTGCCCCGGGATATTTTCGGGACCCACGGGCAGTTCCTGCCCGGGAGCTTCGTAAACAATGCCGCTTTCAAATTCTTTTTTCCTGCAGCTCACCAGCTGTCTTCCATGACACTCATTGCCGTGCAGGACAAGCCTTGCCGGCATCACGTTCAGCCTTACAACAGGAATGCCTTTTTTACCCGGTGCATCCTGGACAAAGTCGTTATCCAGAATCTGCAGGTCCTCTGCAGCCGATTCTATGCATATTTCGGAATCTCCTACCAACCTGCAGTTGTTTTCAAAGCGGTTGTTCTTGATAACATTCCTGCAGGCTGAATAACCGTAGCCGTCGGGCCTTACATATATTCCGTGGCGTCCGTTGCCCCGGATTACGTTGTTGCGTATTATGGTGTCCCAATCCCTGTGTCCAATGGAAATTCCGTCATGCCTGTTGTTTTCGATGACATTGTCTTCAAACAACGTGAATGAAACCCTCAGGCAGTAATACACCCCGTCGTCCCCGTTGTCGCTGCACCGGTTTCTCCTTATTATCGATCCGACGGAACCGCTGCCGGGATGCATTCCGTGCCCGCGGTTGTTTTCAGAAACGCAGTCCTCTATCAGCGTATTTACGCATTGCTGGAAGCTAATGCCATCACCGTTGAAATTCCTCACTGTAACATTTCTGACGATAATATCATGGGCCTGGATCAGGAACAGCCCGCCGCCGCGGCATCCGTTTATGTATTCATTCTCTTCGGCATTGCCGTCAATAACAAGGTTTTCCACGCCGGCATTTTTTATATGGCTGCCGCTCACCACGGGAAAAACCGTTACAACCCTGCCTTCCAGGGCCTCACGGATATCGCTGTTCAGCATCCTGTCAATGAACAGCGCGTTTCCATGGATGCTTTTAATGGTCGCCACCGTGGAGAAAAAGCCGTCCGCCCTTTTGTCAATAATATATACGCCCATGCCCGGCCTGAATTTCTCCGGATGCTTCACAAAAACATCAAAATGCCCGTAGCCCAGGTACCCGTCAACGGGCGAGGACACGCAGCTTCCCTTTTTTAGCACAGTTTTTTCGCCGCATCCGCGCACCAGCACTCCGCTTCTTAAGTGCAGCGAATCCTCCATTATGTAGGTTCCTTCCAGTATGTTTACAATGCCTCCGCCGAGCGAGGCCACCCTGTCCACCGCAGCCTGGATAATATTATTGTCGCTGCCCGTAAAATCCGCGTTCTTATGACCGACCGTAACAGAAATCCTCTCCATAAACACCCTCCGTTTTAGCCATTTAACGTTTTCCTGATTTCACATTAATTTTTCAGGTTAAATATCAGTTTAGCCCGGGTTTACTTTTATAAGCAATTTAATCCATTTCACAATTTTAATTTACAAAATATCAATTTTGACTTTACAATTCCTTTTTGCTTCCCAGTTTCAAGCAGTACGATTTAACGGTCAATAACAATCTTACTCTGCTTGGGTTACAGCGGGACCGTAGGACGCGACCCTCAGCGCGGGGTAATCCGAATTGTACAGGCTGCTGTCGCCCGTTTCCTTTACATATTTCCACAGCAGCGAGCTCATCCTGCGCAGCACGGCATCATACTCCGGGTTGTCTATGAGATTGTGCATTTCGTAAGGATCCCTTTCGAGGTTGTACAACTCATCATAATCAAACCCGTTAAAGACATATTTCCATTCGCCGTCCCATACGATCCTCTGCGTCAGCAGTATCCTGCCCCCGAAATATTCCGCAAAGCCGGTCCTGTAATCCTTTTCCCGGGAAAGGTCGGACAGTACGGGAGCAAAAGAACGGGAATCCGGCACATTGAAGGTTTCATTGCCCGTAAGCTCCAGTATCGTCTGGCACAGATCATGCAAACCGACCCTTGCCTGTGAAACGCATCCTTTTGCAATTCCCGGGCCCGCAATAACCAGGGGAATATTGTAAATTTCCTCGAACGCGCCAATGTTTTTGCAGTACATGCCGTGGGAACCCAGGAGCTCTCCGTGGTCTGACGTAAATACAATAATGGTGTCTTCCAGCTTCCCGGCCTTCCGTATCTTTTCAACAAGGCGTCCGAACTGGCCGTCAATTTCCGTTATGCATGCGTAATAGCAGGCCATTGCTTCCTTTTTCTGCCTCTCGGTCATGTTCTTCCAAACCCGGCCGAGCTTTTTGTATAAGTTGGGCTTGTCAGTGAGATCATCCGACACATTGGGCGGAAGCTCCATCGAATCCACGTCATACATCTCAAAGGCCTTTCTCCCGCAAATATAGGGATCGTGGGGTTCGCTCACGCCGACGAAACAACACCACGGGTCGTCGCCCTTAAGCACTTTGTCCAAGTACTCAAGCGCAAAATCGGTGGTTATACCAACGCCTCTTTTTGACGGATCAAGTTCGGTTACGGCATAAAGAACGCGATTTGTGTCATATCCCTCGGGATTGTCGTTGTATCCTGCAAGCAGGAACTCACCTGCCTCCTGCCGGCCTTCGGCGCGGCGGCGCCTGAATTCCGGGCTGGAATCCGTGACAACTGTCTGCCATCCGAATCTTTGCAGGTTTTCGCTTCTTTCAACATGCCATTTTCCGAAATATCCGGTCTTGTAGCCGCATTTTTCAAGGAGCTGCGCCCAATGGGGCCTGTCTTCGCGCAAATTTCCGTGGTCGGCGTCAATAACATGGGTGACCCACATAACGCCATGATTGTGAGGCAAAAGTCCCGTCATAAGACTTGCTCTCGCCGGCGAGCAAACGGCATTGACAGTATAGGCATTGATAAATGTCATTCCGTTTTTCGCAAGCTCCTCAAGGTTTGGTTTAATGCACCGGCTGTCGTTCAGGGCATGCGCGCGCATCTGGTCGCACATGAAAAAAAGAATGTTCGGTCTTTTCAACATTTGCTACCTCGCTTCCTTTAACTAAATTACCTTTACTGCCTTTTGCATTTACCTGCATTTATCATTTGCCTTTGTTGCGCATTTATCGCATTTGCCTTGTTTAATGCCATGATGTTCAGGCTGAAATTTTTCTTCTGTCCGATTTGATTAACACAAATTATTGTAACAGAACGGGAATTAAAAATAAATCTTCGGAGCGTTTTTGCATGGTACTCACAGGTAACCGGCAGGCGTTGAGTTATACATAAAATACTTTTTTAGATTTCCTGTTGATCAGTCTTCTCAGGCAGTCCCCGGCCACTGCCAGGCCTCTTTTGATACTTTCATCATCGGCGGCGGCATAGGCAATGCGTACATAATTTTCGCAACCCCTGACAGGATTCACAAAGAATGAGCTGCCGGGCGCTATCATGACGCCTTTTTCGAGGCAGCTTTCAAAGAGCTCGTAATCCCTTACCCGGTCAGGAAGCTTTACCCAGATGCCCAGCCCCCCACCGGGCTTTTCCGCTTTTGCTCCCATCTCTTCCCACCTTTTTAGCAGGGAGCAGGCAAGATCCAACCTCTTTCCGTACAGCTTCAGCAATCCTGCAATATGCTCATTCCAGGCGCAATTGTCCAGGTAATGGCTCAAAGCCCTTTGTACCAGTCCCGAAGCCGAAATGTCCGTCATGTATTTTGCCCTTGCCAGGGCATTGCCCAGGGAACGCGGAGCTATTACAAAGCCCGTCCGGATGCCCGGCATAACAATCTTGGAAAAGCTTTTTACATATATCACGCGGTCGGAAATATCGCCGGATTTTAAAGGATATGTCCGGGTGCCGTCAAAACTCAGCTCACCGTAAGCATCTTCCTCCAGGATATAAAAATCATGCTCTTCGGCAAGCCTCAGCAGCTCACGCCGTTTTTCCGGGGACATGCACCTGCCCGTGGGCGTCTGGTATACCGGCATGGTATAAACCATGACAGGTTTATACCGTTTAATGTTGTAACGCAGCAGCCCCATGTCCATACCGTCATTCTCCATCGGTATGCCCAGCACCCTGGCGCCCCTGGATGAAAACAGCGATTTTGCGCCCGAATAGGTGGGATTTTCGGTTATAACGATATCCCTTATTTCCAGCAGTACCTTTGCCACAAGGTCAATGGCCTGCTGGGCGCCCGATGTAATCAGTATGTCTTCGGGTGAGCACTTAATTGAAAGATGCTTTTCCGCAAAACGCGCAATCGCCTGCCTTAGTCCGAAGTATCCCTCTTTTTCCTGGTAGGTGAAGGCCTTACCGCCTTCGGTGTCGAGCACGTGGTTAAGAGCGGCTTTAAAGTCTTCCACGGGGAATACGTCGGGATCGGGCGTGGTGTCGGCAAGGTTCAGGATGGACCCGTTGCGGACATCAAAACCTGCGGCATCGGAAATCAGCCCGGACGGATGCGACTCCTCCTCTTCCAGTTCCGCGCCGTGTTCTGACGGAAGGCAATAGGTGCCACTTCCGGGTTTTGTATATACGAGTCCCCTGTCTTCAAGCCGTTTATATGCGGCAACCACGGTTGAAATGCTTACCCCGGCATCCGCGGCCAGTTTTCTTACAGGCGGGAGCATATCGCCGCTGTTTATTTCAGAATTTTTTATCATTGCTTCTATTGCTTCCGCAAGCCTTATATATAACGGCCGGTCAGAATTGCTCAACTGTATCGATACGGTTTTCATTTCATTATCATCCAAGTCCTTGATATTATTGTATTTACACTTTATATTTTATCATAAGTTATATTGTTACGGTACAATTGAACGGGGTTCCATATCCAATAAATTTAAGCAATTCGACGCCTGGTATTGGATACCATTATGTAAACCTGATAACAGATTTATATAAATCAAATAATTGATAATACTTTAATACAAGGAGGTACGGAACATGGGTAAAATATTCGGAATCGACACAACCCTTGCTGAAAAACTCAAGGGTGGAGTAATAATGGATGTTGTCAGCGCAGAGCAGGCACAAATTGCCGAAAAGGCAGGCGCGGTCGCCGTCATGGCCCTTGAAAGGGTACCCGCCGACATACGAAGGGCGGGCGGCGTTGCGCGCATGTCCGATCCCGCAAAAATAAAGGAAATTCAGGCAGCAGTCAGCATCCCGGTCATGGCCAAGGTCAGGATAGGCCATTTTGTCGAAGCCCAGATACTCGAAGCGCTCGGTATCGATTTTATCGATGAAAGCGAGGTCTTAACCCCGGCCGATGATAAATACCACATCAACAAGTTCAATTTCAGGGTTCCTTTTGTCTGCGGCGCGAGAAACCTCGGTGAAGCGCTGAGGCGAATCGGTGAAGGTGCCGCGATGATTCGCACGAAAGGTGAAGCCGGTACAGGAAACGTAGTTGAGGCTGTAAGGCATGTCAGGACCGTGAACTCGGAAATCCAGAGATTAAAAGGCCTTCCCAAGGAGGAGCTCATGGTTTACGCCAAGGAGACCGGTGCTCCTTTCGAATTGATAGAATGGGTGGCCCAAAACGGCAGGCTTCCCGTTCCCAATTTCGCCGCCGGAGGCATTGCCACTCCTGCCGATGCCGCAATGATGATGCAGCTTGGCTGTGACGGGGTATTCGTGGGGTCAGGCATATTCAAGTCGTCGGATCCAGAAAAACGGGCAAGGGCCATTGTCCTTGCAGTCCAAAATTACAACAACCCGGCTGTTTTGGCCGAAGTATCGGAAAACCTCGGCCGCGCCATGGACAGTATTGATGTAAACACATTAAATCCTGGCGAGAGGTACGCTGAAAGAGGTTGGTAAGTAGCGCTGTTGTGAAACTTCACTTAAATTACGTTGAATTTTATAGAAAAGGGCCGCTGCCTGGCAAGGCTATGCGGCCCTTAATCTTCGCTTTCTGAAACCAATCATGCTTTTATTGCTTTCCTGTCCTTGCTTCAATAAAATCCCATTCCGATTCCCTGCAACGCGGAGATCTATTTCAGCTTCCTGTAACGCGCAAGGGCTTCAAGGAAATAGTAGTCTGCATATATAAGCGACACGTCCACTTCATAGTTTTCCGGGTAGAATCCGACAGCATGTTTCAGGATGCCCGGGCTTTCATTATCATTGGCAAGGTACTCTTTAGAGCAAAGTGTCTTCAATGTTTTGACAGCCGTGTTCCAATACTTGTCTGCGAGCTTTTTGTCGCTTACGAACGTGCTCAGTTCCAGGAGGGCCGAAGCTGATACTGCCGCCGCCGAAGAATCCCTGTTTGCATCGGGAATGTCAGGAGCGTTGAAATCCCAGTAAGGCACACCGTCTTCGGGCAAATTGTCAACATAATAATTTGCGGTCTTTATCGCAAAGTCAAGCATCTGTTTGTCCTTCGTGTACCTGTAAGCCATCGTGTACCCATACAGGGCCCACGCCTGGCCCCTGGCCCAGGTGGATTCATCGGAATACCCCTGGTACGTCTGCTTGCGGATAATTTCGCCGGTTACGGAGTTATAATCAACGCAATGATAGGTGCTGCCGTCCTCCCTCACAAGGTCCTCCGCGGTTTTGAGGCAATGGTCGATGGCCATTTGCCGGTACCTCGAATCCAGGCCGTTCTCAGAAGCCCAGAAAAGGAGCTCGGTATTCATCATTGTATCGATAAATATCGGGCAGGACCATGGTCCCCAGTAACCGTTCCTGATAGCCCGGACGTTGGGATTATACAGCGTTGACATGCTTTTTGCCGCAGTGAGTATTACATCCCTGTAACCCTCATTTTTTGCCAGTCTTATCCCGTTTCCGTAACTGCACATGAATATGAAGCCCAGGTCGTGGGTTTGTGTATTGTATTTCGCAGGTTCCAGGCTCTCCGTCCAGATTTCCGCTTTTTGTCTCCAGGATTCGTCGCCGGTAAGTTCATACATGTACCACAGGCATCCGGGGAAGAACCCCGTGGTCCATCCAACACTGTTTTCGAGCGATTCCGTCGTCCAGGTTCCTTCTTCTGTAGAAGCTTTGGGATATGTCCCCGGCGCGAGGCTGGAGGCTGTTCGTTCCAGCTTTTTGCCCGCCTGCTCTATTGCGCGATCTATTTGCCTCGCCGGAAGAACTTCCCTTGAGCTGCAACCGGAAATCAGAAGCAGCATTACAATAAAAATCGCAGTAAATTTCATTATCGCCGATTTGATTTTCTTCCCCAACATACCCATACCTCTTTTTTGCGTATTTTCTAAATGAATATTCTCAGGACAATAGCCGCTGCAACCGTCAATGTCAACACTGAATTTATTATTACAAAATTTTTGACGGATAAAACAAAGGTATCTTTTTTGCTCTGTTCCTTAAAGAAAGTGTCTATATTCCTGCTTACGGGCAGCAGGGTGATAAGAGCAAAAACCGATGTTACGGGAAGCGCCCTGAACAGGATGGCAACGACCATGCTGGCATAGGCAATATAATACAAGGCCTTGAATACCTTTAACGACCGCTCCTTGCCGATAAAAATAGGTAGCGTGTATCTCCTGTTTTCCAAATCGTCTTCGATATCGCAAATGTTGTTGGCAAGCATTATATTTGCGATGCCCATTACGGAAGGAACGGCCACAAGGAAAATGCACAGCGTCTCCACGATATTTATGCTTATGTCGACAGTGCTTCCGTTTAGCGCTATCCCGGCAACGTCGAGGTTAAAGACGTGAATGTACACCCCAAGGAATGTAATAATAAATCCCATTACTCCCCCCGAAAATATCTCGCCGTAAGGAGTCCTGGAAATGGGAAATGGTCCGCAGGAATATAAAATGCCCACCGCAAAGGAAAACACGCCAAGTACAAGCACCACAAAACCCGTGTTCAGGAACAGCAATATTCCAAACAGTATTGCAATTGTGTACAGGGAGAAAATAACAATCAGTACATCCCTTTCCCTGAGGTTGTCCCTGACTATGGCGTTGTATTTTTCATATCCGTAACCGTATTTCTTTACCGCCCTTTTATAATCCATATAATTGTTGACGGCCGTGGTCGCCATATCTACGCACAGAAGAGAAACAAGCATGAGGAGAAAATTTATGAAATTAAACGTTTTATACCTGTACACGGCATAGCAGTTCCCGAGTACAAAAGGAATCATGCTTGCCAGTTTTGTTTGTATTTCGACCAGTTTTAAAAAGCTTCTGACAGACATATCACACTTTCCTTTCATATGCTGCCTGGAACTTTATCCCTTTAAATAATTTTAACATGCATGCGGTTTTTTTACAATGCCGCGCAAAAAAAGCTAATAATTCCGTATTATTTCGATACCAATTTATATCTGGCAGCTGTATAATAGATAGTATTGCAAACTGCATGGCTCAAATTTTTCAATGCAAAAATACTTTACAAAGGAATGATGGCTGATGGTAACCAGGGAAAAACTGAATGTGGCGGTTATCGGCGTCAGCGGCAGAGGAATGGGACTTTTAAGCCTTCTGTGCAACATGGATGATGTCCGTGTTACCGTCGTAAGCGATTTATATGACGACCGGATGCAAATGGCAGCGGAACAAGCAATGAAAGAAGCCGGTTACAGGCCTCTTAGCATCAGGGATTACAGGGAGGTGGTCCAAAGGGACGACGTCGATTGTGTTATAACGCCCTCGTCGTGGTCTTCCCACATTCGGATCGCCATAGCTTCAATGAAAGCCGGCAAACCTGTCGCAATTGAAGTTGGAGGAGCCTATTCCATCAGGGAATGCTGGGACCTCGTGAATACCTACGAAGAAACCGGCGTGGACTGCATGATGCTTGAAAACTGCTGTTACGGCAGAAAGGAAATGGCCGTTCTCAACATGGTCAAGAAAGGCGTGTTCGGCGAAATAATACATTGCCAGGGCGGCTACCAGCACGACCTGAGAGAGGAAATTTCCATGGGCCTTGAAAACAGGCACTATCGTTTTTCCAATTACCTGAACAGAAACGGCGAACTCTACCCCACCCACGAAGTCGGGCCCATTGCCAAATACCTCAATATTAACCGCGGAAACCGGTTTCTGATGCTGACTTCGATGGCTTCAAAAGCAAGGGGACTGCATGAATGGATAGTCAAAAACAAGGGTGCCGACCATGAACATGCGAAACTCCATTTTACCCAGGGCGATATAGTTACAACCATGATAAAATGCGCCCACGGTGAAACCGTCCTGCTCATTCACGACACTTCGCTGCCGCGCGTCTATTCAAGGGGCGGCAGGGTGCAGGGCACCAGGGGCATATGGATGGAAGACAAGAACGCCGTACATATAGACGGTATTTCCCCGCCGGAAGATTTCTCAAACCTCGAGGCATCCTGGGAACCTTTTGAAAAATACCTGGAGCAATATGAGCATCCCCTGTGGAAGGAATACCTTAGGGAAGGAGTAAAAGCCGGTCACGGCGGCATGGATTACCTTGTACTGCGCGCCTTCCTCGAAAGTGTCAAGTACAACAGGCCTACGCCGATAGATGTCTATGATACGGCTACGTGGATGGCCATCACATGCCTGTCCGAGGATTCCATCGCCATGGGCAGCATGCCCGTGCCCTTCCCCGATTTCACCTGCGGCAAATGGATAAACCGCGAGGAAGAGGTCCCAAGCAAATATATGCTCAGCAAAATACCGGAGTTTTAGTAAATATACATGGACAATTTTTGCTGCCCCGGGCAAAACAGCATGATAAAAGAACCGTCCCCGTGTTATGCAGGACACGGGGACGGTTCTCCTGTCCCATGAATACAGGGGAGTTTGCGTACTACTCAGCATGCCAAATGTATAAAATCAAAAAAACAAAAATCAGTTAAAACCATGTAGGTCTTAACTGATTTTTTAATCCTGGTTGCGGGGGAAGGATTCGAACCTACGACCTCCGGGTTATGAGCCCGACGAGCTACCAGCTGCTCCACCCCGCGATATCTGAACGGTCCACTGATCGATTAACAGAATAGCATAACTGAAGTCAAAAGTAAAAGACCGTCAGCGCCGCTTATCCGCTCTCAGCAGCTGAATGAGGCTCTATGCGCATAAAAGATATGTTTTTCTCAAAAATTCAAAGGTGCTGTCATCCTTGCCTCTTCTGCTAAAACTCCCTGTTAACCATGAAATCAGCCCATTCATACAGTAGCTGCTTGTATTTCGAATCGGGAATCCGGTCAAGATAGGGCAGCGCGTCCTTGATGTAGCCCAGCGCAAGCTTTCGCGTGTGCTCTATCCCGTTAAGGTCAATGAACAGTTTCCTGACGGTTTCAATCTCTTCATCCGTGCAATCCTTTTTGCCCAGTATTCCCAGAATAAGCTCCCTCTGCCGGGAATCAGCGTTTTTCAAAGCCTCAAGAACAATGGTCGTTTTCTTGCCTTCGCGGATATCAGATCCGACCGGTTTTCCCAGGACCTCTTCGTCGCCCAGTATACCCAGTATGTCGTCCTGGAGCTGGAACGCGATGCCGCATTTCCCGGTAAATGTCTTTATTGCCTGGACATCGGGGTCATTTATATCTGCAGTGTCCTTGCCGAGCATGGCTCCGGCAAGACCGGCAAACTCATACAATATCCCCGTCTTCAGCCAAAGCATTTCAATTACCCTGTCTTCATTGATCACAGTCACGGGCCTGCTGCCGTTGGCAAGGCTGAACTGAACGTCAACGGCCTCACCATTGATCAGGTTGCACAGGGTATGGGTTTCAAGGTACTTGATTATGCGCAGAACCGTGAGCGCATTGACGCCCATTTTCAGGCAACAGTCTGCGAAAGCGCTTATGCACCAGCCATGCTGGATATCTCCCGCGAGGATTGCCATATCAGTGCCGTATTCGGCGGCGGGCTCGTTGCCCAGTCCCCATTCATCCCTGCTTTTTTCCTTGATAAGAGTATGAACGGTCGGACCTCCCCTTCTCAGGGGATCATTGTCTATTATGTCATCATGGACAAGCGTCCATGTATGGAACAACTCGATGCCCACCGCAGCCGGAATGGCTTGTTTCTCTTTCTCCTCGCCCCCGAAGCACCCGCAGGACATAAGCAGTACCGAAGGCCGAAGCCTCTTCGCCGGCCTGTAAAGATAACTTAATACGCCTTCATATATATGCCTGGGTTTTATCAGGTTCTGGATAGGGTCGCTCTTGATATAATCTACAATTTGACGCTCTTTTTCCTTCAAATATTCCATTAAGTTACTGTTCACTGTCAGGTCAACCTCTTCTTTTCAGATTGTTGCTTTTTCAGTTGCTTCAGCTCTTTCCTGTCATGCTCTTTCTCAATTTGCTTTCAGCCGGCTTACCGGACTTTAATGTAATTTTGGCATTTCGTTTTATTCATTATACCATACTAAAACATATTAATATACTGAAACATATCAATTTAGTGAAACGTATCAAATTAATGAAACGTCTCAATTTAGTTAAACGTATCAATATAGTGAAACATATTAATTTGGTGAAAAGTATCAATTTTCTTAAAACGTATTAATTTACTCATACGTTATAAACTGCTTAGACATATCAATTTACTCAAACTTATAAAATTACTCAAACTTATATATTTACTTAAATATAAAAATTTACTTTAAACAATTTGCCTGAACACATCATTCAAATATCAGCTTACTGAAACATACCGGCCAAGCGGGAACGTATCAGCCAGCCGAAAGCATACCAGCCAACTGAAATTTAACAATAATAAAATTAAACATAACAATATACTTAAACTTATCATCAAAATTTGTCAATACATTTTACTTTCAGCATATGCAATACTTTCTCCAAAACTTACGTTCAAAAAACCTATTCTATAAAACTGATTCAGATAAACTTACTTTCCATAATCCTCATTCATCACGGATAATTGTTTTGAAACTGCACCTGGCCACGGGTTTACCGGGGGATACCCTCAAAATCCTGTAGACCGGCTGGTTAATCAGGGATCCCGGGGCGTCGCACACCTGAAAAACGAGTTCTTCGCTGCATGAAAATTCAAGAACGGCACTGACGCCATCCCTGGTAACACGCCATGTATTATGACCCGTTCTTTCAAAATCGCCGGGCGTCACAAAACGCATCTCGGGCCATGAGACTCCTGTTCCGGGCTTGTTTTCGAATTCATCCTCGAGGATAATACAGTTCTCCCCGCGGCTTATTCTCCTGTACACCTTTTTTATATAATCGGCGTAAACGGACGCAGCGTCGGACCACATGGACTCCCCGTCATCTCCCCATTGGGCATCGCCGTATCTCAACTGGCCTATTCCGTCCACGATCATGGTGTTCTTGCTGAGAGAGGAATCCTCAAAATACTGGTTCCTTGTGGCTCCGAACCAGGCCTTTGGATAGGGATGCGCTTCCTTGTTCTCCAAAAGCCTGACTCCTGCTTTTTCAACCTGTATGGAATTTAAGTCCCTCATCCCGTGATTTACCCTGCTCGTTCCGGCTCTAAAGGCGGCCGCGAGCCTGCCGCTGCGGAAAATTCCCCAGCCGTTGTCCCTGTATATTGCCACTGCAGGTCCCCTGTCTAGTTCTTCAGCCGCTTCCCTGTCGTATTCCGTATCGCAGCACAGCAGCGCAAATATTTCGTGCGCCCTCATGTAAACTGTTTCCTCGAGGTATGCCGGAGGCTGCGGGTATTTCTCCACCCATTTCATTATCCTGTGGGTAAGCCTGTTGGCAATGTCTTTCCGGCCCGTCCTTTCGGTAAGCACGTATATTCCGCCCTTGGGATTGAAGAAATTACAGTCCCCGAAACTTAATGCAGTACCGTCGGGCGAGAAGTCGAAAACAAAATTCACTCCATCGTTAAAGCAATCCAGGTCAAAGACCGGGTGCTTCACATTTTTTGCAGCTTCATACCAGCGGATCCCATAAAACAGGAAAATACTGCCGTATACCCAGTAGCCTGTTCCCTCGGGATAGGAACCATCACCGTGGAGAGCGGCAATATAAGCGTCCATTCCCTTAAGCGCAACAGGTATAATGCGTTTTGCATTTTCAAGGCGGTCCTCGAGGGTCAGGGCAAGGCAGAGTATGCCCCCGTTGCAGACAGTGTTCCAGTTTATGGTTGTTTCATACCACCAGGCGCGCTTTTTCGGATCTTCCGATTCTGTTGCCTTCAGATAGGGTGCGAATATTTTCGCGTCAACCCATTTGATGACCCTTTCCACCCTATCGGCATCATTGTAATCTTCAAGCCAGTGGAGCAGAAATGCCAGCGGAAAGGCCAGTTCGCTCGTTGTCAGGTCATATTGCCAATTGTCTCCAAGGGCTTCGTCATACCATAAATCCTTCCATCCCATGGCAGTATCGGCAAAATGCCACGCCCTTTCAGCATACTCGGCGCGTCCTGTAAGCCTGTACATCCCGCACAGGCTGATTATGTAACGTGACGCGCAGCGTGTCCGGTGCAATCCGTGACCGGGGCTCAACAGGCGCTCCGGGATTTCTTCCGTCAATAATTTATTGCACAGAAGCTCCAGCTGCTCATAATAGGTTTTCCAGGGCTCAAGTCCACGGTTTTTCAGTTCAAGGGCCCTTTCAAAATGTTTCTGTGTAATGAACATGCGTACACACTCCTAGGTAATTTTGTAAATATCGGAGAATTCCAGGTCGATCTTTTCCACGAAACTGTTCCTGCCTGATTCCCCGCGGGTATCCTCCTTGAGACAGTCTTCAGTTTCGGGCACCGTGGTGGCGGGAAGTTCTATGATAAATTCAGAACCCTTGCCAATCTCGCTTTTTACAGAAATACTCCCTCCGTGCAATTCTACCAGTGATTTTACCAGTGAAAGCCCAATACCGCTACCCTGGTTTTTTCTGGCGAAGGATTTGTCCACCTGCATGAACCGGTTGAAAACAAGCCCCAATTTGTCTTCCGGTATTCCTATGCCGGTATCCCTGACCGAAATCTCGACAGATTCGCCTTTATTGTGAACGGTCACGAATATATTGCCACCTTCGGGAGTAAATTTTATCGCATTGGACAACAGGTTCAACATTATCCTCTCAATTTTGTCGCCGTCACACGCGATGATTTTTTCCTCCATGTCCGTATCAAACAGGAGGTTAATGGCCTTGGACTTTACATAATCCGAAACGGACATGGTTATGTTTTCTACAATATGTACTATATCATAATTTCTTTTTTCAATCTCATAAAATCCCGAGTCAATTTTTGAAATGTCGATAATATTGTTGATCAGTCTCAACTGCCTGAAACAATTCTGCTTCATGATGCCGATGTATTTTTTTATTTTGGGGATTATCTCACTTGCGGAAGAGTTTTTCAACATGGATTCCATGAGCTGAATAGTACTCATGATTACATTTAAGGGCGTCCTCAACTCATGGGACAGATTGCTGAAAAAATCGTTCTTTATGTCCAAAACGGAATTGTTATCACTTTCGCTTTTGTCATCCCCCGGCTCGCCGCCCCGTTCTCTCAGGATTACCAGCGATTCCTCTTTACCAAGCATATCTTTTAAAACTGCCAGGATCTCTACCTGGATTTCCGTGCCGTCAGGATGGGCTATCCTGCTTTTGGATGCATATCCGGGCAATTGGTCGGAATACCCATTTAGTAACTCTGAAATCGGTTTTCCCTTTATTCTGTCCCGGTCCAGTCGAAGTAGCCTGAGTGCCGCGTCATTCGAGTAGCAAACATGATTTTCCTTTAATATCATAACAGCATAAGGGCAAAATTCTAATCTTTTTTCGTAATATTCCCAACAGTCGCCTTCATTGTAGCCCTTGCCGGTGTTGTTTCCAGCCATTGAGTCCTCCCAGAAAAGCAAATTCTCAACATATTATATTAATTTCCACAAGATTTTAACTAATATCAATTTTAACAACAGTTAGTATAATTCTACAAGTAAAGCTAATATCCTTGTTGATGAGTAAAAATTTACTAACATCTACATTTTTAACCTAAAAATCTGCAGGTTACGCAAAAATAAAGCGGCGGCTTTCAGCCGTCGCCTTAATATTTCCGTATGTGCTTTTTTCTCATATTTTTTCTTATATTTTATTACCTGCGAAATGCGCTATATGGGTTTTGTACTCTCTTTCGCTCACCGGCTTCACCATGCGTACCAGCTTCGCTGACTGGTCCGCGGGCTTTGCTGCGTGTTGTATTTACATATATTGCACATTTTACTGCGTATTTTAAGCACTAGGCCGGGTCATATCCTATAACAGTCCATATTCCCGTATTGTCCTGGCGGACCAGCCTTCTCATGTATACTCTTTTCACGGGAACATTCTCCTGTTTTACTTCTATCACCGCATCAATTCCATTATTGTGAACAACCTCGAGGTTTTCATAAGCGACCGGGTAGTCGCCCTGTATTCCTTCAGGAGACATCTTCAGGCTTACAAACACCTGGGCTACAAAAACAGGATCCAGTTTCCACGGCGAATGTCCGGCATCAACGCTCTTCTGCTCGTTTTCTACTGATTCCATGTCAACGGGTACTTCAACCTGGGGTTTTTCCCTGAACGACATATTTTCTGGCATCCGGACCGTTCCGGCTCCCAGGCTTTCGACAAACCCGGCCAGGGTATCGAAAGACACGTTTCCAACGACCGCATACTCATAACCGTCCTTCTGCCATCGAATTGACCTGAATCCGTACATTCCGCCAAAAGTTTTCAGTATGCCTTCAGAAACTTCTACCGGTGACTGGAATTCAGCGTTATAATAGCCTATTTTGCCAATGGCGGCCGTCGTTGCGGGTTTGAAATCTCCTTCCGCTTTCCTTTCAAGCAAAACCACCCTTTTTTGCCCGTCGTCGCTGGAATAAGTGAGTTTTATGGTGCCTGTCAGCATTTCCACCGAAATGCTTTTTCCCCTGAAGGACGCCGGCAGGTTTTTCGGTACCGTCGGTTCGAACCCGGCAATCTTCACAGCTTCCACAACACTCGTCACAACCTGTTCAGGGTTCCGGTCCTCGGTTTCGAAGCCCTCGGGAACACTGAAAGCCATTTTGTCAGCGGGTATTTCTTCCAGGAATTCTATTTCCGTATATGCAACGGTGTACTGGAGCGCATTCAGCATACCGCTTTCCTTCTTCAGAGGAAGGTGGGTCTCGCGGTCAATCCACAGCTTGTAGGGCACTCCGCCCCTGGGATGAACCTCAAGGACCGTGGTTTTTCTGCCCAAAACCGTTTCCTCGCCGAGTATTTCCGTCTTCTTTGCATTTTTGGCTTCTTCCACCTCGTCCCACAATTCGAAAACAAACCTGTAAGGATCGGGGAACGGCGCAAACAAGTGCACTTTTTTCTCTTCAGGCCTTATGTGCCATTTTCTCTCATCATTGTTTACCGTAATCAGGCCTGCCTGGTAACCTTCAAGGATATCAACACGGTACCGGCCCTTTTCATCCGCCCATACTTCCATTTTGTTCTGGACAGTCTTCTCTCCTTCAGCGTTGGTGCTTACAAACTCCAGTATTCCATGGTATGCCTTCACTTCACTCATAGCCTCTTCCATGGCAAGAACCGCATTGTCTTTGGAAAACAGGCCTGAAAAGGCAAACAATGCTATTGCCACAATTACCACCGCAGCAGCCACTGCATTCCAATACCATTTATTTCTGAGCGTGTTATAAACTTTACGCCTGTTGAGCCGCGCAGCCGCGGTCTTTGTAAGTTTTTGCGGAAAATCGTCCGCGGGCATTGCAGGCTCCCTGAGCCTGCGAACCTGCCTTACCGTTTCATAAAGCCTTTCCTGTTCAGGAGAGTCTATTTTACCTCCATGCTGTTCGGGTTTCTTTTCCTCGTTAAGCTTGTCGATGTACTCTGACAATTTTTCAGTGTAATCGGACAAGTCCCTTTCCCTGTCTTTCATGGGAACAGGCCTCCTTTACTCATTATTTTTCAGAATTTCTGAGAGATTTTTGATCGCGCGGTATTGAAGAGTGCGTACGGCTCCCTCGGTCTTATTCATTATTCTTGCCGTTTCCGTTACCGAATAGCCCCTGATTATCCTGAGTTCAACAACCATACGCTGGGCTTCGTTAAGTTCGTTCAAAGCGTCGGTTATCACTTGCCGCTCGGTGCTTGAAAGTGAAAAGTCATCGGTTGATACCTCGCCCGGATTCAGTTCATCCATATTCACTTCGCTCGGACGGCCCTTCGCCTTTCTCCAGCGATCGCGCAAGATGTTCAGTGACACCTTTTTCAGGAAACTTATCTTGTTATCCATCCGTGCATTCTGTTTCTGCATAAACGAAATCGCCCTGGCATAGGTTTCCTGGGTAATATCCTCCGCTTCTTCGCGATTCTGGACCCTGTAGTATATGTAACGGTAAACAGCCTCCCAGGTATCCGTGCACAATCGTTCAACAGCACTTAAATCAAATTCCCTGGCATTAATTTTCCGTTTTTCTTCTGGCATCGGTCCTTACTCCTTTTTCCGGCCGGAATATTTACTTTTTTAAGTCTTTCCCTGAGGAATCCTTCACTAATACAGACGTAAAAAAAAATAAAACGTTACGATTTCCCAAAGAAAATTTTGAAAAGAATAGCAGATTCAACAAGAAAAAGCCATCGTACTAGGGATGCCTGATATAATCCCTGTATTTAAAATCGCTCTTCAGGATATGCGAGGTGATCCATTCGAATACAAAATCAATCAGTACCATAAGCGTTTCGGTCCCGAAATTGCCGGAATTTTTGCTCTCAATGTCCTGGATGCGTTTTATGAGCGCTTCATGCTGGTTCCTGTGGGTTTCATAAAACGGATAGCCGGATTCAAGCATATGATGTTCTTCGTATGAAAAATGATATTTTGTATATGCCTTTAACTCCTTAAAAATCGTATTAATCTCATTGTCATCGAAGCTGCTGTTTGACAGGATTATGTCGGCGAGTCTTTTCCCTATTGCAAACATCTTCTTGTGCTGCTCGTCAATTTCCTTGATATTTATGCTGAATTCGTCCTTCCACTCAAAATACATAAAACCCTCCTGAAATTTATAATTGCACCCCGGACCGTTTTTGCTCCTCAACGAACCGGACAGCTTTTTCAAAAGGCAGGGGCTCGCTTATCAAGTAACCCTGGATCAAATCGCATCCGTTGCGTTCAAGAAAATCCGCCTGCTCCCTTCTTTCTACCCCCTCGGCAAGAATAGTCAGGCCCATTTTGCGGCCGATCATGATAATGGCGGAAGTCAGGTTGGCATCGGAAAATTCCGAGTCATTTTCCGATTCTGAACCGTTTATACTGTCAATAAATGATTTATCGATCTTTAAAGTGTCAATGGGAAGCTGTTTTAAGTAGTTAAAAGAGGAATAGCCCTTGCCAAAATCGTCAAGCGCTATTTTTATACCCATTTTCTTAAGCCTGTACAGCTTGTCAATAATCACGGGAAAGGATTCGATCAGCACCGATTCGGTAATCTCCAGTTCCAGGCAATGGGGCGGCAGCGCAATAAGTTCAAGAATTCTTGAAACCGTATCGATGAAATCCTCCTGGACAAGCTCAATAATTGAAACATTGACTGAAACCGTCAGGTCATCGTGTCCCATCGCCTGCAGGCGTTTCAGAAAGAGACATGCGTTGCGCAGCACCCATGCGCCGATGGGTATGATAATGTGGGTTTCTTCCGCAATACCAATAAACTGGGCCGGAGGAACCAGTCCCAGCATGGGATTGCTCCAGCGCAGCAGGGCTTCAAATCCAACAATCTTTTTCGTTTTGATATCTATTTGGGGCTGGTAATAAAGTGTGAACTCATTCTTTTCCAGCGCGCTTCTCAGCTGTTTTTCTATTTCCACCCTGTCGCTGATGTCAGTGTGCATGGCGTGCCTGAAAAAAACATACCTGTTCTTGCCCTGGGACTTGGCCTTATACACGGCTATATCCGCGCACTGCATCAGTTTTTCGGGATCGGAACCGTCGTCGGGATATGTAGAAATGCCTATGCTCACCGTTGAATAAATGGCGCTGTTGCCTATTTCAAAGGGCCTTTCAAAGCACTGCAGCACCCTTTCAGCGCAGTCGGCCACATTGTCAGGACTTTCAAAATTGTCGCAGAAAATTATAAATTCGTCCCCTGACAACCGGTAGACCAACTGATTGTCAAACGTGTCCGACAGCCTTTTTGCGATCTCCCTGATAAGCAAATCGCCAAAGGCATGTCCCATTGTATCGTTTACGTATTTTATATTGTCGGCGTCAACAAAAATCAGCGCTTTTCTTTTCTCAGGGCGATCGCTGATATGGGCCCTGAAGTCCCTGATAAACGCACGCCTGTTCGGCAGCCCTGTCAGGTCATCCATGTAGGCTATGCTTTCAAGCCTGTCCTTATATGTCTGCAACTCCTTTAACTTTCGCCTGAGCTGTTGTTCGGCGATATCCGTTTTTCCCAGGTACTTATAGATCAGCAGAAAGATGGTGGCTCCCGTGAAAATTACATAAATCCATCCCTTGATAACGCTCAGAAAAACGGTGGTTCTCCTGTTTAAAACAGTCAGCGCCAGAAGTTCGTCGGTCAAAAGAATCCACAGCGCGCCGCACAGGATATAAATACCTGCGATTTTCACTGCTATGGAAAAGGATCGCCGCCTAATGGTTCTGCGCAAAACAACGGCTGTTTTTCTCCTCCACGACATCGGAACTTCCCCCGAAAAATACTTGTAATCTATTTACCACATTTTACCCAACATAGACAAAAAATTAGATTTATTTTCCGATTTTTTAATTTATCTTTTATTGTACAAAAAACTGTGCACCAATTGCGAAAAAAACCTTTAATTTCACAAAATTCGATAAAAATATCGTAAAAATTGCAAATTTTCATAATGCTTTTTTATTTATAAAAAATTTATTTTAATAAACTACTGCAATAATTCTTGAAATATTATTAAAACTCTTTACAATATAGCTTTTTTCAGTATAATGTTTATCATAATATGCTTTTGCCTGATTTCATGATTTTTCATGAAGCAGCCGGTTTAAAAAATTAATGAGACGAGAGGAGATCAGTTTAGCATGAGTTTAGTACAAAATTCTTCAAAAAGCAACCATTTCACAGGATTCTACGGAGAATACGGAGGACGTTTCGTACCCGAGAGTCTCGAACCCATTCTTGAAGAAGTAAAAGAAGCATTTCTGCAATTCAAGGACGATCCCGAATTCAAGAAAGAGCTCGACTATTATTTCAAGTACTATGTCGGAAGACCCAGCCCCCTCTACTTCGCGGAAAGGTTAACGAAGAAAATCGGAGGCGCGAAAATATACTTAAAGCGGGAAGATCTCAATCACCTGGGTGCCCACAAAATTAATAACACCATCGGACAGGCGCTTCTTGCAAAACGCCTTGGAAAAAAGAGAGTAATCGCCGAAACCGGCGCAGGGCAGCACGGTGTTGCAACGGCAGCCGCCTGTGCGCTTTTTGACATGGAATGCATCATCTACATGGGCGAAGAAGATACGAGGCGCCAGGCGCTCAACGTTTTCAGGATAGAAATGCTCGGAGCAAAGGTCGTGCCGGTCAAAACCGGAACAAGGACCCTGAAGGATGCCGTTGATGAGGCACTGAAAGACCTTATTGAAAATCATAAAACCACTTTCTACATGCTGGGATCCGCAGTGGGACCCGATCCATACCCGGAAATGGTAAAGTACTTCCAGTCTGTTATCGGCAATGAAGTGAGATCACAGATAATGGAACTGGAAGGACGCCTGCCCGATTACCTCGTGGCATGCGTCGGCGGCGGCAGCAACGCCATCGGGTTGTTTGCACCGTTCTTTGATGACAAAGAGGTTAAAATGATCGGAGTGGAACCTGCCGGCAAGGGTCTTGACACCCCTGACCATGCGGCAACAATAACGCTCGGCAAACCGGGCATCATCCACGGATTCAAGTGCTATCTGCTCCAGGATGAAAACGGCGAACCGCTGCCGGTGTACTCCATTGCGCCCGGCCTCGATTATCCCGGTGTCGGTCCCGAGCACAGCTACTACAAGGACTGCGGCAGGGCCGAATATGTCACGGCGACGGACAAGGAAGCCATTGATGCCTTCCTGACGCTTTCAAAGGTTGAAGCGATTATTCCCGCTCTGGAAAGTTCCCATGCGTTGGCCTACGGCATGAAGCTCGCCGGCCAGCTTGACAGCGACAAGATTGTAGTAATCAACCTGTCGGGCAGGGGTGACAAGGACGTTGCCGAGATCAGGAGCATTCTCGGCAGATAAAGTCTTCAGATATGCAAAACTCCCTCGCATGCATGTTTTAGTAAATATAAATGCCATGGAACGCTTGTATCGTTGCCATGGCATTTACATTTCTATATCACAAATCCGCCATTGGGGCTAAGTACCTGGCCCGTATAGAACGATGCGCTATCCGACGCAAGAAACAGGATGGTCCTCGCGACATCCTGCGCCGTTCCGAACCTCATAAGCGGCGTTTCTTCCCTAAGGGCCATGCATACATCTTCTCCCAGGCCGGAATTCATTTCGGTTTCAATAATGCCCGGAGCAACGCAATTCACATTGATATTGGAGGGTCCGAGCTCCTTGGCCAGCGCCCTGGTCAGCCCTATTACACCGGCCTTTGCTGCAGAATAATGCACCTCGCAGGATGCCCCCGTCAATCCCCAGATCGATGATACATTTATTATCCTGCCCCTTTTTTGCCTGAGCATATATGGCAGGACTGCCTGGCAGCAGTTAAAAACACCCTTCAGGTTTACATCCACGACCCTGTCCCAATCCCGCTCGGAAATATCGCCAAACACCTTTATTTCCGACACTCCGGCGTTGTTCACGAGAACGTCGATTCTTCCGAACCGGGATGCGCAGAAATCAACCATCGCGTCTACTTCGCCGCGGTTTGATACATCGGCCTTGAAAATTTCTATGCTCAGCCCTTCGGATCTCAGGATTGAAAGAAGTTCCTCCGCCTGGGCTTTAGAATTGTTATAATTTGCGAGTACATTGTAACCGCTTCTCGCAAACAAAATCGCCGTTTCCCTTCCGATTCCCCTCGATGCTCCCGTAATCAAAACTGTATCCATCTTAACACCTGCAACTGTTTTTTTGTAAGAAACCCAAACCTTCAACTTTAACTTGTTAACATTCAAATACCGCAAGCTTTCAAATACAGTAAGCTTTCAAATACCGCAAGCTTTTAAACCTATTAAACATTTTACCCTCTCGCAATTGCCAAGTAAACCCTCGGGATTCCCGGTGCAAGGCGAAAATAAAAATATCGATAATTTTTTCACAAAGATATTGATTTTTTACATATTATTGTGTTAATATTTTATCAAAGAATGTTAAATAATTATCACACTCCCAAACAATAAATACATCAATACCTGCGGTAAAAAAGGAGGTAAGGATATGGTTAACAAATTTGCCCACAAAATCGTTGACAGCAGCGAAACCCTGGATGAAGCAATTCTCAGAGTAAAAGAAGCCCAAAGAATATTTGCCGGTTATACCCAGGAACAGGTTGACAAAATTTTCTTTGAGGCCGCCATGGCGGCCAACAAGGAGCGCATCCGGCTTGCCAGGATGGCCGTGGAAGAGACCGGTATGGGCGTTGTTGAAGACAAAGTCATTAAAAACCACTATGCTGCAGAATACATTTATAATGCATATAAAAACACAAGAACCTGCGGTGTCCTTGAAGAGGACAGGGCTTACGGAATAAAGAAAATAGCCGAACCGGTCGGGATAATTGCAGCCATTATTCCCACGACAAATCCCACTTCGACCACCATATTCAAAACCCTTATCTCCCTTAAAACAAGAAACGGCATAATCGTCAGTCCTCACCCGAGGGCCAGGAAATGCACAATAGAAGCCGCGAGGATTGTTCTTGAAGCCGCTGTGAAAGCAGGAGCTCCCGACGGCATTATAGCATGGCTTGATAATCCGTCCCTCGAGCTGACAAATCATCTGATGAAATCCTCAGACCTTATCCTTGCCACCGGCGGTCCGGGACTCGTAGCCGCTGCATACTCGTCAGGAAAACCGGCCATTGGCGTTGGCCCGGGAAATACGCCCGCAATCATAGATTCATCGGCTGACATCCAGCTTGCCGTCAGTTCAATCATACATTCCAAGACCTTTGACAATGGCATGATATGCGCCTCGGAACAGTCGGTGATAGTTCACGATTCCGTTTATGAAACGGTAAAATCAGAATTTAAAAAACGCGGCTGTTATTTCC
Organism: Bacillota bacterium; assembly: GCA_023623175.1. Lineage (GTDB taxonomy): Bacteria > Bacillota > Clostridia > Acetivibrionales > JAMNXU01 > JAMNXU01. Next base: position 48,870 of record JAMNXU010000023.1, read on the forward strand.
TCAATAGCGAAGAAACCGACAAGGTGCGCAAGGTCATCGTGACCGACGGAAAACTCAATGCAAAAATAGTCGGACAGACCGCATGCGCGATTGCATCCATGGCAGGGATAAACGTGCCCGAAAATACAAAAATACTGATAGGCGAAGTCGAAAGTACGGATGAATCCGAACCCTTCGCATGCGAAAAGCTCTCCCCTGTTCTCGCCATGTACAGGGCAAAGAGTTTTTCCGAGGCGCTGAGCAAGGCCGAAAAGCTCGTGGCCGGCGGCGGTTTCGGCCATACGGCGGCAATATATCTTGATGAGCATAAGGAGACCGAAAAACTCAATGAATTTGCATCGAAAATGAAAACGTGCCGCATCCTCGTAAACACTCCCGCGGCCCAGGGCGGCATCGGCGACCTGTATAACTTCAAGCTTGCGCCTTCATTAACACTGGGTTGCGGTTCCTGGGGCGGAAACTCCGTTTCGGACAATGTCGGGGTAAAACATCTTCTGAACATTAAAACCGTTGCGGAACGCAGGGAAAACATGCTCTGGTTCAGGACACCCGAAAAGATTTATATTAAACGGGGTTGCCTGCCGGTGGCTCTCGAGGAATTAAAATACGTGCTAAACAGGAAAAAGGCATTCATAGTCACGGACTCGTTCCTGTACCATAACGGTTATACCGATCCGGTCACACGCAAGCTTGACGAACTCGGAATAAAACATACCACGTTTTACAATGTAACACCCGATCCCACGCTGAAATGCGCAAAGGAAGGCGCTGCAGCGATAAAGGCTTTTGAGCCCGACTGCATCATCGCCGTGGGCGGAGGTTCGGCAATGGATGCCGCAAAAATAATGTGGGTATTGTATGAACATCCCGAGGTCGATTTCATGGATCTCGCTATGCGGTTTATAGATATAAGAAAGCGCGTATACACCTTCCCCAGGATGGGCGAAAAGGCTTACTTTGTAGCCGTCCCGACAACCTCCGGTACCGGCAGCGAAGTTACGCCCTTTGCCGTCATCACCGACGAAAAAACCGGCGTCAAGTATCCGCTTGCGGATTACGAACTTATGCCTGATATGGCCATAGTCGATGCAGACATGATGATGCACCAGCCAAAAAGCCTTACAAGCGCGTCTGGCATTGACGCCCTGACCCATGCTCTCGAAGCCTATGTTTCAATGATGGCGACGGATTATACCGACGGTATTGCTCTAAAAGCCATCAAGCTCATATTTGAATATCTGCCGCGGGCATACAAAAACGGAGCCGCGGATCCCGAGGCAAGGGAAAAAATGGCCAATGCATCCACGCTGGCAGGCATGGCTTTTGCCAACGCCTTCCTCGGAGTCTGCCACTCGATGGCCCATAAGCTGGGCGCCCGCCATAATCTCCCCCACGGTATCGCGAACGGCCTGCTGATCAGTGAAGTAATACGCTACAATGCCACGGATTCGCCCTATAAAATGGGAACCTTCCCCCAGTATGCGTATCCCCGCGCCATCGCCAGGTATGCAGAAATTGCCGACTTCATCGGCATAAAGGGCAAGGACGACAATGAAAAAGTGGAAGGCCTAATAGCGGCAGTCGAGGAGCTTAAGGCCGCGGTGGGAATAAAGAAGTCAATCAGGGAATACGGAATAAGCGAAAAAGACTTTTTGGAGAGCCTTGATGAAATGGTGGAACAGGCCTTTGATGACCAGTGCACGGGCGCTAATCCGAGGTACCCCCTGATGAGTGAAATAAGGGAAATGTACCTGAGAGCCTACTACGGAAAATCACTCCCGGACATTCTCGCCGATGGGCATAAAACCGCGCACGACAAACGATCCGGAATTCATCTGAAGCTGGAACCTGCAAGCGAAACAACAAGTGAAAAATCACCGGCGGCAAGTTAACCTTGCCGCCTTTTCATTTCATACACCAAGTCAACAGTTGCAACCGGATCTTTTCGCAATTAACCTAAAACGCGTTAAGCCATACCAGGTTGTTATCGGAGCAGAAATTCGGCACACTGTATATGAAAACAACGGTGTCTATTTCGTTTTTGGCGCAATAGCCGTGAAAATCCGTTTTGAAATACCTCAGGTCGGCCATGTGCACCTCGCTGAAATTATTGGCAACAAAGGGCACAAGGCTGTGAGCGAAGGAATCCTTTAAAACCAGCAGCTTTTGATCGTTTTGCAGGCTTAGATTTTTTACAATTGCCAGCGCGTGATTTCCATCCAGAAATACACTGTATTTGTCCTTCTTTTCAAGGTAGGATCTCTCATAAAGGCCGTCCATGGTTTTGCCCGCATCGACGATATTCACCTCAAACACGGTGTCCCTTGCCGGAGTGTAAATACGTATTTCATCGGGTTTCACCCACCGCGCTGCGGATTTTGAGTATAAAGTCCCGTAAAAATCCCGCGCTGCCGTTTCCACCCTGAATTCATCCTTTCCCAGCGGGTTTAGCCCCATCGCCTTCATCAACTGCTCATATGCGATGTAAGCCCCTTCGGTCGTCCAGTGATGGTCGGTCCTGTAATAAATGTAGTTTTCCCTGTTCTTTGCCAACTCAGGATATATATCCACGGTCGTAGCAACACCGGATATTTCCCCATAAGCATAATCCATGATTTTTTTCTGGCTTTCATGGGGAGCATGGGAAGGGAGCTTGTTTTTCAATATTTCGGAAGAAGAAGGTATGAGCATGAAATATATGTCCGTTTCAGATTTCTGCGCAAATTTTATGACGCTCTCTATATTTTTTGTAAATTGCTCAGTATCAACGTTGTCAAATTTCTGGAGGAGATAGCCGTCTTTTCCGAAATAAACGCCGTTGTTTTCCCTTTTCCCCGAAATTCGCTCCGCTGCTGCCTTCAGGCTGACCCACCAGTCCCTGAGCGGAAACTGTTCATTTATGTAGTTTTCAAACTCAATGCCAAAATCGCCCTTCACAAGGCTTCGGAAGGAAAATTCAGGCCTTGTCGCGAGGTACCGGTTTTCAAACTCTGAAAACCTCCTGTCCCGTGTTATTATATTGGCTGTTGCGACAACTGCAATATAAAAGCTGAATATGCAAATCAGGCTTTTTTCAAATATATTCGAAACTTTTCCCTTCAAAATTTCACATCCTTATTGGGACATTTCTCCATATTGGGGACGGTTCTCAAAAACTTAAAACAGTTATTTAATTTTTGAGAACCGTCCCCGCTAAAACCTGAAATATAAAAAGGGATTATAGGTCGAATCCACGAGATAGGCGGTGCACAAAACCAGCAGCAATATGCATCCCACCGGGACGGCGGTTTTTAAACCAGGATGTCTTTCAATATGCCTGCAGATCCTAGCGGGCAGGGCCGTGCTCCCTATGGCGGCTGTGAGAAGCACGGGTCCGAAGGATAACAAGTAATAAATTGTCTTCCCGTCAATAAACCCGTTCCCCGTAAATCCAAGCATGACCGACAGGTAACTTCCCGTGCCGGCGAGATCTTCCAGTGCAAACAGTACCCAGCCAATCCAGACAAGTATCAGCGTATAAGCATGCCCCACCGGGCGCGCGGTCCTGTCAAGCGCTTTCAGCATGAAGGCCTTTTCCGCCATCAAAATAACGGCGAAGTAAACGCCCCAGAGAAGAAAATTCCATCCGGCGCCGTGCCAGAAGCCCGTGAGTGCCCATACAATAAACAGGTTCCTGTATGTTTTGAACTTGCCGTGCCGGTTGCCGCCGAGGGGAATGTACAGGTACTCCCTGAACCACGTGCTGAGGGAAATATGCCATCGCCTCCAGAACTCGGTCACGCTGCGCGATGTATAAGGGTAATTGAAATTCTCGGGAAACTCAAAACCCAGAAGCTTTCCAAGCCCGATGGCCATATCCGAATATCCGCTGAAATCGAAGTAAATCTGGAACGCAAAAGCAGTTATTCCGAGCCATGCCATGGCAACGCTCATCTCCCCGGCAGGCAGTTCCTTTGCATAATCCCAAAGCCGGCCGATATTATTGGCAATCAGGACCTTTTTCGCAAGGCCCGCGATAAACCTCTTCACGCCTTCCGCGCATTGGCTGACGCTGCTTTTCCTGTCTGCAAGCTGCTCCGCTATTTCCCTGTACTTTACAATTGGCCCGGCGATAAGCTGGGGGAAAACCGTTACATATGCCGCAAAGGGCACAAATCTCTTTTGCACGGGCGCGTCGTTCCTGTAAACATCAATGGTGTAGGACATGCTTTGAAAAGTATAAAAGGAAATGCCAATGGGCAGTTCGACTCCAAGGGGCTTCAGTCCTGCGAATACAGGGATGACTGACAGGATTTTGATGAAAAAATCCGAATACTTGAAAAAGCCAAGCAGTGAAAGATTCATTGCCACTGAGCAATATACAAAGCGCCTTGCAAGCCTTTTATTATCCCTGTATTTGTCTACAAGCATGCCGCACACGTAGTCTATAAGGGTTGACAAGATCATTATTGTTATGTAAACAGGCTCACCCCAGCCATAGAAAATCAGGCTGGTGATGAGCAATACCGCATTCCTGTATTTCAGGGGGGTCGTGTAATAAATACCCAACACCAGCGGCAGGTATACAAACAGGAACAGAGTGCTGCTGAAAACCATTAGAACAACCTCTCACTACAATGTTTATTTCGCGGCAGTGGCAGGTAAGTTGCCTGAATATTACTTGTAACAGCCAGTGAATGTGTTATTTTTAATTATTTGAAATAGCTGTTGAATATATCGAGTAGTTTCTGCTGGTCATTTGCTATGATCATTATTACAAAATTGCCGTTCTTTTGAATCTTATGGTTCTTTACGAGCTCATACTGGCTGGGCAGGTAGCTCTCCCACATTTCCAGCAGTTTATCAATCCTCTTTTTAATGCCCTGCATCACCGCATCCATGCTTTCCTCGTCTTTTACTTCGAATATGGCAATCTCCGTGGCGCTTATATTGAAAAACGGCATCATGGCACAGTATGATTCCAGGATTGACGGATCTATGTAATAAACTTCCTTCAGCATGTCCTGTTCCACTTCAAGCATCTGGGGATTGCCCATTTCATTCAGGATGCTGTCCATTATCGCCCTTACATCTATATCCTGTTCAGGGGGCGTTTCCGGCGACTTGGACGGTTCCGGCGTCGGCGTTACCGTTGGGTTGGGAGTTGGCGATAACGCTGGGGTCTGCGTCGGCTGGGGGCTGACCGTTGGATTGGGTGTAATTGCCGGTGTCTTAGACGGCGCCGGAGAAGCAGTTGCTGCAGGCGACTTTGTGGGTGCCGTGCCGGGTTCCTGCGATTCAGATGGCTTTTGTGTCTGAACCGGCTTCTGGGTTTGTGAAGGCTTTTGGGACGGACTCGGCGACACCGACGGTTTCGGCGGCTCAGCCGGTTCAGGGCTGGTTGAAGGTTTATCCGGGTCATCCGGGGATGTTGAAGGTTCCGTAGTTTCATCGGAAGGTTCCGTAACCAGGTCATCATCAAAATCGTCCTCTGCATTGCCGGTATCTGTCCGGTCCGTTGTTTCCTCCCATACTGTGTCGTCGGATTTTTCATCCCTGTTTGTTTTTCCGCACGCAGTAAGCGTAAGTGCAATAAATGCAGCTGTAATAAGTGCAATAACTCTTCTATTCATTTTGTAACCTCCATTTGTCGTATTTTCTGTATTTTTGACGAATGTCCCCGGGAACATGTTCCCTCCCCTGCCAATCAATTCTTTCGGGGACACGGGGACGGTTCTCTTGTCCCGGACGGACACAGGCGGGACACGGGGACGGTTCTCTTGTCCCGGACGGAACACGACGACAGTTCTTCCGTTTCGGGCAGAACAAGAACACTGATCTTTTGTTCCGGGGCAGAGACAGGATTTATATCTGCCAGGAAATTAACAGTGCTTAAGTCTTGAAAGTGTTGAGCAACTGCAGTCCTTTTGACTGAAGTTGTTGTTTAACAGGTAAGTGCATCAAACTGTCCCGTGCTTTCTAATTTTATTGACTGTGGTAAAATAGCATAAAAACAACCCCCGGTGGCACCGGGCCTGGTCACTGCCTGCCATCGGGGGTATTGAATCTATGTTTTTTTGATATTATTTTTGTTTTATTTTTTACTTTTGTCTTTAGTTTGTTTTTAATTTGCTTTTAGTTTGTTTTTGGTTTGTTTTTTATAATTGTTTCTTGGTTTTATATTTCATTTTTCTGGTTTCTTAGTTTAATTTTCAGCTTATTAGTATGTTTTTTATTTGTTTCATGTGTTTCATGGTTTTATGGTTTACTTGCAATAGGATTTCAGAAGGTCCAAAAATGCTCCCTTCACTTCATACCTTGAAATAAAACCGATATTGGGATAAAACGGCATTTCAAAGTATATTCCTTTCGAATTATAAATCCTTATTGTTACCATGTCGCCCAGCGGATTCATACCGGCTCCGCTGCTGCCTTCGCTTGTGCGGGCTTCCGTGGTTGCCCCGTCAGTCGGTGCCACCTTGCCGTAATTGCCTCCGTCAACGGGCATTACGGACCCGGTATTGCCCCAGTCAGCCGGTCTTCTGCTTACCGGCGAATCCGGTGAAATCACGCCGTCCTTAGCATAATCATAATCTGCGTCAGCAGGTGTAAGGACCGGTAAATCAACCTCAACGCCGCCTTCATATCCGGAAGCGCTGTTTCCTCCCCCGTAAACCGGTTCTCTGCCGCCAGCTGCGGAGTAATCCGGAGCCATGTAATCGGGCGCTTCCTTCGGGTCCGGAGCCGGAACCGGCACGCGTCCTCCCTCATCATATACATTATGCCTGCCAATAGCTTCAAAATACCTGTCGCTGGAATTTTTCAGCGCAGAGAAATAGCCATGGAACTCCCTGATTTTTTCCCTGTCTGTTATTTCGCTTATTATATCCATCCGGTTTTCAAGTTTCGCCCGCTCGCTGTGGCCGATAAACTGTATCCTTGAAATATCATCGGGGTTTTCAATGCCGTATAGCCTGAGGTACTCCGCGGCGTCCTCATCCTGGTTATTAATATAGCTGTCAAAAGTATAGAACCTGAAAAGCACATATTCTTCGCCCTTTTTGAGCGCGACCACCGCTTCGCATCCGGCGGGCCTGTAATAATATACATCGAGCCCCTTAAGGCTTTTATCGGCACTGTCAGTAATGGTGGCTATTTTGTCGCCGATATCCTCCCGGGCGATTTTCCCCGGCAGGTTGAAACCGGATTTTTCGCCTTCATTTAAAATAATGTAATGCCTGTTTCCGATTTTAAACTGGTTTTGCGATATGTTTGCTATATCCCTGGCATCTTCCTGCATATCCGTGACGCTGTTTGCAATATCGTCGGAACTGACAAAGCGGTTGCTGTTTTCCGGTGCTGCCGAATTCCACGGATTTGTTCCAAAATTATATACAAGGATACTCACCGCAATTACCAGCGCCGCCGCAAAAACCGGGACAGCCTTTCTGAAGGTGAATTTCCCAAAGCCAGACTTCATATAACTCATCGATTTCATATTTTGATGAGTCCCTTGACTTTCAGCTTCACGGAAAGCAAGAATTTTCCCAAGCATCCTGTCAACATCGGCCTTTCCGGGTTCTATGCTTTCCAGTGACCTTTTCAAATCCTCTCTCTTCACTTTTCATCACCTTCCATTTCCAGTTTGAGGAGTTTTCTTCCCTTGTGCAGGTGACTTCTGACGGTTGATTCCTTCACCTGCAAAATTTTCGATATCTCCACCGTTGAATAACCTTCGTAATAATACATATACACCGGTGTCTTGTATTTCGGGGGAAGATCCAGCACTTTTTTCAATGTCTCATCCGTCGCAAACGGCTGCTCTACCGCCACATCCACCGCTTCATTCAGGCTTGTGTTCCTTCTGTGCCGGCTTTTGTGAAAATCCCTGCATAAATTGGTGGAAGTGCGGATAAGCCAGGCCTTTTCGTGCTCTTCGCTTTGAAATACCGTATTGTCCTTCATAAGCCTTATAAAGGTATCCTGCACCATGTCCTCCGTATCGTGCACATTTTTCACGTGCAGGAAACAGATGCGGTAGACAGTTTTAACGTGGCGATGATAGATCCGTGTCAGTTCTTCACCCGTACGCAATAAAGAACCTCCCACTCCGATTCCCCCTTTCTACTAGGAATACGAATCATAATATCGAAACGTTGAGAATTTTGCGAAAAATTTTTTATTTATCGTGCAATGCATTAATTATAGCACATTACGGGCTAAACATATTAAATATAATGTTGTCTGTATTTTACAAAATAGTATAATCAAATTATAACCAGTTAGCCAATTTACAAATTAACAGTAATTTGGAATGTAAATTGAACTCATGAATATTATGTCAATATTTAGGTTATCGGTAAACGTGAGATTCAATAGATTCAGTTTTAAAGTGAGACAATCATTATGAACACCATTATGTTAAAAAAATTAACCATTTCAGCGCTTATATTCGCTTTGTTGGCAGGCATCAATTCCGGTTGCGGCAAAAGCCAGTCCAATAAAGGGTTTTATTACGGAAGCCGATGTTGAAAAAATACACAATAATCGTAACTTATCCGATGAAGAAAAGGTTACAAGTCTTGCCGAATCCTTATTTACCGCCATGATTCAATATGAAGATCACGGCAATGATTTCAATTTTTCAGTAATCCTGTATCCCGATGATACAAATAAAAGTCTTAATTTCTTCAAAAAGAAAATCAAACTTACCAGGGAAATCAGAATAGCCCGTAATCATAAGTTTTTTAGTCATTATATAAAATATACGTTTAATGATGTTGCTGTCTAACCTGACGAAGCCACCGTCGATCTCTACCAACTTTATACTTTTGTAATGAATGACGGAAATAATATTGAAAGTTCAACAGGTACAAAATGCTCTGTAAAATTTAAAAAATACAAAAATAAATGGCTGGCAGTGGAAATTATTACCGATGATCAGCTTTATAATAATATGTTTTATGAAACGGATTTTGATTATGATGAATTCCTGGAAGAGTGCTTAAATTCCTTGAAAAGTACTTAAAACCAGCATGAATGTTATACTGGCAATTACTTTCAAATACCGCTTAAAAGCAAAAACCGGCCTGGCATCTCTTAGCCAGCCGGTAAGTAATTTAATCGTTCCGTCAACGTTCATTCATTAAAACCTGCTTTCGCCGGTTTCAGCAAATAACTGACCGGTATGGTGCAAGGCTCTGGTCCTGCCGGTCAGGCATCCATAAACAACTGTGATAATCACGTATTCTTCATAACTACACTTTCAATTACGTCAGCCACATCCTCGCAGGCGTCGCAGCATTTCTCCATGTATTCATAGGTCTGCTCCCAGGCCACGACTTCAAGGGCGTCCTTCGAAGTCACGTACAAATCCCTGAGAGCCTCGATATAAAGCCTGTCCCCTTCTTCTTCAAGCTGGTTGATTTCCACGAGCATTTCATGGAGCGTCTGGGAGCGGCGGAAGTTGTAAAACTCCTTCAGTGCGACTCTCAGGGCCTTGCAGCAGTTTACAATGAGCTCGGTGAACCTGATAGCATGCGGTTTTACTTCGGATATATTACATATGTAAAAACGGAACAAAACGTCTTCAATGGTGTCCGTCACGTTGTCAATCGCGTCAGCCATAGCCATTATATCTTCGCGTTCAATCGGAGTAATAAACTCCTTGGCGAGCCTGCGAATCATTTTATGCCTTGATTCGTCCCCGGTGTGCTCAATATTATGCATTTCCTTCATTTTTTCCTGGAGCTGGTCCTTATTGTAGTTGTTCAGGATATCATGCAGCAGGTTTGCAGCCTGGCATGAAAACTCCACGAGTTCGACAAAGGAAGCATAGTAGTTCATTTCATTTTTTCGAGCCATACCGAAAATCCTTTCTATCTAAAATTTTACCAAACCGAAAACCTTTCCTGTTTTAATTTTTCTGATATACTGTACAGAATATCAAACTAAAAACCATGATTTCCAACGAACCATGATTTTTAACATCGATTTTCAGAAAATTTTCATGAACAGCAGCGCCATCAGGTATCCTATGAGGCCGCAACCCGGGAATGTCAGTATCCACGCGGTCACCATTTCCCTGACTATACCCCAGTTCACCGAAGATATCCGCTTTGCGGCGCCCACTCCCATTATCGAGGTGGTCTTGGTATGCGTGGTACTTACGGGCAATCCCAGTATCGATGCGGTGAACAGGCACAGGACCGCGCTGAGATCCGCTGAAAATCCCTGGTACTTCTCCAGTTTTACCATGTCCATTCCTACGGCCTTTATAATACGGTAACCACCGACGGACGTGCCCAAAAACATTATAAACGAACAAAGGATGATCATCCACAGCGGAATGATAAATTCCGTTGCGTCTCCTTTTCCCTGGGCAAGGAAAATGCTGAGCATGAAAACTCCCATGAATTTCTGTCCATCCTGGGCGCCGTGCATGAACGCCATGCCGGCCGCGCCAAAAATCTGCGCGTTTCTGAAAATACCCAGCGTGCTTTTCCTGTCAAACCCCCTGAAAATAAACTCGATCAGTTTTACAATTATCCATCCCGAAGCAAAACCCATAACCGCGGACAATACAAGACCGTAAATAACTTTCACCCATTCGCTCGGATTTATTCCGCTTATTCCCCTCTGAAGGGCTATGGCGGCTCCTGAAATTCCTGCGATCAGCGCATGGCTCTCACTTGTCGGGATGCCGAACCACCATGCTGCGGTAGCCCAAACCTCAATTGCCACAAGCGCCGCGCACAGCGCAACCAGAGCCTCGTGGGGATCCCCGCGGAAATCCACCATTTTATATATTGTCTGGGCCACGGTGGAATTGAACATCGTCATGACGAACACGCCAAGAAAATTGAAAACCGACGCAAGGATAATAGCTGCCCTGGGGTTCATTGACCGGGTTGAAATGCATGTGGCGATAGCATTGGGTGCATCGGTCCAACCGTTTACCAGTATAACACCCATCGTAAGAAGGGATATTACAAGCAGTGCCGGGTTTGTAAATAATTCACTCAGGTATTCTAAAAACGATACAGTCATTGCTCATCCCTTTTATTGTTTATTAATATTATTTGCAAAATGTACACAAAAAACCTATATTAGAATATCATTTTTTATCCCAAAAAACAAATCCTTTTTGAAAAAAAGCGCCAAAAAGCTGGAATTCCGGCAAAAGGGCGCGCTTTTTGCAGAAAAAAGAACTCAAAAAAAACAATAAAAAAGCAATAAAGCAAAAAAGGGCAATTTCCGACACCGGACATATTGCCCTTTTAAATCCGCATTACCTCCTGATAATACTGTTATTATATATAGATATATTGTCCGCTTTAGCCATTAACCTGCGCCCGGACATATTCAAATTCATCCTGGACCTCTTTTGAAGGCTCTTCCGTCAACAGCGATACCGCCAATATGACAATGCAGGATATCACAAAGGCCGGGAACAGTTCATAGATTGCAAATACTCCACCCAGCGGATTGAGAAGCAGTTTCCAGATAAACACCATTCCGCCTCCTGAAACCATGCCCGCGATCGCGGCAGCCCTCGTGGTTCTCTTCCAGAACAGCGAGAAAAGCATTATCGGTCCGAAGGTGGCTCCAAATCCCGCCCATGCGAAGGAAACTACCTTGAATATGACACTGTTTTCATCCAGCGCGATAATCATGGCAATAAACGCAATTACAAGCAGAGTAATCCTCGTCATTATCAGCACCTGCCTGTCTGTTGCGTCCTTCTTCATGATGCCCTTGTATATATTCTTTGAGAATGAAGAAGCGGCAATAAGCAGGTAAGAATCCGAAGAGCTGATCGTCGCGGCCAGGATTCCCGCCATGACGATACCGGCAATAAACGGAACAAAGAAATCCGTCGACATTATAATGAATATCTTCTCAGCTTCGCTGGATGTAAGCAGTTCTGCCGGATAAAGCACCCTTCCGATTAATCCGATAACCACGGCGGCGCTAAGGGAAATAACGACCCAAACCATTGCGATCCTTCTCGATATTTTAAGTTCCTCGGATCTCTTTATAGCCATGAACTTGAGCAGGACCTGGGGCATGCCGAAATAACCGAGTCCCCAGGACATGGTGGAAATAATGGTAAGCAAACCGTACTTACCGGCTTGTCCAAACAGCGGTTCTCCCGCTTCCACCAACTGTCTTCCCGCATCATCTACGACCGGTTTCGCTATGCCGAAGAATTCGAGAAATCCCGGTATTTTTCCGGCATTCTCAATAATGGCGGAAATGCCGCCGGCATGACCTATACCGGCAATAAACACAACTGACAGAGCAATAAACATTATCGTTCCCTGCATGAAGTCCGACGCGCTCTCTGCAAGGAACCCCCCGATAAAGGTGTAGAAAATAACAAAAAGAGCGCCAGCAATCATCATGTACACGTATTCAGTATCAAACAGCGTGCTGAAGAGCTTGCCGACCGTAACAAAGCAGCTTGCCGCATAAACGCTGAAGAATATCAGGATGAACAGCGCGGCTATCAGCAGGATTATCTTGTCCTTTTCCTTGAAACGGTTGCTCAGAAAATCGGGAATCGTGATTGAATCTTCCGCTACATGGGAATAAACGCGCAGCCTTTTGGCAACAAACAGCCAGTTAAGGTATGTACCAATAGCCAACCCCAGGGATGTCCAAAACGCATCGCTGAGACCGCACCAATATGCAACTCCGGGTAATCCCATCAGCAGCCAGCCGCTCATGTCCGATGCCTCTGCCGCCATAGCCGTCACCCAGGGACCCAGAGATCTTCCGCCTATAAGGAAGTTGTCGCTGCTCTCTCCGGCGCGCCTGGCGTAGTACAAACCTATGACAATAACCGCCGCTATGTACAGGACCATAGCAATAAACACCTGAACGCTTCCTTCCACTCTGCTACCTCCCATAAAATTAATCAAACAGAAAGTTAGTTAATTAGCCGTAAAAATTAATTTGCCGTAAAATTAAATCAATCTTTAAAATGCCTGTTCCTAAAAATACCGGCTTGTATTTATTTATTCAAACATTGTTCATTATTTATTCAACTTACACTAAAACGCGGGCGCCGGTAACACTTGCCCGGCCGCCCGCAGTTAAAATCCCAGGTAATTATTTATCCGATGAGTTCTTGCTCTGATCAATTGTAACAAATTTTTCTATCGAACGGCTCTTGCTGAACAACGCTCCGATTATCATAATAACAACGAAAGTAATGAGGTACCATACAACTGCAATTCCATGGGAGAAGCATGCGGCCACTATCATGAATATGCAGCCGATGATTGCAAGGAACGGCGCGATGAAACGCTTGAAAACTCCGAGGTCCGTTGCTTTCTTCATCATCACAATGAAAATCGGTATATAAGCTGCATAAATCGTGACAATCGGAAGTTCGGTCATGTCGAAGTTGAAGAATCCGAACCATGATTCTTCCCTCAGCAATGCGCCGAAGAAATAGGTAATCCACAGTACGCAGAGGAGCAAACCAATTATGGCGGAGTTGTTGGGCACGTTGGTGGAGTTGTCTACCTGCTCGAAAACATCGGGTCTCGGTCCGATTTTACGGGCAGCCAGTGAATACAGTCCGCGGACGCAGCCCATCATCAGTCCGTTCAATGTTCCAAGGCACGAGATAACGACGAACACAAACAGCAGCGTTCCGCCTATATTGGAGAAGACCGTTCTGAACGCCAGTTTTGCTCCAGCCTCGCCGCTTTCCATTAGTTCTGCATTGGTAACTGCTCCTGCAAGCCCTATATAATACAGGATGTATGTGGCAATAACAATAAGTGCGCCTACAACAAGGGCTATGGGCAGGTTTTTCTTGGAGTCTCTCAGCTCTGCGTTAATGGATGTGGCAACAATCCAACCCTCATAAGCAAACGCGGTGGCAACAACGGCTGTAAACAGGGCATTGCCGGTGCTGACCTCTTTTACGACCGTCGTAAAGTTCTCGATGGTCAATCCGTTTACAAGCCCCACGATTGTACCGATAATGGCCATCAGGTACAGGGGAATAAGCTTGATGGTGGTTGCTGCGACCTGGAATTTACCGGCCAGGACCGGGGACAATGAGTTAACAACAAAACTGGCTACCAGGTACAAAGCAGTGATTGTCATTGCTTCGGGCCCGACTATGGAATATCCGAACAGAACGCAGGTATAGCGCGCGGATACCCATGCCAGCGCGGATGTAAGTGTCGGATAGTAAATTATCGACATGAACCAGCCGACATAATAGGCGTACTTTTTGCCCATCGTAACTTCCGAATAGTCCACGATACCGTTGACGTATTCAAAACGCGTTGCCATGATGGCAAAAACGTACGAGCATATGAGCATTATCGCTCCGCCTATTATCCATGCCAGAATACCGAGCGGCAGGTTTCCTCCCGTGGCGTTGAGTATTTTTTCCGCCTTAAAGAAGACACCGCCGCCGATTACAGTACCAACTACCATTGCAATGGCAGTAGGTAGACCGTATTTTTTCTTGAGACTTGTTTCCAACACAAAAACCCCCTTTGATGTTTCAAATTATTAACATGTAACAAACATTTATGTTCGTTACAAAAGCCCCACAACTTTCCTGCTTTAATACTTTAATAATTTATAATGATAGAATAAACTGCAGTAAATGTCAATAATAGTTTAATACGCTTGATAGTGTCAACTTTTTGTAGGATTTTTCAGAACAAATCTTCTTTGGTAAAGCCTAAAACTAAATTAATTCAGCATGTTGGATGCAACGAAGAATCCTATATACCGGCGTTA
>JAMNXU010000022.1 GCA_023623175.1 Bacillota bacterium
TAACGCCGGTATATAGGATTCTTCGTTGCATCCAACATGCTGAATTAATTTAGTTTTAGGCTTTACCAAAGAAGATTTGTTCTGAAAAATCCTACAAAAAGTTGACACTATCAAAAGAAATTTCAAAGATTGACAAGAACGAAGAGATCATTTATCTTGGTTGGATGAAAGTCGGGAAAATTCAGGGACTCAATAAAGTGCGAAAATTTAATGTCAGGGCTGTCTGCGGATCGGGGACCGCGAGAACGGCCGAACCCAGCACAGAAGCGGTTATCGCAAGGAACCATATTGAAAACATTCCGTTTTTTTATCTGCGCGGAGGCTGTTTGCCTTTAAGGGAGCTTAAGGGGCTCGACAGAATAATGCTGACAATGTTTGTAAAAATGCTTAAAAGCCGCGGGAACAAGGACGAGGAAACAGAAGAAGCAATCTTTCATATCGAGAACGGATTTGACGGTGTAAAAGAGGAAAATCTCGAGCCTGTTATCGAATGGTTGAAAGCCCGAAAAAATAACCAGGAATAAGGAAGTTAAGAATATGGTGAGTAACAATGGAAAATTACAATTCTCTCGTCAGTAAGCAAAGACAGTTCTTTCACACTGGGAAAACCAGGGATATTGACTTTCGCATCAGCGCATTGCGCAGATTAAGAGAGGCCATTATTAGTAATGAACGTAAAATCATTGACGCGTTGAAGACGGATTTAAACAAGTCCGAGTTTGAAGCTTATTCTACTGAAATCGGTTTTGTCCTGGCGGAAATCCGGTTTACTCTGAGGCATCTTAAGCGCTGGGTCAAACCTCAACGGGTGAAAACACCCCTTACCCATTTAGGTTCGTCGAGTTACATCTATCCTGAGCCCTATGGAGTCGCGTTGATTATTTCTCCGTGGAATTACCCGTTTCAGCTGATGATTGCGCCTTTGATCGGAGCAATAGCCGCGGGCAACTGTGCAGTACTCAAACCTTCCGAATTCGCGCCGCAAACCTCCGCGGTTTTGGAGCAGCTGGTTACGGGGTTGTACCCGGAAGAGTACATCGCGGTAGTCCAGGGTGGAGTCGAAACAAGCCAGGCCTTGTTAAGGGAGAAGTTTGATAAGATATTTTTCACAGGAAGTGTGTCTGTCGGTAAAATTGTCATGGAAGCTGCCGCAAGGAATCTGACCCCTGTTACGCTGGAGCTGGGCGGAAAGTGTCCGTGCATTGTCCACGAGGATGCCAATATAAAGGTGGCAGCGAAGCGGATTGCATGGGGCAAGTTCATCAATGCGGGACAAACCTGTATTGCGCCGGACTACGTTTATCTGCACAGGGAAATCCGGGAAGAGTTTTTATGCGAGCTATGCAGGGCCATTCGCAGCCTCTGCGGCGAAAGCCCATTGAATAATCCCGATTATACCCGTATCATCAGCCAAAAACATTTTGACAGGCTGCGTGCATTCCTGTCCGAGGGAGAAATCCTGATCGGCGGAGAAAGCGACAGGGAACGGCTTGTAATTGAACCGACGGTTTTAACCGGTATTACCTGGGCTGATTCCATAATGCGGGATGAAATATTCGGGCCGATCCTTCCGGTCCTTGATTACAGCGATATTTCCGAGGTTATAGAAGGAATTCATAACCATCCCCATCCATTGGCCCTGTACTTGTTTACCGAAAGTTCCTCCATACGGAAAAAGGTTCTCAATGATATTTCTTTTGGAGGCGGCTGCATCAACGATACCATCTACCATATTACATCTCCTTATCTGCCCTTTGGAGGAGTAGGGAGCAGCGGAATCGGAAAGTACCACGGAAAAAGCAGCTTTGATGCCTTTTCTCATAAAAAGAGCGTCCTGAAACAAACGAGTCGGTTTGACATACCCCTCAGATATCCGAATACGAAAAATGGTCTTAAGATGATAAAATTTTTCCTGAGGTGAGTTGTGACCTGTTGAACATACCGGCATGGACCAGCATTGCTACAGAGTTGCTGGAATTGCTTCAGGATTGTTTATACCCGTTCCAGCTGACGATTTCATCGATGCTTTTGCGTTTTTTCTCCGGAATCGTGTCATCGGCCGGATAGCCTATGGGTACCAGGGCAACAACTTCCAGGTTTTCGGGCAGATTCAGCACCTGGTGGCATTTTTCCGCGTCAAAGGCGCATATCCAGCAGGTTCCAAGGCCTATATCGGCTGCGGCAAGAGTAAGGTGGTCTATGGCGATGGCTGTGTCGATATCGCAGTGGTCCTTGCCGTCCTTTCTCTTCCAGGAAATTGAATGGTCCCCGCATACAACAATAACGGCCGGCGCCTTCCTGAACCAGTCCCTCGGGTAAGTTTCGGCGATCCTGTTTTTAAGCTCCTCATCCGTAACAATTATGAAGTGGCGGGGCTGGTAATTCACTGCCGACGGCGATAACCGGGCTGCCTCAATCACCTCGAGCAGTTTCTCCTTTTCGACAGGTGTTTCTTTATAGTTCCTGACGGAATATCTTTTTCTTGCAAGATCTGTGAATGACATTTCGCAGGCCTCCTCTCAGCTTGTATTATATCTATTATAATTATAATAAAATTCCAATAAACAATTTTTATGATTTTACTGCAAAAACTCTATTTGCCAAAGATTCGTTGAAATCAGCAACGTCTCGCCTCGTGTCTCAAGCGACCGGACCACATACGCGCTTCCTGCGCTAAGAGTGGTCCTTTCGCAGACATCCGGCCTGCGAATCGTTTTCGACACTGCGGCTCGACGGCTGATTTTGGCAACTCATCTTTAAAGCAAATTTAGTTTTTGCAGTAAAATCATTTATAAAATTAAGCGGCTTTTGTTTTTATTCCACGTTGCACATCTTTATTGTAAGTTGATATCAGTTTAACAGGCCTTACTGAATTCATTTCATAATTTTATAAATATGGCGGGAGTATGGATATTTTTATCCGGTTGAACAAAGGGATGCGCATATTGGCGTGTCATACTGTGGCCTGGAATATGAACCAGCCGTCCTTGAGAGAAAAGCGGCATATGCCGCCGTGCTTTTCCACGACATGGACCATGCTTTTTGTGCCGAATCCATATTGGTTTAGAAGCAGGACCATATTGGAAAGTTCGTTTATTTCGTCATCGCAAACAGCAATATTTAACATGGCTTCCTCCGTTTAATATTTGCGGAGCCGGTATTGTGCTTGCAATACTCATTCCCAATATAATATATGCAATAAGGAACAGGAACGCGGCAGATAAGAGCGCGGAAAACGACCCTGTTGACCGGCCGGCGGGCAAGTTCGTTTTAGTCATGGAGCAGATTGGGAGATATTCGTGCATGGTCCTGATGTGGCTTCCCTTGTTTGTTCGAAAATTCGGCTTTTCAAATGTTGAAGGTATGCTCATATATTTAGTGGGCAATGCGCTGTTGACAGCTGTTTATTTTATAATATGAATACTTTATTTCAGAAAAATAACTTTGCTGAAAGCTCTTTTGCTTTGTGTCACATATAAAAATTTTGCTGAAACTGATGCAATGTAGCAGTTTTGCATGAGTTCATCGTATTTGTCCCTCTCTACTTTACGTAGGTACATTTTTAATTCAAAATCGGTTAATATGTCTTCGTAGAGAGGATGATGAAAGTGGATCAGTACGTGACAGGTAAAATAATAAAAAAATTGCGTGAAGAGAGGGGCATGACACAGCAGCAGCTGGCAGACAAGCTCAGTGTCAGTGACAAGTCCGTTTCCAAGTGGGAAACGGGCAAGGGTTACCCGGACATAACACTTATTGAGCCATTGGCCCGGGCGCTTGGGGTATCGATCATTGAACTGTTGTCCGGCAGGGATGTGATAAATAACAACCGTTCATTCAATATGATAAAAACAAAGTTTTATGTGTGTCCGTTATGCGGGAATGTGATTTGCAGTACAGGGGAGGCTGTAATCAGCTGCTGCGGAATTACATTGCCGCCATTGGACGCAGAAGAGGCCGATGACAACCATTCATTCTCCGTTGATAAAGTAGAGGATGAATACTTTGTTTCAATCAGTCATGAAATGAACAAGAAGCATTACATTTCTTTTATTGCTGCAATAAAGGATAACGGTTGTGAAATTATAAAACTGTATCCTGAAGGAAATGCCGAGGCAAGATTTAAGATAAACAGGACCCGTTTGCTGTATTTTTATTGTAACCGGCATGGATTGTTCAGGGTTCAGGTGAGATGAAACAGGGTCATGCGGGGTGCGTGAGACAGGGGACGGTTTGACAGGACAGTGAACCGTACCCTGTCCTAGCTGGCATGGGAAACAAGATCCTTTGCATACCTGAATGTTTCCGCGAACAATATCATGTAAATTGTATATATTTGCTCCGCTTTATACCGATTTTCAATATCCAGTCCCTGATTGGATTCATATGTAATGCTTACTTCTCCGTTAATATGCGAGCAGGCGGACACTAAATTAAAGGACTGGGGGGGATAAGCGCCGTTGTCGGCCTTTTCTTCACAGACTTCAAACAGCTCGCCACAGCCTTTGTCTTCGGCAGCCTTTTTTACCCTCAGAGCCAGCTCGTAAATTCTCTTGTTCAAATGTTCCGGCACATAGTTGGTTTGCAGGAATTTAGAAGTAGTATTGGCACCGCCGTGCAGATGGAGGGTCACGTCGGGCACCCGCTCGTCGCACAGCTTCAATAGCGCTTTTGTTTCTTCTGCCATTGGGAAAAAGAAGTTGTCGTGCATGAGGTTTACACCGTCATCATTAAAATAACTTCCAAGGAAATCAACATAATCCTTGATTGGATGCTTTGCCTTGCAATCAGGCCATTCGCAAAGGGAGCCGTCCTTCCAGGTTCCCTGGCTGTAATATCGGAAGGTTTTATAATCTTTGCCCAAAAATGAGTCAAAGGGAACCCTGGCTCTGCCGTCGACGTTCAGGCAGGGTATTAAAAGAAGATTTATACCCCTGGCTGCATCCAGTATATCGTGATTTTCATTGCCGGCCAGATCCTTTCCCGTTTCTAAAAGGCTGATCAGATTGAGGATTGCAACGGTCCCTTCAAACTCTCCGCCATGAATTGCTCCAACCAGCAAAACCGTCGGGATATAACCCGGTGTGGACTTGTCTGCGTAGTATTTTGGGTTCAGGGCGCCGGCAGCAGAACTGTAGTTGGCATTATGCCGGATATAGTTTCTATTGCCGTATTCAATTAGATAGATGTTGCGTTTGCCTGCAGACCGGCATAGTATCTCCGCTTTTCCTCTCTGCAGGGTTCTTACTGCATTTTCAATATCATGCAGGCTTCCTTTCCAAAAAACCGGCGTGCTCATCATGCCCTCTCCTTTTTCGAATGATGAAAGGGTTGTGTACTGCTGAACAACTATATTTTGACAAACAATGCTCTTTAATTATTACCGGATTTTTCTTTAACAGATATTCTAACATATTACTTAAACCCGACACCATATTTTATATGGAAAAATTGCTTAATTTCCTTTAATGCTCTTCTCTATTTTACCTGGCGGACAAACTCAGTGTAAGTGACAAGCCTGTTATCCTGAAGGAAATGCCGAGGCAAGATTTAAGCAGGAGCCGTTTGCTGATTTTTATTGTAGCCGGCAATGTAAATCTTATTAGCAAATTCTATAACAAATCTTAAACATTAATCCTAAATATAAATTCTAAATACAAATTTTAAATAAAATTTAAATAAATCATGTTAATATATGAATGTGGGATGATTAAGTGAAAAAATATTCCTTAATGAAACAAAGAAATTGACTCGATTGATCTGAAATGTCTCGTTGTCTGCACGGGAGTAATGGCTGCCGGAGTAGCAGAATTATTCCGGGCTAATGCAGTCCTGTTCCTGCACGGATGAAAATATTGGATGGAGTATGAATGAATAAACCTGCCAGGGAGGCACGGTATGATCAGGGAAATATTGAAACTGGGCAATCCCGAATTGTACGAAAAAAGCGTTGAAGTTACAGATGCGGATATTCCGCTTCTTGATTCGTGGATTACTGATTTGCATGATACGCTTTTGGACTACAGAAAACGGTATGGCGCGGGCAGGGCGATAGCAGCTCCTCAAATAGGTGTTAAAAAGCGCCTTGTATATATGCTAACCGACAAGCAGTATGTTTTTATCAATCCCGTACTGGAGTTTCCCGATGATGAAATGTACGAGGTTCTCGATGACTGTATGTCCTTTCCGGGGTTATGTGTCAGGGTTATGCGTTATAAACGCGCGATAATACGGTACAAAGACAGGGATATGAAACCTCAAAGCATGTTTTTGGAAGGAGATTATTCGGAACTGCTTCAGCATGAATGTGACCACCTCGATGGAATATTGGCCACAATGAGGGCTGTCGACAACAAGGCCTTTATAATGATGGAGATGAAAAGGCAATTTTAGTTAGAGAGCTGTTTTATGTCCCGTGAACTGGGGTAAAAACCGTCTGCGTGTTTCAGGTATGTCGGCATGTCCGTGCGAATCCGGACAAATGAACTATACCCGTGTCCCTGCCGGAATGTTCATGTAAGTTGGGACAAGAGAACCGTCCCCGTGTCCCGGTTGGGACAAGAGAACCGTCCCCGTGTCCCGGTTGGGACAAGAGAACCGTCCCCCTGTCCCGGGAGAGACGTCCCCGTGTACCGGGGGCTAATGCTCGGCGGCTTCGGCGTCGGCTTTTGTTGCGTGGACGGTGCCGAAGGGATGTTGAGGCGGAGCATATATGGAATATAGCTTCAGCGGCCTGTTGCCCGTGTTGATCAGGTTATGCCATTTGCCCGCGGGAATAACGATTATGAAGCCGTCGCGGACCATGGCCTGAAAATCCAGCTTGTCTTTTGAATCGCCCATCCTGACAAGTCCCTGTCCTTCCTCGATGCGAATGAATTGATCGAGGTTCGGGTGAACTTCCAGGCCGATATCTTCTCCGACTTTGAGGCTCATCAGTGTGACCTGCAGATGTTTTCCTGTCCACAGGGCAAGCCGGAAGTTGTCGTTTTCTTCAGTGGCATCCTCAATATTGACGACGAACGGGTTGGGACCATAATCTCTTAATATTATTGGATTATTGGTTTTAAAATGTTGCATATGTGGTAGATATTGGTCAGGCATCCGATTATATAAATCTGCATTAACAATTGAATAATCAACCAGGAAGGGACACCGGAAAGAGCTATATAAACTATGCAACGGGATATTGACGCTGTAAGGATACTGGTACATATATGCAGTATTGTTCATGTCTTTCATCCTTTCTGATGAAGCGGTTAATTTGAGGGTTACTTTGAGCATGTTGACGAAACCCAATGGCGCTTGGGCGTTCGCATTAATATAATATGCTTTATGTTAAGGGGGTGTTCCATAACTCTATAAACGTGCGTTTAAAGAATTATTGAAGAATAACCATTTTTTTGATACAATTCATCTGAAATCGACAATATGTTTACATTAATTTCTTGAAATTAATGGGGTAGGAGATATGAAAAAGATAAGCTCAAGAATTATTTTATTGCTCGGAATTCTGTTGTTCTTCGTATGTTCCGGTCTTGGTCTGGTAGCTTACATAACATCCAACAATTCACTGGTTGGCGTTTTGGAAGAAACCATGCCGAAAGTCGCCGTGGAGGCGTCAACTACCATAGAAGACGGAATACAAAACCACCTAAATACATTAAATATTATAGCATCGCTGGACAGCATGAAAATACTCAATGAGCCCGGGGCCAATCTTTCCGGCATCAGGGCTGTGTTGTCCAATGAAGCAAAACGGTCCGGTCACAAGCAAATGGTGATTGTAAACAGAAACGGAAAGGCGTTGTTTAATGACGGCAAAACCGCGGACCTGAGCAATAATGCCATTTTCACGAGAGTGATGTCGGGCGAGGAATTTGTCACGGAACCGGCGCTCGATATCGAAGGAACGGATATTGTAATGATATATGCCGTTCCTGTAAGAATTGACGGCAAGATTGCCGGCGCGCTGATGGCTGTCAGAGACGGTCTCGAGCTCAGCGATTTTGCGGGAAGAATCAAGTTCGGAAAGACCGGGGAAGCCTTTATCATAAATGCACAGGGACGGACTATCGCTCATTCAAACAAGGATCTCCTAATGAATATCATAAACGCAGCAAGATCTAAAGCTGCCGATGATGCTGCCGGTACCGGCCCGGCTGACGGGCTGACCTCGGCAACCGTTTCATCCTCATCGGCCGATGCCGTATCGTCCGCAACAGTTTCAGGTGACGAAGGCAATGAAGCAGGAGACTCCCAAACGGCAAGCGTGGCCATGAAGGTCGGATTTGAAGGTTTTGCCGAAGTGCAAAAGCAAATGACCGAGGGAAAAACCGGGTTCGGAGAATATAAATACCACGGCGTTTCCAAGGTTGCGGGATTTGCACCGTTTGAAAAGTATGGATGGTCCATTGCGGTTTCCGTTGACAGGAGTGAAATGCTGTCAGGTTTGGACGAACTTCAGAGAGCTTTTATAATAATTTCCGCCATGTTCCTGCTCGCAGGACTGGTGGTTGCGTACATCATGGGCAAGGGCATTTCCAGGCCGATTATATATCTTTCGAAAGAATGCAGCGTAATGGCCAACGGAGACTTCTCCAGGGTGATGGGAGATAAATACACGAAGAGACGCGATGAAATAGGAGAACTGGCCAGGGCTTTTAATAACATAAATGTAAATGTTTCAAGGATAATTCGAAATGTAATTGATGAAACGGGCAGCGTGGTAAAAGCGATTAAGAACGTTGATGACAACATGTTCTCGCTGAATTCCCAGATTGATTACATGTCCGGCATAATCGGAAAGCTGTCCTCAAAAATGCAGGAGAATTCGGCAACAGCTGAGGAAATGAACGCAACGACCATGGCAATTGAAGGAGCCATCGATTCCATTGCCAATGAATCGCAGCACAGCGCCAAAACAGCCGTTGAAGTCAGCAGGAGGGCTGAGGATCTTAAATCCACTGCTGTGGATTCCCAAAAGAAGGCGCAGGAGATCCGTGCAGATGTGGCGGAAAAACTGAGAAAAGCCATAGAGCAGGCAAAATCCGTTGAAAGGATCCAGGTATTGTCCGATGCAATCCTGGCCATAGCGTCAAAGACAAACCTGCTTGCGCTGAACGCTGCTATTGAGGCATCTCACGCCGGAAGCGCGGGCACGGGTTTTGCCGTTGTTGCGTCAGAAATAAAGAGCCTGGCAGAAAGTTCAAAAGAGACTGTCAATGAGATCCTGGAAGTTACGAAACTGATAACGGAGTCGGTGAAAATTCTTTCCAACAGCGCTGAGCAGGTCCTGGCATTCCTCGAGGACAGGGTTGTGAAGGATTATGACATGCTCGTTGTTGCCGGAGAGCAATACAATAACGATGCGCAGATGCTCAGCGAAATGGTGGCAAACTTAAGCGCAACGACGGAAGAATTGTCAGCTGCGATCCAGAACATGGCAAAAGCAATTAACGATGTGGCCGTAGCTTCGGAACAGGGTGCGATAGAGACTACGGACCTGGCTTCGGAAGCCGAGATTATAGTCAGAAGAACCAGGGAAGTTTTGCAGAAAACCAACGAGGTCAACAGGAGCGCCGAAAGGCTGATGGAGCTCGTGTCGATATTTAAAGTGTAACAATAAGAGTCGTATTCGATGATGTGGCGCGCCGCTTGGTATTATATTGAGCGGCGCGTCGGTTTCCGGTACGGATGGCCGCTGTTGCGACCCAGGCGTTATAATAGGTCGGTTTCCATTTTAGGGGGGATGGAAATGGAAAAGTGCCTGTTATCAATTGATTGGGATTATTTTGTCCGTACGGAAAAAGGCAATTGGGGATCCTTCCTGGAAAACGGCAGCAGCGTCACGGATCTCTGGTACAAAAGGTATATCCAGGAGAAGATGAAGGGAAAGGACATTCAAAAATCCTTCAAACTGTCGCCTGAATTGAACGTGTTCTGGGAGAAAATCAGCAGATGTTTCAAAATAACAAAAGACTCAAAGATTTATGTTTCAGATTCCCATGCCCTGTCCTATGATATAGCGAAAAAATATGACCTGAAAACGGTATGCCTTTTTGATTCCCATGCCGACCTCGGGTACGGCGGACTTTCATCTCTCAATTTCGAGGTCAACTGTTCCAACTGGCTTGGCAAGCTGCTGAAGGAACGCCAGATCAGCGAGGCCTGTATTTTTTACAGTGCCCATACGGAAGAAAAACCAGAGTATTTTAAAGCAATGAATGATATTTTCAACATTGGGTATTTCAAATTGGAAAACTTCAATAAAAATTACAGCGTGCCGGTAATCCATGTGTGCCGGTCCGGCGCGTGGACTCCTCCATGGTTTGATGTTAAATTTATCCAGTTCGTAAAAGCATTGGGGATTCCCGGCGAGATCGTCAGCTGTCCTGCACGAAAATGGAACCCATCCTCTCTTAGTTTTTCGGATCAGATTAATTATCTGCTGGCATGATGGGCTGCCGGTAAGATAATTTATGAAAGAGCCCGATTCTCCACGCTTTTTTACCTTTAATACTCCTCCTATTTTTGTTAAAGCGCATTAACCAATGATAACGCAGGTTACACGTAGGTTGAATTTTACATTACTCTATCAAATCATTGACTTATGTTTAGCCCGTCAAATCGTAAATAAACCGGCAGCAGATAAAGGAAAATAAATCGTTGACGGTTAACAAGTTAATAATTATAATACTAACTATTAGATAGTTAATCGTTATAGAATTAACTGTTATAAAATTAATTATATAAAGTTAATTATAAGGCTTATAAGCTTATTGCTTTAGCTTGATTGCCAGAAAGCTAATTTAATAAAGCTAATTAATAAAATTTTGCCGCGATGATTCCGTTGGAAGGGTGTGATACCAGAATGAAAGGCAATCCTGAGAATATTCCGGAAAGCATTCCGGATAATATCCGGGGAAACATGCCGGAAAATTTTCCGAAAAATTGCCTGCCAAGCATTCCCCCGGGTATGATGCTCAACAGGCATATTATTCACCAGCTGATCGGTTTCGCAATCAAACACAGGAAAATCATGCAGGGTTTTCTCGATGAAACGGGGGTTTTTCAAGCGCAGCATCGCCTGCTCATGGAGATTTTCCGCAACAGGAGCGCATCGCAGAGCGAACTCGCCAAAATCATGGGCATATCCGCCGCGTCGGTGGCGGTATCGCTAAAGAAACTGGAAAAAGGAGGCTATATCCAGAGAGAAGTAGACGAGGGAGACAACCGGTACAATCAAATTGCCCTGACCGAGAAAGGGCAAAAGGTAGTTGAAAGAAGCAGGGAGATTTTCGAACTAACCGATCGCAAGGTTCTCGAAGGATTTACCGATGAAGAGAAGCGTACTCTGTCCATTTTGATGGATAAGGTGCATGTCAACCTGGATAAAATGGAAGAAGAAATAAAGAATATTGGCGCCCGGAAATGAAACAGCAGAAAGATAATAAGAAATGAAAGGACATAAAGTATGAAAAGGTATTGGAAATATATCAAACCCTATCTGCCCGCCTTTATTATCGGGCCGATTCTTATGATCGTGGAAGTTATCGGTGAAGTGACGATGCCCTTCCTGCTGAGCAAAATTATTGACAATGGCGTAAACGGAGGCAGGGGCATTGCCTATATCGTAGCAATGGGCGTAACAATGGTTGTCACTGCCCTGTGCATGATGGGGGGCGGCATTGGAGGAGCCTATTTTGCCATTAAGGCATCCACGGGATTCGCCAATGATTTGAGAAAGGATCTTTTTAACAAAATACAGGAATTTTCCTTTACCAATATTGATCAGTATAACACTGGTTCGCTCATTACGCGGCTGACGAATGATATAACGCAGGTGCAGAACATGATCCAGATGCTGATGAGAATGGCGCTGCGGGCACCCGGAATGCTTATCAGCGCGCTCATCATGGCATTTACCCTGAATGCGGAGCTGGCGCTGGTTATTCTCTTCGTAATGCCGGTATTGGCGACAGCAATCTATTTTATTATGAAAATTGCGCTGCCGCGTTTCAGAAACATGCAGAAAAAACTGGACGCACTGAACAGCGTTACCCAGGAGAACCTGACCAACATCAGGGTTGTAAAATCCTTTGTGCGTGAAGGCCATGAAGTGGAGAAGTTCGAGAAGGCCAACATGGACCTCAGGGAAACCACGATTAGGGCCATGAAGGTTGTTATTTTTGCGATGCCGGTCATGACAGCAGCCATGAATATTACAACACTCGCGGTGGTGTTTTTCGGTGGAAGGCAGGTAATAGAGGGCAGCATGACGACCGGCGTGCTGATAGCTTTTGTGAACTATGTCATGCAGATCCTCATGTCGCTCATGATGGTATCCATGATTATCCTGAGCAGTTCCAGGGCCCTGGCGTCGGCCAGGCGCATTGATGAAGTACTCTGCACCACCATTGACCTGACCGATGAAAAGGCTTCGAAAAAGGATTTAAAAGTCCAGCGCGGCAAGGTCGAATTCAGGGGAGTTTACTTCAAATATTATAAAAACAATGAAAAATGGGTGCTTGAGGATATCAACCTTGTGATACAGCCGGGCGAGACCGTGGGAATCATAGGTTCGACGGGAAGCGGCAAATCAAGCCTGGTGCAGCTGATTCCGCGGTTATATGACGTGGACAGCGGGGAAGTGCTTGTTGACGATGTTAACGTCAGGGATTATTCGCTCAGGAACCTGCGCAGCGGAGTGGGCATAGTGCTTCAGAACAACGTTTTGTTTTCAGGCAGTATCCTCGATAATCTCAAGTGGGGCGACGAAAACGCCGATGAAGACGAAATTTTCCGCGCCGCGCAAAGTGCCCAGGCCCATGGCTTCATAACTTCATTCAGTAACGGCTACAATACCGAACTGGGACAGGGCGGCGTCAATGTTTCAGGAGGACAGAAGCAGCGACTGTGTATTGCGAGAACGCTTTTGAAAAAGCCCAAAATCCTGATCCTCGACGACAGTATGAGCGCCGTTGACACGGCTACCGAGGCAAGGATAAGGGAAAGCCTCAGAAAGGAGTTCAGAGGCACAACCAAGATTATAATTGCCCAAAGGATTTCATCGGTAATTGAAGCAGACAGGATAGTGGTCCTTGACAACGGCAAGATTGTCGGAGTGGGCACTCATGATGAACTAATGCAGAGCTGCGCGACTTATACGGAAATTTACTACTCCCAGACGGACAAGAAGGTGACCGCATGACAGAAGGATTTGGCGAAAGAAGTCATACAGGTAAAAAAAGAGACGATATTATTGATACTATTACTGAAAATACAGGTATTAATCAAAAGAAAAGGATTGACGAAGAAAGCCGGGCGGGCAGTAAAAATGAGATTAACGGTGAAAACGGCAAGAACAGAAATAATCAAAAAAGCGACGATTATCTTATAAAAAGAAAAGAAGAGCTTCTGCGGCGATACGGCAGCAGGTCGGAATTTTCTCCCGGAAAGGCGGGGAGAACCGCAGGTCCGAGGGGGATGAGACCTGGCGGACCGCCAAGGCCCGGAGGTCCCTTCGGAGGAATGGGAGGGAAGCCTAAAAATCTGTTACCTACGATCAAGAGGCTGCTTGCTTATATCGGCCGGGACAGGATCAAAATTCTGTTTGTTTATGCCTGTGTACTTGTAGGCACAGTGACCGGCCTGGCAGGAAGTTATATTCTCAGGCCCGTGATCAATAACCTTGTGGCTGCAGACCGCTCGGGCGATGAAAAGCTCAGGAACCTGGCGGTGGGAATAATCGTTATGGCGGGCATCCATATCTTCAACACACTGAGTTCCTACCTGCAGCAGCGTTTCATGGTAGAAGTGTCGCAGAATTCGCTGATTCGTATCAGGAAAGACCTGTTCAGCAAAATGCAGAGGCTTCCGCTAAGATATCACGACACTCACACCCACGGCGACCTGATGAGCCGCTTTACCAACGACCTTGACGCAGTCGGCGAAATGCTCACCAATACCATGGTGCATATTTTTTCGGGAATTCTCACGCTCGTGGGCACCATTGTGCTGATGTTCGCCACGAACTGGATTCTCGCCGTTGCAACCATTCTTACGGTGCCGATGCTGTTCTTTGCGGGCAATAAAATAGGGACGCTGAGCAGGAAATATTACAAGGGACAGCAGCAGGCGCTGGGCGCCGTCAACGGTTATATAGAGGAATCGGTTACCGGGCTTAAAGTTATAAAGGTGTTTTGCCACGAGGATACGGCAAAGGAAGAATTTGAGCTGCTGAGCGACGACCTGAGGAAAAAGCAGATAAGCGCCCAGTTTTTCGGAGGCATAATGGGGCCCGTCATGGGCAATTTGAGCCAGATCAGCTTTGCGATAATTGCGACGATCGGCGGGATACTTTGTCTTCTGACCAATTTCGATATCGGCGGACTGACCATTTTTACAAGCTATGCAAGGCAGTTTTCGAGACCTGTCAGCGAGTTGTCCATGCAGATGAATGCGATATACTCCGCGCTGGCTGGAGCGGAAAGGGTATTCGAAGTGATGGATGCTCCGCCTGAAACACCGGACACGGAAGATGCAATTGAAATCTGCTCCGAAGCAAATCCTGCCGAGGACGCAACGCCGATAAAGGGCGAGGTTAAGCTGGAGAATGTGACCTTTGGCTACAATCCTGACAGGATAGTGCTGAAAAACATCAACGTAGTTGCTGAACCCGGTAAAAAAATAGCCTTTGTTGGTTCCACGGGCGCGGGCAAAACCACGGTCATGAACCTGATAAGCCGGTTCTACGAGATTGAGCAGGGGCGGATATTGATCGACGGCATTGACATAAAGAAGATAAAAAAGGATTCACTGAGGAGCAATATTGCAATGGTGCTCCAGGACACCCACCTGTTTTCCGGGACGGTACGCGAAAACATCCGGTACGGCCGACTTGACGCAACCGACGAAGAAGTCATTGCCGCCGCAAAAACGGCAGGTGCTCATTCCTTTATCGAAAGACTTCCCAACGGTTATGATACGGTCCTGGACGGCGACGGTTCCAACCTGAGCCAGGGTGAAAGGCAGCTTTTAAACATTGCGCGAGCCGCCGTTTCAAAAGCGCCGATCCTGATTCTGGACGAAGCTACGAGCTCCGTAGATACGAGAACGGAAAGGCAGATAGAACTGGGCATGGAAAGGCTTATGAAAAACAGGACAACTTTTGTCATCGCCCACAGGCTTTCCACGGTACGCAACGCTGACAGGATCTACGTGCTGGAACACGGAGAGATTATAGAACAGGGTACCCATGAAGAACTGCTTGAGATGAAAGGAAGGTATTATCAGCTCTATACCGGGGCGATTGAACTGGATTGAGGTAATGAACTTTTTAAAATTGTCCTCCTGGTGCCTGACCGGCTTTACAGGAGGCTTTTCTTTTAAAGCCGGAAATTTCTGCGTTGAATATCTTTGTTAAATTTTTGCATTGAAAAATTTTTGTTAAAAATGCAGGAAAAATCCTTGTATCCATCATATTTATTGTGGTAAAATCCTTATGTTAAAAATTTATTTATCTCGTAATGTCCGTGAATAGAGGACAAAACCTGGATTTGCATAACAGTAATATAAGTGGCGAACATATTAACTGATGCAGGAAAATTAAAACGTTGTTGCAATTATACTGTATACAGCGCAACGGCTTCAGGAGCCACAGCAAAAGCGTTTAGCATAAGGAGGAGTACACATGTCATATGTGCAGGAAGTGATTCAGCAGGTCATATCGAGAAATCCCGGCGAGCCGGAATTTCACCAGGCCGTGAAGGAAGTCCTGGAGACGCTTGAACCTGTGTTGCAAGTGCGTCGGGATTATCAGCAGGCCGGCATACTGGAAAGAATCGTGGAACCTGAAAGACAGGTTATATTCAGGGTACCCTGGGTTGATGACCAGGGCAGGGTACAGGTAAACAGGGGATTCAGAGTGGAATTCAACAGCGCCATTGGTCCTTACAAGGGCGGACTGCGTTTCCATCCGTCCGTAAACCTGGGAATAATTAAATTTTTGGGATTTGAGCAGATATTCAAGAACTCGCTTACCGGAACTCCGATCGGAGGTGGCAAGGGAGGCAGCGATTTTGATCCCAAGGGAAAATCCGACGGTGAAGTCATGCGTTTCTGCCAGAGCTTCATGACTGAGCTATACAGGCATATAGGCGCGAATACCGATGTCCCCGCGGGAGACATAGGAGTAGGCTCCAGGGAAATCGGCTACATGTTCGGGCAGTACAAGAGGATCCGGAATGTATTCGAAGGCGTCCTGACCGGAAAGGGACTTACTTACGGAGGCAGCCTCGTCAGGAAGGAAGCTACGGGTTACGGGCTTGTATTCTTTGTTAACGAAATGCTGGCGGACCGTGGAAGGAGCTTTGACGGCGCCACCGTGGTGATATCGGGCTCCGGCAATGTTGCCATCTACGCCGCTGAAAAAGCCATGCAGCTTGGCGCGAAAGTAGTGGCAATGAGCGATTCCAACGGTTACGTCTATGACGCCGAAGGAATAAAGCTGGATACTGTCAAGCAGTTGAAAGAGGTTGAGAGAAAGAGAATCAGGGAATACGTCAATATCCATCCCAGGGCAGAATACCACGAAGGCTGTAAAGGTATCTGGAACATACCCTGCGATATCGCTTTGCCGTGCGCGACACAGAATGAACTTGACGTCGATGGCGCCAGGGAGCTTGTCAAGAACGGTTGCATAGCAGTGGGAGAAGGCGCCAACATGCCTTCAACTCCTGAAGCAATAGAAGTATTCAAGACCAACGGTGTCCTGTTTGCTCCTGCAAAGGCAGCCAACGCAGGCGGCGTTGCGACATCTTCCCTTGAGATGTCCCAGAACAGCATGAGACTTAGCTGGTCCTTCGAGGAAGTTGAATCAAAGCTCAGGGACATAATGATTAATATATACAGGAATGTACGTGAAACTGCCCGTGAATACGGTTGCGAAGGCGATTTGTTAGCAGGCGCCAATATTGCCGGGTTTATTAAAGTCGCCGATGCAATGCTGGCCCAGGGAGTCGTCTAATCGCAGATCCTGAGTGGAGTTTTATCTATGGACAATGCCCGGCTCCGTTCCCGGAACCGGGCATTATGATTTTCTTTTTACTATCCAGGTTTTTTACTGGTTTTCAAGCTGGCTTAAAATTTTCTCATGGCTTGAAACTTTCTATTTCCTCGAGCATTGCATAAATATTACGGACGGGCGTGCCATGCACAATGGCATTTGAAGGGCCAGCAATGTAATTCAGACCGCCGGACTCTTCGAGCGAGACTCTTGTTTCGCGCCTGACATCCTCCTCGGTGCCGGTGTGAAGCGTCACGGAACTTATATTGCCAAGCACCACGACATCCGGGTATTTTTCCCTTATTTTTCCCACTGTCATTCCCGCATCCCGGTCAGCTTCGCAAAAGGCTTTGCATCCGGCTTCCACGAACAGGTAGTCGGCGATGCTCCATATGTTGCCATCTGTGCCGTAGGCAAAATGTATGCCATATTTGTCGCATTCTTCGACCAGCAACTTTATAGCAGGGGCGACAGCCTTTCTGAAAAAAGCGGGAGAGTAAACGGGCCCCGTGCTTGTCGCCATGTCGAGACCGTCATTTATCCACCTGTAACCTTTGCTCGCGAGGAACCTGACATGATGAAGACTGCGCTGGACACCGTGCATTATATATTCCGCCAGCAAATCGGGGATGAGCGCGACAGCCTCAAGCCATATGGCCTTTGTCATGGGAATTCCAACATTAAGGCCGCTTACGATACAAGGGAAATACGGTTCTGCAAGTTTTTTGAAAGCAAGCTGGTCTGCATAAATTTCTTCCAGTTCATCCTCGGTAACGCTGGTATCGGTTTTTATTACAGCTTTCAATTTTACTTCAAGCTCGTCAACATCCGAGGGACCCGTGGTGTCTTCGACCACTCCGTAGGTTTGCCTGACGGGATCGTATCTTTTAATAATATGCGGGCCGTTTATGTCTCCGAAAAGAAGTGTATAATCATCGAGCTTTTTGGTGGGCTTCTGGCTCATTCTCCATGTCTGGCGCACAACATCGGCCTTGAGCATCCGGTTGAGCTCGATCGCGTTTTCCCAGTACCTTTTTACAAATTCATCATGGGCGTTTTTTCCGGAAAGCCACGAAAGTTCTTCCTTAAAATGCAGACTGGCTCCCCCGCTGTCCACTTCTCTTCCCAAAAGCTCTGATGCCACCGAACATACAATCGAGGGAAAATAAAAAGGCATTTTATCGGGTTTCCTGTTGCTTAAAACTGCTTCGAAACGTTCATGGGAATTCATTATCAGACACCGTCCAAATACAGAGTTATACTTGTATTGTACCAGAGTTACGTGTTGCAAACAAGGGGCCGGGACACGGGCGGGGACACGGGGACGGTTCTCTTGTCCCATCGGCGGGACACGGGGACGGTTCTCTTGTCCCATCGGGATACTTGCCTTGCCGGAAAAGTGGCTGTTTTCCGTTCTTGGCAGTTTTTCATTCTGGGACAGGGGAACCGTCCCCTTGTCCTTGTGCAGGGACAAAGGAACCGTCCCCGTGTCCCAAAAGGAACCGTCCCCGTATCCCAAGGAACCGTCCCCGTGTCCCCGCCCGTGTTCCGCCTGTTAATCAGGCAGGAATTTTACTGTATTAAGACGAATTATTTTTATAAATTGATTAGACTTCCGGACTTAGGGTATTTATATACTGTTCTGTTTTTTAACATTAGCCCGATTAATAAAATGACATAATAAAAAAATTATCAGTCTGAAGGGGGAAAGAACCATGAAGATACCCGTGGCCTTTTACAGGTGTGAGGTGTGCGGCAAGCTTGTAGCTCTGCTCAAGAGCGGCGGAGGACAGCTTACATGCTGCAACCAGCCAATGACAAAGCTTGTTCCAAACACAACGGATGCTTCCACTGAAAAACATGTTCCCGTAGCAACGAGGAAGGACGGAATGATTTACGTCCAGGTTGGATCTGAATTGCACCCGATGACGCCCGCGCATTATATTGAATGGATTGCTGTGGTAAGCGAAGACGGCGCCGAAATTATCCCATTGACTCCCGAAGATGAGCCCAAAGCTGTGTTCCGTGACAGGGAAAACGCTGAAGTGTATGAATATTGTAATCTACACGGATTATGGGTTGCAGAAATCAAGTAAACCAGGCAGACTTCACAAACATCCGCAAATTGCGGATGTTTTTTTATTCCAACAAGTCGAAAAAGTAGCCAGAAATTGTTTACATAAAACTACGTTTGTTTGATTTGTTTTTTTGTTTGCAATTATTAAATAAAATCCCCCCTTTTGGTGGATGACAGAAACATACAAAAATTGTACTTTAAAAAAATGAACATCAAATCTTTTTGAATGGCGAGCATGTTCATTTGTCGACGATTCATTTTTTGTCGAAGCTTTCAGGAGGGATATATTTGAAGAAGAGGCTACTAATTCTTGGAACCAGCATTATAGCGGTTGTTTTGGTAGTAACGGCGCTGCTTGCACTGTACCAGGGCGGAATAATCCCGGCTAGCAGCGATCCGATCTCCGTTATAATCCTGCATACCAATGTCGTACACGGCCGCGTGCCGGAGGAGCCGACCATTGCAATGGGCTATGCCCATATGGCGGCAACAATAAAAGAAATCAGGGAAAATAATGAAAATGTGCTGCTCCTTGATGCCGGCGATGCCTTCCAGGGCAGCAGCTCTGCGAGCCTGTCAAAGGGCGAAAGCATAGTCAGCATAATGAACGCAATGAAATATGACGCGATGGCCGCGGGCAATCATGAATTTGGATACGGCTGGCAAAGGCTTGTCGAACTGGCTGAAATGGCCGAATTTCCCGTGCTTTCAGCAAACACTTACGGACAGGACGGCAAGGAACTGTTGGAGTCTTATACCATTAAAAAACTGAACGGAATCCGCGTCGGCATTTTTGGCCTGACTACCGTGGAAACGGCGACAAAAACATCTGCAGCCAACGTGGAAGGCATTACTTTCGCGGATCCCGTGGAAAAAGCCAAAGAAATGGTGCAGACGTTAAGGAAGAAAAAGTGCGACCTGGTTATTGCGCTTGTCCACCTTCCGATAGTTGATGCCGGGGATTCCTGTGAGCGCCTTGCCCAGGAAGTTGAAGGGATAGACCTGATTGTTTCAGGCCATTCCCATGTAGCTCTTGAAGAAGGCATGGAAGTCAATGACACCCTGATTGTGCAAGCGGGAGAATACGGAAAAAGCCTTGGCGTTGTCACTGTTGAAATGAAAAAAAGGGAGCCGGCGGAAATAAGGGCGTTGCTATATACGCCAGAGTGGTCTGAAGAAGGGCTTCCGGGTGACGAAGAGATCCAGGCGGTTATTGATGAATATGAAAAGGAAAATGACAAGATCCTGTCCGAGGTAATCGGCAGGACCGACGAACTGCTTGACGGCGACAGGATTCGCCTCCGTACGGGAGAAACCAATCTCGGACGCCTTATTGCGAAGGCCATGCTCTCTGCTACGGAAGCGGACGTGGCGCTGATAAACGGAGGCGGAATCAGAGACTCCATAAAACCCGGAGAGATTACCAGGAGGGATGTCCTGAATGTGCTGCCTTTCAACAACGTTGTAATAGTCAAGGAAATTAAAGGTTCGGATCTGCTCCAGGCGATTGAACACGGCGTAGCGCTCTACCCGGAGCCCGCAGGAAGATATCCCCAGCTTGCGGGACTTGAATTCAGTTTTTCACCTGACAGGGAGCCCGGCAACAGGGTAACAAGGGTTACGGTTGCAGGAAAGGCACTTGATCCTGAAAAGATGTACAGGGTTGCAATGAATGACTTTAACGCTTCAGGCGGAGACGGCTATGCAATGTTTGAAAAGTGCAGGGTATTGGCTGAATTCGGACCGCTCGACAGCATTGTGGCCGAATATATCAGGAAGAACTTTAACTAGATGGCCGGCATTCAAACAATCAATAAAACATCAGTGTTGATTTTCTTATGATGAAACCTGTACATATAAAAAAATTAAGAAAGTGAGGTCTTACACTATGATTCCCAAAATGAGCAGAAAGGCTTTTTTATCGCTGTTTTTGGCGTTGGTCCTTAGCTTGACGGTGCTGGTCCCCGGAACGGGCGTATTTGCTGATGAAGGTTCGCCCGGAAGCGTGTCTCCTTTTGCCGGCGGCTCGGGTACGGAAGAAGATCCGTACCTGATAGAAAATGCCGAACAGCTGGATGAAGTGAGAAACTATCTTGATTCGCATTTTCTGCTTACCGGTGATATTGACCTTACTGCCTACCTGTCAAAGGACGGCAAGGGATATAACAACGGTGCCGGATGGCAGCCTATCGGGACTGAAGAGCAACCTTTCCTGGGCAGTTTTTACAGTGCGGGATCCGTAATTAAAGGCCTTTACATAAACCGCGGTGACGAAGACTACGTAGGTTTGTTTGGTTACCTGGGTCCTGGTGCTATTGTGTCTGTATGGCTGGAAAATGTGGATGTAACTGGAAGAAACAAAGTCGGCGCATTGGCGGGAGCAAACTACGGGGTGATAATTGAAAGCTATGCAACCGGCTCAGTTACGGGCAATGAAGATGTGGGCGGACTCGTGGGGCACAATGTTGAATCCCTCATGGATTCTTACACTGATTGTACCACCGTGGGGAACAAAAGTGTCGGAGGCCTGGTCGGAAGAAACAGCGATTATGTTGCCGACTGTTATGCCAGGGGAACCACGAAGGGCACGAGTTGTGTCGGCGGACTGATAGGTACCCACGAAGATGAATTATATTACAGCTATGCTGTTGGACCCGTAAGCGGAAACAGTGACACCGGGGGACTGGTAGGGCTTTTCGATGGCTATATTGTATTTAAAAGCTATTATGACAAAGATACCACCGGTCAGTCGGACACCGGCAAAGGCGAACCCAGGAGCACCGAGGAGCTGAAATTCCGCGCAAATTACGAAAGATGGGGATTTGCACATATATGGACAATAACCGACGGTGAAACCTATCCGATATTGCGCTGGCAGGAAGGAGCTCCCATGGGCGGTTTCGGCGTAATGATTCCGAGCGGCGCGGCGCAGCCGGGGGTACAGTGTATTTTAAAAATTCTTTACGCCATGGATGAATACGGCACCACACGAAACGATTCTGCAGAAGTTACCGTGTATAATGAAACCGACGGAGAAGTTCTTTTCCAGTCGGAAGCAGAATTCAGGGACGGAGAAGCGGATGTGCCGTTTGTACTGAATAATACCGGGACTTATGTGTTGCGTGTCAATGTTGAGGGTGTAACCTATTCTTCAAAAATCTTGGTAGAGGTTGTAAAACCGGTATTTGCAGGTGGCAGCGGCACGGCCGAAGACCCGTACCTGATAGCTGACGCAATCCACCTGGATAATGTCAGGTACTGCCTTAATGCTCATTTCAGGCTGATAAGCGATATTGATCTGAATGTTGCTCCCTACAACGAAGGAAAGGGCTGGAAACCAATCGGAGGTTATCCCTATGTATTCAGCGGGCAGTTTGATGGCAACGGGAAGACAATAAGGGGTCTTTATATTAACCGCCCCGGAGAAGATGATGTTGGTTTGTTTGGGATAATCTGGGGTAACTCTGTTTTGAAAAATATCAGGCTTGAAAATGTGAATGTAACAGGTGAACACTATGTAGCCGGGCTGGTCGGCAGTACCAATTACGACACTGAAATTGCAAACTGCTACGTATCAGGCATCATTACTGCCAGGACCGATGCCGGGGGTATTGCCGGCGAAAACTTGGGTAGTATTGTTAACAGCCATTCTTCATGCAAAGTTGTCGCTGAAAGATATGTAGGAAGCCTGGCAGGCTGGCACACGAGCGGTGAAATAAGGAACTGCTCCGCCACAGGCGATGTAACCGGCAATGATGTTGTCGGAGGCCTGGTCGGAGGCAATGACGGTTATATTTACCAGTCTTATGCAACGGGAACGGTTACCGGTAAAACCGGCGACAGTATCGGTGGCCTTTCAGGCGATAATTTCGGGGTAATTGCCGAATGCTATGCCACCGGCAATGTTGAAGGCATTGAAAGTGTCGGAGGACTTGTAGGGTATAATTTCGGGGAAGTGCTCAGGTGCTATGCACTGGGATCCGTCAACGGCAAAGAGATGGTCGGCGGTGTGGTCGGATACAACGAGAGTGGAATCGTCAACACGACCTTTGCCGCCGGAAGAGTCAGCGGAATTGAAAATATTGGCGGAATCGTGGGACTGAATGAAGGCGGAGCAGTCAAAAAATCCTACTATGACAGCCAGACCACGGGTCGCTCCTTTAGTGAAAACAGGGACGGCATTCCCAAAGCATCCGCTGAGATGAAGAAAAAAGATACGTTCTATGCCTGGGATTTTGATACGGTTTGGGATATTGCCGAGTCACAAACCTATCCTTTCTTCAGGTGGCGCAATGAATTGAATGCAGGTTCCAAATAAAGATAGGCTCCATATGCCAAATTGGTCCCCACATACCAACCAGTTTTAGTTGAAACAGGCAGCCGGTTTTCACCAAAAGAAAACCGGCTGCCTGTTATTGTCCGGCAATAATTTAATGAAAACGGGAAACTTGAAAGGGCGCAGAAAATTGTGATAACATAAACATATAAATCTTTATTAAATTATGAATGAAATTTCAGATAAACACTTAATTCAGAAAGTATTTAAATTATCAAACAAACCCGTAATTCAGAAAGCATTCAAATAAATATTCAAATAAAAATATCCGGACAAAACATATCCGGATACATTATCCGATACAGTATTAATTTAACTTGAATCGAACATTCAAATTTGATACCTAAGTTAAATATAAATATATAATATTTTTGCAGAAAATAGCATAAAACATAAACCTCAAAATAAAAAACACAACAAACTTAATAATACAATAATCACAAAACAAATCAGAACATTAAGCAAAACTCCCGCATGCAACATCCCGATGCAGTATTCAGTCATTTAACCCATTATAATTTGAGCAAAGGCATTTCAAGGAAAAAGCATGTTTTTCGATTCAATGCGCAATATTATTTCCGGAAAACAATCTTCTCATTTTGGGAGATATTTTTGGATAAAATAAGCAATTAAGGGCTAAATAATTAAATGATAAATTAAAATTTACGGAATATAATGCCTGATTTTAAGAAAGTGCCATGCCCGTTCAGATAATGTAATCGCCTGAATGATTGATAGTTTTGACCTAAATTAATCTTTTACAAGGATGTGAAGAAATATGGCCAACAGTTTTTCCCAGGTTACTCCTGAATTGAAGGAGCTTTCAAAGCTGTTTGAGAGTAACACCAGGATAGACCCTGCGCTTTATGACAAGTATGAAGTAAAACGAGGACTGCGCGATATAAGCGGCAAGGGGGTACTGGCAGGGCTCACGCTTATTTCGGAAATAATCTCCACCGAAACTGTCGACGGGGAAGAGCGTCCCTGTGAAGGAAAGCTGTATTACAGGGGAATTGACGTGGAAGAAATAGTTGATGGCTTCATAAAGGAAGACCGTTTTGGGTTTGAGGAAACGGCTTTCCTGCTGCTGTTCGGCCGGTTGCCCAATGCCGGAGAACTGGAGAGGTTTAACAGGATTTTGGCCAATTATCGCACTCTTCCTACAAGTTTTGTTCGCGACATAATCATGAAAGCTCCGAGCAGAGACATGATGAATACGCTGGCCCGCAGCGTGCTGACCATGTATTCCTATGACGACCA
Source organism: Bacillota bacterium (assembly GCA_023623175.1). Taxonomy (GTDB): domain Bacteria; phylum Bacillota; class Clostridia; order Acetivibrionales; family JAMNXU01; genus JAMNXU01. The sequence goes on from JAMNXU010000022.1 coordinate 24,739, forward strand.
TGCCGACGACATTTCGCTGCCCAATGTATTGCGGCAGTCTCTGCAGCTTTTGGCGCTGTTTCCCCTGCTGTCGGTATACGGCTACCAGGCCTACTGCCATTACCATGACGGGAAAAGCCTGTTCATCCATCCTCCGCGCAATGATTTGTCCACCGCGGAAAACATACTGCATATTTTAAGGCCTGACAGCAAATTTACCGCGCTGGAAGCCAAAATACTCGATGTGGCGCTGGTTTTGCACGCAGAGCATGGCGGCGGCAACAATTCAACCTTTACGACCCACGTGGTTACTTCTTCGGGGACCGACACCTATTCGGCCATAACCGCGGCCCTTTGTTCGCTCAAGGGTCCGAAACACGGCGGGGCCAACATTAAAGTGGTGCTGATGTTTGAGGATATGAAGGCAAACATAAAGGACTGGTCTGATGAAGAAGCAGTGGCGGACTATCTTGAGAGACTGCTGGATAAACAGGCATTTGACCGGTCGGGGCTTATATACGGCATGGGTCACGCGGTATATTCGGTTTCCGATCCCAGGGCGAAAATACTTAAAAGGTTTGTTGAAAGCCTGTCAAAAGAAAAGGGCCGCATGGAGGAATACAAGCTTTACTCCCTGGTTGAAAGGCTCGCGCCGCAGGTAATTGCGAAAAAAAGACGAATATACAAGGGCGTCAGCGCCAACGTGGATTTCTACAGCGGCTTTGTATACGATATGCTTAATCTGCCCTTGCAACTTTTCACACCGCTCTTTGCCATTGCGCGCATGGCGGGATGGGCTGCCCATCGCATGGAGGAGATTGCAAACGCGGGCAAGATTATCAGGCCCGCCTACAAGGCGATTTCAGAGCGAAAGGGATACATTCCGCTTAAAAACCGGTGATGAGCTGGTTTACATGACCGAAAAACAAAAGGCTGCGACGTCAATGACGGGCAGCCTTTGTTTCAGCCAATCCGGCTATTTCCGCATTAGATGTATCGAAACGGCTTAAGCAATATCCTAAATGCACCGCACGAGTTTTAGCCATTCTCTCGTGATCAGCGCGTGGCCGGCCTGGGTTGGATGAACACCGTCAGGAGCCCAGAATTCCGGTTCTCTCAGCGTGGAAGCGCTGCTGAAAATACCGTCGAGAGGCAGCAGCAATGCATTGAACTCACGTGCCAGATCCCTTACAACATGAATCTTCGGATCAAGATCCTCCCTCCAGGCTCTGCGGTCTTCGGGAACGGGCAGAACGAAAGGTTCGCACAAAATTATCCTTGCGCTTGTATGCTCTTTGACCTGGTCCAGTATATACCTGTAATCCCTTTCAAATTCTTCGGGGGATGTGGGATCGTTGCGGTCATATCTTCTCCAGCAGTCGTTGATTCCTATCAATATGGATACAACTGTGGGATTCAGTTTCAGGCAATCCTCGTCCCACCTGGCCCTCAGGTTTCTTACCCTGTCGCCGCTGACGCCCCTGTTTATGAATCTGAGGTTCAATTCCGGATATTGGGCAGATAACCATGACGCTATCATCATAGGGTAACCGCGTCCGAGATCATTGAGGTTCTCGCGGCTTCTGCCGCAGTCTGTTATACTGTCTCCCTGGAACAGAATTACATCATTTTGCTTGATCAGCATAAGTTTGGCCTCCTGTAAACAGAATTTGGTTTCAAGTTTGTCTTTCAGTGAATGAATTAATATGCTGCAAGTATATTGCAATATTTTAACTGCATATATCAGCTGCATATTTTAATTTTATACCTTAATTCAATATCAATACCAAACATAATTCAATATCAATACTAAACATAATCCAATATCAATATTAAACGTATTAATACCGAACCGAAGATTTATTTTCACAAACCGAAAATTCCATTTAACATTCCTAAAGGCTCTGCACACAAAAGACGATGCCGTTTCAACCCAGTAGGACCACTGGTACCAGGAGAGGTACGGAGCGGCCGGGGCTGCTTATTTCAAGGATGATGTTGTTTACAGCGTCGACCTGTTCACCGGCCTTGATGGTTATTTCCGCAGTTTCACTTCCGCTGCCCGGGCCATGCCATTTCACGAACAGGTTGGTTCTTCCAACGGCTTCAAAGCCCCGGGGCAGGATCCAGCGAAGCGTATACCGCCGGTAATCGCCGCAGTTGCAATTTTTAAGGGTAACCTTCAGCCTGATTTCGCCGAGCGGTTCTATTACAGGTTCGCCATCAAATTCGATCAATGCGCTCACGTAAGTGTTTTCAGCAGTGAAGGAATAGCGGGACCGGCCTTTGAAGCTTTCGACAAATTCCCGTCCCATAAACATGCGGGGATTGAAATCGTCCAGTTCATCGGGCCCGTCGGTTATTTCCACCTTATTTCTGCAGGGATTGAGACCCTGGTAAGTGGTAACCGGCAGCAGGTTCATCACGCAATCGGTTAATTCAGTGCAGGAACGGGGGAAATAAGCGCTTCCCTGTATAACTGCTATGGTTATGATATTATCGCCTATGTAAGCACGCCAATCGGCGGGAATGATCTTTGTTCCGTGCATTATCCCAAGCAGCGCGCCCACGGTGGCGCCGGTGCAATCGGTGTCATCGCCGCAGTTGATTGCAAGAATCAGCGATTTTTTGAAATCCCCTTCGCCGTATTTAAGCCCGATTATCACAAAAGCCACGTTTGCAGGCGCCTGGAACCAGCCGAGGTCAGAACTGTCTTCCACAACCCTGTTCCGGGCTGTGACCCAGTCCAGGCCGTTTTTGTAACAGTCCAGGACAATTTTAACGCTGCGCGCAACGCGGCAGTTTTCAGGTATTTTCGACAGGCCTATTTCAATCAGCGTGTCTATGTCATTTACAACGAACGCGGCGCTTTGCATTGCTGCTATGAAAATGGCTGCGTAGGTGCCTTCGCCAAAACCATGGTCAACGCAGGCGTCCTCAAACGCCAGGCGGATAGCCTTCTCAGGCATGGCAGGATGGGTGCATGCCCAGATTTCTGTACGAATCCATGCGCCATTGGAGTGCTTCCACTCCTCGTTATTCAGCTCGCCGGACATAGGCGGCACAATTCCCATGCGCAGGTTGGCCTTGCACACTCCATATTCGTTCCACGGCGGGCCGATGTAACTGAGCCAGTATTCACCGAGCACTTTTGAGTTAATGCCCGCGGGTCCGACCTCGCTCAGCGCCTTGAGCCATACAAGCTGGAGGTCGAGGTCATCGTTGGGAAGGGGAGCTCCCGGTTCCGAGGCAAATCCGCTTATGTCAAGCAGTTCCCGTTTACCTTCATGGGGAGTGCCCATTGTTCCGCCGATATTCTTACCGAGCCAGCATGCATATATTTTATCGCGGAGTGCGTCCCTGTTCAGTTTCATTTTTCGTCTCCTTTCCGCCTTTTCAGGCATTTCCTTCCTTCCAGATATTATTGTAGCACTGTTGGCGCTATTTTCAATTAACCCGGCACAATTTACATAGATTATATCTATGGCAAATCATAATAAGTAAATATTACACTGTAAACGAATTATTGTGTTATCATCTCGGTAAAACAGCATTACCCGGTGTCGGCCATGGTCACTTAAAATCGGGGATTAATCGGGAAGGAGACTGTTGCTAGATGAAAGTTGCCGATATATTCAGATCAAAAAGGGTGATATCGTTCGAAATATATCCTCCGAAACGGGTTGATTCTGAATCCGAAATAAACTGTATAGCTGAAAACCTTAAAAAATTCTCTCCTGATTTTATAAGCGTGACCTGCGGCGCGGGAGGCAAAGGCGACGGCAATAAAACGATTGAAATAGCCTCGGCAATAAAACACGTCCATGGCATTGAAAGCGTCGTTCACCTTCCCGGCGCCAACCTGGCAAAACGGGATGTCCTGGGAATTCTCGGCGAATTGAGGGATCACGGGATTGAAAATATAATGGCGCTGAGGGGCGATATTGATCCCGGCAACCCGCCGAAGGGAGAATTCAGGTATGCAAGCGAACTGATCTCATTCATAAAGGGAAACGGCGATTTCAATATACTGGCGGGCTGTTATCCCGAAGGACATGTGGAGAGCGCGTCAATTATTGAGGATATCCGCAATTTAAAAATTAAGGTTGATGCCGGAGTGGACCAGCTTGTAACGCAACTGTTTTTTGATAACGAGTATTTTTATTCATTTCGTGAGAGAGCCGCCATAGCCGGTATCAATGTTCCGATTGCGGCGGGAATCATGCCCGTTGTTAACAAGAAGCAGGTGGAACGCATAGTCAGGCTCTGCGGAGTGAGCCTGCCGAAAAAATACCTTTCCATACTGGACAGGTACGGCGACAATCCCGTGGCTATGAGGGACGCCGGGATTGCCTATGCCGTTGACCAGATCGTGGATTTGATTGCCCACGGGGTCGACGGGATACACCTGTATATTCTCAACAATACTTATGTTGCTTCAAGGATCTGTGAGGCGATAGATTCGTTGCTTGCTGCATGATGGATATATTTGCCGGCTTGTGGCATAAAGCGTCTGGATGCGAATGTTGTTTGCCTGGATGCTATTTCACTTCAAAGCCATAGTTTGAAATAACCTTTTTCAGTTTTGAAATGTACTCTAGGGCCACGGAACTCAGGCGCGCCTTCTCGTTCGCAATCCACCCTATCCTCATTTTTTCGTCGGTTTTGAGGGGCACCGAAATTATGTTGTCTCCGTTGAGATCGCTGCTCAGGACGCCGGAACAGATGGTGTAGCCGTTAAGCCCGATCAGGAGGTTGAAGAGCGTGGCGCGGTCGCTGACATATATGGTTTTTTTCCTCGGGAAGGTGCTCAGGATTTCCTCGGCAAAATAAAATGAATTGTATACGCCCTGTTCAAAAGCCAGGAACGGGTAGTCTTCCAAATCCTCGAGGGTTACATAGTCCCTGTGGGCAAGGGGATGCCTTGAGCTGATAAAAATATGGGGATCGGCTTCAAAAAGCAGGTGGAATGTCAGGTGGTTCTCCCTGAGCAGCTTGTTTATGACCTTTTCATTGAAATTGCTGAGGTAAATAATCCCGATTTCACTGCGCAAATTTTTAACGTCTTCGATAATTTCATATGTCCTTGTTTCGCGCAGCGTGAACTCATACTCGTCCACGTTCAGGTCAAAAAGCAGTTCAACAAAGGCATTTACGGCAAACGCATAATGCTGGGTGGAAATCGAGCAAAGCTTTTTTGACGGTTTTCTGCCCGTGTAATGCTGTTCCATCAGTTCCGCCTGCTCAATAACCTGCCGCGCATAGGAAAGAAATTCCATGCCGTCGGTGGTCAGCGAAATTCCCTTGTTTGTGCGGTTGAAGATTTCTATGCCGAACTCTTCTTCCAGCTCCCTGACAGCGCTTGACAAACTGGGCTGCGTTATGAACAGCTGTTTTGCAGCTTCGGAGATGGAACCACATTCAACAATCTTAATGATATATTTTAACTGTTGCAGTGTCATATCATCGCCCCGCCATGTTTTTTCCATTGATTATACAACACAAACCGGGCATATTCAATAAAAAAAGTTAATTTTTGTGCATATAACATGTAAAAGTGTTCCTTTATATTCATTATGAGTTTTTGAGAACTGTCCCCGATTTTTATAAGTTTTTGAGAACCGTCCCCGATTTGACATAATACAATATTTTTTTTAGAATATTATTAGTGCTCAATGGTAGTGAGTGCTAATAAAACAAATTAAAGGGAGGGATTATTACATGGTTGCCGTGTTGAATGCAATGGAAAGGAAGGAGAGCTCAAAGAAGGCCAGGAAAAAAGGCTTTGTTACCTGCAATGTTTATGGTCCGGGCGTTGAGCGCAATATGGATCTCCAGATCGACAACAGGGAAGTAAACAAGTTTTTGAAGGGCCATTCCGTGGGAGCGAAAACAAAGCTGAAAGTCAATGGCAACGAGCTTCTTTGCATTGTTAAGGAAATACAGTACGGGCCGGTAAACAGGAATCCCTTACATATCGACTTTTACACTTCGTCCCAGGACGAAGTCGTCAGGATCAGGGTTCCCTTGCTGTACAAGGAAAGGGAACAGCTTGCAAGGGAAAATCTTGTGCTGAACATCCTCGAGGATGAAATTGAAATCCAGGGAACTTTGGGTGTTTTGCCCGAATTCATTGAAATAAATGTTTCAAAGATGAAAGAGAAAAGCACCATTACAGTGGGGGATATAAATTTGCCTGAAGGCGTCAGGGTTTTGTCCGACAGGGATGAAGTGGTGGCCCGTATAGTGAGAGCAGGTGCTGAATCCGATGAAACTGAATCCGGGGAAGAGACCGAACCCGGGGAGGAAGAATAAGGTTGACGCTTTTCCAGGAGCTGAAATATTGAAATGTACGAAGCGGGGGTTTCCTGCAGTGTGCTGTTGGTATAAAGAAAAAGGTCCGCGCATATTTTGCAGGGGGCCCCTTTTTTTAGGCGTTTTTAAGTGGTTTTCCATGGACAAAAAGGTGTATAATACAATCAGGTAAGCAATAAGTTGATAGTATGGTGGGAGATTGAGTGAGGGGAACAGACATTATGTACATTCTTGTTTCCTTGGATTCCAATTATATCAGGCCGCTTAAGGTTATGTTGAAATCGCTTTTTCTCAATAATCCCGGCGAAAAATTCGTTATTTACCTGATGCATTCGAGCATAACGGACGAAGAACTCGATGACCTGGGACGGTATGTCGGCGACCACGGCCACAGGCTCGAAATAATAACAATTGATGAAAAGTGTTTTTCCAATGCGCCGGTCATTCTCTACTATACCAGGGAAATGTACTATCGCCTGCTCGCTCACAAGTTTTTGCCCAATGACCTTGACCGGATATTGTATCTCGATCCCGATATACTTGTTATCAACCCCATAAGAAAATTGTATGACATGGATATTGACGGCTATTTGTATGCGGCCGCCTACCACAAGATTCCTTCGATAAAGGGTATAAACAAGATCAGGTTGAATCCATACGATATAGAGGCATATTACAATTCCGGGGTCCTCCTGATGAATCTTGATCTCCACAGGAAATGTATCAGGGAAAAAGACATATTTGATTTTATAGAAAAAAACCGGCTTAAACTGATAATGCCGGACCAGGATGTGCTGAACGCTTTATATTCCAAAAAGATAAAGAGTATAGATGAGAAATATTTCAACTACGATGCAAGGTACTATAATTATTATAAATTAACAAGCCATAATGTATGGGACATGGATCATGTCATAAGAAACACCGTTATCCTGCATTTCTGCGGAAAGAAGAAGCCGTGGAAGAAGAGCTACAGCGGCAAGTTCCACGCGCTGTACAAGCACTATGAAAAGCTCGCATTTCCGAATGCAGAAACGCAAGCCTGACTCAATTATTCGAAAGATTTTTCCAACCCAGAAACAGCCAGTTTTTGCCATGGCTGAATCCCGTGTTTACGCCCCGGGTTACAGTGGTAGATTAATTTTTGTTGCGGTCAGACATGGTGTGTCCAACCATGCAGAAGTTCATGCAAAAATCAGGTACGAAAGAATGAGACTTTAGAAGGAGGCAAATACAAATGAGCATGTTTTGTTTTCAATGCCAGGAGACAGCCAAAGGCACCGGCTGCACGGTAAGGGGCGTATGCGGCAAAACCGATGATGTGGCGAAGCTCCAGGATTTGCTGATTTATGTGTTGAAAGGAATATCCATTTACAGCACAAGGGCCAGGAGCAAGGGGCTGAAATTTGACAATGTTGACAGATTCATTATTGAAGGACTTTTTTCAACAATAACAAATGTCAATTTCGACAGGGAATATTTCGTAAAGAAGATCAGGGAAGCGCTTGCGCTCAGGGGGGAACTCAAGGACCTGCTTCTGAAGGAAGGAATTGAAATGGACGAGAACCTCCATGACGCAGCCGTATGGTATGGGGAAAGAGAGGAAGAACTCGAGCGCAAGGCGGAAAGCGTAGGAATTCTGAGTACCCGGAACGAGGACATACGCTCCCTGAGGGAATTGATTACATGCGGACTCAAGGGAATGGCGGCTTATGCCGAGCATGCAGCTATCCTCGGGTATACCAGCGACGAAGTTTTCGCTTTCATGCAGAAGGCCCTGGCGGATACGCTTGACGATGAGCTCACGGCGGAGGACCTGACCGCGCTGGTCATGGAGACGGGCAGGTACGGTGTTGAAGTAATGGCACTCCTGGACAGGGCAAACACGTCAACATACGGCAATCCCGAAGTTACGAGGGTTAATATAGGGGTAAGAAATAACCCGGGTATTCTGGTCAGCGGACATGACCTCAGGGACATTGAAGAGCTCCTGAAACAGACGGAAGGTACGGGAGTAGACGTATATACCCACGGAGAAATGCTTCCCGCCAACTATTATCCGGCTTTCAAGAAGTATGAACATTTCGTGGGCAATTACGGAAACGCATGGTGGAAACAGGACAAGGAGTTTGAGAGTTTCAACGGACCGATCCTGATGACCACCAATTGCCTGATCCCTCCAAAAGATTCGTACAGGGACAGGGTTTATACGACCGGAGTAGTGGGATTCCCGGGAGTTAAACACATACATGGCAGGGAAAACGGCAAGCCGAAGGATTTTTCAGAAATTATAGAACATGCGAAGAGGTGCGAACCTCCGCAGGAAATTGAAAAAGGCGAGATCGTGGGAGGATTTGCCCACAGTACGGTGGAAAGCCTTGCTGACAAAATTGTGGCGGCCGTCAGGGAAGGCAAGATCAGGAAGTTCTTTGTCATGGCTGGCTGCGACGGAAGGATGAAGAGCAGGGAATATTATACCGAGTTTGCAAAAAAACTGCCCGCAGATACGGTGATACTGACGGCCGGGTGCGCCAAGTACCGTTACAACAAGCTGAACCTCGGAGACATCGATGGAATACCGAGAGTCCTTGACGCAGGGCAGTGCAACGATTCTTATTCCCTTGCAGTAACAGCGCTTAAACTCAAGGATGTATTCGGCCTCGACGATGTCAACAGGCTGCCAATAGTCTACAACATCGCGTGGTATGAGCAAAAAGCCGTGATTGTTCTTCTCGCGCTGTTGTACCTTGGCGTAAAGAACATTCATCTCGGGCCGACACTGCCGGCATTCCTCTCGCCGAATGTCGCGAAGGTGCTGGTTGATAAATTCGGCATAGGCGGAATAACAAACGTGGACGATGATATAAAAATGTTTATGGCGTAAATAAAGAAATATATGGCATGGTACCTTGGTTTTAAGGTACCATGTTATATATGAGAACTTTACCGGGAGGTAAACCGCCATGGATATTCAAACTTTCCTTATGGCTTTCGGCCTTACACTGCTTGCAGGATTGTCAACGGGAATAGGAAGCGCGCTGGCGTTTTTCACCAAAAGGACCAATACCAAGTTTCTGTCCGTTGCGCTGGGTTTTTCCGCCGGTGTGATGATTTATGTATCAATGATTGAGATAATTGTCAAGGCCAGGGAATCACTGTCGGCCGCGCTCGGCGGCAAGGCGGGTTCGTGGGCTTCCGCAGCGGCTTTTTTCGCAGGAATGTTTTTTATAGCGGCGATTGACAGGTTTGTGCCTTCTGCCGAAAATCCCCACGAGTTCAAGAAGGTGGAACGTTTGAACAGCGCTGAAACCGGCGTCGTGACGGACAGGCTGATGAGGATGGGGGTTTTTACCGCGTTGGCCGTTGCGATTCACAACTTTCCCGAGGGGCTTGCAACCTTTACATCAGCCATTAAGAATCCTACCCTGGGTATCGCGATAGCGGTAGCCATAGCTATACACAACATTCCCGAAGGAATAGCGGTATCCGTTCCGGTGTATTTTGCCACGGGGGACAGGAAAAAGGCATTCAGGCTTTCATTTCTCTCAGGGCTGTCAGAGCCTGTCGGAGCCATCATAGGATACCTGATACTGTTCAATTTCTTCAATGACATGGTATTCGGCCTGTTGTTCGCTTTTGTGGCAGGCATCATGGTTTTCATATCGGTGGATGAGCTGCTGCCCACGGCAATGGAGTACGGGGAACCTCACCTGTCCATTTACGGCGTGGTGGGAGGAATGATGGTTATGGCTGTAAGCCTGCTTTTACTGATGTAATGAAGTATTTGTACATAATATGATGCCGTGGATTATATTTTCATGCAAATTTATTTTTACAGATATATAACGCTGAATTCCGGTATTTAAATGCCCAAAATTTGCATCCCGAATTTTAAAGGTTTATAATCAAAAGTGTGGTGGTAAATATTTGTCAAAAATATTTAAACTCCCGATCAGACTCCATTATTTAAAATTTATAAAGAAAGGATGATGTTTGTGAAAAGCTTGAAGGGAACAAGAACAGCGGAAAACCTGCTGAAATCCTTTGCAGGTGAAGCCCAGGCACGCAACCGCTATACATATTATGCGTCCGTAGCCGACAAGGAAGGTTATAAGCAAATCAGGAACATCTTCATTGAAACGGCTGACAATGAAAAGGAGCATGCCAAGAGATTCTACAAGTTCCTGCTGGAAGGTTTCAAGGACGAGCTTCCCGGAAGGCTGAAGATTGAAGCTGAGTATCCCTTTACGCAGGGCGACACGCTGCACAACCTGCGCGCTGCGGCCAGCGGAGAAAATGAAGAATGGTCACAGCTTTATCCCGAATTTGCAAATGTGGCTGACGAGGAAGGTTTCCCCGAAATTGCCAATGTATTCAGGAAAGTGGCCGCTGCCGAGCAATGGCATGAGATCAGGTTCAACAAGCTGGCTGACAATATTGAGAACGGCAAGGTGTTCAAGAAGGACCAGGTAGTTCGCTGGAAGTGCGGCAACTGCGGTTATGTGCATGAAGGCGCGGAAGCTCCCGAAGTATGCCCCGCATGCGCTCATCCCAGGGCATTCTTTGAACTCTATGTAGAGGCTTATTAATAAAAAAAGATTTATGGAATAAAACTGAAAAAAGGCATGGCCCTCATACAGGGATACCATGCCTTTTTATATAAGAAATTTAGTAATCGTTTTTTTAATCCCTTGTTTTATAAGTTCAGGCCAATACGAAATAACTCATTGTCAATGGAGTATTTCACAGGCTTAATAAACTTATATGGCAGTATAAATTCAGCTGAGAGAGCCTGAGTGAGCCTGATACGATAATAAAACCCGGTATTAATGAAACTTTTTTGGTGGTGTTGCAATTAAGCGTAATTTTGTATATTAGTTTAACTAAAATTATGTTACCGGGCAAAAATGATATTTAATATTTTGTGAGAACTGTAAATATTTGTTTTTAAAAAGAGGAATTTGTAAATAAATGGCCTGAATAATTGTCAAATTGTCGCGCAAAAGTATGAATATTTTTTGAAAAAGCGTTTCTATGTCGTGAAACCACTTGCTTTTAAGATTTTAGAATATTAATATATATTTATATGATAGTGATTATATGTGTTCAGATTATTACAACATAAGGTAATGAATGAAATTATTTTTATTATTTGAGACTTGTGATAAAACGGTGCGTCAAAATGTACACAATGGAGACTTATATAAAAATATTTCAATACGCGAAAGACAATAATGCCACGGACATTCACCTTACACCGGGCTCTGTTCCTGTTATGAGGGTAGACGGTGAAATACACAAGATGCCTTTTGAAAAAGTGCTCCCGAGAGATACGGAGTATCTTGTGGATGAAGTTCTTAACGAGGAGCAGCAAAACCATCTGAGGCAAAGGCATTTTCTCAATTCCCCCGTCGTAATCAGGGAAATCGGGAGAATTCGCGCCAATATTTTTCAGCAGAGGGGCACCTATGCAATTAACCTGAAGCTTTTGGATATGCCCTTGCTGGATGAAGAGGTACTGGGCATCCCCAAGGCAGTGATGGACCTTCACATTTTAAAGAGCGGGCTCATCCTGATCTGCGGCAGGAGGAAATCCGGCAAATCCACGACATTGTCAGCGCTGCTCAGGAAGATAAGCGAAAAAAGGATATGCCATATCATTACCATAGAGGATCCCATTGAACATCTGTACAAACACGACAAATCCATTATCAATCAAAAGGAAGTTGGCATTGATGTAAACAGCTTTGAAGAGGGGATTTATTCCTCAATGGCCCAGGACCCGGACGTTATAATGATCAGCTCGGCGAATGAGCCTGAAACAATTGCCGCGGCCCTGACAGCCGCTGAAAACGGGCATCTTGTCATTACGACATTTCAGTCCGGCAGCACCGTGGAAACAATCGAAAACATCATCGGCATGTTTCCTGTCGACAGGCGAAACCATATCAAGATGCAGCTCAGCAATGTGATTGAGGCAATAGTTACGCAGCAGCTTATCCCCGCAGCTGACGAAAAGCGCAAGGTGCTGGCGACAGAGATCATGCTTGCAACGGACGCCATGAGGAACCTTATCCTTGAGAACAAGATATACCAGATTCCATCGGCGATAAAAGCAAGCCGGTCGCTGGGAATGCAGACCATGGAAGATTCGGTAAGGGAGCTTGTTGAGAAGGGATTGATAACACGGGAAACAGCTGCGCTTTTGTTATAAGATCGCCCTTTGCTCAAAATGGCCGTTTGATACGGGTCCGCCGATAAGGTGCCGGACAGCTGACAAGAGACATAGAACATGGGCAACCCGTGATTATAATTAACACTGTTTTATATTAATTAATCTGATTTGTTAAGAAGAGCGAGGAGAATGCTGGTGCTCAAAGATATCGGCAAACGTGGCTTCTATCCGTTGATAGGAGCGTTCCGTTATGTTTCGGTTTTTTTAACGATACTGATGTATGTCGTGCGTGGCGTGATTGAGCAGTATGATTATGCCATGATGCTTTTGCTGGTACTCAGCATAGCGTTTTCGGTACTTCTGCTTAATTACCTTTACAGGAAAAGCCTTGACAACATTCACAGGGTCTTAGTGCTGCTTGTCATTGAAATAAGCGCGTTGTCCTTCCTGACATACATAACGGGTGGTTTGTCCAGCCCCTTTATTTGGTGCTTTCTCAACCCATTACTTATAATATCCAGTTTTTCTCTTTCCGCCCGCAAGATTTTCTTCCTGGTCGCCAATTTCATATTGTTGTGCGTGATCGGGTATGCCAGCGAAAGGGAAACAGCGGTCAGCGAATTCTTTATTGCGCGTTCGAACATTATTTTAAGCTACCTGCTGATATTGATACTTGTTAATATATTGCTGAGGTACAATCGCAAAATACTGGAGAAACACCAGGAGTTGCGGGAAACCAAGGAACAGCTTGAGGAGTCCAACAGGAAAATCAAGGGCATAATCCGGGATATCCTCGGCATGTACGAAACCGTGCACGCCTTTCCGGGACAGGAGAGCCGTCGGAAAATCGTGGACATCATCCTGGATTTTGCTGAGAGGGTTTCTCCCGAAGCCCAGGCTTTTTTCATGCAGAACGGGGGATATATAGATGAAAATCCTATTATTACGAAAATTGAAGATCCCCTGGTAAGGGAAGAGCTTTACAACCTGAATATTTCGAAAATACCTTGGAAAGACATTTGGACGAGAAGATTGAAGCACGGCATGATGGCGGCGATGATAAGGGTGTTCAACTTCAGGGATTATGGAGTCATAGGACTGGTGCTGCCCGCGTCAGAGTATAACAAGGCGAGGGAGGAATATGACTCGAACCTGCTGCTGTTTTCAAGGCTCGGCGCTACGTTTTTCGACAGGATTGAAACCGACGAGATAAATTATGAACTGGCCGTTGCCGACGAACAGAAACGGATAGCCGAGGACATCCATGACAGCGTGGTCCAGAGGCTTTTTGCCGTGTCGTGCTTTACATACGACATCATAAAGAATTGGGAGCAGATTCCTGACGCGGAAAAGAAAGAGCAGTTCACAACGGTCATGGAGACCGTCCAGAGCTCGCTCAGGGATCTGCGCTCCACCATTTACAACCTTAGCGACAGGATGAACCATACTGATCAGTTCCGAGGCAGTATTGAGGCATACCTAGAAAGCATGGGCAAGCTCAGCGGAATTGACATGCATGTGGACATGAAGGGCAACTTCAATGACCTGGCGGTAGGCGCCAGGAAGGCGCTTTACAGGATTATAGCCGAAGGCGCCGGAAATGCCGTAAAACATGCTAGTTGCTCGAACATTTATGTGAACCTCGAAGTCAACGAGGATAAAACCGTTCTCACGATAAAAGACGACGGTATCGGTTTTGACGTTCAAAAAGCCGAACAGGAAAAGAGAGGACTTGGACTGCACAATATGAAGAACCTCGTGAGAATTTTCAACGGCGATATTTCCATAATTTCGGGGGAAGCCGAAGGTACGGCCATAGATATTAAGTTTGACAGCAGGGACGTGCTGAAAAAGGCTGAGTACGTCTGAAGAGAAGTTGCGGAGGAAAGCGCGGGATACATGGGATATGGGCAAAAGGGAATACGAAATACTTGCGATATTGTCAATCATAATTTTGCAAATTGTGCTGGGTTACAGCATTTTGCCGTCGCTCATGGGCTCCTCGGGGTACATGTATGTATTCAGGCCCCTGTTTTGGCTGGCGCTTTCAGTTTACGTGCTGGTAAGACCAAGATGCAGGTTTAAGGGGAAACTGAAGCTCAACAGGCTGTTTATACTGTGGAGCGCAATTTGTGGCTTGCTGTATATTTCCCTTTATTTTTCCGGTGGCTTCCTTGACGGAATAGGATACAGCCCCTACTCGAAAAAAGCTTTGGGCGTAATCACAAATTTGCTGAGTTTTGGCAGCACGGTTTTAATGATGGAATGGGTGAGAAATTATTTAATAAACCGGGTGAAGAAAAAATATATTGCCCTTTTCAGCATTGCGACGGTTCTGATTTTCAGCGCCCATAATCTTAATCTCAGGATGGCCCTGAACCTGGAGTCCTTGCCGCAGGCAGTGCAATATCTCGGCGAGTATGCCATTCCCGAGATTATGAGCAATATATTACTTACCTATATGGCATATATCGGCGGGGCATCCCCCGCGATGGTATACAGCGCGGTTACGTCGTTTCCGATGTGGATTACTCCGGTGCTTCCTGATCTTGAATGGATCACGAAGGCTTTTATCGGGATAATAATGCCGGTTATTTTCCTGCTTGTTATAAGGCAGTTGTACAGAAGAAAATCCAGGGAAATTAAATACAGGGAATTCAAGTATGAAAACCCCAGGTCATGGATCGGTGTAAGTATTTTTTCAATCCTGCTCATATGGTTTGCCATAGGGATTTTTCCCGTGTTTCCTACCGTTGTCCTGACAGGGAGCATGGAGCCGGCGATATATCCCGGAGATGTGGCATTGATGGTTAAAACGGACGGAAAGAACATTAAAGTGGGTGACGTGATCCAGTATTGGACCGGTGAGGTTTTCATCATTCACAGGGTGATAGATATTGATGAGGCAACGGGCAGGTACCAGACCAAGGGGGATAACAACTCAAGCCCGGACTCAAGGCTTGTTTCCCCGGGACAGGTGAAGGGAAAGCTTTTGAAAGTAATACCGAAGCTGGGACTGCCCGCCGTAATGTTTAATAATTCAAATAGAAACAGAATCCGCGAACAGGCAGAGTTTTAAAATCGGCCAGAGGTGCGTTCATGAAGCTGAACAAAAGACTAAAAGCAGGGTTGCTCCTGTGCATTGGAATATTGTTCCTGGCAACCGCGTGGTATACGGTTGCAGAGTGGCGGACTCCCAAATTTGTGGAGCAGAAGAATCTTATCTATTCTTTTGCGAGCAACGCCAAAATCGGCTACAGGGTTTTCCTGAGGCCTAATATAGTTTATGATGAAAATTTTATCGAAGAAGGGAAATATTATATTTCCAAGTATATTGACCACATTGAAGCGGTGTTCAGATATGAGTTTACGGGCAGCGAAGAGGCGGAACTGAACGTCGAATACGATGCCACGGCTTACCTGCAGGGGCTTTATGGCGATGAAAACGGGGTGCTCTGGAGCAAGCCTTATGAATTGATTTCGACAAGCTCCGAAAAGGGACAGGTTTCTGAGAAAAGCATCGAAAGAAAGGTTAATATACCCCTGGATAATTATGTCGCTTTAAAAGAAAGCTTTTACCTTGATACCAGGGTGAACAGTCCAGTTGTTTTGAACGTGGTTTTCAACGTCAAGACCGTTGTCAACACTCCGAATGGAACGCTCAGCGAAACATTGAGTCCCAACCTGGTTATTCCCATAGGCGAGACAGTTTTCAGCATGGATGGAAATCCTGAAGCGCAGGGCGGCAAAAGACTGGAGGAAACGGTAAAGGTCAGGTTGCCTTTGAATTATCAGAAAATAGCGCTCCTGGCATCCTTTGCGCTTTTGCTGGTTGTCGCATTTATTGTTGTCTGCCTTGCCAAGGAAGAAAAGATGCCTGACGCTTTCCAGAAGGAGATCAGGGGCATATTCAAGGAATACGGGGACAGGCTTGCGGGCATGGAAAAGCCGGTTCCGTACCATATGCTGGATATCATCAGCGTCAATTCCGTTGAAGACATAGTCAAGATCGCCGACGAGATAGGGCAGCCGGTATTCTACTACATGGTGGACACCCGTACCGAAAGGAAAATAGAGTTCTACGTGTTTGACAACACTAGAACCTATTACATGGTTATTTTTGGCGAAATCGAGAATACCGGTGATTCCGGCGCAGAGGAGGACACTAATAAGGAAATTTAATGGCACCAAAGTAGTATATTCGCATACTACTTTGGTACCGGGAGAATGGTACTCTGCAAGGTAAAAATCACACGCTCCGGTAATTTACAATGGCATATTTTACGTATAACATAAAATCACAGGAAATAACGAAATAAACATAAATTCGACATTTCGCGAAGAAATATGATTTGGGAAAGGGGTATAACATGAAAAGGTCTAAATTCATTTTACTGGCGTTGGTGGCGGCATTGGTACTGATGGGCGCGGGATACGCAGCCTGGACGCAGACGTTTACAATCGATAACAACATTACAACGGGAGAATTATTCATTAAGGTCGAGCAGGTACAAAGTGGGAACAAAATTTTAGTGTATAACGAAACTGATAATAAATATGTCGATCTCCCGGAAAATCATTATTTAGGCAATATTTTAGATTTTGCTGTAGGCAAGGAGTCCGGAGAAAAAAACAGAGAAGGTCAAAGTACTTTGGAATCATTGTCATGTACTATTGAACAGATGCATCCCGGAACCAAATTAATCCACACCTTGAAATTTACGAATCTGGGAACTGTAAAAGCTACTACAAAAGCCATCAGCAAGAGTGGAGAAAATGATGAGATAGCTCCTGAGACCGGGCACATGCCTTTGTGGAACGATATGATTTTAACAGTAAGAAAAATAAAAGGTGATCATGAGGAAAGTAGAGTAATTGGACAAGATACAACAGGTATTGATAAATTTAACAGCTTTAAAAATGCTTTGGCCTGGGCGGTTGGCGATCTTGACGTGGGAGAAAATGTTACAGTGGTAATTGAGCAGGAGCTTCCCGAAAGCAGTGATAATCAAACAGAAAATATAAAAAATCTGGTATGGAAGGTCATACTGCAATTTGAGCAGGCCTTTGATTAATCGAACGGGCTTTTGAACAGGAATTGCACTGGTATACCATAAATGGCACAAGCCACCTGACTTGTGCCATTTACAGTATATGGCGGGGTTAGCCGGGTGGTAAAGATGAAGAGATTTCACAGTACGAAATATTTACTGGTAACAGCGGTGATTGCACTTATCCTGATGGGATTCAGCTATGCCATGGCAATGCAGGCAGGCTTCGTGGATGCCTACATGTCGAATAACGCTTTAATTGAGTTCATACCCGATGAGTGCGGAGTATTGACTGCAAGCAACGGTGTAACTGCCTCCGTGGATTTCAACCGCGACATTGCCGGGAAAATAGTCGATAAAGCTCATATTAAGCTTACCGCCCGGGGTTTCTACCCGGGAGCCCGAGTAGTTTATAACATTGCGGCCAGGAACATAAGCAACATACCTCTTACGGTTGATCAGTACAAGCTTGAAATAGACGACAAGAACCAGTCCCTGAGGGATTTAATAAGATTTTCCTGCAACGTGAAATTGTATAAGGAGAACGACAGTTATTACAATCTGCTCGGGTCATTTAAAAATATAGGAATTGACGAACTCGCCGCAAATTTGACATCAATTATGAAGTATAGAAAAATAGATGTAAATGAGAAAATTGTGCTCGAATTCAGCGAACATATAAGTCAGTATCATCAAATGGCCGCCGGAAAAAGCGGATTGTCCTATAAGCTGGTTCCGGTATTCAAACAATATTTCCCGGGCGAGGAACAGGAAGACGAGGCTGAGAAAACCACATGATCAGGATTTTCCGAAAAAGATACAGAAGGCGAAAGAAGGTCAGATTTGGCAACCTGCAGCATATAGGGACCGTCTGCGTTGCAGTGGTAATAGCCTGTGCGCTGCTCGGAGTTGCCTATGCCGTGTGGAACCAGTCCTTCGACATTTTCAGTTCAATAAGCACGGGCAATATCAGCATTGCCATAAGGGATATAAATGTCGAAAGTTCAGATGATTACGAAACATTTTCGTTTAATCCGATAAGGCAGGGAAATGTTGTAAGGGATGTGGAAATTAACGTGGTGACCGAATCAAATCCTTTCAACATGATCCTTGTTTTTACTGTCGAAAACAACGGAACCGTACCCGTGGTCTGCGAGGGAATCGACAACAGCGCAGGAAATGAGGTTGATGTTTTGCTTCTCGAGGCTCCGGCGAAAATTGAGCCGGGGCAAACGGGCAGCATCAGGGTGAAGCTTGCCAGGGGTTATTGTGCAGACTTTGAGTTCAGTTCCTTTGTTCGTTTCAAGCAGGCCACATAGATGTGAAAAAAGTCCAGGAGTTGATGAGGTATCAGCAGATATATCGGCAAAATTGCAATACTTGCATTTGCATTGACATTCAGTCTCATATTTACATGTGTGGCCGTCGCATTGTGGAGAGACGAAAGCGAGGTACGGTTCAGGCTGACAATTTCCGCCCCTGAGCCGCAGGGCGGGAACTGCGGGTGCGGTGAAATTACTTCAGTTCCGCAGGGCATACAGATGCTCACGGACACGTACAATTGCATTAAAAACATGCTTCACGGTTACGGTCTTCAGCTGGAAGCGCGCATTGAAGTAATAACCGCCATGCCTTCCGGCAGCATGACACAATCGCAGCTGCTGGCGGAATACCACCAATACCTGGATGAGATAAATGAATTCAGGAAAGATATCAACCGGTTCGGCAACTGCATTAACAAGCTGGCCGCGTTTTTCAGCAAGCTGACGTGGCAGGAGAAACAAGAATATCCTGATTTCTGGGACAGGCACCAGGAATTGTGGGATATGGCCGACGACCTGTGGAACATAAGGGAAGGCCTTTACGACCTGGCCCATGATCTGTATGAAGCAGGAAAAAAGAAAATCCAAAAATAAGTTATGTACGATCATCCTTTAGCCTGTTTATGTATAATGCGGCCTGGGTGCGGTCATCAAGGCCGAGCTTGGCAAGAATGCTGCTGATGTGTTTTTTCACGGTGTTTTCGCTTATAAACAGTTTTTCCGCGATGCTTTTGTTGGAAAGCCCTTTGCCCAGGCATTCCAGGACTTCTATTTCACGCCGGGAAAGACTCTCCATGCCTTCGGCGCCCTTGGAGTGCTGCTGACTTTGGAGACCGCCCTGTTCAACAAAGGCAGGGTCAAAGTATTTTCTTCCTCTTAAAACGGTTTTTAAGGCGTAAACTATATCCTCGGGAAAGGCGTCTTTGAGGATATAACCGTCGATCCCGACCTCAAGGGCCTTTTCAAAGTCCCGGGAAGAAGAAGAGGAGGAGAGGATTACAAATTTCGAGCCCAGATTTTTTGATTTAGCGGCGGAAATGAAGTCCAGTCCGCTTTCGTTTTTCAACCGCATATCCACCAGGACAAGGTCAAAATACTGTTCGGACAGGCGTTCCAGTGCGGTGCGGACGTCGTTGGCCTGTTCCACCGTTTTGATGTCGGCCTCCGAGATCAGTATATTTTTAATTCCGCTGCAGACAAGCGGATGATCATCCACTATTAAAACATTCATAAAACCGCCCCCAACCGTTTTCCTGAATTTATTATACCTTTCGGCAGGAATGTATACAACCTGTCGAAAAAAGTTCCGAGAAAAGGGCGGTTATTGAACGAAAGTGTTTATTTTAGCTTGACTATTTTGTAAAAATGATAAAAAATGGATATGGGACAAGTTAATACGCTTTTATCAATGCAGTACGGCAGAAAATTAAAGATAATTGATTGGTTTTGGGGTAATGAATCGGTGAGAAGTTATTCGGGTGCATTTTTTATACCATGTGTTTTTAATACTGCTGTTGGGGCATTTGTTTGGACCGCTGATGCAGGATCCTGGGTCGTCTTATTTTTACTCCTGTTTTTTGCCCTGTTGAGCATTGCACTGTTTGCAGCTCTGATTCGGTTGAAGGACAGGAAAAAGGAAACTGAAACACTCAACGATTTGCTTACCGGCATGCTCAATTCCATTAATGATGGCGTTATGGTCGTCAATCCTGAAGGTAAAGTGACCATGCTGAACAGGGCCGGGGAAATTCTGACGGGCAGGACGGCAGAACTTGCTCTGGGTATGCATTACAGGGATGTTTTTGTTTTAAGATCTGAAACTGGCGACGACGATGTGGAGGACCCGGTCGAAAAGGTATTTAAGACGAATAAGAGTCAGAAATTGGAATCGAGCGCCGTCCTGGTTTCCGCACACGGGAAGAGGTATGATATTGAGGCCGATGCCGCGCCGATCGGGGACAATAAGAGCAGTAACGCAGGTGTTGTGCTTGTTTTCAGGGATATAACCGAAAAGAAAGAGCAGGACAGGAGAATAGAGTATTTAAGTCAGCACGATTCCTTAACAGGCCTCTACAACCGCATGTTTTTTGAAAAGGAAATCAAAAGGCTCGATAACGAGTCCAATCTTCCCATTTCAATAATAGTTGGCGATGTAAACGGATTGAAGCTTACAAACGACATCTTTGGACATGATGCCGGCGATCAGCTTCTGGTTATGGCGGCGGAAGTATTTAAAAAGGTCTGCAGACCCGGGGATATAGTCGCGCGCGTAGGGGGAGACGAATTTTATATTCTGCTGCCCGGGACCGATGGGAGCGAGGCAATGAAATTAATATCGAAAATGAAGCAACGGTTTTCAAAAAGAGTAGTCAGAGCGGTCAGGGGCAGCATATCCATGGGTTGCGCCACTAAAACCTCTGCAGGGGAAGACATCATCCAGGTGATGAAAGACGCCGAAAGAATGATGTACATGGCAAAAACCCTTGACAGGGAAGATGTAAAGAGATCCACGTTTAAGAATATTCTGGAAATTTTTCATAAGAACAGTCCCCAGGAAAAAGAGCATGCGAAAAATGTCAGCATGATCTGCGAAAAGATCGGAAAAGCTATGGGACTGTCGCAGGGTGAATTGAAAAGGCTCAGGGAAGCCGCGATGTTCCATGACATTGGAAAAGTCATACTGGATGAAAGCCTGCTTGACAGGACTGTAAAGCTTACGGGACGTGAAAAGAACGAAATGAAACATCATCCTGTCACTGGCCACAGGATCCTGTATTCCTTTGATAATACCCTGGATTTGGCTGAGCCGGTTCTCGCGCACCATGAAAGATGGGACGGGAAGGGATTCCCAAAGGGACTTAAAGGGGAGGAGATTCCCAAACTCGCCAGAATCATAGCCGTTGCCGAAAGCTACGATACGATTTTGAACAGGCTCGGCACTGGCGCAAACACGGAAGAAGCCATCAACATATTAAGGCAGCAGGCCGGAACCAAGCTCGATCCCAATATTGTCAACGTGTTTGTAAGCATACTTAACTGAGACCTATATTTAGTCAGCGGGCAGTTGACAGATTGCTCGCTGATTTTTGTCTGGTTAAGCGGGACAAGGGAACCGTCCCCGTGTCCCAGCTAATTGGGACAGGAGAACCGTCCCCGTGTCCCGCTAACCGTGTACAAGGCCTTCCCTGATCAGTTCTGAAAATTTCCGGGCGCCGGGAGCCAGCGGTACGCGCTTCATGTAGCAAAGTCCCATATAGCGTTCCGGGATGTTTTCCACGAGTGGCACTTCAAAAATTGTCTGGGCTTCAAGGGCTTCCAGCGAAAATTCCCTGATCACGCAGGAAATGCCAAGGTTTATTTCCGCGAGCGAAATCAGAAGGTCATGGGAGCCCAGTTCTATCTGCGGGGCGAGCAGTATGCCCCTGCTCAGCAGAAACTGTTCCACGTAGCGGCGGGAATTCGCTTTGCGTTCAAGAAATATCAGCGGCAGCTGAGCCAGCTCCTGGAATGTCAGCGGATGATCGATTTTATCCCTGTACGCAGGACCGGCCACGAATACGTCATGTATGGCCATGCAGGGTTCCGACTGAATTGCCGGATCATCAACGGGCAAATTACACAGAGCAATGTCAATCTCGCCGTTCTTCAAAAGTTCGCAAAGTTCAAGCGAAGTTCGGTTCACCAGGTTAAGACTGACATCGGGGTATAGCTTGTGAAATTTGTCAAGGAAGGGAAGGAGGAACAGCTTGGTGGCTGTATCTCCTACGCCGAGCCTCAGTTCGCCCGACAGGAGGCCCTGCATTTCATAAAGTTTTTGTTCGCCGGTTTCAAGGAGATTTATGGCGGTACGAGCATATTCATAAATCAACCTGCCTTCCTGGGTAAGGGACACACCCCTGGGAGTCCTGTTAAACAACCTTATTCCGAGGGATTTTTCCAGCTGGCTGATGCTCTGGCTTACCGCAGGCTGGGTCATGAACAGAGTATTGGCCGCCCTGGATATGCTTCCCGAGTGGGCTACTTCGCAAAAAACCCTGTATGTATCCAATTTAGCGCGCATATAAGCTCCCCTTATACTAAATATTCTTAATATTTATTTTACTAATACCATAAAATTGTTATATCATGCAAGTAGCGGAGGTGTGTTTATGGAAAGAATTATAGGAACCGTGGCGCGGGGATTGCGCCTGCCCATCGTCAAACAGGGCGACAACATTGTGGATATGGTGGTGGAAGCCGTAATCAACGCTTCGCGCCAGGGGGGATACAGCATAAAGGATAAAGATGTCGTGGCCCTGACGGAATCCATTGTAGCGAGGGCCCAGGGCAATTACGCTTCTGTGGATGCCATAGCGAAGGATATAAGAAATAAGTTTGGCGACAATACCATCGGGGTTATTTTCCCTATCCTGAGCAGGAACCGTTTTGCCGTTTGTCTCAGGGGCATCTCCAGGGGGGCGCGGAAAATCGTACTGATGTTGAGCTATCCATCCGACGAGGTGGGAAACCACCTGGTGTCCCTTGACGATTTGGACGAAAAGGGCGTAAATCCCTGGACGGACGTGCTGACCGAGCAGGATTTCAGGAGGCTGTTCGGAGACGTAAGACACACCTTTACGGGGATAAATTACGTGGAATATTATAAATCCATAGTCGAGCAATGCGGCACGGAATGCGAAGTGATATTCTCAAACCAGCCAAAAACGATCCTTGAATATACGAAACACGTGCTGGCCTGCGATATTCACTCCCGTTTCAGGACAAAGCGCATACTGAAGAAACTGGGCGCGGAAACGGTTTACGGCCTTGACGATATTCTCAGCGCACCGGTCGACGGAAGCGGCTACAATGAGCAATACGGACTGCTTGGATCAAACAAGGCCACGGAGGACACGGTCAAGCTTTTTCCGCGCGACGGGCAAAAATACGTCGATGAAATACAGAAGAAAATTGCTGAAAAGACCGGCAGGACAGTGGAAGTAATGATTTACGGGGACGGGGCTTTCAAGGACCCCGTAGGGCAAATATGGGAACTGGCCGATCCCGTGGTTTCGCCGGCATACACCGCGGGTCTTGAGGGAGCGCCCAATGAAGTCAAGATCAAGTACCTCGCAGACAATGAATTTTCCCATCTCAAGGGTGATGAACTCAGGGATGTCATTACGCGGTACATCAAGGACAAGGCACAGGACCTCAAGGGCTCAATGGTGTCCCAGGGAACGACGCCGAGGCGCCTGACCGACCTGTTAGGCTCCCTGAGCGACCTCGTGTCGGGAAGCGGCGACAAGGGCACGCCGGTTGTATATATCCAGGGATACTTCGACAATTACGCGGAATAGAAAAATGGTAAAGTTAAAAAATAATATTGCCCAAAAATATAAGTCTATATCAAGGTGCAAACCAGTAACAAATAGTGTGGGAATACAGGGAGCTGTTTGGTGAAAAAAAGTTTTGGCTGCAATCAAGTTGCAGCCTTTTTTGATTTGCCTCTTTTGATTTGATTTAGGAGCAGTCACACCGAATACTTTTTTCCCCGTGGAAAAATATAATAGTGGAATTAAATAAACCATGGCAGTGTCATTTTTTCAAAGTTTGCCGTGGTATTGATTTGCAATGCAGCATTGATCTGATTTACTATGCACCATTGATCAATGCGGGTTTTCGGGGGATGCCAGGTTGAGTGATACAAAATTTGTTGATGCCAAATTGAATGACACGAGGAAAAAGGTCTATGTATTCGGGCATAAAAATCCCGACACCGATTCAACATGCGCCGCGATAACCTATTCTTACCTGAAAAATCAGGTAGACGGCGAGAAGGTATATATCCCGGCCGTTTTGGGCGACATAAGCGCAGAATCATCTTTTGCCCTCGAGTATTTCGGCGTTGAAAAGCCGGTGAAAATTGACAGCCTGAAACCCAGGGTGAGCGACATGGTCCTGGAAAAAGTGGAACCGGTCCATATAACGGACCCAATACAGGATGTTGTTCAAAAGATCGTCACCACTGAAGGCAAAACGCTGCCCGTGGTTGATGAACACGAGCGCCTGATGGGCGTAATATCAATAACGGATCTTGTGCCTGCGCTGATTTCCCTGAGGCAGAAGAATTACATGCGGAAAATGGAGGTACCGTTCCGGAACCTTCTCAAAGTGCTGCAGCTTACAAAAATACAGGGCAGCCTGGATGAGGACACATTCAGGGGAAGTGTATACATTTTCAATGATTTGACATATTACCAGCGCATTTCGCGAAACGGCCTGATCATATGCAATCGCCATGAATACGGCAAGGGTTTCATATTTTCCCTTGAACCCAGGTACATAATTGTAGCCGACGTGGAAGACCCCTCGATGCTTGAAACCGCGCCCGGTTATGACGGAGTTGTATTCACATCGGTGAAAAACATATATGAGCTGGTCCAGGCTTTAAACCTGGCGCTGCCGGTCTACGACCTTGTAAAGAAGGAAAACCTGGAGTATTTCACTCTTTCGGAGGACGTGGAAGATGTGCGTAAAAACATGCTGACTTCTCGTTACAGGAGGTTCCCTGTTGTTGACGAACATGGGATTGTCGCGGGAATGATTTCGCGAAGCAGTCTAATGGATATCAACCTGAAGGAAGTCATCCTGGTGGACCACAACGAAAGAGGCCAGTCCATCGACGGAATCGAGACCAACAGGATCCTGGAAGTTATAGACCACCACAGGATAGCGGATTTTCAAACCATGGCTCCGCTTTATTACCGCTCGGAACCCGTCGGCAGCACCAACACAATAATATGCAAGATATACAGGGAGAAGGGAATTAAAATACCAAGGGCCATGGCTGGTCTGATGCTCAGCGGAATACTGTCCGACACGCTGATCTTCAACTCGCCGACTTCAACACCCGAAGACAGGCAACTGGCTGAGCAACTGGCTGAAATAGCCGGAGTCAACCTGTATGAGTACGGACGACTGATGATTTCGAAAGGAGAAAACCTTGCCGATACCGAGCCGAAAACAATCATAGAAAGGGACATGAAGAAGTTCACCATGGGGAAATACAGGGTTTCCGTATCCCAGGTCAATGTCGGCGATATAGAAGCGTTTTACAAAATATTCGACCGGCTCTTTGACGAACTGGAATCAACATGCAGGGAAAATGGTTTTGATCTTGCCGTTTTAATGCTCACAAGCCTTGTGGCGGGCGGTACGGAGCTTTTGGCGGCAGGAGAAGCAAAATGGCTTGCGGAAGTGGCATTCGGTCTCGAAAAAGGCAGGATGCATATATTTAAAAAAGGCATGTTTTCACGAAAAAAACAGGTGGTGCCGAGATTAATGGAGGCGGCTTACATGTGAAAAGAGAAAGCCAATCGGATTTGATTGGCTTTTTCGGATACTCAATTCAGCTCATTCCATTGTAAAAAGATGTTGCACCCCTGTAATCATGGGTATGCCTGTCAGCCACCAGTGTCACCCCGCTGTACATGTGGTAGTGTTTATCGCCTACATATATTGCCGGACCCGTGGAAGAGCGGTACAAATGGGTATGGCCGTCATCCAGCGACGTTTCGCCGGACATAATATGGGTGTGTCCCGGAAAATCTTTTACACTGCTCGTCACACCCTGATAATCGTGTGTGTGGCCGTCATTGAATGAAGTTCTTCCTGCAAAGGAATGGGAATGCATTTATAACACCTCCCTTTTATATTATGTAAACCTAATTATTGTTGTGATTTTTTTGCATACATTAAACAGATGTTTATTTAACTGTAGCTTTCGACAGACAAACTCCACTTGCAGGCTTTTTTCTGATATTGCTTCAACCGGCAATCCCTGTATGAAAATTTTATAATTCCATTAACCTGATAGTCTTTTCAGCCGAAGTTTTATAAACTGATAACCTTTTGCCGATGATCAGCGAAAAAGGCAAATTCCTGATTTTTTGGAACGAATGTATCATAAGATTGGCAAATTTCCAAAATCATTAAATGTTCAGAAAAGGCATAGTATTTAATAATGTTGAAGCCGGTAATGCCGAAAACGTTGAAGCGTTTTGAAAGGATTGAGCATGAAGAAGTATTCGGTATCCTCCGCGAAAATTGCGGCAACATATATCGGGACAGTTGTAGGCGCGGGTTTTGCCTCGGGACAGGAAGTGCTGCAATTCTTCACCGTATTCGGACAAAAGGGTTTATATGGTCTCATTGCAGTCACCGCACTGTTTGCCGTATTCGGGTACATAATCATGGATATCGGGTATACCTGCGGATTTAATTCTTACCATGAACTGATCAGGTGCTCGGGTCCGCGGTTTATGAGCAGGATTTTTGATTTTACCATTATTTTTTTCCTTTTCGGAAGTCTCACCGTCATGATTGCCGGCGCCGGAGCCATTATCAGGCAGCAATTTAACGTTTCCGAAATGTGGGGCAGCCTTTTTTTGGCGGTCATAACGGTAATGACAGTGTTTACTGGCTTCAGCGGCGTTATCAATTCCATCAGCGCCGTAGTTCCGTTTTTGCTGGTCGCCACAACCGGCGTGTGCATCCTGTCCTTTTTCAGGGATCCATTGCCTTCAGACATATCCACTTCCGGTCCTGCTGTCGCACCTCTAATTAACAACTGGGTTCTGGCAACGATACTGTACATTTCCTACAACACGGTTTCCTCGCTGGCGGTGCTGTGCCCGCTGGGAGCAGAGGCAAAAAGCCGCAGCGCCGTATATAGAGGCGCGGCGCTGGGAAGCATGGGTCTCGGCGCGGGAATGACGACCATATTTTTCGCGTTGTACAGGTTTCTTCCGGTGCTGAAAAATGTCGAGGTTCCCATGGCTTATATCGCGGGCCGTGCATCGGCTCTGTTCAAGGTGATGTACATTGTGGTACTGCTGGCGGAGATTTATACCACTGCCGTGGGAGGTTTGTTCGGCCTGAAAACAAGGGTTGCCGGATTTGCCGGAGTAAACTGGAAACTGGTGGTTATTGCCATAATGCTGCTGTCGTTAACCGCAAGCCGGTGTGGTTTTGCCAATCTCGTGCGCTATATTTACCCGATAATGGGCTATTGCGGAATCGTCATTATCGTAAGCCTGATGATTTCCAGGTATAAAAAGAAGTTTTCATGAGTGGTACTAAAGTGTCACGGCTATAAATCAGTTGAGGAAGCAGAGTCCCTCGCGGGGAAAATTACCGCACTTAACGGGGGATGCGTGAAGTATGAAGGAAAAATGATACCGGTCAAATTGCGAATTGGGATTAGCATGATACCTGGCGGAGGTCTGAGCTATAAAGAAGTCCTCGACAGGGTGCATAACGCCATAGAGAAAGTTCGGCAGGATGGCGTTCCTGTCGGAGTAATGGAGGACATGTGAGCCTGTTACGGGATTTAAATGGCAAGAGTAGCAGGAGAGGATTCCTCCTGAACTCCTTTTGGCGCTGCTTCGCCCATGGGTTCCACGAATGAATCATTTTCTTGAGATTCAAGGATCAGAAGCCTGCGAAAATCGCTTACATATCCTTCAAACATGAGCACCTTGTTTTCTATGGAAAAAAGATCGCTCGTGCGCGTGAGTTCGGGTATATTGGTACCGCAATATACCCGGCTTTTTATTAATAACTCTGTGACAAACTGGGAGCAAAAATAGCGGTTTTTCCTTTTTATCGGGAAGTTGAAATAAACGCCTATGAGACCTATAAAATTATATTTGTATTTATCCTTTTTCTTCAGGA
The DNA here is from genome assembly GCA_023623175.1 of Bacillota bacterium. Classification (GTDB taxonomy): domain Bacteria; phylum Bacillota; class Clostridia; order Acetivibrionales; family JAMNXU01; genus JAMNXU01. Next base: position 53,298 of record JAMNXU010000022.1, read on the forward strand.
ACTCTTCAACCATCCGATAAATCATTAAATACTGTTCCCCGGTTACCGTCACCCTGTACACGAGGCACTCGCACCGCGGGAATTTTTTATAGACGCCTTCGTACAGGTTTTCCACCACTAGTCCGCCTGAAAAGGGATTGTCGGGATTTATCCTTCCAAAGGAATACATCCTGGTAAAGCTGCCGTCAAAGCTGATTGAGACATGGGCGTACTTAATATTGGAGAGTGCAAAAATCACTTTTGAAAGCCATGTTCCGGTTTTGCTGAAAACAAGAAAGATGTGTCTCTCGTTCATGCAGTCGTTATCGTCCCTTCGTCTGCGAGCGGCTTACAATGCCTATATGCTGCTATTATACAATAAAATCAATTAAATTTCTGCAGTTTGATATAAATTTAGTGTGCAAATCCGTATTTTACATGTTAAAATATTAACATGTAATGGCACAGTATGAATAAAGTCATGTATCAAAGATTAGAAATATTGATTTTTCTTTAAATTGACTGTACAATTAATGTAGCATAATGTATTTTGTATACAATAATAACTCTGTGGCTTTGCTTTACAAAATACTTACATAATGCTAAACTAAACTATTGTTGAATTATTGTCAGTGAAGGGGGCCAAAATAAATGCCAAGACAAAAGCAGTCAATGGACGGCAATACCGCGGCCGCGCACGTCGCGTACGCGTTTACCGAAGTTGCCGCCATTTATCCGATTACACCTTCGAGTCCCATGGCCGACCTTGTTGACCAGTGGTCAGCGGCAGGCCGTGAAAATATCTTCGGCAACCAGGTCAAGGTTGTCGAGATGCAGTCTGAAGCAGGCGCTGCAGGAGCGGTCCACGGTTCTCTCGCCGCAGGCGCGCTTACAACAACGTTTACTGCTTCACAGGGACTTCTGCTCATGATTCCCAACATGTACAAGATTGCAGCCGAACTGTTGCCCGGCGTGTTCCATGTATCGGCAAGAACGGTTGCAACCCATGCTTTAAGCATTTTCGGAGATCACAGCGATGTTTACAGTTGCCGTGAAACGGGCTTTGCCATGCTCGCCGAAACAAATCCGCAGGAAGTAATGGATTTGAGCGCTGTTGCTCACCTGTCCGCAATTGAAGGAAGGGTTCCTTTCCTTAGTTTCTTTGACGGTTTCCGCACATCCCATGAGATCCAGAAGATAGAGGTATGGGATTACGAAGATCTCAAGGAAATGTGCAACATGGAAGCCGTGAAGGCTTTCCGCGATCGCGCGCTGAATCCGGAACGCCCGGCAATGCGCGGTTCCCACGAAAACGGTGATATATTCTTCCAGCATCGCGAAGCATGCAATCCCGTTTACAATAATCTGCCTTCAGTAGTCAAGAAATACATGGACATGGTCAACAAAAAGATCGGGACAAATTATGACCTGTTCAACTATTACGGCGCTCCCGACGCAGACCGTGTCATAGTTGCCATGGGCTCCGTCTGCGATGTAATCGAGGAGGTTATTGATTACCTCAACGCAAGAGGAGAAAAAGTTGGACTCATCAAGGTCCGCCTGTATCGTCCGTGGGTATCTGAAAGCTTCCTCAAGGCCCTTCCGAAGACCGCGAAGAAGGTAGCGGTTCTCGACCGCACAAAGGAACCCGGTGCACTGGGCGAGCCGTTGTATCTTGACGTTGCCACAACGCTCCGCGAAGCAGGTCTCAATGATATCATACTGACGGGCGGACGCTACGGACTCAGTTCCAAGGATACTCCTCCGTCTTCCATATTTGCAGTCTACACCGAGTTGAGCAAGGACGATCCGAAACGCCGCTTCACAATCGGTATCGTGGATGACGTTACAAACCTGAGCCTGCCTGAAGTCAAGCCCGCGCCCATTACAGCCGCTCCAGGAACGATAGAATGCAAGTTCTGGGGAATCGGCGGCGACGGAACCGTAGGCGCCAACAAGAACTCCATAAAGATCATAGGAGACCATACGGACAAGTATGTCCAGGCATACTTCCAGTATGACTCAAAGAAAACGGGCGGTATAACGATATCCCACCTGAGGTTCGGAGACAGGCCGATAAAGAGCTCATACTACGTCAACCAGGCGGATTTCGTAGCATGCCACAACCCGTATTATATGCTGAAGGGCTACAAGATAGTTCAGGACGTCAAGCCCGGCGGTATATTCCTTATCAACTGCCAGTGGTCCGACGAGGAACTTGGTGAAAAGCTTAACGCGGAAACCAAGAGATATATAGCCAAAAACAACATTCAGCTTTACACGATCAATGCCATAGATATCGCCAATGAAATCGGCATGGGCAAACGCACCAACACGATTCTCCAGGCTGCGTTCTTCAAGCTTGCAAATATCATGCCCATAGATGAAGCCGTCAGGTTTATGAAGGATGCCGCAAAGAAGACCTACGGCAGAAAAGGCGAAGCAGTAGTTGAAATGAACTACAAGGCAATTGATGCCGGCGTTAACGCAATTCACAAGGTGGAAGTTCCCGCATCATGGGCTGACGCCGTGGATGAACCGGTTAAAGAGGAAATTAAAGGCCGTCCGGCTACGGTGAAAATGGTTGAAGATCTGCTGATACCGATCAGCCTGATGGACGGTGACAGCCTGCCGGTATCCGCCTTTGTGGACAATCCTGACGGACAGTTTGAACTCGGCGCTTCTGCCTATGAAAAACGCGGTATAGCCGTGAATGTGCCCGAATGGGATCCGGAAGCCTGCACACAGTGTAACATGTGCGCATTTGTATGCTCCCATGCCACGATTCGTCCTTTCATGCTCAGCGAGGACGAAGTAAAGGCGGCTCCTGCCGGAATCAAGCTTGCTGACACGAAACCCAGGGCAAGCGAATACAAGTTTACAATGTCCGTATCACCCATGGACTGCATGGGCTGCGGCGAATGCGTAACCGTATGTCCTGTTAAGACCAAGGCTATCAAGATGGTTCCCAGGGAAACCCAGCTTGATCAGCAGCCCGTATTCGACTACCTTGTCGCAAACGTGGGCAGAAAACCTACAGCGCCGCCTGATACGACGGTCAAGGGTTCGCAGTTCAACCAGCCTCTGCTTGAGTTCTCGGGCAGCTGCGCAGGTTGTGCTGAAACTTCCTATGCGCGCCTGATCACCCAGCTGTTCGGCGAGCACATGTATATTTCCAATGCCACCGGATGCTCGTCCATCTGGGGAGGTCCCGCAGCGGCATGCCCGTACACGGTTAACAAGGACACGGGCAGAGGTCCCGCATGGGCTAACTCGCTGTTCGAAGACAACGCAGAGCATGGCTTCGGAATTTACCTCGGGCAAAAGGTTATTCGCGAACAGCTGATTTCGAAGCTTGAAAAGCTCGCCGCATCGGATAAGGCGTCGGAAGCACTCAAGACCGCCATTGCCAGGTTCATGGAAACCAAGGATAATACGAGAGCGAACGCCCTCGCCACCGAAGCATTGATTCCCGAGCTTGAAAAAGCTGCAGCTGCCGGCTGCGAGATTGCTAAGGACATACTCGACAAGAAGCAGTATCTTTCCAAGAAATCTATCTGGATCCTCGGCGGCGACGGATGGGCTTATGATATAGGCTTCGGAGGTCTCGACCATGTGATTGCTTCGGGCGAAGACGTAAATATCCTGGTATTTGATACCGAAATGTATTCAAATACCGGAGGACAGACTTCCAAGGCGTCCAATATCGGAGAAGTCTGCCAGTTTGCGGCTTCGGGCAAGGAAGTAGCCAAGAAGAATCTCGCAGAGATTGCAATGAGCTATGGCTACGTGTATGTGGCCCAGATCGCCCTTGGCGCGAACCCGGCCCATACCATCAAGGTTCTTCTTGAGGCCGAAGCTTACAAGGGACCGTCGCTCATTATCGGGTATGCTCCCTGCGAGCTCCACGGAATCAAGGGCGGCATGAATCACTGCCAGGATGAAATGAAGAAGGCCGTAGCTTCCGGCTACTGGAACCTGTTCAGCTACAACCCGGCTCTCAAGGCTGAAGGAAAGAATCCGTTCACATTGTCTTCCAAGCCGGATTTTGCAACCTACCAGGAATTCCTGAACAACGAAACGCGTTACGCGAGCCTGGCACGCTCGTTCCCTGAACGCGCTTCAAGGCTGTTCGAACAGTCAGAAAAGGCTGCAAGGGAGCGCTATGAACACCTGCTCAAATTGGTGGAACTGTACGGTAAATAATAGCTTTTAATTGCAGATGGCGTTTTCCGCAGAAGCGCAGTGGAAAACGCTGTCTGCATGTCAATAAGGAAAATCGCCGCACCGTCCCCAGGGCAGTGCGGCGATTTTCGCAATTGATAAGGAGGTACGACATGCTGGACAAATCCATTCCCCATATCCGCGTGATAATGGTGAAATCCGATACGGCTGATTACCCGCGCTTTGAACTGCCGGAAGGTTTTGTTTTCAGGGGATATGAACCGGGGTTTGAAAACGCGTGGGCGGAGCTGATTTTTGAAACAGAGCAGGCTGAAACTCTCGAAAAGGCCCGGGAGATTTTCACGAAGGAATTTCTGGAGTCGCCGGAAGACCTGGAAAGGAGATGCCTTTTCGTGATCGAAGAAAGCAGCGGCAGGATTGCAGCGACCGCTTCGCTCTGGTATGGCGACCTCTTCGGCGAAGTCATGCAGCGCATTCACTGGGTGGCTACCCGTCCCGAATACCAGGGCAAAGGCCTCGTGAAAGCCTTGATGACGAGGCTCCTTGATATTTACAATGAACTGGGCTGCAAAGGATTCATATACCTGACTTCCCAAACATGGAGCTACAAGGCGCTAAATTTATATTCCCGGTTTGGTTTCAGGCCGTACCTGGGACCGAAACCAGTCAACTGGAAGTACGATGATCCGGGCGATTTTGAGAAAAAGAACGAGGAAGCCTGGAAACTGGTGGAAATGAAAATCAGCGGGTATGAAAAGGCAAAGACCAGCGGGTATTGAAAAAAACGGGTAAGAAAAAGCAACGGGCAGAAGTAACCACATTCTGCCCGTTTATTTATTTTTTTATTTATATTTTTTGAATAATTTGATAAAATCAGTGATAATGATATTTTGAGGTGGCTTTGATGCATAACCGTGTTTCCAAGTATATTAACATAATTGTTATCACCTTCATCCTGTTTTCCCTGGTTTTTTCGTCAGTAACCTCATCTGCCGAAAACCGATCATTCGAAATTACCGAATACACGATTGACGTCACAATAAAACCCGATGGATCAGCCGATATTAAAGAGACGCTTGTTTACGATTTTGACGGAGAATTCAACGGTGTGCTCAGGGACGTGGATTTCATGGCTACCGGCGGACTGGAAAATCCCGGAGTTTACGTGGAGAAAAAAGGCGTTTTGCATGAACTTAAGCTCAATTCCACCGACAATCTTGACGCAGGCGGAGAAAATGGGACATATAACCTTGTCAGGGAAAATGATATAGCCCATTTCAAAATATTTGAGAAATCGCGGGACGAAAAGAAAAAATTCGTAATTAGCTACACGTTCAGGGACGTGGTCACAAAATACAATGACATAGCCGAATTTAACAGAAAAATTGTTGACTCCGGCTGGGAGGTCAGGCTCAACAACGTCACCATCAATTTTGAAATCCCGGAAGGCGCGCTTCGCGAAGAAATCATGGTATTTGGCCATGGTTCGCTGCTCGGGGAGTCAAAAATAATTGACGAAAGGCATGTGCAGTTTACGGTGCCCTATGTCAACCCCGGCGAAACGGTGGAGACGCTCGTGCTGTTTCCCCCAAGGCTGGTGCCCCAGGCGCTGAAGATTCAGAACAGGGACATGCTGCCGTTTATACTGGAAAATGAAGCTCAGCTTGCCGAGGAATCCAACCGTATCAGGAACGAGGCGCGCAGGCGCATTGAGCGCGAGAACACGAGGAAGCTTGTCGGCAACGGCATCAGCACTGTATTTATTATTGCCTGGTTTATTATTCTCTTCCTGCTCTACAGGAAATATGACAGGGAACCCAAACCAACCTTTGAAGGCAAGTACTACAGGGAGCTTCCCGGCGAGTACACGCCCGCGGAAATGAGCTGCCTGCTTTCCATGGGAAATGTAAGCACAAGGGACATCACGGCTACGTTAATGGACCTCGTGAGGAAAAAACAGCTGCTTTTGAAAAATGAAAAAAGCATAAAAAAGGGATTATTCAGGAGCAGGGAAGTAAATGAATATATCGTGTCGATAAATCCCAACGCTCCGGCTCAAAAACTCAAAAGCCACGAAGCATTTCTTATTGACTGGTTCATAGGCACCATAGGCGACGGAACAAGCGTAAGACTTGACGAGATTGCCCAATATGCAAAAACCGCTTCAAAAGCAAGGCGTTTCAAGAAGGATTATGACCGGTGGTGCGAACTTGCGAAGGAAGAGGCCGAAAAGAACGGTTTCTTCGATCACACCTGTCGAAAGGGCTCGAAAATAGGAATGCTGATCTCGATTGCATACCTTGCGCTGGGAATACTGATTCTATCGGCATTCAATGCCATAGGCGGATTTTTCATGATGGTGCAGTTCGTATTTTTGATTATCTTTTCCGCGAGAATAAACAGGCGAACCCAATACGGAAGCGAACAAAAGGCAATGTGGGATGCCTTCAGGAATTTCCTCAGGGATTTCAGCAGCATGGACAAGGCAGAAATGCCGTCAATTGTTATCTGGGAGTACTATCTTGTCTATGCCGTTTCGCTGGGAGTCGCAAAACAGGTTATTAAGCAGCTGCCCCTGGTGCTGAGGGAAGAGGAACTGCAGGATCCGCGCCTGACCTATATGTATAGTTTCGGTGTCCATAACTCGTTCAATTCGCTCAGCAACGCTCTTGACAGAACCATTGATTCAGTGGACAGCGCAATTAACAATGCCATGGCCGTGGCCAACTCCACGCTGTCGTCCAAGACCGGCGGCGGAGGAGGTTTCAGCACAGGAAGTTCCGGGGGAGCCGGGGGAAGAGGAGGCGGCGGCGCTTTCTGAGCAATGCTGCCGGGATTATGTAAGATTATACTGTGTTTTTCTGCAGGATAATACCTGCCCGGGGAATTTCTTAACCGGGGAATTATCTTAAAATGAAATATAATATAAAATTTGAACTTATAACAATCTGAATTCAAATGGAACAAAGAAATTATGCCGTACATTGCTCTGCCCGTGGAAATAACCGGATTAATAGGAAAATAAAAATTTCGACTAAAACTAATTAGAAAATATAAATTTAAATTAAAAATTAAACAAAATTAATCAAAAATATAAATTTGAATTTAAAAAATAAAACAAAATTTAATAAATATTCATTGACTTTAACAATTTTCATAAAAATACAAATTTTGAGAAACCAAACACAAAACGGCGTTTCGCCAATGAAAAACAAGGAGGAAGATAACATGCCAACCACGGCTATTGTAATTATCGCGGTCGCAGCAATAGTGCTTCTGTATGTAATGGCAACGTACAACAAGCTTGTAGCAAAGAGAAACAAGGTGGCAAATTCATGGAGCCAGATCGATGTGCAGCTCAAGAGGAGATTCGACCTTATACCGAACCTCGTTGAGACCGTCAAGGGTTATGCCGCCCATGAAAAACAAACGCTTGAGCAGGTAGTCCGGGCCAGGACCAAATACATGTCTGCAACGAGCCACCAGGAAGCCATGGATGCCCACAGTGAGCTCACCAGGAGCCTTGGAAGGCTGTTTGCCGTGGCAGAAGCCTACCCCGAGCTTAAGGCCAACACAAATTTCCTGAAACTCCAGGAGGAGCTTTCGAAAACCGAGGACAAAATCAGTTTTTCTAGGCAGTTTTACAATGATGTTGTCATGGATTACAACAACTCGGTCCAGATGTTCCCTTCAAGCATAGTAGCCTCGCTGTTCAAGTTCAGGCCTGAAGAATTCATCAGGATTGACGAAGCGGAAGCAGCTGCGCCGCAGGTAAAGTTTTAGCCATATGCGGAGCTTTGAACCACTATAATGTTTTCTGCCCCGATATGTTTCTGAAAAGCCGCTTTTCAATTGGTATCAGAGGAAACTTCAGATTTTATGTTTACAAATTGACAAATGATTAATTATGCGTTAATTTATATTTATACAACGAAAGACATATAGTTGTATAAATATTAGAATTCAATATTTTGGGGGAGAGGCTATGAAAAAGAACAGGTTACTGATTTTGGCGCTTGCTGTTCTGATGCTTTTCAGCTTCGTTCTGGCAGGCTGCAGCTCTAAAAAGGAAGAAGGGAAAAAAGAATCCGGCGATTTGGTGAAAGTCATTGACATTCCGCTTACCCAGGAAGAATATGCTTTCGGTGTAGACAAAAATCAGCCGGAGCTTCTCGAAAAAGTCAATGAATTCATCGCAAAGATCAAGGAAGACGGAACTTTTGACGAGATCCTCGACAGGTATTTCGGCGACGGTGAACCGCAGCCGGTTGATTCCGCTGAACTTGATCCTTCGAAGGACCAGCTTGTTGTTGCTACAAATGCTGCTTTTGAGCCCTTCGAGTACATGAAGGGAGACAAGTACTACGGTATAGACATGGAAATTGCGAAGCTTCTTGCTGATTATCTCGGCAAGGAACTTGTTATCAGCAATATGGACTTTGATGCCGTTTGCCTGTCCGTAGGCGAGGGCAAGGCAGATATCGCGATGGCAGGTCTCACGATCAAGGAAGACAGAAAAGCATACGTCAATTTCACGGACAAATATTATGACGCTGCTCAGAAACTCATCGTGAAGGCTTCGGACAAGACCTTCGACGATTGCAAGACCGCCGAGGACGTGGAAGCCATCCTCAAGGGACTGGACAGCAGCACAAAGATAGGCGTTCAGAACGGAACGACAGGCCAGTTCTACGTGGAAGGAGACCCGTACTGGGGATTTGAAGGTTTCGACGTTGAGTGCGTAGGATACAAGTCAGGTTCCCTTGCCGTTCAGGATATGATAAACGGAAACATCAATTTTGTAATAATTGACGAAGCTCCTGCAAAATTCATAGTTGAGGCGTTCAACGAGCTTAACTGATGAAGCGGCAGGACGGATTGATGAAGGCACCGTGTTGAATGATACGTACGTGTTGAATGATACGTAATGGATGTATTCGGAAATGCTGTGCCGGATGGTTGATCGGAAACCGTGCTAAGTGATTGGATTCAGGTTAAATATAGTAATTAAGTTCAGGTTAAATTTTAAAAGAAATTAACTCAGCTGTAAAAATAACAAAATTCAAAATTCATGCAATACTCCGCTGTGTCGCGGAGTATTGCGGCTATAAGGGATAAAAGAAGATGGGGAATTTTGATAAGAAGATACTGAAATTTTGGGATATATTTTATAATCGCAACGGTTACAGAAGAGTAATTTTAGGATTAAAAAACTCTGTATATATTGCATTTACCGGCCTTGCAATCGGCATAATCATTGGTACGATAATAGCCATAATCGAGGTTTTTCCAAAGTACAGGAGACTACCGAAGATCCTCGACGCCATATGCCGGTTTTACGTCGGACTGTTCAGGGGTACGCCGATTGTTGTGCAGCTCCTTGTGGCCTATTACGTAGTTTTGCCGCTGCTGGGTTTAAACCTGCCCTCAATACAGGTTTGTGTGATTGTTTTTGGCCTTAACAGCGGGGCCTATGTTTCAGAGATAATGCGAGGCGGCATACTGTCCGTGGATCCGGGCCAGATGGAGGCTGGACGGGCTTTGGGACTGAGCTACCGCGTGACCATGATGAAGATTGTCGTGCCCCAGGCTGTCAAAAACATACTGCCTACACTGGGCAACGAATTGATCGCGCTCATAAAGGAAACATCCGTCGTGAGCTTTGTCGGCGCTGCAGACCTGTATGTTGAGTTCATGGTTCCGTACCTCGCCATGGCGCTGATATATATTGTGCTGGTCATGATAATAGCATCGTTTGTAAGAGCAATGGAAAGGAGTCTAAGGAAAAGTGATAGACGTAATTGATTTAAGAAAAAGATTTGGCAAGCTTGACGTCCTGAACGGCATTACGACTACGATCCGGGAAGGCGAAAAGGTTGCCATCATAGGGCCGTCGGGCAGCGGCAAAAGCACTTTTTTAAGGTGCCTCAACTGCCTCGAAGATCCCACAAGCGGTGCTATTATTTTCCAGGGCGTAAATATTGCCGATATGAAAGTTGACATAAATGTTCACCGCCGTCACATAGGAATGGTTTTTCAGCAATTCAACCTGTTTAATAACAAGACGGTCCTGGAGAACATAATGCTTGCCCCGGTTTACCTGGGAATAAGGGACCTCAGGATCAAGAAGCTGAAGAATTTCTTCATACGCATAAGAAACCTTTTCACAAGGAACAAGTTGCCGCTTTACGAAATAAATACCACGCCGGCCAAAATAAAGGCCGAGGCCAGGGAAAACGCTATGAGGCTGCTCAAAAGAATCGGGCTTGAGGATAAGGCAAACGTTTATCCTTCGACGCTGTCGGGCGGCCAGAAGCAAAGGGTGGCAATCATAAGGGCCCTTGCTATGAACCCGAAGGTTATGCTTTTTGACGAGCCCACTTCGGCCCTTGACCCTGAAATGGTGGGAGAGGTGCTGGACCTGATCAAGACCCTTGCCGACGAAGGCATGACAATGGTTATCGTCACCCATGAAATGGGTTTTGCAAGGGAAGTTGCGACAAGGGTAATCTTCATGGACGAAGGGAGAATAGTTGAGGAAAATACTCCCGAGGAGATTTTTACCAATCCGAAGAATATAAGGACGAAGGAATTCTTGTCGAAAGTTTTGTAGGTCTTAGACGGCGCAGAACCTGCAACCCGTGACGACGGGAATGCAGCTAAACCGAAAAATATTGAATAAAAAATAATAAATGCCCCTGGCGGCTGTTTTGGCTGCCAGGGGTATTTTAACCAGTCAGTTACCTGTAAGTTTGCAGTAGAAAGTAGTTTATATACTATTTTTATATACTATATGGTTTAATGAGCAGCAGATATTGCAAATATTAATGATAATCTATTTTATTACTCGCCGAAATATCTCTTGAGCAGACCTTCGAATGCTTTTCCGTGCCTTGCTTCGTCCTTGCACATTTCGTGGACTGTGTCATGGATTGCATCGTAGTTGAGCTTCTTGGCCAGTGTTGCAAGGTCCTTCTTGCCCTGGGTAGCGCCGTATTCAGCTTCGACTCTCATTTTCAGATTCGTCTTCGTGTCAGCTACAACGACTTCACCGAGAAGTTCTGCGAATTTGGCCGCATGTTCAGCTTCCTCAAACGCGATTCTCCTGTAAGCTTCGGCGACTTCGGGATATCCTTCCCTGTCAGCCTGCCTGCTCATGGCGAGGTACATTCCGACTTCAGTGCATTCGCCCATGAAGTTTTCACGCAAACCTTCAACGACTTGCGGGTCAACTCCCTTTGCCACGCCGATTCTGTGCTCGTCAGCCCAGACTCTTTCTTCGTTCTCTGACTTTTCTGCGAATTTTTCCCTTGCAGCTCCACACTGCGGGCATTTTTCGGGCGCTTCATTTCCATAGTGTACATAACCGCATACAGTACAAACAAATTTTTTCATATACTACCTCCTATATTTTTATAATTTTTTCATTTATTAAATTTAGGTCCTGCAACCGGCGCAAATGCCTTTACAGGTAACCTGAACTTCGCTGACCAGGAAATTGTCGAGACCCCTTGGCCTGAAATCCGAGGAGTCCAGGTTGAAATCGTAGATACTCCCGCATTTAACACACCTGAAATGTCCGTGCAGAGAAACGTCAGCGTCATATCTTGCTTCGCTGTCATTCATTTCAAGGACGATTGCGACATTTTTGTCCACAAACATGTTCAGCGTGTTGTAAACGGTGGTTTTTGAAAGGGACGGAATTACATCGGCCAGGCTATTGTAAATCATATCGACCGTCGGGTGGTTTTTGTGCCTTATGAGGTATTCATAAATCTTCACCCTTGGATATGATGGCCTGATACCATGGCTTTTTAAAAAGTCCCCTATGTTTTTCACGTCAATATTCATTTCATTTTTCACTTCAGCGTTCATTGCGTTTCATCCCTTTTGAAGGTTTTAACTGTTCTTTGAGAATTTTGAACTTATTATAAAATTGTAATCAAAGCAATTTTGTAATCATTACAATATTATTATATACCACAATTCGAATTTTTAAACAAGATATTTTTAAAAAATTTTTTGAATTCTATAGGGAAACTGTGCGGGAATGTGGAAATGGCGAACAGAAATAAGAAGTATGAGGAGAACCGATGCCGGATTTTAGGTTTGACAATGCGTGATAAACATTTATTATAGAGTTGTTGGCGTTTGTTTTAACGGAAACATTGCCTGTTAAAGGCATTATTGGTTAAATTGTAGTAGGAGATATTGTGCGCGGCCGTGAGTTTGATAGGATTAAGCAGTAAATCATTTTACATGAAATAGTAATTTGAAATACATCAGGCCGCAAACTATTTGCATAATCCGTAAATTGAAGAAACCCAAACTATTTACATTAATCTGTAAATTGAAAAGCATTAACCGCAAACTATTTGCAATAATCCGCAAATTGAAGTGCATCAGGCCGCAAACTATGTTGCATTAAACCATAAATTGAAATGCATTAAGCCGCAAATTTATTGGACAATCCAGCTGTTTAAGGCAATTTGACTGTAATTTAATCAGAAAGGTTTGGGCTATGGAAAAAGAGATTCTCAGGGCAGAAGAAAGCAAAAGCACTAACAGGACCAAAATAGAAAAGGACCTTACGGAAGGTAATGTTGCAAAGCAACTGATAATGTTTGCGCTTCCCTTTATGTTGTCCAACCTGATACAAACGCTTTATAACGTCGTGGACATGCTGATTGTAGGAAATTTCTGTGGAACGGCATCCATATCGGGAGTTAATATCGGGGGGCAGGTAACATTTGTTTTGACGAGCATAGTGGTAGGGCTCAGCGTCGGAGGAACCGTAGTGATTGCCCAGTACCTCGGCGCAGGGGAAAGAAAGGCCATGAACGAAACCATAAAGACGCTGATAACATTCCTTCTTATATCATCGATAGTTATTACTGTTACGATGATGTTCCTGTCTGATGGCGTTCTCCACTTGATACGGACCCCGGAAGAGGCATACCAGGAAGCGCGGGATTATCTTAATGTCACGGTCACGGGAATAATCTTCATATTTGGATATAACGCCTTTGCCGCAATCCTGAGGGGACTCGGCGACAGCAAACGGCCGCTTGTGTTCGTTGCAATTGCCTGCATAATAAACATATTCCTTGATTTGCTTTTTGTTGGGGCGTTCGGAATGGCAGCCGGGGGAGCAGCCATAGCGACCGTTATATCCCAGGGAATCAGCATGGTGGCCTGCATTATTTACCTCAAGAAAATTAATTTTGAATTTGATTTCAGGCTGAATTCCTTCCGTTTTTACGGGAACCGTTTTAAAAAGCTCATGCAGGTGGGCATACCGGTTTCAATACAGAACGTGATAGTGAATTTTTCGTTCCTTGTACTGACGACGATTGCGAACGGAATGGGAGTCAGCGCTTCTGCTGCCCTGGGCGTAGTGGGCAAGTTCAACGGCTTCGCCATACTTCCCGCGATAGCGGTGGGTTCTTCCGTTTCGGCGATGGTTGCCCAAAACATGGGAGCGGGGCGCATCGACCGAGCCAAAAAGACATTGTACGTGGGATATGTACTGGCCCTTTCCTGCAGCGTTGTTGTTTTCGTTATTTCACGCCTGTTTCCGAGGCAAATCCTGTCGGTGTTTGGTGATGACCCGGATATGATTGCCGCAGGACTGGAGTATATGAAGACATTCACCTTTGATTATCTGATTGTGCCGTCCACTTTCTGCCTTGGAGGACTTATCAGCGGCGCCGGGCATACGATGATTTCATCGTTGGGCTCGATCATGTCGGCGCTTGGCTTCAGGGTTCCGCTCGCCATACTTTTTGCCATCGTCCTTGACAAGGGCATGTGGGGACTGGGATTGGCGGCGCCTTTTGCGGCCCTGGGTTCGACAATAATACTCCTGATTTATTATTTATCCGGCAAGTGGAAGAAAAACAAGATCATAGACTGAAATTACCGACTGAATATAACGGCTTGAAAATTTTTCTTGAAGCCCATTGACATCGTGTCGGGCCGGCGATAAAATTATATTGAACATAATATATGAATATTCATTCAAATGTTCAAATGTTTGTGGCTTTGTTTTAGTTAAAAACATAGCATTAATAACGGGCAGAATGCGGAACTTATACGTTGAAACGTGGAATTTCAGTTGAAGCCGGAATTTTTCAGAAGCCGGAATTTTTCGAACGGCTGAAAACGAAATTTATAACAGTGCAGGCAAAATAAAAAATGGTACAGGCAGGTGATTAAGTGACAAGGAAGTATGAAGAAATCGAGAGATGTGACTGCGACGTAATACATGAAGACGTCGTGTATGAAGTAAAAAAGAAAATGCCCCGGGAAGAGACCCTTTATGACCTGGCTGAACTGTTCAAGGTGTTTGGCGACTCCACGCGCATAAAAATACTGTGGGCTTTGGAAGAAGCGGAGATGTGCGTCTGCGATATCGCGTTTTTGCTGAACATGACCCAGTCGGCCATTTCCCACCAGCTCAGGGTGTTGAAACAGGCAAAGCTTGTCAGGAGCAGAAAGGAAGGCAAGATTGTTTACTATTCGCTCAGTGACGATCATGTAAGGCAGATATTCGACCAGGGTCTGAGCCATATAAATGAGGGATGATGCGGTGATTGAAATATTTTATGGCTTGTGACGCCGGCCTCATGATGGCAATGGGGCAATGAATTATTACAGGATTAAAAGGATGAAATGTAAGATGTATTATAGCAGGATCAAATATGAATATTTGAAAATATGAACATTGTTTCATGCATTTTTTACTTTTTCATATATGGAGTTCTTACTGAACAGCATTATGTAGCATAACGGCATTATGTAACATAACAGCATTATCTAAAATAACAGCATTATGTAATACAGCAGTTACTTGAATATGATATGAATTTTTTTGAATACCAGGTTTGGTATGAAACTTGATTCCGGATTTAATCGCAGATCAAGAAGTTGCATGGACGCGGCTTTTGCACGATGCAACGGGGGTAAAAGGAGGAAGACCATGAAAAAAAGGATCCTGAGAATAATTGCAGCCGCTGTGGTTTTTGTCATTGCCGCGATGATAAAACCGATTTTGGAAGCAATTGTGCCAATGGTCCCACAGGGATATGCCGAAGGAATAAGCGTGGGGCTGTTTGTCATCAGTTATTTTATTGCCGGCGGAGATGTGGCGGCCAGGGCGCTGAAAAATATAAAACACGGAAGTGTGCTTGATGAAAACTTCCTGATGACTGTTGCCACCCTGGGTGCGTTTTTAATCGGGGAGTACCCGGAAGGCGTTGCAGTTATGCTGTTTTACCAGGTAGGCGAAATGTTCCAGGAGTATGCCGTTGACAGGTCCAGGAAATCTATTGCCGAACTGATGGATATACGCCCGGATTACGCCAATGTAAAACGCAACGGGGAATTTGTGAGAGTGGAACCCCGGGAAGTCAGCGTGGGAGATATTATTCTTGTTAAAGCCGGAGAAAAGGTTCCGCTCGACGGGCGTGTCATTGAAGGCAGCACTTTGCTGGATACTTCGGCACTCACCGGGGAGTCGGCGCCTCGAGAGGCAACGGAAGGAGACGAGGTGCAGAGCGGCTGCATTAATCTCAGTGGAGCCATAACAGTGGAGGTAACCAAAGAATTCGGGGAATCCACGGTAAGCAGAATTCTCGACCTGGTGGAAAACGCAGGCAGTAAAAAGTCGCGTTCCGAGCAGTTTATCACGAGATTCGCAAGATATTACACTCCCGTAGTTGTCGCTGTTGCTGCTTTCCTGGCTACCGTGCCACCGCTTGTGATCAGGGGGGCGGATTTCGGCGACTGGGTGTACAGGGCGCTTTCCTTCCTGGTTGTATCATGTCCGTGCGCGCTTGTAATTTCCATACCGCTGAGCTTTTTCACGGGCATAGGAGCGGCATCTCGCGAAGGCATACTCGTAAAGGGTGGCAATTACCTCGAAGCCCTGGCGAAAACGGAAGTGGTCGTGTTTGACAAAACCGGCACGCTGACCAGGGGGACATTCAGGGTAAAGGGAATTTATCCCGTGGGGATCGGAGAGGAAAAGCTTCTTGAGCTGGCCGCCCATGCCGAGAGCCTGTCGAACCACCCCATTTCTGTTTCGATAAAGGAAGCCTACGGGAAAGAAATTGACAACGGACGAATTTCCCGCATGGAGGAAATCCCGGGACATGGGATAAGTGCCGAGATTGACGCGCTGAAAGTCCTGGCGGGAAACAAAAAGCTTATGAATAAAATGAACATTCCGTTCCACGATGTTGAAACGGAGGGAACCATTGTTCATATAGCCGTTAACGGTGATTATGCGGGCTATATAGTGATTGCCGACGAGATTAAGCCTGATTCGGAAAAGGCAATGAAACAGCTTGCAGCAGCGGGGATTAAGAATACTGTTATGCTGACCGGGGACAACAGGAAAGAAGCCGAAAAGGTTGCAGGGGACCTTGGTATAGGAAAGGTATTCGCCGAGCTGCTGCCATGGGACAAGGTGGAAAAAGTGGAAGAACTTTTAGCTCAGAAGTCTGCAAAAGGGAAACTCGCCTTTGTCGGAGACGGTATAAATGACGCTCCTGTGCTGGCCCGCGCGGATATAGGAATTGCCATGGGGGGGCTCGGTTCTGACGCGGCCATAGAAGCCGCCGATATCGTCATAATGACCGATGAACCGTCAAAAATAGCCACGGCCATCAGGATTTCCAAAAACACTTTGGCAACAGCGCGGTTTAATTCCGTATTTGCCATAGGAATAAAAGTATCCGTGCTTGTATTGAGCGCCCTGGGAATATCGACGATGTGGGCGGCAATTTTCGCCGACGTGGGAGTCACCGTCATAACCGTATTAAACTCCATCAGGGGCACATTATTCTCATCCAGGCAAACGTAAGACGGTGGGAGGGACACTCATTGGGGCACGGGTGGGACACGGGGACGGTTCTCTTGTCCCAGCCTGGGACAAGAGAACCGTCCCCGTGTCCCGCTGTCTCCGAAAATCCTCGATTTCTGTGTGTTTCACCCATTGACAGAAAGGCTTTATTGTTATAAACTACGATTAACAATTGAATATTTCCTCACTTCAATGAAATGGGTGAGGTAGAGGCGCGGTATTTAACGAACTTTGGAAGAGCGTGAGAAGCGATGACGACAAAGGGAAGGAAATGCCGCCGAAGCATGTAATATTTCTCGGTATTGCATGCTGGGCCTACGGTAAATAGCTGTAGGACTGTCACAAATTAATTACCCGGTTAATTTGTGATGTGCTATCTCATTTGAGAACGGGGCGGGGTAACGTTGATAAAAACCTGAGCTCGTCTCAGGTTTTTGTTATATTTCTAAAGTTTTTTCAACTCTGGAAATTCACCTGCGCGGCAAACAATTAAAGCAATTGTTGTATGAAAAACAGGAGGGGAAATCATGAGGAGAAAGCTTTTTATTCTTGCGGCGGTGATTCTGGTGGCCGCCATGATGCTTACAGCGTGTGGAAATGCGAAAAAGAAGAGCGATGACGAAAGCGACACTTTCAAGGTAGGTCTTGAATGCGATTATCCGCCTTTTAACTGGACTCAGCTCGATGACTCCAACGGCGCGGTACCAATCAGCGGATCTGCTGAATACGCCGGTGGCTATGACGTGGAGATTGCAAAGAGAATTGCCGAAGGACTCGGAAAGGAACTGGAGATTGTCAAAATCGCGTGGACCGGGCTTGAACCGGCGCTGACCTCGGGAAAAATCGACGCGATTATTGCCGGTATGTCACCCACGGCAGACCGTAAAGAGAGAATTGATTTTTCAGACAACTACTATAAGTCAGATCTCGTAATGGTTGTGAAAAAAGGCAGCAAGTATGAAAACGCAAAATCAATTCAGGACTTCAAGGGCGCAAAAATCACCGCCCAGCTCAATACTTTCCACTATACCGTGATTGACCAGATTGAAGGCGTGAACAAGCAGCCTGCCATGACGAATTTCGCGGCCATGAGAGTGGCGCTTGAATCGGGAGTCATTGACGGATATGTTTCCGAGCGTCCCGAAGGAATCAGCGCCCAGACTGCCAATCCGAACTTCAAAATGGTAGTTTTTGAAGACGGATTTGAATGTTCCGACGAAGACACGGCAGTGGCCGTAGGACTCAGGAAAGGCAGCGACGAGCTCAGGGAAAAGATAAACGAAATTCTTGCCGGGATATCCCAGGAAGAACGCCAGCAGATTATGGATAATGCTATCATGAATCAGCCAGTAGCAGAATAGGCACGCCGGTGAAATATTTCGATTGATTATGTGGAAGAGGCAAAATTGAGTGATTGGTCGAAGCGCAGGTACGAGTGCGGATATATCCAGGTCGGGTGCAAATATAACTGGACAAGAGTGCAATTATATGCTGATACGAAACCGGATGCTTCAAACATGGTGTTTAGCGGCATTCGGTTTCGTATTGAGGAGGACATGACATGAGTCTGGAATGGATTGTCAAAATCGCAACGAGATATTGGCCCATGTTTCTACGCGGAGCCGGCGTTACGCTTTACATTTCCATAATAGGCACGGTAATGGGATTTATCATCGGGATCATCGTGGGTGTAATAAGAACGATACCCATACCTGACAAACTGTACAAGAAGATAATCCTGAAATCGATAAATGCCGTCCTGACGACCTACGTGGAAGTTTTCCGCGGAACACCCATGATAGTGCAGGCCATGGTAATATATTACGGAACCATAATGACTTTCGGGATTGATGTAAACAGGATGTTTGCAGGTATATTCATCGTGTCCATCAACACCGGGGCTTACATGGCCGAAATTGTGCGCGGTGGAATCATATCGGTGGACAAGGGGCAGTTTGAAGCGGCCCACGCCATTGGCATGAATCATTTTCAGACGATGGCCTATGTTGTTCTGCCCCAGGCGATCAGGAACATCCTGCCTGCGACGGGCAACGAGTTTGTTATCAATATAAAGGATACTTCGGTGTTGAACGTTATTTCAGTGACGGAGCTGTATTTTCAGACGAGCTCTGTGGCGGGTATTAATTTCAGGTTTTTTGAAGCCTTTTTCATCGCGAGCGTTATCTACTTTATAATGACATTTACCGTTACAAGGATTTTGCGTTATATTGAGAAGAAACTTGACGGTCCCGAAAATTACACCATGTATACCGAGCATTTGGCGGAAGAAACGGCGGAAACGGCCGGCAGGCAAATCTGACCCGGGTAAACGAATTGGAGGATGCCATGGAAAAAATTATTGAAGTTCAGCATTTGAGCAAATCTTTCGGAACTAACGAGGTACTGAAGGACATCAACTTCTCCGTAAGCAAGGGAGAAGTGGTTTGCATAATCGGCTCATCGGGTTCGGGAAAATCAACCCTTCTGCGCTGCATTAACTTGCTTGAAAAGCCCAGCGGCGGAAATATCCTTTACAAGGGCGTCAATATACTCGACGACAAGCATGACATCTTTGCCTACCGCACAAAAATGGGAATGGTGTTCCAGCAGTTCAACCTGTTCAACAACCATAATGTCCTGGGCAACTGCATGGTGGGTCAGATAAAGGTGCTTAAGCGCTCAAAGGAAGAGGCACGCAGGATTGCCATGAATTATCTGAAAGTGGTAGGCATGGACCAGTATGTAAATGCCAAGCCCAAGCAGCTGTCCGGCGGACAGAAGCAGCGCGTGGCGATTGCCAGGGCGCTTTCGATGGAACCGGATGTAATGCTGTTTGACGAACCTACGTCGGCGCTGGACCCCGAAATGGTGGGAGAAGTGCTGAAAGTAATGAAAAAGCTGGCTGAAGCCGGACTCACAATGCTGATAGTAACCCATGAGATGGAATTTGCGAGGGAAGTGGCCGACCGCGTAGTTTTCATGGACAAGGGCGTAATAGAAGAAGAAGGTCCTCCGGAACAAATATTCAATAATCCTGTAAAGGAACGCACGAGGGAATTCCTGAAACGCACCCTGGAAAAGATGTAAAAAACGGTTGCAAACAAGGGACGGTTCTTTGGGCTGATGTATTCATGGCCTGTGAATGCAGAAGAACCGTCCTTATTTTTTTATCATGCCATCCTGTCTTGCGCCCTTCAGATGTATCTCCTGCGCTTTTGTTATGTTTTCTGTGCTTTCAGCTAAGCTTCCCGGGTTTTCTGTCGTTCTTCTGCGCTTCAGTATGTTTTCTATGCTTCAGTTAAGCTTCCCGGGTTTTTATGTCATATTCCTGCGCTTCAGTTATGTTTCCTGCACGTTCAGTAAAATATTCCGTGTATACATTCCGTATCCCTTAATGCTAAGTATTCCTGTAATAAAAAACGGCAAGCTGCGTTCTGTCTCTCAGGCCCAGTTTTTCAAGAATTGAGCTTATATAGTTTCTCACGGTGCCTTCGCTCA
Organism: Bacillota bacterium; assembly: GCA_023623175.1. GTDB lineage: Bacteria > Bacillota > Clostridia > Acetivibrionales > JAMNXU01 > JAMNXU01. Next base: position 73,828 of record JAMNXU010000022.1, read on the forward strand.
GGTAAAGAACTTCGGATATTTCCCTGTTGGAAAGGCCGTTTGCCACCTGGGTGACTATTTCAATTTCCCTATCGCTTAAGTTGAATTTCTTAAGGCCGGATTTGCCGGCGCTTTCTCCAAATTGCGGCATTCTGGCAATAATTTCGTCCCCGAACACCCTCTGGCCCATGTAAACGGCTTTGAGCGACGGAATGAGGCTTTCGTAATTCTGTTTCAGGATATAGCCTTTTGCACCGATGCGGAATGCCCGTACTATGTATTCATCGTCAGAGAAGGTGGTGAGAAAAAGCACGCGGGCGTTCTGGTCGGCGGACAGAATTTCCTGTGCCGCTTCGAGGCCGCTCATGCCGTCCATCCTGATATCCATGAGCAAAATGTCAGGTTTAAGCTGCCTGTACATTTCCACTGCCTGCTGCCCGCTGTAACCCGTTCCGACAACTTCAATTTCCGCATCAGTTTCAAGTATTGTTTTCAACGCGGCGCAAACAAGCCTGTCATCATCTATTATCAGTACTTTCATGCCAACCTCCGTTCCGTTGCGAATACCTTATTAATATGCAAATATGCGGGGGTTATTTATCATTCCCGCGGGGGAAGGTTATAAATATTGTAAAGCCGTCGTCGGTTTTTATGTTAATATTGCCGTTGAACGCAAGCACCCTGTCCGTTATGTTCTTGAGGCCCATACCTTCTTTTTCGCCTTCATTTACTGCAGCCTGGCTTATATTCGTGCCGTTGTCCCGGACAATAAGCTGGTAAAAAGCCGGATGCTCCCTCAGTATTAACTCCGCGTGCGTGGCGTTGGAGTGTTTCATTACGTTGGTCAGCGCTTCTTTTAAAATGAATATGATCGCAAGCTGGAGCTTTTTTTCAGGGGGTGTGTTTATGCCGTAATCGAAATGAATTTCGCAAAAATCAAATTTGTTTACAATATCCCTTATCTGGGTCTCGAGATCTATCGATTCATCATAAAGTTCATGCACGCTGGCCCGGATATTATCCATTGCCTGGGACAGTGTGGCGCTCAGGTTTTTCAGGTTTTCCTCCAGCCTTTCGTCGCGGTTCAGAGCCAGCAGAGCCCCGGACTGAAGGATAGCACTTGAAAGCAGGTGCCCGACATTGTCGTGAATTTCCCGGGCTATGCGGTTACGCTCATTCAGGGTGGCCAGCGACAAAATATAATGCTGTTTTTCCAGCAGCTCACGATTCTGCTTCTCGAGCCGGATCGCCATTTCCCGCGCCCTGTCGCTCAGCCGCAGCAACCGCGAGCGCTGGTTTTCGAGAAGCCAGGCATGATATGAGACAAGCAGGCTCAGAAGCAGTAAAACCGGCAATATACCCTTTACCGGCCAGGGAACGGTTCTTAAGAATTCCACCAGGGGTACCATGCACAAAAGGTTAATGTACCGGTATTTATGAAGCGGTTTATCATTAAGGATCGGTATGTCATAGGCAATCAGTGGCAGAAAAAACACCAGTGACGGATAAAAAAGGGTCAGCGCGGTGAATACCAGTGTAAGCGCCGTTTTGATTCCAACGCTGTCAAAATAACTGGCAAATGCGCTTATAGATACACTGACCAGTACGGAGACAACACTGGCTTTCCAATGGTCCTGGCCGAGAAATACGGTCAGGCAGCATGCGAAAATTATCAGCTTGTTTGTAAGATTTGCTGCGGTCACGACAGAGCCCCGTTTCGCATTCTTTTATCCCCATATTACCATTTAAGCTGCCGGAGTACAACAATAGCCGACCTGGGTCGCAGCAGTACAATAAACAGCAGTTCAGGCTGCAAGAGAACAATAAACAGCCGGTTTGTTACTCCAACGCGCGATATTAAGTATATCAATGCCAATTCAAAATATTACATTTGTCATGTCGGTTAAATGACCTGAAACACTGCAAAATTTGAAGAGGCAGGCCTATTATACAATCAGGGAAATAAATCTCCGCCAGGGATATGGAAAAATTACACGGGAGGTAACGGGCATGGTTGTCAAAGTTGAAAACCTTGTAAAACGCTATGGAGATATCGTGGCGGCGGACCATCTCTCTTTTTCGGTGGAGGAAGGAGAGGTGTTCGGCCTGCTCGGACCCAACGGTTCGGGCAAAACAACGGCAATCAACTGCATACTTTCTCTGCTCAAATATGACAGCGGCACCATAGAAATTTTCGGCAGGCCCGCCAGGCCGGACGACTACGATATAAAGCGGGATATAGGCATAGTAATGCAGAATGTGGCGGTTTACAAGGAACTGACGGTTTATGAGAACATTGACTATTTCTGCGGCCTGTACATCCACGGTAAAAACGAGAGAAAAAGACTCGTGGAAGAGGCAATCGAATTTACCGGCCTTGCCGACTTCCGCAGGTTTTATCCCAGGAAACTGAGCGGCGGTTTGCTCAGGAGGCTGAACATTGCCTGCGGCATTGCCCATAAGCCTAAACTGGTAATTATGGACGAACCCACTGTTGCGATAGACCCGCAGAGCAGGAACAAAATACTTGAAGGTATACTGGAGCTTAACAGGCAGGGAGCGACAATAATTTACACCACCCATTACATGGAGGAAGTGGAGCAGATTTGCAGCAGGATCATGATAATGGACAGGGGCAGGGCTATTGCCATCGGCACGAAAGAAGAGCTCAAGCAAATGATAAGTCTCGGCGAGAAAATCACCGTGGAAACCTTTGGGATTACCCACAGCCAGGCAGACGCGCTGAGGGCGCTTCCCAACATAGTATCGGTAGAGTGCAAGGACAGGATGCTTGTAATCAAATCCAGCAAAGGCAGGAACAATCTTGAGGCAGTGCTTGAATGCATGAAAACGCATAATATCCAATATGGCAGGATTTATTCCGAACTGCCCACGCTGAATGACGTCTTTCTCGAAATCACGGGGAAGGATTTGCGGGACCAGGGGGTGTGAGAATGTTTGTCCATATTTTCAAATACAGGCTCAAATGCCTGCTCAGGGACAGGGCGAATATTTTCTGGACGATGATGTTTCCTGTCATCCTCGCCACGTTTTTTTACATGGCCCTGTCCAACCTCGGGAGCAGCGAAGCTTTCAAGCCCATAAACCTTGCAGTGGTTGACAATGAGCATTTCCGACAGGACCTGCAGTTCAAAAACGTTCTTGAACAGGTGTCTTCGGGAGACGACCGGCTTTTCAACCTTTTCATCGTACCCGAGGAACGGGCAAAGGAAATGCTGGAAGACAATTCAGTCGAGGGCTACATTAAGGCTGATACATCCATAGATCCGCCAATAGCGCTGTTTGTTAAGAAATCCGGGCTTAACCAGAGTATTGTAAAGAGTTTCATTGATGATTACCTGCAGACCCAATCGGCAGTAAAGGCCATATTGAGTGAAAATCCCGGCAAATACGCGGAAATTCTCAGGGATTTGAGCGAAAGGAAAAATTACCTGAAGCAGGTTTCAGGTACAAAGGCCAATCCTGACAACCTTCCGTTCTTCTTTTACACCCTGATCGCGATGAGCTGTTTTTACGGGGGATTCTTCGGGAACCGTGAAATCACCGATATCCAGGCTGACATATCTCCGCTGGCTGCAAGGATTAACGCGGCGCCGGTCCACAAGATGAAAACCTTTTTGTACAGTGCATCAGCGGCCCTGCTCATTCACCTTGCAGAGCTGTTTGTATTGCTGATTTATTTGCTGCTGGTACTCAAAGTCGACTTCGGCCCCAAAACCGGTTACGTGTTTCTCACAACAATGTCCGGATCCGTTGCAGGTTTATCCTTTGGTGCATTTGTAAGTGCCGTGGTGAAGAAGTCAGAAGGAATAAAAATCGGGATACTGGTCGGCACCACGATGTTTTGTTCCTTCCTGTCGGGCATGATGAACCAGAATATGAAGTACATCATCTCGCAAAATGTACCCGTCCTGTCCTGGATAAATCCCGTGAACCTGCTGACCGATGCGTTTTATTGCCTGTACTATTACGACACATATAGAAGGTATTATCTGAATATGGCAGCGCTGTTGTTTTTTATCGTCCTGTTCTGTTCCTGCACCTTTATATTGATAAGGAGGCGCAGATATGCAAGTCTTTAAGCTGTGTATGAAAATTGCAAGGAAAAACATGCCCCTGATGATGATATACCTTGTGGTATTTCTCGTTGTTTCATTGGTAATGACTTCGTCCCTGGCCGGGGAGCAAAAGGTCGAGGAACCTTTTACCCGGGTAAAAAGCAAAATGGCTTTCATAAACGAAGAAAACAGTCCCCTGGTTGAAGGGCTCAGGGAAGAACTGTCGAAGATTGCCGAATTTGTTGAACTGCCCGATGAGACGGAAGCCTTACAGGATGCGCTTTTTTTCAGGAAAGTGACATATATTCTCCGCGTCCCGGAAGGATTTACCGGGAAGTTCATGAGCGGGGAGGACGTGCAGCTGGAAAAAACCATCATACCGGATTCGGCAGGAAATGTGTACATTGATTTGAGCATAGATAAATACCTCAATGCCGCAAGGCTTTATATCAAAAACATCGGGGGGATCACGCAGGAGTCCCTGGTGAGCCGCCTGCAGGAGGATTTTTCCTTAAGCGCTCCCGTAAAAATGCAGGCGCCGGCCGGAAGGCAAAAGGACCAGTCCTATGCCCGATTCTTTTTCAATTACATGGCCTATTCACTGCTGTCGATTTTGATACTGGGCATAACGGCTATCATGCTCGTATTTAATGACAAAGGCCTCAGGATGAGAAATGCCTGCTCCCCCGTGAACGCAACAAGCATCAACGTGCAGTTCATGCTGGCCGGCGCGGTGTTGACCGTTGCTGCGTGGATGATAATGGTGATGTGCTGCCTGTTTTTTAATCTCGAAAACGCGTTAAGCATCAATACCGTGTATTTTATACTCAATTCGTTTGTTTTTGCCCTGTGCGGTTCCAGCCTGAGCTTCCTGATCGGGAACTTGGCGAAGAGCCAGGATGTGGCTTCGGCGGTCTGCAATGTGGTGACCCTTGGTTTCAGCTTTATAAGCGGCGTCTTTGTGCCCCAGGAATATCTTGCCGAGCTGGTGCTAAAAATAGCAAGCTTCACGCCCTCTTACTGGTTTGTTAGGGCAAACAACAAGATCGGTGAAATGACGAAGTTTGACTTAAGCAGTTTAATGGAGGTTTTTTCCGATATGCTTGTTCAGGTTGCCTTTGCCGTGGCTTTCCTGGGCATTGCTCTTGTGGCCGGCAAAAAGAGAAGATACTTGGAATAACGATGCTTGCGAAAATTAAGTGCCAGGATGTCCCTTCATGTTTTTTATGGTATAATCAGGATGGGAAACAAAGGACCGGGAGGGACGGTTTGCAAATGTCTAATCAAAAACCCAATATTATTTTCATATTTTCGGACCAGCAAAGATGGGATACTTTGGGCTGCTACGGGCAAAAACTGGACATTACTCCTAATCTTGACCGCCTGGCTCAAAAAGGTGTCAGGTTTGAATATGCATTTACGTGCCAGCCGGTGTGCGGCCCCGCGAGAGCCTGCCTTCAGACAGGAAAGTATGCCACCGAGGTCGGGTGTTACAGGAATAATATTGCGCTGCCGCTGAGTGAAAAAACAATAGCCCACTGGTTCAACGAGAACGGGTATGAAACGGCGTACATCGGGAAATGGCATCTGGCTTCCACGGGCGGCGATTCCAATGAGTATATAGGAGAACATTGCAATTACAGAACATTGCCCGTCCCGCCCGAGCGCAGGGGAGGATACAGCTACTGGCTGGCTTCCGACGTGCTGGAATTTACATCCCACGGTTATGACGGGTATTTATTCGACGGGAATATGAACAAGGTGGAATTCAAAGGTTACAGGGTTGACTGCATAACGGATTTTGTGCTGGAATACCTTGAAACTAGAAAACGGGAGAAACCCTTATTCCTTTTTCTTTCTTTTATAGAACCGCACCATCAGAATGACCGAAACCGTTATGAGGGACCTACAGGATCCCGCGAGAGGTTCAGCAACTATGAAGTTCCCGGTGATCTTGAAGGCACTGAAGGGGACTGGCGCGAGAACTACCCCGATTATTTGGGATGCTGTGCCAGCCTGGACCATAATGTCGGCAGAATAATGAAAAAGCTTGAAGAACTGAATATGGCCGATAACACGGTGGTTATATACACCAGTGATCACGGTTGCCATTTCAGGACGAGGAACAGTGAATACAAAAGATCATGCCATGATGCCTGTATCAGGATACCCATGATTGCCTGCGGGCCGGGTTTTTATGGCGGAAAGACGATTACCGATCTTGTAAGCCTCATCGATATACCGCCAACGCTGCTGGCCTGCGCCGGCATAAACAAGCCGGATTACATGAAGGGCAGGCCCTTGCAGGAGCTCGTGGACGGTACGGCAAAAGACTGGCCCGGGGAAGTTTTCCTGCAGATCAGCGAAGAACAGGTTGGTAGGGCGATAAGGACCAAAAAGTGGAAGTACTCCGTAAGGGCTTATGACAAGGACGGCTGGAGGGATTCCCACAGCGACACCTACACCGAGGAATTCCTGTACGACCTTGAAAAAGATCCCCACGAACGCCACAACCTCGTCAGCGACCCTCAATACGAAGACGTACGCCGCAAACTGGCGGAAATATTGAAGAGAAGAATGAAAGAAGCGGGCGAGGAGGTGCCGGAAATCCTGCCGGCGCCGGCAGACGGCCGGTTTAAGTGATTATGTAAATGATTGTGGTGTGCAAATATTTTCAAAACGATTTACAAAATTTGGGGGCCTGTTAAAACACCTTAACTGCCCGAAACAGATAATCGTGAGGGCTACAAAATGCATGACTGCACAGACACGGTAAATATGCACAGCCGCATAAAACTGATGAAAATGCGACAATTGTCCCGCATTAAAACGGCCAACCATGAAAAAAGTCTTACAACCAAACTGTTTTCGATAACCCGTAATATTTCGCTGGAATTGAGATATTTCAAGCGGAAATGAGATTGAAAAGCAGGCGTAATTATGTTATATTTATAAAACAGAAAAAAATCGATTATATGGGGGATTAACTCAGTGGGAGAGTGCTATCTTCACACGGTAGAAGTCGTTGGTTCGAATCCAACATTCCCCACCAGGTTTTATTGCCGCTAATGTATTTAATTAGCGGCATTTTTGTTTTGACCGGCATAAATAAGAAATATCTTGAGATAGTATTATATGTTTAATTTAGGTGTATTTTTTGTTTTGGTGTAATACTTTGATTTTAAATGCATAACTTTGAACTGTTGTGGATTGTTTTCCCTGGATGTGGTAGAATAAACCTAATCACACAATGTTTCTGTTCAAAATCGAAAAGCGATTAACATAACCTGAAGGAAACCAAACGATATCAGGAATACCCGGAGGATATCAGGATTATTTGGAGGATACCGGCATTACTTAATGGGGACCGGGATTAATTGAAGGAAACCAGAATTATGTGAGGAAAACCAGGAGTATTTGAAGGAGGATTGCAATTGATTCCGCACAGTACGGGACTGGAACAACTGGCACGTGAACTGTCAACGGATCTGAAGACGGGTCTGGGCTCCGAGCAGGCCAGGATGCTGCTGGAAAAATACGGGGAGAACAAGCTGAGGGAAAAGAAGAAGAAAACTGTTCTGCAAAGGTTTTCAGACCAGTTTAAGGACGTAATGATCATCATACTGATAATTGCAGCCGCCATTTCCTTTGGAGTCGCTGTTTATGAAGGGGAGTCCGGCGGCTTTTTCGAACCGTTGCTGATACTATTAATTGTGGTGCTCAACGCTATAATGGGCGTAATACAGGAAAGCAAGGCGGAAAGGGCCCTGGAAGAACTGAAAAAGCTTTCGGCGCCGCAGGCACGTGTAATCCGCGACGGCAGGGAAACGGTCGTAATGGCGTCGGAGCTGGTTCCCGGAGATATAATTGTTTTGGAAGCCGGGGATTTCGTACCCGCCGATGCGAGGCTCATTGAATCGGCAAGCCTCAAGTCGGAGGAATCAGCGCTGACCGGTGAATCGGTCCCGGCGGAAAAGGATGCCGCTGCCGTGGTGGAGGAAAATGCCCCGATCGGTGACCGGCACAACATGGTGTATACAGGCTGTACCATAACCTATGGCCATGGAAAGGCCGTGGTGGTCGCAACGGGAATGAATACGGAGATGGGCAAAATTGCCGATTTGCTGGAATCGGAAGCCGATATCAGGACGCCGCTCCAGGAAAAACTGGCCCATATGGGAAAATACCTTGGGGCCGTCGCTCTTGCCGCATGCGCAATCATATTCGTCATAGGCATTATTGACGGCATGAAAGTCATGGAGATTTTCATGACATCGGTGTCCCTGGCCGTATCGGCCATCCCGGAGGGTTTGCCTGCCATTGTAACCATAGTGCTGTCATTGGGCGTGCAGCGTATGGTAAAAAGAAATGCCATTATACGCAGGCTGCCCGCCGTTGAAACATTGGGCAGCGCCTCGGTAATCTGTTCAGACAAGACAGGCACGCTGACCCAGAACCGCATGACGCTGATCAAAGCTTTTGATGCAGGAACTTCAACCCTTGAAGACATTAATGAAAACAATTCTCCGCAGATAAGAAAGCTTCTGCAGTACGCGGCCCTCTGCAGCGACGGATTTGTAGAGTTCAGGGACGGCAATGAGCACCACGTGGGTGATCCGACAGAAACATCCATTGTGCTCGCCGCCCATAAAAACGGGATGTCCAGGGATGAGCTCAACCGGATGTATCCCAGGCTTGCGGAAATTCCCTTTGATTCCGCGCGCAAGTTAATGACAACGGTTAACAGGATCGACGGCAAAAACATTGTAATAGTCAAGGGGGCCTTTGATGTGCTCGCCGAACGCTGCATAGAGGGGGACCTTGAAGCCGCAAAAAGGTATGCCGATGAATTGGGTAAACAGGCCCTGAGGATTCTCGCCGTGGCGTGCAAGGAAATTGAAACGGTGCCTGAGAATCCGACTCCCGGGGAACTTGAAAACGGACTGACTTTCATGGGCCTGGTCGGAATGATTGATCCGCCGCGTCCCGAAGCGAAGCAGGCAGTGGAAATTTGCCGCCAGGCGGGAATAAAGCCTGTAATGATAACGGGAGATCATGTAAATACAGCGTCGGCAATTGCCCGGCAGCTGGGCATCCTGCAGGAGGGCGACGAGGCCGTGACAGGAAGCGAACTTGCCCGGATGAGCGACGAAGAGCTTAGCGAACGCGTACGGAATATATCGGTATACGCTCGCGTTTCGCCCGAAGATAAAATACGTATCGTAAAAGCCTGGCAGAAGCAGGGCGAAATAGTCGCCATGACCGGAGACGGCGTAAACGACGCGCCGGCGCTTAAAGCAGCCGATATTGGCTGCGCCATGGGAATCACCGGCACCGATGTGGCGAAAAGCGCCGCTGATATGACGCTGACCGATGATAATTTCGCGACGATTGTTGAAGCCGTTAAGGAAGGCCGCGGCATTTATGACAACATAAGAAAGGCGGTGGCTTTCCTGCTGGGCACGAACATAGGCGAGGTATTAACCGTGTTTTTTGCAATGATTTTATGGAGAAAGACTCCGCTGCTTTCGATGCAGCTGTTGTGGATAAATCTTGTTACTGACAGCCTGCCGGCAATTGCCCTTGGCATGGAGGCAGTAAGTAAGGATGTAATGAAGCGAAAGCCCAAACCGAAGGAAGAGAGCATTTTCGCCCATGGACTCGGAGTGCAGGTTGTGCTGCAGGGAGTGATGTTTGCCATTCTCACGCTTATTGGGTTTATAACAGGATGGAAAGTGACGGGAGACTTGGTGGCAGGCCGCACGATGGCATTCATTATACTCGCGTTGACCCAGGTTTTCCATTCCTTCAACATGCGCTCGAACCACTCGTTGTTCAAAATCGGGCCTTTTTCCAACAAATACCTGGACGGAGCCGCCCTTGTTTCCATTGCGCTGATGGCGCTGGTGGTGTTCGTTCCTCCTGTGGCCTTCGTGTTCGGACTGACGGACCTTGCTGCAGAATTGTATATATTGGCCGTAGCACTGGCTTTCGTGCCCGTTATTGTTCTTGAAATATCAAAAGCCCTGGGGCTTGTAAGGCATCGCCATAATTAGCCGGGACACGGGGACGGTTCTTCTGGGACACGGGGACGGTTCTCTTGTCCCAACTGATTAAAAAGGCCGAAAATCAAACCAGTTGAACAAAAACGGACTTTTATCTTAACGGTTCGGGACAGAAGAACCGTCCCCGTGTCCCATGCCTGGAAGAAGAACCGTCCCCGTGTCCCATGGGGACAGAAGAACCGTCCCCGTGTCCCATGCCTGTGTCCCATGAAGAACCGTCATGCCTGTACCTTTTGTTGTAACTATTTTATTTTTTTTGTATTCTTATATCGTGTTTTTCCGGTTTTGTTGAAAAGACTCCGCAGGAATTTATAATTACAATTGGGGTTCATTTTTGCTTTCTGAGATTCTGATTGATGACCGGTTAGGGACTAACAAACCGGAAAGTAATGAATTTATAACGGAAAGGCGGTATTTTTAAATGCGCAATCACATAAAGGATAAACTTTATCATATCGAAATACTTCCTCCTAAACAGAATTCGGAAAAACTTGAGGCGGACATTGAATTATTCGCCGAGAAATATAATCGCGTAATGGAAAGCGGTTACTGCGCCTGCATAACCGATAACGCGATGGGTCACCTGTCGTTCCAGGGCACTGAAATGATAGAGGAACTCGAGCTCGAGGTACGGCCTGAGCAGGTTATGATTCATCTCAATACATTCCATACCCTCGAAGACCTGCATAATATTCTTGATACATGCGTTGCAAAGGGGATCAAGTATCTTCTCGTGGTGAGCGGAGACGGCTCCGAGAGGCTGCCCAAGCTACAGCCGGCCGATGTGGGCGCCGGGGGGAAGGTGGAGTCAGTAACTTCCGTTGAACTGCTCAGTTACATTAACCGTAAGTATCCCGGCAAGTTTACGATGGGAGTGGCTTTCAACCCCTATGAACCTCCCGAGCACGAATTTGACAAGCTTAAGAGGAAGCTGGACGCCGGAGCGGAATTTATAATAACGCAGCCCATCATAGAAAAGAACAGGGTCGTAGACGAACTCCTGGAGAAATATCCCGATGTGCCCGTAATTGTCGAGGCATGGATGAGCAAGAAGCTGCATCTGCTGTCCGACGCAGTGGGGTACGAGATACCTGAAAACACGGAGTTTGATCCCATAGAAACGCTGAAAATGCTGATTAAACTGTATCCGAACTGCGGATTCTATCTTTCGCTGCTCGGATTCAAAACCCAGTTCCCGCTGATAAAGGATTTTTGGGTTTAAGCCCGGCAAAGAGTGATCCCGCCGATATAGCGCGCTTTAATAAAGTTTATTTTAATAAAGCTTTTAAAAGAGCTTTTAATAAAGCTTTTAATAAAGCTGAAATGACGGCTAAATAGTTTCCGGGGAGGATAATATGAAAATTGTTGTATGCATTAAACAGGTTCCCGCTTCGAATGACGCGAAGATAGATCCTGAAACCAAAAGAATCATACGCGAGGGAACCAGTGCCATATTAAATCCGTTTGACACTTACGCCATTGAGGAAGGAGTAAGGCTGAAGGAGAAGTACGGCGGAGAAGTCGTTGCGCTTTCAATGGGACCGGAAAAAGCGATGATGATCTTGCGCGAAGCCATTTCGCTCGGCGCTGACAGCGCAGTGCTGCTCAGTGACAGGGCTTTTGCCGGTTCCGACACATGGGCTACAAGCTATGCCCTTGCAAAGGCCATTGAAAAGATCGGGGATGTGGACCTGGTTATCTGCGGGAAGCAGGCCATAGACGGGGACACGGCCCAGGTGGGACCCGGCATTGCCGCCCACCTCGACATTCCACAGGCAACCTATGTAATGAAAGTGGAGAATGTGTCGTCCGACAGCATAACGGTGAGAAGAATGCATGAGGACGGTTATGATATTTGCGAAATGCCATTGCCTGCAGTGATTACGGTGGTCAAAGACATAAACACTCCGCGCATACCGTCGCTGAAAAGGCGCCTGGCTGCCCAGAAAGCGGAGATCCCGGTCTGGAAACCGGCGGATATCGGGGCGGAAGTGGACAAGATAGGTCTTGACGGCTCGCCTACAAGGGTTGTTAAGACAGAGCCGCCGCCGTCAAGAAACAAGAAAGCCAGAAGAATCGAAGGTTCGCCGCCGGACTGCGCAAGGGAGCTTGTCAGGGAACTCAGGATTCTGAACATTCTGTAAGCGGAGGAAAGCGAAATGATTCTCATAAATGAAGCAGACAGATCCAATTACACCAATGTCTGGGTTGTATCCGAAGTGCTGTCAGGTAATATACAGCCCGTTACCCATGAATTGTTGGGCGCCGCAAGAGCGCTTGCGGATAAAAGGGGCTGTGGCGTATGGGCCGTGGCAATGGGCTCGGGAATTACTGACCAGGCCCGTTCGCTGTTCGCCTACGGAGCGGATAAGGTTATCGTTGTGGATGACGCCAGGCTTTCGGGCTTTGTCGATGAACTGGAAGCCCGTGTGCTGGTGAGGCTCATAAAAAAATATAAGCCGGAAATTGTGCTGTGCGCCGGTACAACGCGCGGCAAGGCACTGGCACCAAGGGTCGCCGTCAGGGCGAACTGCGGGCTGACTGCCGATTGCACGGGCCTTGACATAGACGCGGATAACGGTGACCTGCTGCAGACGAGACCTGCTTTCGGAGGAAATATAATGGCAACGATCCGCAGTTCAAATCACCGTCCCCAGATGGCGACCGTGCGGCCCAGGGTCATGAAGGCTCCTGAGCCCGATCCGGGCAGGACCGGCGAAATTATATCCGAAAGCCTCGAGGAAAATGACAGTGTAAAGCTTAAAAGAATTATTGAAATTGTCCACAGCGGCGACTCCACCGTTAATCTCGGCGATGCTGAGATTATAATATCCGGTGGAAGGGGAGTAAAGGGTCCCGAGGGATTTGAACTTCTGCGCAGGTTTGCCGCCAAGGTGGGCGGCGCTGTCGGAGCCAGCCGTGCCGCGGTGGATGCGGGCTGGATTCCGTATTCGCACCAGATCGGCCAGACAGGCCAGACGGTCCAGACGAAGGTATATATAGCATGCGGGATTTCCGGCCAGATACAGCATCTCGTGGGAATGCAGTCATGTGATTTCATCGTTGCCATAGACAAGAATCCGGATACTCCCATGATGCAGCTCGCTGACATTGCAGAGGTCGGAGACCTTTTTGAAATTATTCCGGAAATTATTAATGAAATTTCAAGGGTGTAGCGGCAGGGCGCGGTTTGTTCCTGCCGCTGATTCAACAATACCAGGGGGTGTTGATATCAGCAAGTTGCACCTGAGCCCTCCCGAAATTGCGCAGAGCTTCGTGGAAATCGGCTGCCGCAAGGCTTCACTTCCGGCAGGCCGGCTGATACTTCTCGGGATATTGGGAGGAGCGTTTATTGCCCTGGCCGCCCAGGGTTCAAATGTAGCGGCGCACACCATCGAGTCCGTAGGCATTGCCAAGCTGCTTTCAGGAGTGATTTTTGCCAGTGGCCTTCTGATGGTTGTTGTAACGGGAGCCGAGCTGTTTACCGGCAACAGCCTGATCGTGGTGTCGTGTCTCGACGGCAAATCCCGATGGATAAGCCTTTTAAGGAACTGGATTTTCGTTTACGCGGGAAATTTTATCGGAGCGATGATCGTAACCGTTTTCGTATTTTTGTCGGGACAATATGATTTCAGCAACGGTCTTCTTGGAGGTTATACAATCAAGGTGGCGCTGAATAAAACGAACTTCTCATTCAGCAATGCATTTTTCCTGGGGCTGTTGTGCAACTGGCTCGTTTGCATGGCAGTCTGGATGGCCGGCGCGGCCCCGGATATTTCGGGAAAAACGTTCGCGGTGTTTTTCCCTGTCTGGCTGTTTGTCGCCTCGGGATTTGAACACAGTATTGCCAACATGTACTATATTCCGGCGGGAATACTGGCAAAAACCAACGGAGCCTGGACTGATGCCGCCGTCTCCTTGGGTGCGGACCTTGCAAAAATTGAAGCGCTGAACTGGGGCAGTTTCTTTGTAAAAAACCTTTTTCCGGTAACCCTCGGCAATATAGCGGGTGGTTCGCTTTTTGTAGGAGGGGTATACTGGCTGTCTTTTCTGTATAAAGGAAGGAGCAGAAAAAGCGACATTGAATTCGCGGGGGACGGCAGTGCGGACAAGGCGGCTGAAAGCCGTTAACTAATTTTGCAGAATTTTTTAATAAAAGGCGATGCTGCTTTTTCATACCAGGAAGCGATGCAGCTTTTTCATGGCATAGATTTTTTGGCACAGATCACGTGACTGATGGCCTGACTGAAAGTTTAATTAAATTTGCCTCATTAGGATTCAGGAGACCGAAAACAGGAGATTAACGCAGAAGCAAACTGAAAAATAAATGACACAGGGGAGACAAAGAGGAAAATAAAAGATAAAAAAGGAAAATAAAAGATAACAGAAGAAATAACATATAATAAAATCGTCCGAGCACATAAAGTATTACCCGAAAAAAGTGAAATTACGCAAACCAACTGAAATTCAAAAGAAACGGGGTGTTTTGATGAGTTTCAAAAGTGACATCGAAATTGCTCAGAATACGCCAATGGAGCCAATTGAGAAAATCGCGGAAAAAGCCGGTGTTGGCAGGGAATACCTTGAATTATACGGCAATTATAAGGCAAAAGTGAACTACAATATTTTGAAGGATCTTGAAGACAGGGAAGACGGCAAGCTTATACTTGTTACCGCGATTACTCCCACTCCTGCAGGAGAAGGAAAGACGACCACCAGTGTCGGTCTTGGAGACGCCCTGAGCCGGTTGGGCAAGAAAACTATGATTGCTCTCAGGGAGCCGTCGCTCGGCCCGGTTTTCGGCGTCAAGGGCGGGGCGGCCGGCGGAGGATATGCCCAGGTGGTGCCGATGGAGGATATCAACCTGCATTTTACCGGAGACATACATGCCATCGGAGCGGCCAACAATCTCCTCGCCGCGATGATTGACAACCATATTTACCAGGGCAACCGGCTCGGAATCGACCCCAGGAGGATTACATGGAGACGCTGCATGGACATGAATGACAGGCAGCTCAGGTATATAGTAAGCGGACTGAACGGCAGGACCAACGGAGTTCCGAGGGAAGACGGTTTTGATATTACCGTTGCGTCTGAAATTATGGCCGTCCTGTGCCTGTCAACGGATCTTGACAATCTCAAGGAAAGGCTTAACAGGATTATCATTGGCTATACATACGATGACAAACCGGTCACCGCGGGAGATCTGAAAGCGGCGGGAGCCATGGCGGCGCTGCTCAAGGACGCCCTCAAGCCCAACCTTGTTCAGACGCTTGAACATACGCCGGCCTTTGTCCATGGCGGTCCCTTCGCTAATATAGCCCACGGATGCAACAGCATAATGGCGACGAAGATAGCCCTCAAACTCAGCGATTACGTGGTGACCGAGGCAGGTTTCGGCGCCGATCTCGGGGCCGAGAAATTCATTGACATCAAGTGCCGTATTGCTGGCCTCAGGCCTTCCGCAGTCGTAATAGTCGCAACCGTAAGGGCGTTGAAGATGCACGGAGGAGCCCAGAAAACCGAGCTTTCTGAAGAGAACCTCGAAGCGCTTGAAAAAGGCATTCCGAACCTGCTGAAACACATTGAAAATATTACCGAGCAATTCGGCCTTCCTGCAGTCGTGGCCATCAACCGGTTCCCTACGGATACGGAAGCCGAACTGAAACTCATAGAAAACAAGTGCAGGGCACTGGGAGTCAATGTGGCGCTGTCGGAAGTATGGGCAAAAGGCGGAGAAGGCGGCGAAGCCCTTGCCAGGGAAGTAATAAGGCTTGTCGAGGAAGGAGACAACAGCGGTTTCAAATTTACCTACAACGATGAAATGTCCATCAAGGCAAAAATAGAAGCGGTGGTTGAAAAAATTTACGGCGGAGACGGAGTGGACTTCTCGCCGGCGGCATTGAAAGAAATAGCCAAGATTGAAGAAATGGGCTTCGGAAATCTGCCCGTCTGCCTGGCAAAGACGCAGTATTCCCTTTCCGATGATCCCAAGAAACTGGGCAGGCCGAGAAACTTCAGGGTATCGGTGAGAAATGTCAAGGTTTCTGCGGGAGCCGGATTTGTCGTCGTGCTTACCGGTGATATTATGACAATGCCCGGACTGCCGAAGGTCCCGGCTGCCGAGTCCATAGACGTGGATTCCACCGGAAGAATTTCAGGACTGTTCTAAGATGATTTTACAGTCCTCTGCAAATAATTTACGGTTATCCGTCAATTGATCTGAAGTTACGAATTTGGGTTATCTGCAAGTTAATATGCAGGCATGCGCTGATTAATTTGCAGTCACAATTAGTCACTTTATAGGTAGATTTTGTGATCATTTAAAAATGATTTTGGTACGACTGCTCAATTGCTGATTTGTAAACACAGGAGGAATGTACATGATTATTATCGGCGAAAAAATAAACAGCACGCTGAAAGCTATCAGGCCGGCTATTGAAAGCTATGACGCAAAGACGATCCAGGACCTCGCAATAAAGCAGCATGAAGCCGGGGCCGCGTACATTGACGTTAATGCGGGAATGTTTCACGATGACGAGCCACAAAGGCTCGTATGGCTGATAGAAACCATCCAGGAGGTGACCGATGCGCCGTTTGCCATCGATTCACCCAATCCTGCGGCTATTGAGGCTGCACTCAGGGCCAATAAAAACGCAAAGCCCATCATCAATTCCATAACCAACGAAAAGGAAAGGTACAATGCCATAGCGCCCCTCGCCGTTGAATACAAGACGGGCATTATCGCGCTGTGCATGGATGATGCCGGAATGCCCGAAACGGTGGAAGACAGGGTCACTATCGCCGGAAGGCTTATTGAAAAGCTCACTAAACAGGGTGTAGCTATCGGTGACATCTACATCGATCCCATGATCAGGCCCATAGGCACCGGTTCGCAAAACGGCGTCGTTGCGCTTGAAACAATGCGCAGGGTGAAGGCTGAGTATCCCGATGTGCACCTGACCTGCGGACTCAGCAATATTTCCTTCGGGCTTCCGGCAAGAAAGCTGATCAACCAGGCTTTCCTAGTGGCAGCAATGTCTGCGGGGCTGGATTCGGCAATTCTCGATCCGCTTGACAAAAGGCTTATGTCGTTCCTGTACGCCACGGAAGCGCTGATGGGACTCGACGATTTCTGTATGAATTACCTTACGATGTTTCGCGAGGGCAGGCTGGAGTTCTGAGATCCCGGCAGGGGGCCAAACTGCAGTTGGAACAGGGGTTTTCGAACCACGGTCACGGGGGTTTCCAAAATACAGTTATCAACCGGGCTACGGTTGACATGGTCAACGGACAGGCGGCGCAGATGACGGACTGTGCCGCCTGTCTGATTTTATTTTCATATTTTGCGGACAATATGGTAAAATAACGGCTGTATGATAAAATAGCAGCTGCATGATAAAATAAACGAATTATGAATTTTGATGTTCGAATCATGCGATTTATTGGGGGCTAAATTTTATATTACAGTATCTGAATTTATTTTTACGGTATGTTATATTTATATTTACATAAAACATTGTAAAAAATCATTGTATTTTATGTGCAACAAATTAATAAATCAAAGTGTAAAATCATTGGTTCATCATATTGAAAATAACGAGGTTCAGGCGAAATGGCTCGAAATAAACATGTGGTAATTGTCGGCGGAGGAGCGGCGGGAATGATGGCTGCCATCTCCGCCAGGCGGGCAGGAGCTGATGTGACTATCCTCGAAAGGAACCCGAGGGTCGGTAAAAAAATACTTGCCACGGGCAACGGAAGGTGCAATTTTACTAATATTTATG
Organism: Bacillota bacterium; assembly: GCA_023623175.1. Lineage (GTDB taxonomy): Bacteria > Bacillota > Clostridia > Acetivibrionales > JAMNXU01 > JAMNXU01. The sequence goes on from JAMNXU010000022.1 coordinate 91,738, forward strand.
CCGGCGTCGAGTATTACCACGGGAACAATCCGGAGTTTGTACTGGGCGCTTTATCTGTGTTCAACGCGCAGCATGCCATCAGTTTTTTCGAAGAGCTCGGCATCGCCCACAAAGTTGAGAATCACGGCAGGGTTTACCCGATGTCCGACCAGGCGTCAAGCATTCTCGACGTGCTTTTATACGAGCTGACAACCACAGGTATAAACGTGGTTTGCGATGCCCTTGTCAAAAATATTGTTCCCTTAAGGGACGGATTCAGGATAGAAACGGAAAATGCCGGTGCCTTCCATTGCGACAGCGTTGTCGTGGCAACCGGCGGGAAAGCCATGCCCTCAAGCGGTTCCGACGGAAATGGTTATGACCTGGTCTCCAGGCTCGGACACACGATTACCGACATATTTCCCGCGCTGGTCCAGCTGATGCTTGAAGGCAGCTTTTTTAAACGAATTGACGGGGTGAAATTTGTCGGGACCGCTGAAATCCTGCACGGGGGAAAATCCATAGCCAGTGACAGCGGCGACATTCTTTTTACAAATTACGGCGTTTCCGGACCGCCGATTTTGCAAATCAGCAGGAAAGCCGGCGAATTTCTTAAAAAGGGCAGCGAGGCGATTCTTAAGATAACCGTCCTGGACACGCTGTCAGACAGGGAGCTCAGGGAACTTTTGAAAGGGCGCTTTGAGGCGGCACCTCACAAATCCATAGAATTCAGTTTTGTGGGGCTTATAAACAAAAGGCTCATTCCCGTAATCCTGATGGAGGCCGGCATCAGCGACATCAGGCGTCCCGTGTCTACGCTGACGCCGGAGGAACAGGAGAGGATTGCAACGCTGCTGAAGGACTGGAGATTTAAAATTCGCGGAACGAAAAGCTGGCCGAGCGCCCAGGTTACGGCAGGGGGTGTGGACACTTCCGAGATCGATCCCTATACCATGGAATCCAAGCTGGTTAAAGGTCTGTTTTTTGCCGGCGAAATAATGGATATTGACGGCCAGTGCGGAGGTTTCAACCTCCAGTGGGCGTGGTCGTCGGGCTACGTAGCTGGAATGAATGCCGCGCTCCGATAAATTCCCGGAAACGTGCGGGCAAACTGTATTACTCAACCATTGCTGAATTACGCAACCATTGCTGAATCAGGCAAACGTGCCGAATTACATAAGCACTGCCGGATAACGTAACCATCGTTCAAATAATAAATATTGATGAAAAACAGGTAAATATTTCGAAGAAACTGGCAGTTACATCAATGAACATGCAATAATTACAAAAAGTGTGCAATAATACGAAAGAAGTGCAAACAATCACTAAAAACATCTAAATAATCACTAAAAACATCAAAATAATCACCAAAACATTTATACAATCACTAAAACATGCAATAATCACGGAAAACAGGAGGAGAAACATTGGCAGCAGATACACACTGGAAAAGGAAAACCGTACTGTTTTTATCAAGCCAGACCATATCGCTTTTCGGTTCCATGCTTGTCCAGTATGCAATTTCGTGGCATATAACCCTTGAGACTCTTTCAGGCTTCATGATGACTTTGACCATAATATGCGGATTTGTGCCGTCATTCATCATTTCTCCGTTTGCCGGGGTGTGGGCGGACCGCTACAGCAGGAAAATGCTGATTGTACTTTCCGATTCGATGATAGCCGTTGCAACGCTGTTCCTGGCTATTTTGTTCATGGCGGGATTTGATTCGATATGGCTGCTCTTTGTTGCCTCCGCCGTTCGCTCGCTGGGTTCGGGCATTCAAAACCCCGCCGTCGGGGCAATTCTCCCGTCGATCGTGCCTGAAGACAGGCTTGCGAAAGTCAACGGCGCCAACAGCAGCATCCAGTCGCTGACAACGCTGCTTTCTCCCATAGTAAGCGCAGTGCTGATAAGTTTTGCGTCCATGGAAGCCATTTTCTTCATAGACGTTATTACGGCGGCGATAGCGATTTTCATTCTCATGTTCCTTTTGGAAATACCAACCCATGAAAAAGCGCTAAAAAAAGAGAACCTGGGTTATTTCGAAGATATGCTCGAAGGCCTGAGATACATCCGGAAAAACAGCTATATAAAGGTTATGTTCATTTTCTGCGGACTCTATTTTGTACTGGGCACCCCCATGTTTTTTCTCACGCCGCTCCAGGTCGGGCGCAGTTTCGGCGATGATGTCTGGCGACTGACGGCCATAGAAATAACATTTTTCCTCGGCATGTCGGCGGGCGGTTTTATAATGGCCGCATGGGGCGGTTTCAAAAACAGGCACCATACGATGATATTGTCAAACTTCGTAATCGCGATTTGCACCCTGGCGCTCGGAATTGTGCCGAATTTCTGGATTTATTTGTTTTTCATGACGCTGATCGGGGTTGCTTCGCCGATTTTCAACACACCGTTCACGGTACTGTTGCAGGAAAAGGTGGAACAAAATTATCTTGGCAGGGTATTTGGCGTTATGAACATGCTGTCGGGTTCGATAATGCCGCTGTCGATGCTTTTTTACGGACCGATCGCCGATATTGTCAGGATTGAATACCTGCTTGTAGTGACAGGAAGTCTTCTGCTTGTGCACAGTTATTTCATGCTGAAGAACCGGGTCCTGGCGGAAGCGGGGAAACCGATGCAGCGGCAGGCAGCGAACTGACAGTGTGTTAAATTAAGGAGTAAAATACAGAAAAACGGATAGACATGGAAAACTGAGCGGAAAAAATGTTGTAACCGGAATATCAGGAAAATTATATATTATTGACAGCAAGATGATTTCTGTGCTATTATCTCAACAAATTACGTGTTATTATCTATACAGACAGATCAGCAGGTTGCAGATTGACGAGAAGAGTTAGCGCGCATTATGGGCTGTTCTGGTTTTAAGAGTTCAGGACGGCGATAATGCATGGCGGAGGTATACGGGGAATAATGCACCTGCTCCAGGAAAGAGGACGGGTGTTTTTATAAAATACATCTGAACAACTTAATATTAAAATTTAAAGGAGGAGACGAGATGAGCAGAGTGTTCAGACGAGTTTTGAGAAGAGGTCAGAGGAGTGTTTTTTTCAAAGCGGCGTTGCTTTTGTGCGCAGCGCTGATGTTTACAACGATCCTAGCCGGGTGTGGCAGGTCTGATACCAAAACCATAGGAATTATCCAGATTGCCGATCACCCCTCGCTTAATACGATCCGAGAATCTTTCATTGAAGAGCTCGAAAGGCTTGGCTACAAGGACGGGGACAATATCAGGATCGATTACCAGAACGCCCTTGAAGATCAAACCAATCTCAAGACTATTTCTCAGAAGTTTGTAAATAATAAATATGACCTTATCGTGGCTATTGCTACGCCTTCAGCGCTGGCGGCCGCCGGCGAGACGAAGGAAATTCCAATATTGTTTGCCGCGTGCACGGACCCTGTAAGTTCGGGCCTGGTTGAAAGCCTTGAAAAGCCCGGCGCAAATGTAACGGGAACGTCCGACGCGGTTTCGGCGGAAGCGATAATGGAGCTTGCGCTGCGCATTACGCCCGATATTGAAACCATCGGGGCCATTTACAATTCCGGTGAGGCCAATTCGGTTTCAGTGATAAGGGACCTTAAGGAATACGCAGCGAAAAAAGGACTGAAAGTCGTGGAGGGCACAATTACAAACACGTCGGAATTGCAGCAGGTGGCGCAGAACCTGGTGCAAAAATCCGATGCGCTGTTCTCTCCGATTGACAATACGGTGGCTTCGGCAATGCCGCTGCTTGCACAGGTGGCAATTGACGCCAAGGTGCCCGTATACGTGGGAGCCGATTCAATGGTCAAGGACGGCGGACTGGCCACTTACGGAGTCAATTACGTGACCCTCGGGCAGGAAACGGCAAAAATGGCCGTCGAAATCCTTAACGGCGCAAATCCTGCTGAAATGCCCGTGAGGATTTTTGACACCGACGAGATGAATATTTACCTCAACAGGGCAACTGCCGAAAAAATCGGCGTGACATTCCCCCAGGATATACTGGATGAAGCCGCTGAGGTTTTCGGCGAATAGCGCAAACAAACGTAAACGGCCTTCGGAATGAGCAGAAAGATTAGGGTTAATAATAAAACCTGATAATAAACTTGCAACCGGAGCGGAACAAAGGCTGTTTAATAACAGGGCGGCTGTTGAAAAACAAGGTCGCCTGATTTCGGGAAAACGGGGAGAAATTTATGACAACGCTAGTACCATTGCTTTCAACATTGCTGGATTCCCTTGAGCTTGGATTGATATATGCAATTATGGCGCTTGGCGTGTTTATTTCCTTCAGAACGCTTAACATGCCCGATCTTACGGTGGACGGCAGTTTTACGCTCGGCGCAGCCATATCGGCAGTGATGGTTTTCAACCACGGCCGGCCCTTTTCAGGGCTGGCCCTGGCTTTTTTATCGGGATGCATTGCGGGAGTTTGTACGGCTCTCCTGGTAACAAAGATGAAAATTCAGCCGCTGCTATCCGGGATACTGATGATGCTGGCGCTGTATTCGATCAATATAAAAGTTATGGGGGGCAAGCCCAACATACCGCTTCTGAACAAAACGGTCATGTTTAGTTTTCTCGAAGGAGCTTCCCCCGGGAAATATGCAAGGTACCTGTTTCTTTTATTAATCCTGGTTATTGTTATAATTGTTCTTTTCCTGTTTCTGAAGACAAAACTCGGTTTTGCCCTGAGGGCCACGGGGGACAATGACAAAATGGTCCGCGCCCTTGGAGTGAATACCGACAACATGATTATAATCGGTCTTGCGCTGTCCAACGGCCTTGTGGCGTTTTCCGGCGCAATAATCGCCCAGTACCAGTCTTTTGCCGATGTCAGCATGGGTATAGGAATGGTTGTCATAGGACTGGCGTCGGTGATTATTGGCGAAGTTCTGTTCGGCACCAGGACGCTTTTGCGCCGCCTCTCGGCTGTATCGCTGGGATCAGTAACATACAGGCTGATTGTAGCCGTGTCACTTTGGCTTGGCATGCCGCCTACGGACCTGAAGCTGGTTTCGGCTGTTATTGTTGCGATAGCTCTTTCCATGACAGCGGCAAAGGACAAGTTTGCATCGCTCATAACGAGAAGGGCAAACACTGTCGGGAAGGAGGGCGAATAGCATGCTCAGGGTTGAAAACGTTACAAAAATCTTCAATCGCGGCAGCGTCAATGAAATGAAGGCATTGGACAATATTTCGCTTTACCTTGAGGAAGGGGAATTTGTCACGGTAATAGGCGGAAACGGAGCAGGCAAGTCCACGCTCCTGAACTGCATAGCGGGAGTATACGAAATCGACGCGGGACGTATTACACTCGGTGGCATTGACATAACCTACGCCCCGGAATACAAACGTTCAATGTATATAGGAAGGGTGTTCCAGAATCCGCTCGACGGAACAGCGTTCGACATGACTATAGAAGAAAATCTCGCCATTGCTTATGCAAAGGGGAAACCGAGAGGATTGAGGCCGGGCATCACGAGGGCGGAAGCCGCACTTTTCAGGGAAAAGCTTGCCCTGCTGGGCCTGGGGCTTGAAGACAGGATGAAGGAAAAGGCAGGAAGGTTGTCAGGCGGCCAGAGACAGGCGCTGACGCTGCTTATGGCGACCATAACAAAACCTTTCCTGCTGTTGCTTGATGAACACACTGCGGCCCTCGATCCCGTGACGGCCAAAAAAGTGCTCGAGCTTACCGACAGGATAGTAAAGGAGCAAAAGCTCAGCACCATTATGGTGACCCATAACATGAAAGCCGCCCTGGATTACGGAACAAGGACCATAATGATGCATGAAGGCAGAATAATAATGGATCTTGACAGCAGGCAGAAGAAAGAGGCTACGGTAGAGTGGCTGATTGAACAGTTCAGCCGCAGGAGCGGAACGGATTTTGACAATGACAGGATGTTGCTGGGTTAAGTTTTTTCAGGCCTGGGACAAAGCCTTCAGACGGGTAAGCGCCTTCAGTCCTGTGGTGTATTCATGCCTGTGTTTTATCAAAGCAGTCCGAGATGTTCGAGGAGTATTTTTGCTCCTATGAATATCAAAACCAGTCCGCCGGCCATTTCGGCCTTGTTTTTGTACTTTATGCCGAAACGGTTGCCGACAATGACGCCAACAACGCACAGCACAAAGGTTATAATTCCTATTAAGGTTATAGAGGGGAGTATGGGCACCTTCAGGAAAGCAAAGGTTACTCCCACCGCCAATGCGTCTATGCTTGTCGCAACGGATAAAAAGAAGAGTTCCTTCAGGTCGAGAATCATCACGCAATTAATGGGTTCGTCTTTCTCGGCAAACGAATCATATATCATTTTGCACCCGATGAGCGAAAGCAGTCCGAAAGCAATCCAGTGGTCATAACTTGTTATCAGTTTTTCAAATTTAAATCCGATCAGCCAGCCAACCAGGGGCATTATCGCCTGAAACAGCCCGAACGATGCCGCTGTTATCACAGCGTGAAGCCTGTTGAATTTTTTCATGCACAATCCCTTGCACAGGGATACCGCGAAGGCATCCATCGACAAACCCACCGCTATCAGCGGCAACTCAAAAAAACCCATTCCATTCCTCCTGAAAGTTTACTAATTAACAATTATACTACCCAAATTTAAAAAAGAAAGTACAAAATGCTTTTTTTTGTCCTTCAGCAGTGATATATTTGTTATATATTAAAATAAATATATGTATCAGAATATATATCAGAATATATATCAGAATATATATCAGAGTATTTACCACAATATTTATCAGAATATTTACCACCGGCAATCCGCCCGTACGGGCGGTTTCAGGACATGCCGCATGCTCCGCCGGGGCATGCAGAAAACTCTTTCCTTACTGCATCAACCAGGTCAATAAACATGCATAAACTGGCTCAAGCAAGGCAATAAAGCGTATTACTCGGTGTAAAATAGTTGTAGGATAAAAGTAAAAGAGACCAATCTTCTTTGGTATAATTAAATTAACCAAACAAAAACCACCAAGGAAGGAGAGGTCTCTTTGAATAACATT
>JAMNXU010000014.1 GCA_023623175.1 Bacillota bacterium
TAAGTAAAAAGTCGTACATCATGTACGACATATTTATAAATTATCATATATCTGGCCTCTATTTCCTATATCAATAACCAGTATTACGAGTTCTTTATCATTCTTAGTAAAAATGACTCTGAAATCCCCAACTCTAAGTCTATAATACTCATAGCCTTTTAATTTCTTTACATCTCCTTTAGGCAATCCATAAATGGCAGATAATATTCTCTTCCTTTGATAATTATCCTGTTTGTTAATAAACTTCAAAGCATTCTTGCTTATGTTAATTTTGTAGTTCTGATTCATCAATCCCTAACTCCTTCAGAACTTCTTCCATACTGACAAACTCGAATTTTTCACGATTTTTCTCAAATTCATTAATGATTTCAATTTCTTCTTTATCAGGCTGGACTTCTTCAATGCTTTCCCACTGTTTCCTGGCTTCCTGCTCTTTTTTATTCTTTAAAAAGGCATAATAATTTAAGACTTCTCTAAGAAGTTCTGAGTCATTTTCCTTTGCTAACTTAATAATTAACTCTCTCGATAGCGGACTCACATTATTCACCTGCCTGTTATACATATTACACCAATATTATATCACAAATCTAAATGTTATACTATGTTATAAGGATAATACTGCCTTTCTCTTACTTATGATACGGCTCGCCGTTTATTACTGAATACATGACTATAAAAATAACAGGAATATTATCCTGTTATTAGATGAGTTCTCTTAACTTTTCTTTTACATTGTTTATAATTTCAGCCTGCCTTAGCAGATTGTCATCAAGCCCCAATGATCCGCCTATAAGAAATGTAATATGGGATTTGCCGGCATTGAGATAATTTTCAATTTTCGAAGCAAAGCCTTCCGATGAAAGCCTGGCGCCCCTGATGTCCAATGCAATAACAACGGTGCCTTCGCGGATTTTCTTCCGTATTTTTTCGGCTTCTTTTTCCTTAACAATGAGCATTTGGGCTTCGGACAAATTTTCGGGCGCCTGTTCGTCATCCACTTCCACGATCTCAAGGCTGCAGTACGGGCGCAGCCTTTTTGAGTACTCCACTATTCCTTCCCTAAGGTACTTTTCTTTTATTTTTCCTACAGAAATGATTGTTATCTTCATCTCCGGACTCCTGTATTAATTTGCTCGCCTCCGAAACTGCAGGCCTTCCGACAGCCGGCTGCCATTTTTCCCTGGATCTTTCACAGCTATTTCACATTCACAGCTCTATAACCTGTCCGACCCTGTCCCTCAGCGCGACATCGAGGAAAATATCGGATCCAATCCTGATGTTGCGCTCCCGCAGGGCATTGCACACGGTCTGGTACGCCAGTTCGGGAAAATTGTTTTCGCGGCTCAGGTGGCCAAGGAGAAAACGCTTTGTTCCCTTTGACGCCAGGTAGGCGACAACCTTGCCTGCCATCTCGTTGGACAGGTGTCCCACGTCGCTTAGAATCCTTCTCTTTAAGTGCCAGGGATAGGGGCCAACCTTGAGCAGCTCCACATCATGGTTGGACTCCAGCAATATCAGTTCGCTGTTCTCTATGCTGGACAGCAGATTTTTGTTCACATGGCCGATATCCGTCGCCGTCGTAATTTTTCTTCCGTTTATGTAAAAATTATAGCCCACGGGCTCAACCGCATCGTGGGGAATATTAAAAGCTTCAATCTCTATATCGCCCACGCCGAACTTCTCACCGGTCACAAAACTCACGCGGTTTTCAGCGCTGACGTTTTCAACATATGCTTCCATGGCCGCCCAGGTGCTGTAGTTTGCATACACGGGCACGCCGAATCGTTTCGAGAAAGTCCCCACTCCCCTTATATGGTCGCTGTGTTCATGGGTAATGAGAAGCGCATCGATATCCTGCGGCGACTCACCAATGGAATTCAGGGCCTCGGTTATTTTTTTGCAGCTGAGACCCGCATCAATAAGAATCCTTGTTGACCCCGAACTTATAAAAAGACAATTACCGCTGCTTCCGCTGTATAAACTGCAGAATCTTATCATTTGTATTTTGACCCCTTAACACGATTGCCTTTCGTATCTGTTTTCTCAGTATATATTTAGTATACATCATTATATATCAATTTTCTTCCTTGTCCTGTTTAATAATTCTATCCAGTCATCCTGTGATATTTTCAATAACTATAACCGTAATCCTGTTCAGTTATCACGGTTTTATTCTTCAACCCTTGTTATATCCGCCCCGAGGCTCCTGAGCTTAATTTCAAAATCCTCGTATCCCCTGTCTATGTAACTGATGTCAATAACCTCGGTGGTTCCTTCAGCGGCAAGCCCTGCAATTACCAGGGCCGCGCCGGCCCGCAAATCCGTCGCTTTCACGGGCGCTCCCGAAAATTTCGGAATTCCTTCAATTACGGCCATCCTGCCTTCCACCTTGATATTGGCCCCCATGCGTTTCAGTTCGTCGACATACTGGAATCTTAAATCCCATATGCTTTCCGTAATAGTGCTGGTCCCCCTGGCCAGGCACAACAGCGTGGCTATCTGGGGATGGAGATCCGTCGGAAAACCGGGATAGGGTAATGTTTTAATATTGGCCCTTTTGAGGTTCCGGGTACCCAAAACCCTTATCCAGTCGCCGTTTTCCATAATTTCCACGCCCATTTCAATAAGTTTCGCCGTCAGCGAATCCATGTGCTTGGGAATGATGTTCCTTACCACCACGTCGCCGCAGGTAGCCGCAGCGGCTATCATGAACGTGCCGGCCTCGACCATGTCGGGAATAACCATGTGGGTAGCTCCGCCGGGCAGCTTTTCCACGCCGCGTATCTTTATGACATCGGTACCGGCTCCCCTGATGTCGGCGCCCATTGCGTTGAGGAAGTTGGCCACATCAACCACGTGGGGTTCCTTTGCCGCGTTTTCGATAACGGTTACTCCCCTGGCTTTTGTGGCTGCTATCATCAGGTTGATAGTGGCGCCCACGCTGACGACGTCAAGGTAAATCTGCGCGCCGCGCAATTCGGAAGTTGAAGCCTTTATAAGTCCCTGTTCAATGCTGACATTTGCGCCCATCGCCTCAAAACCTTTTATGTGCTGGTCGATAGGCCTGAATCCGAAATTGCATCCGCCGGGATAGGATACCACGGCCTTCCCCTTTTTCGCAAGCAACGCCCCGATCAGGTAATACGATGCCCTCAGCCGGTTGACCATTCTGTAGGACGCTATGCAGGAATTTACACCTGTCGGATCTATGTAAAGAGTATTTCGCCCCTCATTGCGAACAACGGCTCCCAATTTGGTCATAATCTTCTTTAAAATGGTAACGTCCAAAATATCCGGCACATTTTCAATCCTGCACGGTCCGTCAAGGACCAGGGACGCCGGAAGAATGGCCGCCGCAGAATTTTTTGCGCCGCTGATATCCACAACGCCTTTCAAAGGTCTTGAGCCGTTTATGATGAATTTTTCCAAGGTCACACGCACCAACTTTCGTAGAAGTATTCATTTCTACCTTTATTATGTACATTATAACATTAATTTAAGCCAAAAAATACACCGGCCCGGTTTTTGACTAAGCCGGCTCACTGATGATTTCCTCATCACCGGTCAGCGCATTGAAAAATCTGTCCTGGCCGTTTTCCAGCCTGACTTTCCAGTAAGGTTCGCTGTACCAGATGAACACCTGCTCTTTTTCCACTGGTTTTTTAAACCCCTGTTGGATGCTCGTGATTACCTGGCCTTCTTCATTGAAATGCCGCAGCAAAACCGAATGGATTGGCACGGTGCTCTTTCCCGATTCGCTGACCACATCCCTGACCTTAATGTATTTATACTTCATATAGGTTACGCCTTTTTCGGAAACGGTTATTTCAAACCAGTTGTCATAAACAATGAAACCCTTGTACTTCTCATAAAACCGGATTTTTACGCTGTCATCATATTTTATTCTTCTGTCCGTAGCATATTCCTTTACGGGCAGGTCAAGGCTCTTCAGAAAGTCCCTGGCGCATTTTTCTATTTGCCGGTTATCCTGCAGATCAACCTTTCCCTGCGGGTCCACATTGAGATAAACAAGTTCGTTGTTGGGCTTGAATTTTATAATTTTCCCCATGTGCTCGAGCTGCTGGTCGTTCTTGATCTGTTCCTTCAATATTTTTGTGCCCAGCAGCTTTTCAGCGGCTTCCACCCTGCTGTAATCATTGCTGTCGAACTCGAGCGATGTGTATTTGAAATCCGTGGCCGGTATTTCGCAATTAACCTTGATTCCACGGGAATTCAGGATTTTTATGGTATTGTCCAAGGTATCGGCCGAAACAGCCGGCTGAAGGCAAAATACCCTTATATAAACAAACAGGAATGCATTAAGCGCCAGGAATATTCCTATTAAAACGCTTTTTGCCCTGGACCAGTCCACTTTCAACCCTCCTCCCCAACAGGCATCTCAATAAACCTGTAGGATTTTTCTCCGTCTTTGCCGGCCATTTCTATTATCCATATCGGCTTCAGCCCTGAGTCAGCAGAATTCGCATCGGCCATGTAAGCAATTCGCATATCGGTTATATTTGCCTCAGTGTTCCCCTTGAGCTCGCCGTATTTTATCTTGTAACCCTCAAGGAACTTGTCAAAGGAAATGTTGTATAAATCCTGGCCGCCGTCTTCCAGGCTGACAGAGGCAATACTTCTTCCTTCGTTGTCTTCGTCAGTATTAGCCTGCCGGTCGCCGCTTACGTGATCCGAACCCGTTTCCACATGAAAACTTCTCACATACCAGCGGCAGCTCGCCACTCCCTGGGCATTAACGTGGATTGTAACTGCATCAACGACTCTCTTTGCTCCAGCAGCATTATTCTTTTCACTTTCCGTCCCTCCGCTTCCATTCTCCTCTGCCGTTCCGTCCTGCTCACTGCCGGTTGATTCGCTTTGCCCTTCTTCCCCGTTTCTGCTCCCGCTTTCGTCACCTGCCCCCTGGGTTAAAACCACGGGATAGCCGTTGACTATATAATTGAAGCTGAAAACATGGTAGCGCCCATCGCCTGAAATCCCTATACCCGTCAGCGCAAGCCTGTAATTCGGAGATTTATCAATCATCTCCTGCTTTTCGGCAATAAAAGCAAAGGCCTTCTCCAGCGCGTTCATGAGTTGTCCGCGGTTTTCTCCCGGGACCTGGGACCAGTAGGTGTATTCCATCAGGCCGTTTTTATATTGCTTATATATATTATTGGCATTTTTGAGCGTTACGGTTCCCTCGCTGTCAGTTTCGGGAGGATCAAAATTTTTCAGGTCGCTGCCCAGGAGCGTTTTTGCAATGGAAGAAGGATCAGGGTCCCCGTTTTCATTGTATTTCAGCGTTATGCTTTCGGGAGTATAGCCCGCAAGCGCCGGCAACTGTATTTCGTCCGGTTCCTTGACCACTATCGCAACTTCGGGAATGATCGGATATCCAAGCGCTTTTCTCGGGTCTATGTCCCTGTACAGGTTATACCTTACCTGTCCCCTGTCCTTGATAAGCAAAGTAAAGATATTTTCATAGGCTTTCCTGTCAAACCGGTTCCTTATAAAGGGCACGGTATACTTGTAAATGGTGTCGCCGTAAAGAAAATACAGCGTATTCCTCTCGTTTTGATCCGTCCACGGCGCTATTGCCATCCTGAATATCCCGTCAGGCGCGTTCGGAGCCTCGCTTTTCCTTATATTTGACAAAAACCTTATAACTTCCTTGTTCATCGGCGTGCTGAATTCGAAGACAAAAGGCTTGCTCAGCTCGCTCCATCTCGACGCCGGCAGTTTTTCAGGCTGTTGCCTGAAATCGTCGTTTAAAACCGTTTGAATATAAGAGAAGGCTTCTATCGCAAGTTCGCGGAAATACCTGTCCTCGGAACCCAATAGCCAGCGCGAAATCGTATATTCATCGGAAACCAGTATTCGCGTGGGCAGGATAACCTCATCCTTCAGACGGGAAATGTCGGGAGGAGAGTCATGGTTAAGCATGGAATAAAGGGACGATAAAAAAGAAATAGGAAACCGATGGTTCTGATAATACCAAAGGATTCCTAACTGCGTCAAACTTAGCGCGATAAGCAACGCCAGAAATATTGACTTAAACCTTTCGAGCCTGACCCGCTTCATTTGTATCTCCGATCAGATTATTTGAAGAAGTCCGTTATCTTGCTCAGCAGGTTGTTTATACCGTTTCGTATGATATCCTTGAGGCTTTCTTCGGACACATGCACGGTAAACAGGCTGAACTGGTCTGGCTTACCTTCCTTGGAAGCGCGGACCATGAGCTCATTGACACCCTTGTTTAATTCAACTTCCTTGGAAAAGAACCCTGAACTGCCGATAACCCATGAGCTGCTTCCGTCGGTAGCCGCCTTGGGTTTGTAAACGTCACCGCTCGCAATATACAGCTCAACCCTGACATTGGCATAGTCAGTATTGCCAACGAGCAGAATCGTCCTGCTGTTGGAAGTGTACTCCCTGGCCGGCTGTGTGATGGTGACAAGGGTCTCTCCGGTATCCTTCACTTTATCTTTTTTATATACAACATCACTGGCCATTGCGCAGACAGCCAGCGCAAGTACAGCTATCAATGCAACTATGGCAGCAATGTAACGCTTGTTCTTGCCGGACATAACAACACCTCTGAAACTGCAACTGTATTCGTTACTGCTAAATTTACTGCAATATGTTAAAACAATGAAACAAAAACTGTAGATTTTTCCTCTATTACTAACCTTATTATACCCCAATTTATATTACAAAACAATTACATAGCTTTTAAATTTAAATTACATCATCCGGGTATTGAAAGCCTTTAATATCAGGATTTACAGGCAATCTGACGGTTACCTCGCTGCCCTTTCCCACTTCGCTTGTAATACTGATATTTCCCCCGTGGCTTTCCACTATTTCCTTGGCAATGGAAAGCCCGAGACCTGTTCCGCCCATTTTCCTCGAACGGGCCTTGTCTACCCTGTAGAATCTTTCGAATATCCTCGGCAGATCCTCCTTCGGTATGCCTATGCCCGTGTCGGCCACCTTGAAGTAAACTTCCCCGTAGGTTTTTCCTATATAAACCGTGATCCTGCCGCCTTCGGGTGTATATTTCAGGGCATTGCTCAGCAGGTTGAGCACAACCTGCTCGAGGCGGTCACGGTCCGCCTGAATCGGCGGGATTTCACCGATTACATAGCTTTCAAGTACCTGTTTTTTATTTACGGCATCTATCCTGACTTTTTCAGTGCACTCTTTCACCAGTTTATCCAGGTGCACCTGCTGCAGGTTAAGCTTGTTCTTTGAGCTGTCCAGCCTGGACAGGCTGAGGAGGTCCCTGACAAGCCTCGTCATCCTCTCGGCCTCGGAATTGATGACGCCGAGGAATTTCATGGCCGTTTCCCTGTCTTCCACGCCGACATCCAGGAGCGTTTCGGCGTAACTTTTAATTGCCGCAAGGGGCGTATTCAGTTCGTGGGAAACATTAGCCACAAATTCCTTTCTCATGTTGTCCAGCATCTGGAGCTCGGTAATGTCGTGGAACACGAGGATTATACCCTCAACCTTGTTTTCATCGTCGGTAAACAGCGCAAAGTTCATTCGCAGGGTCTTTTGTCCCGCCTCGATGTCCTTTTTGCCCTTCGTCCGCGCCGTTCCGAGATAAATAATGTCTTCGAGCTTTATATCTATATTAAAAGTTTCAGCAAACTCGTTGAACTTCAGATTCCTGTCAATTGGGCCAAACATCGCTTCTGCGGCGGGATTTACATGAATTATTTCCCCTCTCACATTGAAAGCGACCACGCCTTCCGACATGTTCATGAGAATAGCCTCAATCTTGCTTTTTTCGCTCGTCACTTCCGTAAGAGTTTTCTTTAGCTGTGCGGACATGAAGTTAAATGCGCCCGTGAGCTTTCCTATTTCATCCCCGGACTTTACTTCGAGGTCCTGGCCGAAATCACCCTCGGCAATTTTCCTTGCCCTGTGGGCAATGTTCATTATGGGTGAAGTTATTGTTTTTGACAATATATACCCTATAATCAGAGAGGCTATAACCGCAAAAAACGAACTGCTGACAAGTATCCTGTTGAACTTGTTGACAAACGTGCCCCATTCGGATTTATAGTATCGGAAATACATCACGGCGCCGCTTTCTTTCAGCATCACTGCATAGTCAAAGAACACGTCATTTACCGTATGGGCAATCTTTCGCCTGTCGCCCTTACCTTCGGCGAGCGCCCTGATGAAGTTCGGAGATTCCTCTATTTCCCTTCTCAAAAGCAATTCATTGTTGTTATACCTTCTGTCCGTTGTAAAAACAACCCGGTTTTCGTCATTTATATTAATGACGGTACACGTTCTGCCGTCAGTGAGGTTAAAGCGCGTATTTATTTCCCTCTGGGCCCTCTCAATGGCTGTAACCTCTTCCCTCACCGTCGTATCCGGTGAGTCGGTATTTTTACTCAACATAAGCTCAAGGCCCGGCTTGATGTCCGTATCCCAGTACCTGTAATCAAGCCCCAGTTCTATGCTCATTTTAAAATTTTCGTAAAAGGACGCCTCGACCTGGTGATTTAACAAAACATAAACAGCCGTCATGAGTGCGAAGGTTATCGATATGAAAATGAAAACAAGCTTCCATTGAAGGCTTTTCAGCGTAGAGAACATGCCATCCTCACTTTTGAAAGAGTCTGTTTCACGTTTTTATATCGGGCTGAATTATAGCATTATAGCATAAAATTATGGATTCTTATTGCGCTGTACAATGCTTTGACATCTGTTTGCCAAAATCATTCGGGGCAGTTAAAGTAATAGCCCACTCCCCTTTTTGTCATAATGTATTCATAGCTGGACTGGTTCTTCTCAAGTTTTTCTCTCAGCCTTCTGACGGTAACGTCGACGGTCCTGACGTCGCCGTAATATTCATATCCCCAAACGTTCTCGAGCAGGTTTTCCCTCGTAAACACCTGCCCGGGCTGCATCGCCAGATATTTGAGCAGTTCAAACTCCCTCAGCGTCAGCTCAATAATCTCGTCACCGCGCCTGACCTCGTAGCGGTCCAGGTCAATGGTTATATCGCCACAGCGTAGCACATTGCCGCTCTGCCTTGAATTGTCATTTGCAACGGTTCTTCTCAGGTTTGCCTTTACCCTCGCCATGAGGCCCCTCGGGCTGAAAGGCTTTGTAATGTAATCATCAGCTCCCAGTTCAAGGCCCAATACTTCGTCCACCTCTTCAGCCTTGGCCGTCAGCATGATAATCGGCGTCTGAATTTTTTCTCTAAGCTTCCTGCATACCGTAAATCCGTCAACCTTGGGAAGCATAATGTCAAGAATGATCAGATCAGGGTTTTCCTGCAGAGCAAGTTTTATAGCCTGTTCACCGTCATAAGCTTCAATGGTTTTGAAACCTTCCCTTTCAAGATTGAATTTAACAATTTCCACAATGTTCTTTTCATCATCCACAATCAATATTTTTTTGCTCACAAAACACACTCCCTGCAGATTAATGTTGGAGAAATGAAAATATCATGACCTTTAAATCATGATTCCAGAATGATCCTGAGTTAGCTGCCCGCGTGAATTTTAATCTGTAACTTTTTAAATCTGTATCAGTTTTATAACGTCCATGCGCCTTTTTCATAAAAATACATACCAGATTATTGGTAAGTTAACTATGTTTTGGTAAATTATCAATGTTAATTAATTATAAGTAGACAAAATAAATAATCTAAGTTTAAATATATTATATCATTTCAACTCCTGTTTGCATATACATAACAACTATTGACAGGTCATGGCTCAACTGTTTTTCGGTATATTTAAGCCATTAAAACTTATGCTTAATAAAGACAACAAAATACAAAACCAGCGATCAATCCAATGATCACTCGCTGTTGCAGAATATTTCGTCATTTCTTTCTACTAGAGCAGCACCCTAACTTTTTACGTAACGTCAAAAAAAGATGCTAATGGATTACCATTAGCATCTTTTTTTGTTTATTGTTCTGATTCAGAAACTATGATTTTTTTGCTGTAAAGGTAACTGTCTGATCAGCTACAGGCTTCAGAGGATTTTTTGAGCAATCTTTTATACCAGTAGCAGTCGGGAAGCTTACCTTTATTGTATAGTCTCCTTCAGAACCACCCGTGATACTCTTCAGAAGATCACCAGCGAATTCTACAGTTACAGTCGTTGTACCATTAGCAAGATCTCCAGTAACAGTTGCACCATCTTCGAAATCGGAAGCATATCCTATAACTGTATCATCAGTCTTCTTAATCAAGAGTGCCTTCAGGAAATCACCTGCATTTTCTTCTTTAATTTTTTCAGAGAATGTAAACTTAATCTGATTATCGCCGGCCTTTTCAACCTTGGAAAGTGTCGGCAGAATCTTATCCTGAACTGTCCATTCGGTATTAGCTGTAGCATTCAAGGTAGAACCATAAATGTTCTTAATAGCCGAAGGAACGAGAACTCTTACTACATACTGCGATGCATCAGCATCAAGATCTACTGCTGTAGTAAGTTTAACTGTGCTGCCACTTATTGATGCTGCCACAAAGTTCGATACTATCTGGCCGGACGTCTTATTATAAACTGCAAATCCTGCAGGATCAACAGATATGATAGTGCTGTTAAACGTGAGCTCAACAGTCTTAGTTGCAGTGACCTTTGCCGTATTTGCTTCATAGGCCAGTGTACTGTC
Source organism: Bacillota bacterium (assembly GCA_023623175.1). Lineage (GTDB taxonomy): Bacteria > Bacillota > Clostridia > Acetivibrionales > JAMNXU01 > JAMNXU01. The sequence goes on from JAMNXU010000014.1 coordinate 10,661, forward strand.
GGTAAGCTTAGTAATATCAGGCGTCTTAGCATCAACAAATGTATTACCAGCAAGGTCAGTAGCAGCAACAACTACAATCTTTCCTTCGAAGTTTCTAGCATCGTTGTATGTTATTACAACGCTCTTACCGTCAGATGCTGCCTTGATACCTTTGAAATTCGAATCAGCAGTAAGCGGCATACCATTAAACAGGTAGTTTGCAGGAGTTTCAATTGAAGCTATATTCATTGCTTCAGTGAAGTAAATGGTTATTGTATCCTTATCTTTAGAATCACCTGCAGTTACAAGGTAGTATTTTCCTGCTTCCGGTTCCTTAGTATCAAGAGCTGTAAACGGCAATGTTGTTTCAGGCAGAGCGTTTTCTCTTACAGTTGCATCTTTCATTCCTGTGATCTTAAGGCTGTAGTTAGCAGGATCTACATCTCCAAGACCCAAAGTAGTAGCGCTCAATTCGAGTACCTTGTTGCCGCTGTCAGCCTTGAAGGACAATGTGCTTACATCTATGGATTTAAGCTCTTTATTGTCCTTATCGTACAGCTTAATAGTACCTACAAGCATCATCGGCTTCGAGAAGGTTAAAGTAACCTTGTTTCCAGTTGATACAGACAGCGAAACTGTCGGCAGCGTAGTGTCGTCTGTTGTCTTTGTTGTAATTATAGTAGTAGACTTAACTTCGTTGCCCATTACGTCTTTCTGTCCGACGTAGCCTACCTTAACTTCTACAATTGCGCCAATTCCAAGACCTGAACCAGGTACAGTTACATTAACCTTGGTGTTGTTGGAATTAGCAACAAATGCTGCGGAAGCGGGTACTCCATCAACTGTGAATGAACCAAGAACGCTGAGCGGTTCATCAAATGTGACTTCAATCAGGTACTTGCTCTTTATTTCAGCGCTAATAGCCTTAGGTGCTTCTTTGTCTTCTACAACAGATATGGTATATTCAGCGGCCGGAGCTTCAAAGTTAGCAAAGTCTCTGACCTTAGCAACTGAAATGGTATGAGTACCTGCAGAAAGTGCCGCACTGTATTCAAGGACTACAGTGTTGTTTATATAGTTCGGCAGTGCCTTTGCAATACTTGCTACACCATCAACCTTAACATCGGTGAGTAATGTGAGCAACGGATAATCAAAGTTAACAGGTTCGCTAAACTGGAGCTCTACCTGCTTGGGATTGAGAGCTCTAGCGCCAACAAAGGAAGGAACTGTCGTGTCATTGACAACCTTGCTTACCTTGTAATCCTTGATTTCTTCGCCAGCAACAGACTTAGCGGAAATCGTAAAGGTAACGTTTTTGCTCTGGGTCAGAGCAGTTCCCCAGTAACCTACTGCAGTCTTCTTGTCAGCAAGAATTACCACTGAAGCAGCATCGGCTACTGTTACACTGGAAACTTCCTTGTTGAATTTAACTGTAAAGGACTTAAGGTTGTCAGCTATAACGTCAGTTACAGCAAATGCAACAGCCTTAACCTCAACGTTAACCTTAAATTCATATTCGCCAATTGTTCCAACAACTTCATAGGTGCCAGGAACATCGATCTTAACAGCTTCGGTATTCCAGGTTACAGCAACCGTTTCAACCTTACCGCTCTTGTAGGTAACTTCTACTTCTTCAGGAAGCTCAAGTTCTGAACCTGCATCGATAGCAATGTCTTCAATGGCAACTTCGGCGATTTCATCAGGCAGAACCTTCATTGTAGCGATGACTTCGCCGTCATAACCCTCGACCTTACCTACGAAAGTAAGTTCGGCCGGTTCGGAAGTGTCAACTTCTGCAGGCTCCCAGGTTACCGGTACTTCTGCAACCTTGCCGTTGCTGAATACAGCTTCGACAGTGTCAGGAAGTACAACGTCCTGGCCTACATATACATCTTCGAATTCGATGTCAGCAACCTCGACTATCTCAGCGGCAACAACGGTAAGGGTAGCGGTTACGTCTCCGGAAAAGCCTTCGACTTTACCCTTAATGCTTACTTCTCCGGGCTCGGAAGTATCGAATTTGTCAACTTCCCACTGAACGTCAACCATCTTGGTTGTTCCGTCGGACATGGTAGCGAGTACCTGTGCCGGAGGATAAACTATGGCACCTTCGCTGACGGAACCAAGGTTCGGATTGTCAACCTTGCTGATGGTAACAGGCTTAATAAGGCCTTTTGCAAGAGCTGCTTCCTTGAATGCGGGGTTAACGGAAGCAATTTTATCAGCAAGAGTAGTTGTCGAACCTCTTACGGGTTTCGTGAGAGCTTCATTGATAGCAAGAGCTATATCGAGCATTGTGATTACCGGATCGGCGTCGAGCAGATAGGTAAGACCTGCTACCTTGTATGCTGTCATAACGCCTTCCCATTCATAGTGAGTTCCCTGGTCATAACCCATGGCTTTGAGAAGAACCTTTGCGAATTCTTCTTTTCTGATAGGCTGTTCAGGATTGAATTTACCCTGGTCGTCGCCATACCAGCCATAACCAGGATTGTTCTTCAGGTAACCCAGGACGGGTTTTGCCCAGTAGCCATCCGGAAGCTTGTCTTCGAAACGTGCAAGACCGGAATACGCAAGGGCTTCTTCTTCCTTACCCAGCATTCTGAGGGTAAGAATAGCTGCCTGGATTCTAACGGGTCTCTGTTGCAGATATGCTTCAGTAACGCCCTGGCTTGCGCCCTTGAGAATACCCAGGTCTCTCATAAGAGCAGCTTCCGGATATTTCTCTGCGAGCGGGTCATCTTGAGCAAATGCTACTGCCATGGATGAAAGCACCAAGGCGACAGCGAGCATTACTGCAAGAAACTTTTTGAGACTCTTCATGCTCTCAAATCCTCCTCGTATAGTTTTTTTGGAAACAGGCTCCTTTGTATTCCGGGGTAGGCCGCCCGTTTCCTTTATACTTGAACCTAACCCCTTGTTATTGATATTCAAGGCAAGAACGCAGGTTCCTGCCCGGAATTCAAAATCATTATATCATCGGCATTTTTGCCAGTCAACTGATAGAGTTTAAGTGTAAACAAATTGTAACAGAACTGAAACATTGAAATTTAAGGATTTTTTCCACATAACCGACATCTTTTATCAGCCGACCGGCCACTGATTTAACCTGTTGTATAAATACATTCATTTATAAATATTAGCAGGTCTGCTAAAATATTAATAAACTTTTAAATATTGCAATATAACAGCTTTACAGGGCTTGTTTTCCCGGAAATATGTTGTTTATCACGCAGATCCACACGCAGATCCAGAAAATATAATATAGCATCTATACAATAATTGTAAAGGACATAGTCATAAAAGTAACAAAATTGTAATATTTGGATGTCCGGCGTTAAACCTGATATGATTCGAACCTCGCAACTAATCCGGGTCGAACAACTATCCCGTGCCAGGAATAATTAAAAAGCCGGCTTGTGCCGGCTTTTTGTCCGCTATAAGGAGTCACCTGCCACGGAAGTTACCTGTTGCCCAGGTTCCTTTCCGCTATTTCGATTGCCTTTTTGACAATGTTTCCGCAATCCCTGGAAGAAACCGAGCCCCAGCCTTCCCTGGCTACAGTGTCGTAGACACCGAGCTCTTTCGCAATTTCTGCCTTCAGAGCCTCAGACATTATACCACGCTGTCTACTCACGGACATTCCCCCTTTTTTTCAGGCATAGCCTGAAATATAGCGTACATTTATATTATTTCTCAAAAACAAAAATAAAACCCCGCAATTAATGCCAGGCCCGAATTTCCGGCATCTTGTGCCAAATGCCTGATTTTTAATCAATTCACTTAGCAAGGTTACCATTTTTTCATTATGTTAATATACTGATACTGACTGATACAATCTGACCGGTAATTTTACCTGTTACCGGCAGGCATAATCTACCTTTACAAACTGGCATCCGAGGTGACTTTATGACCGACAGAGAGCTTTTTGCAAGACTTATTAAATGTGAAGCCGGCGGTGAAGGCGAAAGCGGCATGAAAGCGGTCGCCACCGTCGTCATGAACAGGGTCCATGTGTCATACGGCCAGTATCTCAGGACAGGACAGGGCAACCTGAGAAAAGTCATCACGGAACCCGGTGAATTCACCTGCATGATGTCGCGGGTCTACGGAGAAGTAAATCCGCAGACGGTTTGGGCATCATCACCGGAGCAAATTCATTATGACATTGCCGACTGGGCATTGGCGGGAAACAAGCACTCGGGCGTTGGAGACTGCCTCTGGTACTACAATCCCTTCAGTCCGAACTGTGCCAGGTTTTTCCCGCGAAACGGTTCCGGAAGCTTTTTCAACCGTATAGGCGATCACTGTTTCTATTTGCCGACGCCAAGATATGCGCAAACTTAAACAGGAGGTAAAATATGTATTACGATTGCTTGCCTTGTTCAGGGCATAACTTTTACACTGGTCCGGGCTCCAGTACCATGCCCGCTTCGCGTCAAATGCTCCCGATGCAGCAGGCGGGAATGATGCAGCAGCTGCCCTCGCAGGCTGGGGGATTCGCACAGGAATTTCCGGTACAGCAGATCGGGACGCAGGCTCCGCTTTTCCCGGCAGCGTCCATCGGGACCGCCCTTCCCACCGGTGTACCGCTGGGTCCGTCCGTGCTTCCTTTTCCCGTAGGTTTTGCCGGCGGTGCTCCGACACCTACAACTATTGAAAGTATTGAATACACCCCGGGATTTTTAAGGACCCAGATAGGGAAGAAAGTGAGAGTTGAATTCCTCATAGGAACCGGAACGCTTGTAGACCGGTCGGGCACGCTCGTTGGAGTCGGAACAAGCTATATCCTTCTGCGCCCCCTCGAAAGCGATGACATAATGCTTTGTGACATGTATTCCATCAAATTTGTAACAATCTATCAATAAGCAGAAGGATAATATTTTAAGTAAGGGGACGCTTTTCCGGTTTCATTGCTTTAAGTGAAAATTTTTCGGGAAAAGTGTCCCCTTAATCCTTTGTTTCAATTTTATTAATCCTTCAATAATCCTTCCTGAATTTTTTCTTAAATAATAATTAGAATTTTTCCTTAATTACAATTAAATTAAAGTCTTTCCGGTTTTGCAGGCTTTGAAATTTCCGTCAATGCCTCGGACGCTTCTACCTCAAACCGTTTGTCCACGGCTATGTCGCCCAGCGAGAGCACTCCTACAAGCGTGTTGTTTTCAACAACTGGCACGCGCCGTATCTGCTTTGCCGCCATAACATGGGCTATTTCATTTACATCTGTGTCGGGCGTCACCGTTGTCACACCCGTTGTCATGATTTCGCTCACGGGAGTATCCGACGGATTTTTCCCGCTGGCTATATTTCTGACGACGATGTCACGGTCGGTAACGATTCCGACAACGCCGCTCTGGTCGCATACGGGTATTGAACCCACATTATGCTTCTGCATCAGGCGAGCCACGTCGCTTACCTTGGAGTTCGGGTCTACATAGGCGACGTTTTTTGTCATTATATCTCTAACCTTCATTGGATCATCCTCCTGGGAAGTTTTCTTGTTTTTATTTTCTCCGTAAAATAAAAAAATAGCCGTGACCGGCGTGTTATATTTTTAAACTGTATTAACATCTTGTTCCACACTTGCCCCGTTTTTTGTCCACTGCGTTTCCACCGGTTTTCCACTGATTTTCCAACAAAAAAGCTGTAAAAATCAAAGGATATCCACGGCCTTGTGGATATCCTTCATGATTGTCAGCTCCTGTAATCCAGTTATATCAAGGTTTTTAGCGTTTGGAAAAATAGTTATTCACATAACCACCGATTTTTGTGGATAATTTATCGTTTTATCCACAGCCTGTCATTACATCCTGTCTTCAGGAATTAAAGTCAATCGATAAATTTCATGCTCAGATCAAGAGCTTTAACCGAATGGGTGAGTTTTCCCACCGAAATAATATCAACTCCGGTTTTGGCAATATCAACAAGCCTGTCCATGTCCACGTTGCCCGATGCCTCCACGAGGGCCGCCTTGTTGATTATTTTTACGGCCTCGGCCATGGTATCGTAGTCCATGTTGTCGAGCATGATTATATCAGCGCCGGCTTCAAGGGCTTCTTTCACCTGGTCAAGCGTCTCCGTTTCCACTTCGATTTTAATGGTATGGGGTATTCCCCTTCTCACCTTTTCAACGGCATTTTTTATTCCGCCGGCTGCCCTGATATGGTTATCCTTTATCAGCACGCCGTCCGACAGGCAATACCTGTGGTTGGTGCCGCCGCCCACCCTTACGGCGTATTTTTCAAGATACCTGAGACCCGGCGTGGTTTTTCGAGTATCAACGATTTTAACGGGATAATCTTTTACCCTGTCGCAAAACTTCCTCGTAATTGTCGCAATACCCGAAAGCCTCTGCAGGAAGTTCAGCGCCGTTCGCTCTCCTTTCAGCAATGCCCTCGTGTTGCCCTCAATTTCCGCAACAATGTCTCCCCGCCTTACAAAATCACCTTCGCTCACTAGGCATTTGAAAACGACGTCGCGGTCCAGCATTTCAAAAACGCGGCGCGCAACGTCAAGCCCGGCAATTACGCCGTCTTCCTTGGCTGTTATGCGGGCTTTTGACCTCGCTTCGGCATCTATTATATTGTCCGTGGTTATATCCCCCAGCGGCATGTCTTCCTTTAAAGCCGCCATTATCAATTCATCAACGCTGAAATTAACGGTCATCATTACACCTCGTTCATATCTCTTTCTTTTATAATATGGCGTTTCCAGTTTATATCGTCGGTCCTGTCAAAGTCCGCCCGGAAGTGAGCTCCGCGGCTTTCTTCCCTTTCTAGGGCCGATTCTATCACAAGATATGAAAGAAGCAGCATGTTTTGCACTTCAAAATCATCGGGATTAGTGTTCTTGTAGTCCCTCAGCATCTCGCGGTACCGTGCTATCTTTTCCCGGGCCAGTTCAAGCCCCTGCCTGTCGCGGATAATTCCCACGTGCTGGATCATTATTTTCTGAATATCTTTCTTTATAGCATTTATATCAACATCAAGACTTTTTCTTTCCCTGTGGTAGCTTGCACTGAACCCGCTGTCCCGGCGGATGTCATCGATAATCCTGTTAATCTCTCCGGCAATCTTGTTCCCAAATACAAGGCCTTCCAGCAGCGAGTTGCTTGCGAGCCTGTTTGCTCCGTGAATGCCTGAGCATGCAGCTTCCCCGCATGCGTAAAAACCTTTTATCTTTGTCCGGCCGAAAATATCGGTTTTAATGCCCCCCATGCAGTAATGCTCCGCGGGCGCCACGGGTATATAATCCTTCGATATGTCAATTCCATAGCCCAGGCACGTCCTGAATATGTTGGGAAACCGTTTCTCGAGCCATTCGCGTGGTTTAAAGGTTATGTCCAGGTAGACGTTAGGCTTGCCGGTTTTCTTCATTTCCATGAAAATTGCCCTGGACACCACGTCTCTCGGTGCCAGTTCGGCAAGCTCATGGTATTCCGGCATGAACCTTTTTCCTTCCGCGTTCCTCAGGATTCCTCCTTCTCCCCTGACGGCCTCAGTGATCAGGAAGCTCCTGTTTTGCGGATGATAGAGGACCGTCGGGTGGAACTGGATGAATTCAAGGTCCGCGAGCTGGGCGCCGGCCCTGTAGGCCAAGCTTACGCCGTCGCCGGTCGCAACTTCGGGGTTGGTCGTGTATTCATACAACTGGCCGAATCCGCCCGTTGCGCAGACAACAACCCTGGATGCGAAAAATACCATTTCGGAAGTATTTACATCATAGGCCAGCAGTCCCCTGCACTCTCCGTTTTCCGTGACAAGGTCAATTACAAAAATTCTTTCCTTAATTATAATGTTCTTTCTTGTTCTTACAACTGAAACCAGCTTGTCGCAAACTTCCTTGCCCGTCGTATCTCCGGCGTGGATTATCCTGTTCTTGCTGTGAGCGGCCTCCCTGCCGAAAGAAAGCTCACTCGGGCCTGCCATGTCGAACTGTACGCCGTATTTTAAGAGCGTTTTCACATTTTCGGCGGCTTCGTTGACAAGCACCCATACGCTTTCCTCGCTGCACAGCCCGGCCCCGGCATAGATAGTGTCCCTGAAATGGAACTCGGGGGAATCGGTCTTATCCAAAGAAACTGCGATTCCGCCCTGGGCAAGTACAGAATTGCTGATTTCTATACTTTCTTTCGTCAGAATCGCAACATCGTATTTGGGGTCGATATTTAGTGCAGTGTAAACGCCGGCAATGCCACTTCCTATTATAAGCACGTCATGGTATTCGGTTTTTAGATTTTTCGTGTCAAAATTGACCAGGTATCTGTAGCAGTCCAAAGCAGCAGCCTTCTTTCCGTTCTTGCAATATTGCTCGATAATGATTGTTTGCCAAAATGATTGTTCGCCAAATATTATAATATCAGTTTTATCTTATATTTGAAGCATTCTCTCAAGGCATGCCCTTGCTTTCAGCCTGATTTCTTCATTTATATTTATTTCATATTTCATTTCATTAAGCGCATTGTAAACACTTTGCAACGAGGTTTTCTTCATGTTGGGGCAGACCATTCCCGGTGACATCAGGTAGAATGTCTTGCCGGGATTGTCCTTTTGCAGCTTGTGAAGCACGCCCATTTCGGTTCCTATAACGAATTTTTTCGCCGGCGACTGCTGCGCGAAATCTATTATTTGTTTCGTGCTTCCCACGAAATCGGCAAGTTCCACAACTTCGGGCCTGCACTCCGGATGCACGAGCAGCAGCGCATCGGGATGGAGCTCCTTTATTTTGCGCACTTCCTCGGCTCTGACCCTGTGATGTGTCGGGCAAAAACCTTTCCAGAGTATGATATTCTTATCCGGCACCATTTTGGCAATGTAGCTGCCGAGATTCTGATCCGGCACAAAAAGGATGTCCTTTTCCTTCAGTGAGCTGATAACTTTTACGGCGTTGGAAGAAGTGCAGCAAATGTCGCACTCCGCCTTGACGTCGGCGGAAGTGTTAATGTAGCACACTACCGCAGCCTCGGGATATTTCTTCTTTTCTTCCCTGAGGGCTTCAACCGATACCATGTTGGCCAGCGGGCACCCTGCGTCAATCTCGGGCAGCAGCACCGTCTTCTCCGGGGAAAGTATCTTGGCGCTTTCCGCCATGAAATGCACACCGCAGAAAACGATGATATCCTTTGTACTGGAAGCGCAATACCTGCTGAGCGCAAGCGAATCGCCCACCATGTCGGCAATTTCCTGCACGTCATCTATCTGATAATTATGGGCCACAATAACGGCATTTCTTTTTTCCTTCAGCTCAAGTATTTTTTCCTTCAGGATCCGGGTATCCATCTGTTCATTCACCGCCTATCCCTTTGAAATTCAGTTTTCAATACCTTGATACCCCTGAATTTCATACTTAATCATTTTAATACTTATATCCCCTTTTGTAAAGAAAAAACCCGCCACCGGGGCAGGTTCCGAAAATTCCGAAAATACCGTAATGATTTATAGATATGCCAAATGAGTTGTTAAGTCATGCATTTTTCAGTTTGCCGCTTATCCTGTCAAAAAACTGATAGCCCGCAGGCGTAACCGTGAAAGTCTCAATCAGAATTCCGAAGGACGAGGCCACTGCGAACTTTATAAGCCCGTTAAATATGAGTACATTTGTAACCAATAGCCAAAGAACCAGGAACAACGCTGAACTGGTTTTCAAACGCCTGATCTGTGACGGTTTGGTAATCGGTTTGTTGGGCGTGTCCGCGGGGGCCCATTTCAGAATGACCGGAAGGCTCGTCACAAAGGTTAATGCCGCGAAAATATAAGCGAGTTCGGCCGGCCATAATTTATATGTATACTGGGTCAGCACAGCCGGTATAAGAAAAAGAAGCATTGAAGCCCCAAGGCATTTTCCGTAGGTGTCCATGTGATAACCGCCCGCGAGGATGCGGAACAGTATGAAGGTAAGCATCAGCGTCATGGCTGTTGAAAAGGATCCCAGAATTAATGCGGCCACCACCATGATGGAGCCTTTGACCAGCGACCCGATAACAAGCTGGAATCCGTAGTAATAGACGCTTCTTTTGGTATGGTCTTGCTCCAGTTGCTCGGCGAGATATTTCGCACACGCATAGGACCATTTTTTAATGAACCTCATACCCCAACGCTCCAATCAGCGAATTATTTTTGCTTTTTTATTGCGCCCGACGGTTATAAACAGGTTGTCCCTTCAAATTATTAGCAATTATTGGTTCTATTTTACCATATCCAAAAACATTTTTAAAGTGCGTGCATAAAACAAACAGCGCCCCGTGCATTTAACACAGGGCGCCGATATCAGTTCCGGCAGGGACCTACTTTCCCAGGGCGTTTCCACCCAAGTATCATCGGCACTGAGAAGCTTAACTGCCGTGTTCGG
>JAMNXU010000011.1 GCA_023623175.1 Bacillota bacterium
CACAAGAGATCCTCCTTTTCAATGGTTTTTTATGGTGATTACATCGTATCAAAAAGTGAGGATCTCTTGTTATTTTTTATCCTGAAAATGTCCTACAATTATTTTACACTATGTATAAATTGCACCCTTTGGTCCAAACTAAATTTATAACATTAACCATTTTCCGGAGGTGCAATGCATGAATTTTACCCAAAAAGAACAGTTACATCTCAATGACCTGAAAAAACACGAAGAGCTCTGCATCAAGAAATACAACACCTATGCCAGCCAAACCCGGGACCCCCAGCTGAAGCAAATATTCACCAATCTTGCCCGGCAGGAACAGAAGCATCTTAATACCATAAACGGGATAATCAGCGGACAGGTACCCGATATGAGCCAGCAATCCCAGCAGGGTCAACAGGCCGGCCAGGGGCAGCAGGGGCAGCAGGCACAACAGGCAGGCCCAATGATGCAAAATCAGAACGCCCCGAACGTCATGAACGCCCAGATGCCGTCGGCCATACAGGGTATTAGTGTCCAGAGCGATGCGGACATGTGTTCTGACATGCTCGCGACAGAAAAATACGTATCTTCCGCCTACAACACATCAATTTTCGAATTCAACGACCACAAAATCAGGGAGGCTCTGAATCACATTCAAAAAGAGGAACAGCAGCACGGAGAGGATTTGTACAATTACCTGAAAAGCAAGGGAATGTATTAAAAAGCAAAGCGATAATCCTGCCGATAAATGCAAAAAGTGCATCAGTCAACATTGCAATGCATGTGCAACCCGGCAATACACCTATTAAAGCATAAAGCAATTTAAATCAAACACTGCAATGCAAATGCCAGAAAACCCGGAAATACAACTATTTAAGCATAAAGCACATTTAGTCAAATACTGCAATGCATATGCTAAAAAATCCGGCAATACACCTATTAAGTACAAAGCACCTTTAAGTTAAACACTCCAATGTATATGCCAACAAAGCGCTGCAATGAATCAATAACATTAAAAGGTGCCATGTTCCGGCACCTTTTTAGTCTGCTTTTTCACAATCGCGGCAGTAAGCTATTGGTATTATTAAGGGCAACTGGTATAGTTCATTGACATGAATATCCCCATGTATTATAATTATAAAAATTGAATAATTTAAATGTGTTTATTTATTTAAAACTTCGTATTAAACTAAAATATCAAATTAATTCTTAACATACATCGTTGTTTTGCCATGTTATGAATATATCGCGAACGGAATTGGCTGTTTTTGTTTTTATAACAATTTTAGTGGTAATTGATTAAGCGATAATCGATTAACCGATTTTGCTGTACTTGATTAACCAATTAACCGATGTTGTCATATTTTAAATTAACAGATTACAACAATTAATTAGCTGAGCGATCATGGGAAATTGATTAATCGATACAGCAGCAATTGGTTATGTTACAGAAATAATCGGCAGGCTGATTAGCCATTTGGGTTGCAATTGGGTACTGGAGGAAAAATCGCGCTATGTCGGATAACTACACCAGGGTCAGAAGAATTCTGCGGTTGATCCTTCTGGCCAATTTAAGCGTGGCTGTTTTAAAAATAATCGCAGGCCAAATTATCAGGAGCAGCAGCATGACTGCCGACGGGTTTCATTCAATAACTGACGGTTCTTCAAACCTTATCGGGCTGATAGGTATACGCCTTGCTTCAAAGCCCATTGACAAGGAACATCCTTACGGGCACGGTAAGTTCGAAAACCTCGCCGGGCTTGTTATTGCGGGCATACTTTTGCTTCTCACCGGGAGAATCGTCATAACCGCCATAAACAGGTTTATTGTACCGGTTACTCCCGCCGTGACAACGGAAAGTATAATAGTTTTGATAATTACAATATTCATAAACATAATAGTCAGCATATCAGAGTATAAAAAAGGAAAGAGCCTGAACAGCAGCATACTGATATCAGACTCCATTCACACCAGGGCGGATATATTCATTTCGACGGGCGTCCTGCTGGCACTGCTGGGCATCAGGTTCGGCCTTCCCCCTGTCATTGACCCCGCGGTGTCGCTTGTGGTCGCCCTGTTTGTGCTGCTCGCTGCCATCGAAGTTTACCGCGAAACCAGCGGCGCGCTTCTCGACAGGGCCGTGGTCGATACCGACAGGCTCATGGAAATCGTAATGAGATTTGACGGCGTGAAAGACACCCATAAGATCAGGAGCAGGGGCAATGCAAACAACCTTTACATCGACATGCATATAATGACCGACCCTGACATGAGCGTTGAAGACTCGCACAATCTCATTCACGATATTGAGAAAAAAATACAGGACGAAATCAACAAAGACGCCCAGGTAATCATCCACATTGAGCCATATAACCAATCGGCACCGGATTGACCGGTGCCGATTTTTTTAAGTCTAAACATTTTTTGTTTTATTAATTTTTGAGAACCGTCCCCGATTATTTCTCATAATATGTGTAGCCTCTGAGGCCGGTTTCGTATGCCTTCATTATTTCGCGCCTTTCGACGGGCGTGATAAGGCCGCTGCGCACCGCTTCCTCGGCAGTTTCGCGGAAGCTTTCCTGCATGGTCTTGATGTCATACTCGACATAGGACAGTACATCAGCCACGCTGTCACCGAGGATTTCCCTCACGAGTTCATAGCTTCCGTCGGGGTTAATCCTGACGCTGACCACGTTGGTGTCGCCAAAGAGGTTGTGGAGATCGCCAAGGGTCTCCTGGTAGGCCCCCACGAGGAAAACGCCGAGATAATAATCGTCCCCGTTTTTGACCTCATGGAGCGGCAGCGTGGTCCTTACATCGTGAAGATCTATAAACCGGTCTATCTTTCCGTCGCAGTCGCAGGTTATATCGGCTATCACAGCATTCCTCTTCGGCAGCTCCAGCAGCCTGTGAAGCGGCATCAGCGGGAACAGCTGGTCAATGGCCCAACTGTCCGGAAGCGACTGGAACACGGAAAAATTGCAATAGTAAATATCGGCTATGGCGCATTCAATATCCTCGAGCTCGGGCGGAACATGCTTGAGCTTCTGCTTTTCCTTCACAATCTGGTGTATAATATTCCAGAAAATCTTTTCTGACAAAGCCCGCTCCCTGAGGCTGATGCGCCCATGCTTGAACATGTCGCGAAGCTCGTCGCGGTAATAAAGGGCATCGTTGTAACATTCCTGAATATTCTTCAGCGAAAGGTTCTTCAAAACCTCGTACAAGTTCAATACCTGCTCTGAATAATCCTCATCATTGATTTCAGGCAATTCGTATTCCTCGAATGTATCCACGTCCAGTACGTTCATCAGGAGAACGGAATGATAGGCCACGGTGCTTCTGCCCGATTCAGTAATAATTACCGGATGCGGAACATCGCTGGAATCAAGAACCGTCATTACCGATTCAACGACGTCCATGCAGTATTCTTCTACTGTGTAATTGCGGCTGTACGGGTAATTGGTGTTCGAACCGTCATAGTCAACGGCAAGCCCTCCGCCAAGGTCAAGATAGCCCATGGGAGCGCCTTCCTTGACAAGCTCCGCGTATACACGCGCGGCCTCCAGCACCGCGGAACGTATATCGCGAATGTTCGGAATCTGCGATCCGAGGTGATAATGAAGCAGCTTCAGGCAGTCCAGCATGTTCTTTTCTTTCAGCGTATCCACCACATTAATTATCTGGGAAACACTAAGCCCGAAAATGCTGCGGTCTCCGCCGGATTCGGTCCAGTGACCTCCGGCTTTTGAAGACAGCTTTATGCGTATTCCGATATAAGGCTTGACCCCCAAGGCTTTAGACCTGTCAAGAATAAGGTCCAGCTCGCCGGGTATCTCAAGGACGAAAAAGCATTTAAAGCCCATTTTCACGGCATAGAGCCCCAGGTCGATAAATTCCTCGTCCTTGTACCCGTTGCAGATGAGGCACGCTTCCTTGTCCTTCAGCAGGGAAAGGGCAGCAATCAGCTCGGCCTTGCTGCCGACTTCAAGCCCGTGATGATAGCGCTGGCCGAACTTGGTTACCTCCTCAATAACATGCTGCTGCTGGTTGACCTTGACAGGATAAACGCCGCGGTATACATTCTGGTAATTCAACGCTTTCATAGCGTCGCTGAATGATTTATTAATATATGAAATCTGGGCATCCAGAAGATTCTCAAAACGCAAAAGCACAGGCAAGTCAAGCCCGCGCTCACGAATGCCCGATATTATGTCCATAAGGCTTATGGCTATCGATTTGTTTTCCCTGAAGGGCGTTACCTGGACTTCTCCCTTGTCGGAGATTGAAAAATATCCATTGCCCCAGTTCTTTATGCCATACAGCTCTTCAGATTTTTCCTTTGTCCAGCGGTCCAGGATTTCCGATCTGTTGTTCATATCCGCATTCACCCGTTTATATAATAGTGATATTGTTATTATTAATCAATAAATTTAACATAAAATCCTGTTATGGGTTAGCATCAAACATCCAGGCTTCATCAAACATTCAGGTTTCAGTCGCACTAAAACAGGCAATATAATCAAATGCACAGTATTATCAAGTTTACACACTACAATATTAATTGTCAACATATGAAATGGAAAGTTTTCAGGAATTTTATGGCATTATTCAGCCTTTGGGTTGCTGATTTTTAGGGCTGTGGATGATCAACTGGTTTGTTATGTTCATAATAAAAAATTGTTCAAAATCAGTTTAAAATTCATATGCAAAAAACAAGGCAATTGTGTTCATAATATTAAAATGAAAGGAGCTGATCCCATGCGAATTCCGAGAATCCTTGCCGCTGTTTTGATACTTGCGGCTGTCTTCTCTTGTACAGTGTTTGCAGCGCCGCAGAAACCCGGCAAACAAAATAACACAAAACAGGAAAAGCAGGAAGAAATGCAGTTGCATGAAGGCACCCAAAAGCAGCATGACACCCAGAAACAGAAACACACTAAGGAACAGGAAAATACGCAGAACCGGAAATATAAGCACGGAAAATTCTACAGGCATGAAAAAAGCAATGATCCCATAAAGATCCTTGAAAGAAAAAAAGAACAAATTGACCAGCTGGTAAGGGAAGGCAGAATGACGCAGGAAATGGCGGAAAAAATCAAGGCAAAAATTGATGCAAGGATCAGGGAAATCGAAGAATTTGACCGACTGTCCCCGGAACAGAAGAAAGAAAAGCTGATGCAAAAATATAAGGAATACCTGGACAGGAAGGTCAGATCAGGCCACCTTTCAAAAGAAAAAGCGGATGAGATGTTTGAAGAATTCAGGAAAAAGATACAGGAATGGGACGGAAAGGGATATCCATTCCTTAAGGGACGGGACTTCACGAAGCTCCCGAAACCTTCAACAGCAAAACCTCCGGTACCCCAATCTCCTAAACCTTCAGCATCTTTGAAGAGCAAAACCGCATAAGTTGAGATTCGAGGGATTCCCCACGGGGAATCCCATTTTTTCAGCTTCTCATCCAACCGGCGAATACCTTCTTTTACCAATGACTGTTCTCAGACCGGTTTCACCTGTGTCTTCCTTACTTCATAACCCAACGCGGTTATGGCGTCCGCGATTTTTTCCACGGATATTTTTTCGCTGTCAAAATTCAGTTTTGCCTTGCTTGAGTTGAACAGGACTTCGACGCTTTCCCTGTCCACTCCTTCCAATGCCCTGACCGCGCTGCTGATTTTCTGCATGCACGACGGGCACGTCAAAGGTTCCAGTTGAATAATGGCTTTTTGCATACTCATCGTATATCACCTCCTTTTATATCCCAAAAGCCTCATTCCGTTTAAAATAACGGCAAGGATGCTGGCTTCATGCACAAACATCCCGATCGACATGTTCACCCAGTCGCTTAAGAACACGCCGGCGAGCAGCACTAAAACTACTCCGACGGCAATTGCAATATTCTGAAGCATGTTTCGGGCCGTTGCCTTAGCCAGGCCCAATGCATGCGGAAGCCTGCTGAAATCAGAATTCATCAGTACGACATCTGATGTCTCTATGGCAACATCGGTTCCTCCTCCCATGGCAATTCCGATGTCCGCGAGAGCCAGGGAAGGGCTGTCATTTACCCCGTCCCCCACAAAGGCAACAATGTGGCCTTTATCCTGCAGTTCGGCAATATAGGCCGATTTATCCTCCGGCAGCATGTTTCCGCGGGCTTCGGTCAGCCCGAGTTCCCGCGCCGTCAGGTCCACCGTCCTTTGATTGTCACCCGAAAGCAGAATTAAACTTTTAACTCCCAATCTTTCAAGCTTCCGGAGATTATCCCTTACCCCCGGACGGACCTGGTCACGGATTCCCATAAGTATTTTCAGTTCTCCGTCAACGGATGTAAGCACAAGAGAGCTTCCGCTTTGCGCAAGCCTCTCTATATCTTTGCGCATTTTATCGTCAAGCGGAACATTTTCCCTTTCCATCAGGGCCACATTACCCACCGCGACCCTGTGTCCATTCACTGTGGCGACAATCCCTTCGCCTTTAACAACATTAGTATTTTCAACAGTACATGATTTTCTTTCTCCAACATGCTCAACAATTGCCCTGGCCAGGGGATGGTCCGACTCTTTTTCCACGCTCGCGAGATAATCCAGCGCTTCGTCCGGATCCTCCGTATAAAATTCTGTTTCTGCCACCCTCGGTTTGCCTGAGGTCAGCGTGCCTGTTTTATCAAATACCATCGTGTCCACCCTGCTGAAAGTCTGTACAACTTCACTGCCTTTCATAAGAATGCCGTTTCGGGCCCCGTTCCCGATTCCTGCGACATTCGAAACAGGAACGCCGATTACCAGGGCTCCCGGGCAGCCGAGGACAAGAATCGTGATGGCAAGCTCCAAATCCCGTGATATTACCCAGACAAGCACGGCAAAGGCCAGTACCGCCGGAGTATAGTACCTGGAAAAGCGGTCAATAAAACGCTCGGTTTTGGATTTCGAATCCTGGGCCTTTTCAACCAGTTCAATTATTTTCCCGAAGGTGGTGTCTTCCCCCACGCGCTCGGCAACAATCTGAAGCGTGCCGTTTTCCAAAATCGTTCCGGCGTAGACACCAGAGCCTGCAGTCTTGTTTACCGGGACAGGCTCCCCGGTAATGGTGGATTCGTTCACATAACCTTCACCTTTCAGAACAGTGCCGTCAACCGGCACTTTTGCACCGGTTTTTACAAGCAAAATATCTCCCTCGGCAACTTCGTCCACATTCACTTCTTCGAATTCGCCGTTTTCCATCAGTTTCAGGGCGCTCTCCGGCGCCATTTCCGTCAGTTCCCTGATCGCGGAACGTGTCTTGTTCAATGTGCGCTGCTCCAGGTAAGCCCCGAACAGGAACAGGAAGGTAACAATCGCCGACTCTTCGTAATTTTTGATTAACAATGCTCCCGTTACTGCTACTGTAACCAGGACATCGATGCTGACCACTTTGACTTTCAGGGCCTGAAAGGCCTGTATCGCAATCGGCGCGACGCCAAAAACCGAAGCAATTATCATCGTCAACTCAAATATATATGGATTTCCAAAAGCCAATTTACTGACAAAGGCTGTTAATATTAAAACCGCGCTTATTATTGTTATGTGTTTTTTCCTGGCCAATATAAATTTCTGCACTCCGTCACCTGCTTTCTGCTCTTTCTGCTTCCCCCGCCGTCCTTAAAATCGGAACCGTTCAGTTCACTCAAGGCTCCGGCTTTTCACCGGGCCCGGCAGGCTTCATCTATTTCGGCCAGCATGCTGTAAACCGCTTCGTAAGTTTCGCATACGCCGTCGGGGACCGTATAGTTGTTTGTGATTTCCCTCAGCTTTGTAAAATATTTGTCGAGTTCCGGTCCTTCCGAACCGGCTTCTTCGATTTCCCTTCTGATTTCATCAAAAAGCCTGCGAACTTCATAAAACTCCGGGTGATGGCTTCCGTGAACCCGCTCAACAACCGGCACATACAGTTCCAGCGTTTTAAAATGCTTCTTCCAGGCTTCATTAAAACCCGTTTGTTTTGCCATGCTTTCACCTTCTTTTTTATTATTCCTTTTACCTGCTGTTTTGATTTTTTTGTTTCCTGCTGTTTTCATTTTTATTGCCTGCTATTTTGATTTTAGCAGGCATTACTTAAAAATAATTTGATTCAAATCAAATTATTAAAAGATATTGCCAATCTAAACAAAAAAATCAGAGCAATGCCCTGATTTATAAAAAATATTCCAAATTTTTCTAACTGTCCTGTATCCCGGATTTTCTGACCATCTGCCTGGTACTGTATTTTTCTGACTATGCCCAATCTATTGGGGGTCCAAATTCCTGGCCTGCTCCCATGGCTCTGTCACACTTACTTCTTTTCTGCCTGCGCAGCCGTTAAGCATGGTAGCCATCACAATGATCACAGAAACGAATACCAGGCATTTCGAAGTTTCATTTTCCCCCACCTCTCAAAACTAAAACTAACACTTGAAAAGTCAATAAACCGTGCAGTGCACATTACCGTTATCAGCGGGCATACAGCTCCTTTTCCGCTTTCCACTCGTCAACCTGGCGCTGATATTCACTTAAATCGGAATCCAGTATATCCTTTATGTTTTCGAGATATTCCCGGATTTCCGAATCGCTCGCCTGTCCCAATATAAATTTTTCAATAACTGTATTCCTGTATTCATCCTGGCGGTCAACAGGCAGATTGCTTTGCTTTTCACTGTCAATAACCAGTCCGGCAATGGGATTCAGCACGGTATTCTTTTTGAGGGCCTTCAGTTTTTTATTTACGGCCTTTTCATCTTCATGCTGCATGAATATATTGCGAAAACTCCATTTTGCATGATTTTTCATGTATGAATCGTTATACAAATCGTAGCCTGACGGTACCATTTCTGTCGGCTTTTTGTCCTTGCCGTACTTAAAATCCTTATTCTCTATGCCGCAGGTAAATATGTCATAACTTTTCTGATCATTCATCAGGACCTCAATCAGCATCACGGCGCGCTCTTTGTTCGGCGAATTGGGATTTACGCAGATAATCGGGAAGGGGTTGAACTCCCTTGTTACGGTGCTTTCGGGGAAAAGCTCATATTCGACATACTTCCATGGCTTTCCTCCGTTGTCATCCAAAATCTGGTTATAATTTTCCGCAGTGCCGGTTTTCCCTATAAAAGACGCGTATTCGCCTGAAAGAACATCAAACATGTCAGGCCGCTTCAATCCCCGGATATATCCCTTGCTGTTCCATTCTCTCAACATTCCTGCGATGTCCAAATATTCCTTTGTCCTCTCCCATGCAACAAGCTTTATTTCGGGATCATCTATACGGTATACATAATCTGCGCGCCCATTAAGGTCTGCATATCCGTAGTTGCATCCGAAATAATCATACAGCATATCAACACGTTCCCATTGCAAAGCTCCGAGTAACAATGGAACCATGCCGGGTTCGTTTTTCCTGATTGTCGCAAGGAAGTTCACATAATCATCGAGGGATTCGATGGGCTTGATCTTGTATTTCTGCATCAAGTCTTCCCTTACAACCGCTACGGTACGGCTGACCGTGGGATAATTCAACGATGGTATTGCAAGAAGCTTTCCCTTGTAAGTCAATAAATCCAGCTCTTCTTTTTCGAACATGCTGTGGTATTTCGGAGCATACCTGGGGAAAATTTCCGACAAATCCGCCGCCAGGTTTTCCTCACCCAGTTTTTTTATTATAAATGGCAGGTAGGATGTGTAAGAAAGATAATAGTTGTCCGGCCTCATTAAACTGCTGTTGTTAATGACAAACAAGTCCATTTTCTGGCCGCTCTGAACGGCTGCCCAGTAGATTTCATTTACACGGGCCTTTAACGGAGGAGAGTCGTTTTGGAGTATAACATTGCCTATTTCCAGCTTCGCATTGATCATCTTCAGGCGTTCGTTAAGCGCCTTTGTTACTTCGTTCAACAGCTGGGTTCCATAATAAGCTGAATAATATTGCGGACTTGGAGGCAAATACATTGTCAGGACGACAGGGTCCAGTTTGTTTGCCTGCATCCAGGGTTCCAAAATATCCTTCCCCCTGTTTTCTCCACACCCGTTAATAACGGCTGTAAGCATGATGAGAAGTAAAACAAATGCCATTCGTCTGCAAAATTTCATATTCGTAACCCCCAAAGTTTCAAAATCTTTATAAAATTAAAACATTATTGTTCCGATTTCCATGCGTCAAGCTGGCGCTGACATTCGTTCAGTACGGCGTCCAGGTTGTTTTTTATGCTTTCAACGAATTCCTGGATTTCCGAATCGCTCATTTGTCCCTTCACAATTCTTGACTGGTTCGCTGCGCGGTAAGCATTCTGGGTATCAACATTAAGTTCCCTGTATTCTTCTATGTTAAATGCGAAACCTGACAACTTATTCAAAACGGTATTCTTCTTCAGCGACTTCAGCTTTTCTTCAACAACCTTTTCCTTTTCATGCTCCATGAATATATTCCGAAAACTCCATTTTGCATGATTCAGCATATACGTGTCAAAATCGGGTTTGTAACCCGGAGGTACCATTGCCGTGGGTTTTTTGTCTCCGTCATACCTGAAATCCTTGTTCTCTATGCCGTATTTGAATATATCGTAGCTCTTCTGATCGTTCATCAAAACTTCAATCAGCATTACAGCCCTCTCTTTGTTGGGCGATCGCGGATTTACGCATATAAGCGGGAATGGATCAAATTCCCTGAGCACCGTGCTTTCGGGGTAAAGCTCGTATTCAACATACTTCCACGGTTTTCCGCCGTTTTCTTTCAGAATCTGGTTGTATTGCTCAGCAGCCCCGGTTTTTGATATAAAAGAAGCATACTTCCCGGAGAGAACATCGAGCATGTCGGGCTCCCTGAATTCATCGACATACTTCCTGCTGTTCCACTCCCTCATCATCCTCGCGATATCCATGAATTCCGGCGTTCTCTCCCATGGAACCAGTTTCATATCAGGGTCATCTATATGGTATACAATTATCGAACCGTAACCTGCGTCTGAGTAGCCATAGTTTCTGCCGAACAAATCAAACAGCGCGTAATAGATAATGTTCGTACTTCCGAACAACGTCGGTACCATGTCCCTTTCGTTAGCCCTGATAGTCTGAAGAAATTTTTCAAAGTCATCCATCGATTTGATGGGCCTGATTTTGTATCTCTGCATCAGGTCTTCCCTTACAACAGCCACGGTTCGTTTCACAACGGGATAATTCAGCGAGGGTATTGCAAGTAGCTTACCCTTATATTTCAGCAAATCCAGCTCTTCTTTTTCAAACCTGCTGTAATACTTCGGGGCATAATTTTTGAAAAGCTCGGTCAAATCCGCCGCAAGATTGTATTCTCCAAGCTCCTTTAATGCGTAGGCCAGTTTTGACGATGCCGTGTAATTTTCCAGCCGCGTAATGCTGGCATCGTTTATGACAAACAAATCCATTTTATGACCGCTTAAAATGGCCATCCTGTATGTTTCAACAACACGAACCCTGTTTGGAGGAGGCTCGTTCAGAAATACTACATTGCCTATTTCCAGTTTTGCATTTATCACCTTCAGGCGTTCATTGAGCGCTTTGGGCATTTCATTGAGCAACTGGTTCCCATAGTAACCGGAATAAAATTCCGGGCTGATCGGCAAATACAATGTGAGTGTCACTGGCTCCAGCCGGTTAGCCTGTTCCCACGAATCGAGATTATTCTTTTTGTTGCCTCCGCAGCTGCCCATGGTAACAACCAGCACAAGCAGCATGAGAAATATAAAGCGGAATTTCATTCATCCATCCCCCAATGGCACAATCAGCCGCAATACAGCCTGATAACGACAGTGCGGCAAATGTCCGTTAAAAAAAGACTGTACTCTCTGATAAACATTGTGTACATTTATATTCTACAATTGCTATTTTTTATTGGAAGTAGTTTTTTTTCGTCACTTGGGGAGAATATTTTTAGCATTGCCATACAGTATCTGCACTTGAACACAAGCTAATGTAACAAGTCCCGTCCACGGCTCATGGACGTAAGTAAGCCTGCCCGCGTCAATACTTGAGTTTGGCGCTTAATCCAAACTTCACCTTGACCAATAACAAATTCAACTTGATATGGTACAATTAATAATCATTAATAATATTTACTTTGTCTGCCAGGTATAAAGAAAAACACCCAAATTAGCTCTACACGGAGGTCCATTATGAGTGAAATCAAAACACACCTGACCGATATTGACGTTGACAGTTACCTTAACGGCATCGAGCCCGAAAAAAAGAGACAGGACAGCATAGAGCTGAAAAAGATTTTTGACAGCGTGCTAAATGAAAAAGCCGTATTGTGGAGCAACAATATGATCGGCTACGGCATGTATCATTACAAGTCGGAAAGAAGCAGGCAGGAAGGAGACTGGCCGCTGATCGCATTCTCGCCGAGAAAACAGAATATAGCAATTTATTTAATACCGGGCGTAAGCAAATATCAGGATTTACTGGATCAACTCGGCAAATATAAAATGAGTTCCGGTTCCTGCCTGTATATAAATAAACTTGAAGACGTCGATATTGATGTCTTGAAAAAAATTATCGCAGCTTCTGTTGCTGATATGAAAAAAATGTATAATGTTGAATGAGTAGGGCAAGAATTGAAAACTTTTTTAAATAATATATTTAATTATCCCTTCGGGGAACAATGCAGGGATCTCTTCCTTAAAGAAGGACCTGATTCCTTCCAGCTCTTCTTTTCGGTAGGTATACTTCCCATAGCCGAACTGGCCGTACTTGAATGTCCTCTCTTCATCGTTCATGGGCAGTTTTGTTTCGGGAAAAATCCTGGTTATGATGTTTTTCGCCCTGGAAGTGTACCTGTGGGAAATTACCTCGAAAGTAACGGGATAGGGTATTTTTTGAGGGAGAACGTCTTTCAGTTCCAAGAGCAGGTTCCTGTAATCTTCCTGCCAGTTGTCATACAGGAATACCGGAGCAATGAGAAAACCGGCGGGATATCCGGCTGAAATGATTTTTCTTGCGGCTTCGATCCGTTTTGACATAGCGGGCGTTGCATTTTCAAAGTCACTTATCACCCTGTCCGTATTCAGCGTAAAACGGATTTCCGTATGTCCGCGGTGATCCGCATCGATGAGCGTATCGACATCGGTGTATTTTGTTACGAACCTGAATCTCCCTTTTTCTGTTTTGCCAAAGTACTCGATGGCCTGTTTCAGCGAATGGGTGTAAGGTTCCACCGGCACGGGGTCCGATGTGGCTGAGCCTTCAAATATCGTTATTTCAGGCTGCCTTTCTTCGATGATTCTCCCGGCCTGATCCAGGATTTCATCCACATTTACGTTGACACGCATGTAGGGCTTGTCCCCGAGGTTCGTGTTCAGGTAACAGTATTCGCACTGCCCGATGCAGCCCGACAGCAGGGGAAGCTGGTAGTGGGCTGAAGGCTTGCAGCTCTGGAACTTCAGGCCTTTCCTGATTCCTACCACCAGCGTTCTTTTGCCATGCCTGTAATACTCGGCTGCATCATCGCCCGGTATGCTGCTTTTTATTTCATTGCCTGCAACCATTATAATTTCAGTTTTTTCATTGCCTTTGAAAAACTCATAAATCCGCCTGCCGGTTTCGTATTCCAGCGACCTTTTTAAAAACAGGATCCTTTTTGGAACAAACATGTTTTCAACCTTTCCTGTGCATTTTCAGCTTTCCTTGTTCAGTATTTCCCTTGTTTTTACTTCCCCGGTTCTGTATCACTTCTGCGTGCCGACTCAATAGTTATTGTTGTCGATCTGCTGCAAAAAATACAAAATTAGTTGATATTATTTCATTATCATTATCGCAAAGCCTTACGCTTTAGCATTTATGCCATTGGAACAAGCCTTGTCATTATAATACTGCGCCTGGGCATGCCACAGTTCATGGTACCTGCCGTTTTCATCGGCCACCAGTTCATCGTGACTGCCCCTTTGAACAATACGCCCCTGGTCGAAAACCACTATATCGTCGCAGAAACGGCACGACGCAAGGCGGTGGCTGATATAAACAGCCGTTTTGTTTCCCACAATCTCATTGAATTTTGTATAAACCTCGTATTCCGCGACGGGGTCAAGGGCCGCGGTTGGTTCGTCGAGTATAATAAACGGGGCGTTTTTATATAACGCCCGGGCAAGGGCAATCTTTTGCGCTTCGCCTCCTGAAATCTCAACGCCGTCTTTTTCGAAATGTTTATACAGGTAGGTTTCCAATCCCTTTGGCATATTTTTGTATCGTTCCCTGAATCCTGCATCTCCAAGGCATGTCTCTGTCCACGCAGCATCGTAGTCGACGCTTGCCGCCACATTCTGGCCGAGCGTGAAGGCAAACAGCCTGAAATCCTGGAATACAACGGAGAAAAGGCTCATGTACTCGTTGATGTCATATTTTTTAATGTCGACTCCATTGAGCAGGATTTCACCCTCCGTCGGATCATACAGGCGGCACAGCAGCTTTATAAAAGTCGTTTTCCCGCTTCCGTTCATTCCTACGACGGCAAGTTTCTGGCCGACACGGAACCGGATCGAAACATTCCTGAGCGCATAGGTTTCCGACCCTGGGTACTTGAACGAAACATTGCGAAACTCGATTTCATATTCATTATCGCCGTTGTCGCAGAAAGCGCGCTTTTCCACGGGCAGCGTACCATGGTACATTTGGGACGGCATTTCCATGTAATCGAAATAAATCCGTATTGCCTTGTTGTTAACGCGAAGCATTGCAAACTCGGTCATAAAACGCGTAAAAGCGCCTGTAAACTGCTGAATGCTTCCAACATACCTGACGACGGAACCGACGCCGAACAAACCGGCCAGGGCTTTCAAACCGACAAAAAGATAAACAAGGATACTTATAATATTTGCTGATACCGTATTGAGATTTGAAAACCGCAAACGAGTTTTAGACTGTTTTTTAATGGAATGAATTACATAATCGAGGAAACTATGGAACTCTTCTGCTATGAGTGGTCTCAGATTGTATATCCGTATGTCCTTTCCGGCCGGGTACCATGTAATAAAATTATTGGCAAAATATGCAAAAAGGCGGTTTAGAGTGATCGCATCATCCAAATAGCGATGCTCAAGCCTTGTTATGGAACTGTTAGTATACATATCCACAAACACATTTGCTACAATCGCAACAGCCAAAATAACCGAGAAATACGGCATTGCCGCAAATTTTAACATTCCCGTGGATGAGCTCGCTTTTCCCGGAAGAAACAGCGAAAACGCAAGGGAAACTGAAAAAACAACTGTAAAAAGCGCCTGGATCATGTTCCTGAAACCGGTGAACAGCGCCCAGATTCCTCCGCCACCCATATTGTGCATTTCTTTTATTTTTGTTCTGAGCCTGTGTGTTTCAGGATTTTCCACTGCAATGTAATCCATGCTCATTATCTTCATGCTGAGTTTCATCTCATATCGCTGTATGAATTCGCTTTGCCGGTACTGAATGATACATGAAAGCATACTTTTTAATAAAGCGACAAACAGGTTGGCCAATATGGTGATGACCGTATACCGCAATAAGGTCTCAAGTCCGGCTTTGGCGGCAATTTTGTTTATGATAAGCGCCGACATATAGATATTGACAAAGGGTGTAACGGAGTTAAATGCAGCCTGAATAACAACCAGTTCTACAAGCATTTTGCGGATGCTTCGTATTTCCTTCAGCCCCTTTAATATAAGGAGAATATCTTTTTTTATGTTTTTCATTGATTTACAACCTCCTTATAATAGTGACTCTGGATTTCGAACAATTCCGCGTACTTACCGCCAAGCCGCATCAGTTCCTCATGGGAACCTTCCTCGATAATCCTTCCTTTCTCCAGGAGGAGAATCCGGTCGCAAAAGCGCGTGCTGGACAGGCGGTGCGACACGAAGAGGGAAGTTGCTTCACTCGTAAGCTCGTTATATTTCTGATACAGTTCGTTCTCAGCAATAGGATCGAGCGCTGCTGTCGGCTCATCCAGGATCACTATACTGCCTCTCTTGTAAAGCGCGCGGGCAAGGGCAAGCTTCTGCCTTTCGCCGCCGGACAATTCGGTAGCCCCTTCGTGAACGCTTTTCACCAGTAATGTCTCTTCCCTTTCCGGCAGGCTTTCCACCTTGTCATCCAGTCCTGAAAGTCTCAAAACCTCTTTCAGTTTTTCAGAATCAATATCTTTCTTTTCGCAAACTGCAATGTTTTTCGCAATGGAGACAGGCAGCACATTAATATCCTGGAAGACAACGGACAAAATTGTATAATACTCATCGCGGTTATACCCCATTATGTCATGGCCGCCAACTTTGATGCTCCCTGACGTGGGGCGGTAAAGCCCGCACAGGAGCTTAACAAGCGTAGTTTTTCCGGTGCCGTTCAGACCAACCAGGGCGACTTTCTCTCCTTTTTTAATTTTTAAACTTATGTTTTTCAAAACTTCAGTATCACTACCGGGATAGGCAAAAGAAACATTGCAAAACTCTATCTCCGGCGCTCCTTGCGGCAACGGAACCCCTTTGCCGCGATTGAACCGGTCGGGAATCTCGAGGAATCCTCGCAGATCGCAGACTTCAAGGCTTGTTTTTTCGAGCTGTCCATAGGAGCGGACCATTCCAAGCAGCCATTGAGAATACTGTGAAATCAATCCGAAATATAATACAAAATCCGCGGCAGCCATTTCACCTTTAACAACCATGTAAATTAACAGGAAATAGGCGGCGCCGTCACGAACAAAGGTCATTAAGGCAGAAACCAGGTCGTTTGAAAATCCATGCATTACACTTTTCTTTGACCAGAAAAGGCGGTCCTTCAGCAAAACTTCGAATAAATTTCGAAACCAGCCGGACATGCCATAAAGCCGCAGGTCCTTCGCCGCCTGAAAATCGCCGGCTTTATTCTGAACATAACTGATTTTGCGGTCAATCGGCACCCAGTTATCCTTGTTGCGATGTGTCCACCGGTTGTTATATTTATTAATGAAGTGGTTGGCAAGGGTCATGCCGGAAAGCAATATTATCAGCCAGGGGCTTAATTTGAAAATCAGCGCGGAATACGCCACGAGCCCCAGCATGTTTGAAACCATGTCCACCAGTTGTGAGAATATTTGCTGGGTTCCTACATAATCATTGGCAATCGCATTAAAAGCCTTCTGCATTTTCGTCTGACCATCGGGATTTTCCAGGTTGGAATAATCCATATCCATGATTTTTTCGTTAACCAGGTTGATATACTTGAAACGATTGCCGTAAGAACGGTACCGAATATTTTCCTGAATAAAATTATCAGCCAGGTTCAGCCCAAGGATCAGCGCAGACAAAGCCAGAACATTAATAATCAGCTTTTCCGCAGAGGCGCCTTCTGATATGAGCTGAACCACGTACTTGGAAAGATAGGTTGCTGAAAGGGGTAAAAGCACAATAACCGGTATGCGTGCAATTGTAGAAAACAACAGTGCTTTGTCCAGTTGCCACGCTATTTTAAGTAAGTAAATTATGTTTTCTCCCATGGAATAAGGGGGTTTTTCCTTTGCTTCGTTATTGCTTTTACTTGAATCATTACAGGTTGGTTCAGTGCAGGCGGTCTTTACCCGTTTTTTTATTCTTTTATTATCAGTTTCTGCCTGCCTGGTTCCTGCCTGTTTGAGATTTGCGCCCATGCCTCTCCCCTCTCTGCCGCCATGATACAATTCCTGCTGTAATGATATCATCGGGTCGTGTCTGAGTGATTAATCCAGCACGAATGGTAAGATTTTTATCACGAATTGCTTCGTTTTAAAATAGTCAGCCTGCCAATCAAACAGCTTATTTCAGCCACAAGAACAGCTTTGCTTAGCCACTCAGACACTAAAACAACTTTAGCAATCCAAACATGCACCTTGCTCAGCCATAAACGTCTTTACTTAAAAAAATTATGGCTAAAGAGGCAGCAGTACTTCGGTGGCGAAAACGCCTTCTTCATTTTGACGGTTGACATAGCCGCCATATTTATCCACGATCCGATCAACGCGCATCAGCCCGAAGCCATGGGAATTTAAACGCTTTATAGAAAGATATGTTTTACCGGATTTCTTAATTTCACCGCCCATTGAGTTCGAAACGGAAATATAAAGCTGTCCTTTTAAAATGCCGACAAACACCCGGATCCACGCATCTTCCGGGTTTTGTCTTTCACAGGCTTCCATTGCATTGTCAAGCAGGTTACCTATAATTATGCACAGATCAATTTCTGAAATTTTGAGGTCCTGGGGTACAGCTGCTTTGGCGTTAACATTGATTTTTTTTGACCTTATCAACGACAATTTGCTGTTGAGGATGGCATCCACCATGACATTTCCCGTTTTGATTACCGTATCAATAGTTGTCAGATCGTCATTGAGGTGCAGCAGATATGCCCTGAGCTCCTCTTCCTTTCCCACGAGAGCCAGCAAAGTTTGAATGTGGTTGTGATAATCATGCCGCCAGCCCCGCATGGTCCTGTAAATGTTGGAGACCTCGTCGCAGTGCCTTGTAATGAGATCGTTCTGAAATGCAGCAATTCGCCTGTCAATCAAGGGACCGAAAATATAATCAAACAGTTTCATGGTTAGTATACTTCCATCTATGTTTTTATTGATCCAATGCTTTTCGGATATGTTTTTTATTTATACGGTTTTTTACGCATCTTAATTAGATTTTACTGCAAAAACTCTATTTACCAAAGATTCGTAGAAATCTATTTATTTATTCAACCTGCCCCTGTGGTTTCCCGGCCAACACCACTGTAATATCGAATAAATGCCTGGTTCACGGGTTTGCAGTTATTTCTCGAAAGAGGAATCTGAACCCCGGTATCCAGCGTAATGCTCGTTTTTGAAATGCTGTGAATGAATCGAAGCCCCACTATATAGGAACGGTGACAGCGTATGAAGCCTTCTCCCAGCATCCTTTCAATTTCCGAAATGCCCATTTTCACTTCAAACACTCCGTTCACGGTTGTAATCGAGCATTTATGGGCAAAGGCTTCAACAAAAACTATATCATGGCACTTTATGCGGACCGTTTCGCTGTCCGTGTCAAAGATTAACGACTTTTCCGTTTTCCCAAGCTTTTCAAGCTGCAGGACCGCCCGGTCCAATACAACCGAGAGCTTTTCCTCTGAAACTGGCTTCAAAAGATAATGCAGAGCGGATACTTCGTAACCTTCCGCCAAAAAATCCGGATAGCCCGTAATAAATATAATCTGAACCGTGTCGTTCTCCCGCCGAAGCTCCTTTGCCAGCTCCACGCCGTCCATCGCGCCCATTTCAATATCGAGAAGCAAAATATCGTAGTTTTTATTTTCCGCGTAATGGAACAGGAAGGCCTCCGACGACGAAAAGCAATTTACAGACACAGGTTTTTTGGTCCTCTGCGACCACTTATGCACGATATCTGCCACCAGTTCCGCTTCGATCCTGTTATCGTCACAGATCGCTATATGATAGATCATTGTGACACCTGTCTTTCTTGAAAGATGACAATGCTGTTTCAATCGCATAATCACTTGTAAAACTATCGCCAGTAATTTATGTCACTTACGAAATCATCGCCATAATTTCATTTGATTTAAAAATGATACCGAAAGTCATTTGGGAAGCTCAAGCTTGTATCCACAAAGATAGCATAAAATGTTAATTATTACAACAAGGGTAACAGCGCATATGGAGTGAGGAGAATAACTCCCTGATGTAATATCTGCATTAAGAGGTTAAGTATATTAGTCACAAATATATCTTGTTTTGGGATTTAAGTAATATTAAACAGCTACTTTATTGTTTGGATATTCAAAAGGAAAATAGTAATCTAGTGCGGAATTTATAGCTGCTGGTGTTTTAATTGTTAATGCTACTCTAAAATCATACCACATACCGGGAAAAAATTAGGCCACCTTAATCAAATTTCCTGTATGATTATGTTGACCAAACATCATCGTACAGGAGGAAAGGATATG
>JAMNXU010000016.1 GCA_023623175.1 Bacillota bacterium
TCACAAGAGATCCTCCTTTTCAATGGTTTTTTATGGTGATTACATCGTATCAAAAAGTGAGGATCTCTTGTTATTTTTTATCCTGAAAATGTCCTACAATTATTTTACACTATGGTTTTGTCATTGTGTATTGACACCGTTAAGCAACAGTGCTATTGTAATTTAGAAACAACTGTTGGGCTTGCATGCGTAAACGACTGTGAGCCTTGTAATGAAGTCAGGCAAAATGAACTCAACGAGAGAGGGACCGTATATTTGAAGGAATGTGTATTGTATGACCGCGAATGTATTGACTGCGGCGAATGCGATCTGTGCGACCTCGACAGCAGCAAGATATGCGACAATTGCTGCAGGTGCATTGAAATGGAAGGCGATTACCGCACTGTCTATTTGAAGGAATTTATGGAACGGCAGCGCGAAAAGGACAATGAAAACTAAAGGAAGGGATATTCTTCCTTTAGTTTTTTCATTCTGTTGCGCGCATATTTGCTGTCAAACAGGCGGTCATACATGCTATAGAAGGTATAGGCCTGATAATACTGGTCTGTTTCGTAATAGAGATCCGCAAGGGCCAGTATGATAAAACTGCACTCCTTGTCCAGGTTATAGCCCTTCCTGTAAGCTTCGAGAGCTTTTTCATAATTGCCCAGGGCCCTGTATCCGTTTCCGAGGTGATAATAACTGTATTTTGAAGGATCGATGGATATGGCTATATTGGCTTCCTTTATACATTCCTCGTAACGGCCGCCGAGATACAGCAGCTTCGCGTAATTGCTGTGAGCAGTTTCATTGTAGGGAGCTACCTTGATTGCAAGTTTGAACGATTCTTCGGCCTTTTTAAACAATTCCTCGTCCTCGCACCCGCCGATTTCATACAAATCCATGTACGCTGCGGCAAGCGAACTGTACCCCCTGTCGCTGTAGGGCGCCTTTTCCACCACATCGGACCACAGGCGGACTTCATCGCTGTAAACATAGTTCCGTTTCAGCGTCATAACGGTATAGTACGGAATCATGACAATCGACACGGCAATGAACAGCGTAATCGGCTTTGCAAAAACATTGCGCGCTTCGCCTTCGAGGTTCCACTGGGCAAATATCAAGCCCGCGATGGCCATTATAAACCCGGCCATCGGCAAATACAGCCGGTGTTCAAAATATACATCCTTTATTGAAATAAACGACGACTCAACGGACAGCGCTATGAAAAACCAAAGCACGCCGAAGCAGAAAAGCTTGTTTTTCTTCCGGTTGTAAAGGGCAATCAGTCCTATTGCAAGCAATACGATAAAACAAACCCAGGAGTAATTGTCCAGTATGGAATAGGATTTCGGAAAATCGTTGCTGTAGTCAAAGCATTGCCTGTCAGGTATGAAAAGCAGGCGAATGTAAAGCATTATTACATTCATTTGAGTATAAAAATACACAAGCCTGCTCATGTCGGTGCTTGCCTTGAACTGTCCTCCCGGGTCGCTCTGGCTGTATCCTCCGAGGAAAAGCTCTGTTCCGGGTATTATGACGACAGTGGACAGCAATACCGCCAAAAACAGCGCGCGTTTCCACCAGCGCGTTTTCCCGTCCTTCAGGAAAAACAGAAATTCTATCGTCGTAAGCATGAACGGTATCGTGATGGTGTTTTCCTTCGAATACATCGCCAATACCGTAAAAACGAGCGTCAGCAGAAAATATGCGATCCTGTTCCTGATGCGGTAAAGAATAAAGAACAGTACGGACAGCAAATAGAACATGGAAGCGAGCGACGCAATTCTCTGTACTATATATGTCACTGCATTTACCTGCATCGGATGGCATACGAACACAAGCGCCGATACGGTCGAAACAAGGTGCTTGTACCTGCCGGGAAGTTTGCCGGAGAAATGTTCAAGGGACAATATGTTCCTGATTATCAGGTAAACAAGCCATGCGTTGAATACGTGTATTATAAGATTTGTTGCATGGAAACCGACGAGCTCGCCATCGCGCAGCATGTTTGTAATTTGCCCGGCAAGCTTTGCAGTGAAATCATCGGGATAAATGGGCAAAAAACCGGTTATAACCGCCGCGGCAAGGGAAATAAACAGTCTTTGCCACAGCTTAAGGGCTTTCCTGATCTTCCTGAGGGACAAAACCGTATACAGCACCAAAAACGCTGCAATTCCGGAAACAATACCGCACAGTATCCTTGCCGCCAGGGCTGTCACTGTCAGCTTGTTGTGAATGGTCCAGTTTATCGAAAACGTGATGTAGACAATGAAGCGTGAGGAATAAAAATCCCACATCGCCTTAATGTCGGAAAGATCCCTGATTGACTTGTTGTTGACTATGGAACCGTAATCATCGAGTACAAAGGGAGCCGTAAAACTGTTTGCATAAGCAATCAGTCCAACAACGGCAATTACCAGGAGCACAAGAGCTTTCCTGCCAAGTTTTTTTTCAAGCCTGTCAATCATGGTTCTTATACCTCACCGGTTCTTATGTTTATAAATTTGTACGCAATTATTTTTCCGATGATAATATTCTGATAACATTCTGACGTGTATGCTACCGCCTTTGTTCCATGATAACATTATTTACATCAAATGACAATCAAGTGAATGTGGATATTTATTGTATTTAAAATTCAACTTTCCCAGCTGAAACCGCAGCACTTCACGCGGAAAGGTCACGCCGGTTTTTCGGTCATTATTTATCAATGGATAATTTTTGTCCTTTATGCTAAAATAACTAAGGTGTAAGCCGGTGAACAAGCAATCGTGCGAAAATTTAACATAAAATCGGTGAATAGGCAATGAACAAAGAAGTCTATCTTGACAACAGCGCAACTACAAGACCGTATGAAGATGTTATCAGGTATATGAGCGAAACGGCGCTCGAATGCTACGGCAACCCTTCATCGCTTCACAAAAAGGGAATAGAGGCGGAAAGGCTTGTTAAAAAGGCGCGCGTCATCATAGCCCGTTCGCTGAATGCCCAGGACAGCGAGATTATTTTCACGTCTTCGGGCACCGAATCGAATAACCTTGCGATTCTCGGCTACCTTGAAGCCAACGCGAGAAAAGGCAGGCATGTGATTACTTCCGCCATTGAACATCCCTCGGTCCTCGAGGTATTCAGGTACCTTTCAGAAAAAGGCTACGGCGTTGATTTTGTAAAAGTTGACGGAAACGGAGTCGTGGATCTTGACATGCTTGAATCGCTCATCAGGGGCGATACGGCATTGATAAGCATAATGGTCGTAAATAACGAAACCGGGACAATACAGCCCGTTGAAGAAATAGCAAAGCTTCGCGACGCCAGGAATCCCGATGCCGTAATCCATGTCGATGCCGTCCAGGCTTTCGGAAAGGTCCGGCTCAATCCTTCCAAATCAGGCATCGGGCTTATGTCCGTGAGCTCTCACAAGATTCACGGGCCCAAGGGCGTCGGCGCGCTCTTTGTTGATAAGAATATAAGGATAAAACCTCTTTTTCACGGGGGCGGGCAGGAATCGCTGCTGAGATCCGGAACTGAAAACGTTCCCGGGATATGCGGTTTCGGGCTTGCAGCGGAAATAGCCCTGGAAAATATGAACCGGTCTTACGATCATGTTAAAAAACTGAAGAAACTGCTGCTTGAAAGCCTTTCGAAAATTGAGGGACGGTACAGGGTGATCAGCCCCGAATCGGCACTGCCTTATATAGTGAACATAGCTTTCCCGGGAGTCAAATCGGAAGTGCTGCTGCATCATCTTGAAGAGCGCAATATTTATGTTTCCACGGGTTCGGCATGTTCATCGAGAAAGAAAATGTTCAGCCATGTGCTGGAAGCCATGAACGTTCCGCCCGCTGAGATGGACGGGGCTATAAGGATTAGCTTTTCCTGCGAAAACGATGAAAGCGACGTGGAAGCAATTGTCGAAGCGCTCAGCGAAATAGTGCCGAAACTACAAAATATCCGGAGAGGTCCAAGATGAAGAAAATAATACTTGTAAGATACGGAGAAATAATGCTTAAAGGATTGAACAGGCCATATTTTGAAGAAAGGCTTGTCAGAAA
This sequence comes from Bacillota bacterium, assembly GCA_023623175.1. GTDB lineage: Bacteria > Bacillota > Clostridia > Acetivibrionales > JAMNXU01 > JAMNXU01. Next base: position 4,035 of record JAMNXU010000016.1, read on the forward strand.
CATAAAAAGCTCGCTGTCGGACCTGGGCAGGGTTGACGTGATCAAGTCCCAGGGGCGCATTTTTATTGAACCAGCGGATGATGAATATGATTTTGACAAGGCCCTGGACAGGCTTACGCGGGTTTTCGGCATAGTGTCGGTAAGTCCCGTGCTGAAAACCGAAGCCGACTTTGACTCAATACAGCAGAACTCGGTCTTAATGGTGAAAAAACTGCTCGAAAAGAACAACCATATCACTTTCAAGGTTGAAACCAAGAGGGGCGATAAGACTTACCCGATGAAATCGCCTGAAATAAGCAAAAAACTGGGCGCCCACATACTGAGGTCCTTTCCGCGCCTGTCCGTGGACGTTCATAACCCTGATTTCATCCTTTTCGTGGAAGTCAGGGATCACGCCTATATTTTCACCGAAATCATACCCGCCAACGGCGGAATGCCCACGGGTACAAACGGGAAAGCCGTACTGCTGCTTTCGGGAGGCATTGACAGCCCCGTGGCGGGCTGGATGGTAGCCAAGAGGGGCGTCGAAATCGAAGCCGTTCATTTCTACAGCTACCCGTACACCAGCGAAAGGTCGAAAGACAAGGTAATAGACCTTACGAGAATCCTGAGCGAATATTGCGGCGCAATCAGGCTTCACATTGTGCCTTTTACCGAAATACAGCTTGAAATTAACGAGAAATGCCCCGTGGACCAGCTTACTATCATAATGAGAAGGTTCATGATGCGGATTGCCGAAATTATTGCTAGAAAAAACGGATGCCAGGCGCTTGTAACCGGTGAGAGCCTCGGGCAGGTTGCAAGCCAGACGATGGAAAGCATCGTGGTTACCGATTCAGTGGTCAACATGCCTGTTTTCAGGCCCCTGATAGGTATGGACAAGAACGAAGTCATAAATATTGCAAAGAAAATCAACACGTACGAAACTTCGATACTGCCCTACGAGGATTGCTGCACGGTTTTCGTGGCAAAACACCCGCAGACGCGTCCGCGCCTTGAAAAAACCGAGCATTTCGAAAAGGTTCTCGACACGGAAGGCCTTATAAACAGGGCTGTCGAAAATACCGAGATCCTGACGGTTACTTCGCGTGATGCCGTTTCCTTTAGTTGACACCCCTGTTTTTTATTTAATATAATTACTTAGTGAAATGAGTAAATACGGCGGATGATTGCCATGGGAGAGATACCTTGAAAAAAGGTACACCGAAGGAGTCATACTCTCAGGTAAAACAAGACTGTGGCATGACGCAACTCTGGAGAGACCATTTATGGCGCCGAAGGGGCAAACTTTTGAAGATTCACGCTTCAAAGGAAAATCTCTCAGGCAAAAGGACAGAGACACAAAGACTGGCTTTTCAAAGCTTCTGGTGTTTATGCTCAATGGTCAAATCCGGAGATTTGACTTTTTTTCATTCACGGCATAAACACCAATAAAAATGCATGGGAGGTTCACAATGTACAGTCTCAGGGAATTGTCCAAAATCGATCCAGAAGTTGCGGATGCGATAGAAAAGGAAGCGCAGAGGCAGAGGAGCAAAATTGAGCTTATTGCCTCGGAAAATTTTGTCAGCGCAGCCGTCATGGAAGCCCTCGGCTCGCCGCTGACCAACAAGTATGCGGAAGGGTATCCGGGCAAGAGATATTACGGTGGCTGCGAGTACGTCGATATCGTTGAAAGCCTCGCCATTGAAAGGGCAAAAAAGCTGTTCGGTGCAGATCACGCCAATGTACAGCCCCATTCGGGAGCCCAGGCGAACATGGCTGTTTTTTTTGCAGTGCTCAACCCGGGCGACAAGGTGCTCGGAATGAGCCTGGCCCATGGCGGTCATCTGAGCCACGGGATGGCCAAGAACATTTCCGGAAAATATTATGAAGTCGTGTCCTATGGCGTAAGACGCGAAGACTGTCGCATAGATTACGACGAGGTGCGTTCCCTTGCTCTCAGGCACAGGCCCAAACTGATAATTGCCGGCGCCAGCGCCTATCCCAGGATTATTGATTTTAAGATATTCAGGGAAATAGCCGACGAGGTTGGAGCGCTGCTGATGGTGGACATGGCCCACATCGCCGGGCTGGTTGCAGCAGGATTGCATCCGAGTCCCGTTCCGTACGCCCATTTTGTAACGACAACCACTCACAAGACCCTCAGGGGACCTCGCGGAGGCATGATACTCTGCACCGCTGAATATGCCAAGGCTATTGACAGCGCCGTATTCCCGGGCATTCAGGGCGGACCGCTGATGCATGTCATCGCCGCCAAGGCCGTGAGCTTCAAGGAAGCCCTTTCCGACAGCTTCAGGGAATATCAGAAACGCATCAGGAACAATGCACAGGCTCTCGCGGAAGGCCTGATGCGCAGGGGCTTTGAACTGGTTTCCGGTGGAACGGACAATCACCTGATGCTCGTGGATCTGACCAATATGGGCATCACGGGAAAAGACGCGCAGCACATGCTTGATGAAGTCGGGATCACCGTAAACAAGAACGGAATTCCTTTTGATACGAAGAGCCCCTTTATTACCAGCGGCATCAGGATAGGAACGCCGGCGGTGACCACAAGGGGAATGAATGAACAGGACATGGATGTTATTGCCGATTTGGTCCATAAATGCCTGACGGATTTCGAAGGCTCGAAGCAGGAGGTTATCAGGGGGGTCCGGGAGCTCTGCGACAGGTACCCTTTATATGAAGCCTGATTGTCATAAATGTTTTATGTAGTAATGTTTTTGCTTAAATGGCTTTTTCACTTGAAAATACGTTTATTTCTTCAATTTAAGGCATGAATTCTCAGACAAAAACGCCCAATATCATATAACCAATATTAATATAAATGTAATACTGACTGCACGGGGATAAAACCTGATGCAGTTTTTTTTTTTTTGACAGCCATCACGCTGTTGCTGTCCATCGCCTTATTTTACGGCAAAACCGTCGACGAACTGCTCGGCTGCGGCGCTTTTTGCTCTGCAGTTTTCTTCCAGCAATATATAATATGTGGTATAATGTCAATAAGTTAGTTTTCCATTTTTTTAATCTTTTGCATCACTTTGGACATCTCTGTCGATTCATTTTCATATATAAAAAGTGAATGCAAGGATTGGACTCGCCGGTTAAAACAAGAAGTAATGAGGGGGTAGCCATGAGAATCAAGTTAAAAATTACGGCGATTTTTCTTTTGTTGGCGATGATGCTGCCGACAATCACTTATGGTTCGAACGCGGCCAAAGTCGGTGAGTATTCCGTAACCGATGTAGTCAAAAAAGTGAGCCCGTCGGTTGTAGGGATCATAGGAAAAGCCAAAACGGGCGACACAGTAATTGACTCCTCCGCGGACGGCCTTTTGTTTGGGACGGGGGTAATTATCAAGCCCAACGGGTACATAATCACCAACGCCCATGTAGTAAGAAACATGGAAAAAATCGTTGTCGTGCTCTCCAACAGCAGGGCGTACCAGGCCAGGCTCAAGGCCCTAGACAACATGTATGACCTGGCGCTGATAAAAATTGACAAGGGCATGCTGCCCGCCGCCACTTTCGGAGACATGGGCAGCGTGGAAGTCGGGGAAACGGTAGTAGCCATAGGTACGCCGCTTTCGTTTTCACTGAGGAACTCTGCGACAATGGGAATTATAAGCGGCATAAACCGTTCAGTCGACAGCGAGTTCAGGCTGATCCAGTCCGACGTCGCCATCAACAAGGGTAACAGCGGCGGACCGCTCGTAAACATGAAAGGCGAAGTTATAGGTATAACCAGTACCAAGTACATGGGCTATGGTATAGAGGGAATGAGTTTCTCAATACCCATTGATACTGTACAATACGTGATAAGCCATTTTGAAAAATACGGCAAAGTCATGAGGCCGTGGCTCGGCGTAAGGATGTCGGAAAGCCTGCTTGCCACTTACGGCCTGCCCACCGATGAAGGTCTGACCATAAACGAGGTGGTTCCCGGTTCTCCGGCTGAAAAAGCCGGCCTGATGGAAGACGACAGGATCCTGGAAGTTGACGGCGTATCGGTAAATACCATAATTGACTACAACGAATGCATGAAGAAATACCTGCCCGGCGACACCGCGCAGTTTACAATAATGCGTGCCGGTAATATTATTAAGGTGAGCGTCGTGTTTTCCCAGGTTCCGTGATTATAAACTGCATGTGTGTTTTCCTGTTAAAAATATAATGTTTGAAAGGAATATGGCCATGAAACCGTTAAAATATAAATCTTTGGTTGTTTTTGTTCTCATCGTCGCCGTTTTGACGGCATACCTTCCCGCAGCAGCAGCTGGATCGGACGACATACTGAGTATAGAACTGACGGTGGGCTCGGAAATAATGAAGGCCAATGGAGCTGTCATCAGGGTGGAAAAGCCCCATGTTTCCGGGAATACCGTGTATCTGCCGCTTGACCCGATTCTTGAATGCTTTGGTGCAGAGATTGTATATACAAGCAAAGGCACAGTGGAGATTATTTACAGGGAAGATTTAATTGAGCTGATTCCCGGAAGCAGCGAATATTATCTCAACCTTAAGAAAAAGCAGCTTGTTTCCGCCGTCAGGCAAGGCTTAAAAGGCCTGATGGTCCCGCTAGAACTCATCACTGAAAACTTCGACGTCAGGACCGAATACAATCCCGCGAACGGAAAAATACAAATTATAATGGAAGATGACGGTGCTCTGACGGATTTATCCTTCCTTACAGACAGCATAACAAAACCCGCAGTCGGAAACAGTTATTTCAACTGGCGTGTCAACGTACCCAGCAGCTCGAGAATTATTGACATATCCTTCAATTCCAGGTATGTATGCATATTGAACAGTTACAGGGGAATAGCCATTGAAATTGAAGTCCTGCCTGCTGACGGAAAAACGCTGGAGGAATACTACAATTCCGTAATTGAGGATCCTGAATCATACCTGTATTCCGAACCTTCGGAAGCGTTACTCAGGCAGGATGTCGTCCCGGCATACGCGGAATTCCAGTATACGAATCCCGATTACGAGGCAGTGCTTGAACGCGCTTTCGTTAAAGATAACTACATATACATACTGAGACTGACATACTATATCGAAACCGACCCCGAAACTATTACGGAAAACAGCTATCTCATGGGAATAATCAATTCCTTCAGCCTCGACTACACCGGCAACGACCGTACCGTGCAGAATCTTTCCACCGTGGAATACGGCCTTGTGAAATTCGAAAACTATTTCGTCCTGGATGCCACAACGGGATATACCTTGTGGGAAATTAGCGTCCTGCCCGAATGGGATGTCGTTGAACAAAGCTTCAACTATATATTCCTCGGAACAGGCAGAAAAGAGTACATCAGCATTTATGTACTTGAAGGACCTTCGGAAACCGACGTAGCAGCTTACGGCAGGCATATGCTTTCAAACTATGAAAAATACATGAATCCTGGTCTTTACAAGCTTATTTCCGCGGAAGAAGGTTCCCTCGCAGGATATAAAAGCTATAACATCATGTACCGCTTAACCGTCGGTGACTCCGAGTATATATACGACGACAGGTTTGTTTTTGCCAACGGCCTGATGTATAATCTTACAGTAAAGGCACCTGCCGAAAGTTATGAAGAAAAATCCGCCGTCATTGACAATCTCCTTGAAACGTTCAGGATAGGTGATTTAAGCGGGACCGACTTCAAAGATTATTTCGAATTCTATAACAGCATGTTCGGAAGCCGCAGGCTCGCTTCATCCGACAGAATTGTCCCTTACCAGGACAGGAACTATAAATGGTCCCTGAGACTGCCCGGTTACTGGATGAGCTATGCTTCTTTCTTAAACAATGTAAAGGCGTTTTCAAGCCCGTATGCCCATATTGAGGTGGCGGTGGAAGCCGTTCCCGCATTGAAATCCATTGAAAATGAAGACATTGAAAAGCAATTCACAATACTCTCAATTTTCCTGGACAATTTTGAAAACGTGAAGACGGTGGACAAAATCGTGAAGGAAAAAGACGAAAATGTAAGGCTGCTGGTTTACAGGATAGAAGACGAAGAAGAGCAGCTGTTCGGGGAATTAAAATGCCGCATTGTAACCGGTAATGAATACAGCTACTGCTTTATGACGCTTGTTTCCGATAGCAGCAATACCAGTGCGACAACGGAGGAAGTTGAAAATATCTGGGCTTCCTTCACCGTTTCGGGCAGATAAATGCCGATATATGAGTCATAATAACATTAAATAATTCTTTATAACGTAACAGTAAATGAACTTCAATCAGGGTAAATGAATCTTAATAACGTTAAAATTATTAGTAGCTATAAATGAATCTAATAACATAAATGAATCTTATAGCAGTAAATGAATTCTTAAAATCGGTAAATAAATCTTGTTTCCGGAAGCCCGTTAACAAAAGACAGAAGGGGTGGGACAGACATGTCAGGGATGAGAGAACCCCTTGCTTACAGGATGTCTCCGAGGACGCTGGAAGAGTTTGTCGGACAGGAGGAAGTCGTAGGGAAGGGCAAGCTGCTGTATCGCATGATAAAGGCTGACAGGATTTCATCGATAATCCTGTTCGGCCCTCCCGGCACGGGAAAAACTTCGCTGGCGCGCATTATAGCCGCGACAACGAAGGCCAGCTTTGAAAAAATAAACGCCGTCACGGCCGGCATTGCCGATATACGAAGGATTGTCGAGGACACCCAGAACCCGATGCTCAATCCCAGCGGCAGGACCGTACTGTTCATAGATGAAATCCACAGATTTAACAAGGCGCAGCAGGATGCTCTTCTTCCTTACGTGGAAAACGGTACCATAGTCCTGATCGGGGCGACAACGGAAAATCCCTATTACGAGGTAAACAAGGCCTTAATATCCCGATCCTCCGTATTCATGCTCAAGCCGCTCAGGGAAGAACATATAAAGATCCTGATTAATCGCGCGCTCGGGGACAGGGAAAGGGGACTGGGATATCTCGACATTTCCATGTCGGAAGAAGCGAAGGATTATCTCGCCAATATATGCAACGGCGATGCAAGGGTAGCTCTCAATGCGCTGGAACTCGCCGTTATGACGAGTGAACCCAACAAGGACGGTAAAATTGAAATAGACCTGTCCGTTATTGCCGAGTGCGTGCAAAAAAGACCCTTAAACTTTGACAAGGACGGGGATAATCATTATGACAACATCAGCGCGATGATAAAGTCCATGAGGGGAAGCGATCCCGACGCCGCTGTGTTTTACCTTGCGAGAGCCCTGTATGCGGGCGAGGATCCCGAGTTTCTCGCAAGAAGAATTATAATCGCGGCCTCGGAAGATGTGGGGATGGCAAATCCCACGGCTCTCCAGGTAGCTGTGGCAGCGGCCGAGGCAGTCAGGATGGTGGGCATGCCCGAGGCAAGGATAATCCTGGCCCATGCGGCCATTGCCGTAGCCACAAGCCCCAAGTCCAACTCGTGCTATATGGCAATCGAATCGGCGCTCCACGACATACAAAACCGCCGCACAGGGTCAGTTCCCCTTCATCTCCGCTCAACGCCCGTGGAAGAACTCAGGGAGAAATTCGGGTACGGAAAGGATTACAAGTATCCCCATGACTATCCCAACAACCTGGTAAGGCAGGAATACCTGCCCGAAGAGATCAGGGGGACCATATACTACAGGCCGGGCAACAACGGTTATGAAGCAAGGATCAGGGAGTGGCTCGAGAAATGGAGAGGTGATAAGAACAGGGACCAGGATAGGGATGCGGATAAGGATAAAGTTCAGGTAAAGAGCCAGGATCCGGATAAGGAAAAGGAATAGCATTAGGATAAGAATCAGAATCAAAATCAGGTTCAAGACCATGAATAATAAGGGTTATAACCTTTGCCGGGGTTATAACCCTTTCCATGTTGAAATAAGGTATTTTCAGGATAATATGTATGCTCAAGATCCGAATACTTTCCTGAATTCCCCGGAAAAAACCACGCCCTTGCCGAGCGCATACTCTTTCAGCAACTCAGGAGTTGCTTCCTGGTGTATCGAGTCATAGGTCGTAACCGAAAGGGAAGCAAGTATTGTGCCGAGCTCAACTGCGCTCTTTACGGGAGTTTCGGAAAATATCAAATCGGATTTGCCTTTCAAAAATGGAAGACCGCAGCATAAGCCTGCGAGTGTGCCAGACAGCAAAGCGTCTCCTGCGCCGCCCGTTGCGGCAGCTTCAGTTTTTAATGGCGGAACGTGCTCCTCAATACCTTTGCTGAAACAATAGCTGCCGTTCGGCCCGTCGGTGACAATAAGCATTATGTCCGGGTTTTTTTCCGAAACCACTTTGTAGCAGGCACGGGCAAACGACTTCGAGGAGTTTTCGCCAATTGCATTTTCATCATGATTGCCACATGGAAAACCGTCACCGTGCCGGGCACTGCCAACCTCACCGTTTTCATAAAGAACGCCTTTTCCCATTCTCAAAATGGCAGCAGCTTCGTCAATATTTACGGAAAGCAGATCCGTCAGTTCAAATCCGCTCGCACTGCAAAACTCATCAACTTCTCCAGACAACACTGAAGCCGCATTGAAAAATTTACGCTTACGTCCCTCTTTAAGCAGCTGAATCCTTGTTTCGACAGGCACTTCAGGAGCGGCCAGCATTATTGTCGGAACATCCCTGTCACGGGAATACTCATTTCCGAAGGCAGAAATCCCACCACCGTCAATTAAAGCCATAAAATCCGTAATATCGGAAGGCTCCACCATGCTGCTCGCGCTTGAAGAAGTGGTGATATTTCCGCCGGTGCTGTCGGGGTAAATAAAGCATACGCTGAAAAGAGTGCTTGCGCCGGGCTGAATTTTCACGCCGTGCATTTTCATACCTGACCCGGCCATTTCCCTTAAAATCTGCCTTCCCTGTTCATCATCGCCGACTCTGCCTATGGGGAAAACTTCAAAACTTTCGCCTGAAAGAAACACCGAAATATAGTGCAGAATTATGTGCTGCTTGCAGTAATCCCTGTACGGCAGCCTGTCACCAAGCCTGCTTTCATTGCGGCCAAGCGTGTGATTTCCCTGCAGTTTGAAAAACATACCGGTGCCAAGACCGCCGGTTCCAATTATTCTTTTGTATCTGTAATCATTACCCAATGGTCTCAGCTTTGTCATACATTTACTCCCTCAAATTCCCAGTCCGGGTTTTCCGATATGGGGTGGCAGGCAGTTTCATAAGTGGCCGTTATCAGTGCGTCAGGGTGGCTTTGCAGCAGTGTCATGGGATATTCCACGGTTTCCCCGGAGAACAGCGCCACGCGCAGCGCCGTCTGCTTCCAGGCGCCAGTATCGCTGTAGACTCTGACCTTTTTGGCAGACAGGCATTCTTTCATGCCAAGGGTTATGGACATCGGGGGAACGAACTGGTACGCCGCTCCAAAACTCCTGTGGGCCAGCGTGATAATGGTATCAATGTTGTTTTCCTGTATGCGCAGTTCAGAATTTCTGAGCTGTTCCAGGGTTATTTTGCTGAAGGGATGGCGTCTTGCCTGGTTATAGGCAATATGCCCGTCCTGGCCCCAGCCGCCCAGCGTAAGATCAATCGGTGCTTCGGAAATTTTCTCCTTGATGTACTCTATGAGCCTGGGCTCAGGGAAAAACCTCTGATCCATGGGAACAGCCAGTTCAGGATCGATTCCGCCGTAAAAATGTTTTTCCATGAAGGTCCTGAAATTATACGGGTGATTTTTCGGCAGCAGCTTGCCTTCCCAGTTAAGGCATTCATCCATGTGGAAGACATAAAGATTTTTTAGCGATACTCTTTCCTCGTTTACTATGCGCGTAAAGGGTTCATACCAGCATTTCGGCCCGCAGGGTACAATGGCCCTGTAGGGGCGACCTTCGCGGTTTGCTGCCTTTATTTCGTCTACAAACTCTCTCGCCATTACTTCTCCCATTTCTCTTGAATCCCTTACGATCCTGAAAGGCACTTTCAAATCCGGGTGGCCTTCCAGCTGATCAACGGGGATACTGCACCACTTGTAAAGATCCTTTATACTTATATCGCTCATTCCATGCCCTCCGTTTTGTAAAATGAATAACAGTCATTTAAAAATAATTACTTTAAGGTTATTGTGAGTGCTAATTATTACTTCGTTCCATATTAAAATTATCAGGATTGGATTATTGGGCCGGGCTGATAAATAATCATGCCAAACCTGACAATAATATTATCAATGAACGGAACAGGCACGTCAATTCATTTGAAAGCGAAAAACAAGAACTGGAACCGTAAAAATGCAGAAAATGGTTCTGTGTGAAAAAACTATATTGACTTTTAAAATCCTTAGTGATATTCTAAGAATGAAATCTGAGTAAATTACTTGGAATTAGGAGACTGATATGATATGAAGCTTTCAACGAGGGGCAGATACGGCATCAAGGCCATGCTTGACCTGGCGCTGAATTCCCAGGAAGGCCAGGTTTCCCTCAAAAGTATAGCCGAAAGGCAGGACATATCGGAAAACTACCTGGAGCAGCTTTTCGCGATGTTGAGGAAAAACGGCCTTGTAAAAAGCGTGAGGGGCGCCCAGGGAGGATACATGCTCGCGACGAGCCCTGACAATATCACTGTAGGATCTGTTCTTCGTTCGCTCGAGGGATCGCTGGCACCCGTAGAATGCGTTTCGGAGGACAGCACGAACGTGTGTGACAGGGCAAATGCCTGCGTGACAAGGCTTGTTTGGAAAAAAATAAGGGACAGGGTCAATGAGGTGGTGGATTCCATCACGCTCCAGGACCTTGTGAATGAAGTTAAGAAGATGAATGAAGACAACGGCTATATGTACTACATTTAGCCATGTCACAAGGCATATGAATTCCTACAAAAACGGTGGAAATTATGTTTAATAATTGATCCTCCGGGAATATTTAAATAGGTAAAATAAATCATGCAAAACACTCGGCATTAAGGGGTAATTTCCATGAGCGAAAGATTTGTGTATCTTGATCACGCTGCAACAACCTATGTAAGAAAAGAAGTTCTCGAGGCAATGTTGCCTTATTTCACTGAAAAATACGGCAATGCCTCCACAATATATTCCATCGGCCGCGAAAGCAAAAAAGCCATTGAAGAAGCGAGGGAAAAAGTGGCTTTGGCACTGGGAGCCGACGTGAAGGAGATCTTCTTCACCGGCTCGGGCACTGAGGCCGACAACTGGGTGATCAAGGGAGTTGCCTATGCCAACAGGCAAAAGGGCAATCACATTATTACAAGCTCGATCGAACACCATGCCGTGCTTCACACCTGTCAGTACCTTGAGAGTGAAGGCTTTGAAGTTACTTATCTGCCGGTGGACAAGGACGGACTGGTTTCGCCCGAAGACGTGAGAAAAGCCATTCGCCCTGAGACCATCCTGATTTCGATAATGTTTGCAAACAACGAAATCGGCACAATCCAGCCCATCGGGGAAATCGGCGCCATTGCCAGGGAGAAGGGCGTTTATTTCCACACTGACGCCGTCCAGGCCGTAGGCAATGTGCCCATTGACGTGAACAAAATGAACATCGACCTCCTGTCGCTTTCAGGGCACAAATTCTATGGTCCCAAGGGCATCGGCGCTTTATATATACGCAAAGGGGTCAAGATCACCAATTTCATGCATGGAGGCGCCCAGGAGCGCGGCAGGCGCGCCAGTACCGAGAACGTACCCGCAATCGTAGGTCTTGGCAAAGCCATTGAAATTGCCACGAAGAATATGGATGAATATAACAGGAAACTTATTGCGCTCAGGGACCGTACGATTGATGAACTGTTCAGGAGGATTCCTCATATAAGGCTGAACGGTCACAGGGAAAAGCGCCTCCCGGGCAATGTGAACATTTCCTTTGAATATATCGAAGGAGAATCGCTGTTACTGATGCTTGACATGAAGGGGATTGCGGCTTCGAGCGGTTCGGCGTGCACGTCGGGTTCCCTCGATCCTTCCCATGTTCTCCTCGCCATCGGGTTAAGTCACGAAACGGCCCACGGGTCCCTGAGGCTGACCTTCGGGGAAGAGAACACGATGGAGGACGTGGATTACCTGCTTGAAACTCTGCCGCCCATAGTAGAGAGACTTAGAGCCATGTCTCCATTATATGAAAAAGTGAAAGAGGGAGTCTAAATGTACAGTGAAAAAGTAATGGACCATTTCATGAATCCAAGAAATGTGGGAGAAATAGAAAATGCCGACGGCGTCGGCGAGGTCGGCAACGCCAAGTGCGGAGACATAATGAAAATGTACCTTAAGATAGACAACGGCGTAATAGTCGATGCCAAGTTCAAGACGTTCGGATGCGGCGCTGCCGTTGCAACGAGCAGCATGGCAACGGAAATGATCAAGGGAAAGACTGTCGAGGAAGCTTTAAAGATTACGAACAAAGCCGTTGCCGAAGCCCTGGACGGACTTCCGCCCGTCAAGATGCACTGTTCCGTGCTCGCGGAAGAAGCCATAAAATCCGCCATTGCGGATTACATGAAAAACAGGGGAATTTCGCTCGATAATGACGGAGGAGATTGCAACGCATGCAGCAGGCGCTGCGAGGATGTCCACGAGCAGTTCGATGAAGATTCAGCATGAATTTTCATGACATTTCAGATGCGCTAAACGGAGGAACGCGGTGAAGAAAAAGGTAATGGTAGGTATGAGCGGCGGTGTAGACAGTTCTGTTGCTGCCGCCGTTTTATTGGAAAAAGGATACGACGTAATAGGCGTTACAATGCAGATATGGCCTGATACAAGCGAAGAAAGCCGTATCAGGGAAGGCGGGTGCTGTTCCCTTTCCGCCGTCGACGACGCAAGAAGGGTGGCAAACAGGCTTGGCATACCCTTTTACGTAATGAATTTCAAGGACGAATTCCGTGAAAAGGTCATAGATTACTTCACATCCGAGTATATTCGCGGCCGAACCCCCAATCCATGCATAGCCTGCAACAGGTATATAAAGTTTGAATCGCTTCTCAACAAGGCGGTTGCCATGGGGATTGACTACGTCGCCACGGGGCATTACGCGCGAATAGTGTACAACGAAGAAACAGGGAGATACAATCTCAAAAAATCGGTTTCAGAGCGCAAGGACCAGACCTATGCGCTTTACAACCTCACGCAGGACCAGTTGAAAAGGATCCTTATGCCGATAGGGGAATTTGACAAGGAAACGGTCAGGGCAAAAGCCAGGGAATTGGGGCTTCCTGTGGCATCGAAACCTGACAGCCAGGAGATATGCTTCGTCGATGACAACGACTACGGCCGCTTTATTTGCGAAAACACCGATTATGAAGACGTCCCGGGATATTTCATTGATACGAAGGGCAACATCCTCGGCCGGCACAGGGGTATTATCCATTACACCATAGGCCAGAGGAAAGGCCTTGGCATCGCCCTGGGCAAACCGATGTTCGTTGTTGAAATTGATGTGAAGAATAACCGCGTAATCCTGGGCGATGAAAGCGAAGTGTTCATGCGCGGGCTGGTGGCCGACGACCTCAATTTCATTTCGATAGAGAGCCTTGAAGGGCCCATGCGCGTAAAGGCAAAGATCCGTTATACCGCCCGGGAGGCCGATGCCGTTGTATACCCTGAGGAAAACGGCATGGTGAGGGTTATATTCGACTCACCGCAGCGTGCCATCACACCGGGTCAGTCGGTCGTTTTCTACGACGGTGACGTGGTGGTAGGTGGCGGCGTCATACAAAAAGCCATACAGTAGTAAACCGGTTATAACACTACGGGAATCTCATCGGCCAGTACGATCTGCCGGGGTTGCACCTCGCAGCGGTAAGCTGCAAGGTCAATCCCGGCTTTTTTGGCTTTCCTGAGCGCCTCGCCGAAATCCGGGTCAGTTTTGTCATTGGGTCTGAAATATTCGGCATCGCAGCGCTGGACTATAAAAATGACCCCGGCTCCGAAGCCCTGGTTTCTAAGCCTTGCGAGTTCATAAAGGTGCCTTGTGCCCCTTACCGTGGGCGCGTCAGGAAACATGGCCACATTGTCTTCCACGAGGGTTACTCCCTTGACTTCAAGGTAATACGGCCCTTCGGTTTTGCAAAGAGCAAAATCAAAACGGCTGTCTCCGACGGAAACCTCGCGTTTAAAATCGCTGTACTCACCGAAATTGGCTATGCATTTTTCCTTCAATGCCTTATTGACAATACGGTTCGGCATGTTGGCGGAGTCGATCGACACCCAAATACCATCCCTTTCAACCATGTACAGACTGTATTGGGTTTTTCTCAGGGGATTGCTGATTTTTTTAAGCATTACAAATGCACCTTCGACAAGCAGTTCCCTGAGCCGTCCCGTGTTGGGAACATGGACAAGCCTTGCTTCGCCTTCGGCTTCCACAAGCGCTTCAAAACGGTTGAGTCTTCTGATGAACCTGCCGTCGGTTATATTGCCTTCAATTTCGATTACCATTGTTCGTGTTCCTTTTCATTAAGATAATTTTTAATTTAATTTCTCGACTTGGTTCAATGCCTGCCGTTGCATCTTTGCCAAAAACAGTTTTATAGCAGGCTACATGGGAATCATTATAATAGTATAGCATATAAATTGCTCACTTGTTAAATTTGTCCCGGCGGCTTTCTTTTTGTAATAAAATTCTGTATTATTAATTGGTGGGAGCTTGCCATTATTAAACATTTTCAGGGAGGTTTAATTTATGGAAGAAAACAAAACCGAAGGACAGAAACTCCAGGAAAAGCTGGCTTACAAGGCAAAGAACGTCTGGGAGAAAGTCAGCGATGAAGAAAGAAAAGAGATTTTCAGTTTTTGTGAGGATTATAAGAAGTTCCTTGACGTTGCAAAAACCGAAAGGGAATTTGCGCGTGAAACGGAACGCGTTGCCGTTGAAAATGGCTTTGTTTCTCTTGATGAACTTATAAATTCGGGCAAGAAACTCATTCCCGGAACAAAGGTATACAAAATCATCAGGAACAAGGCCGCCATACTGGCCGTTATAGGGAAACAACCCGCCTCCTGCGGCGTTAACATAGTCGGCGCCCACATAGACGCCCCGAGAATCGACCTGAAGCAGAACCCGGTATACGAAGATACCGACCTGGCGTTCGCAAAGACCCACTATTACGGGGGCATTAAGAAATACCAGTGGGTAACGATTCCGCTTGCGCTCCACGGGGTTGTCATAAAAGGCAACGGGGAAACAGTGGAGATTAAAATAGGAGAGGACGAAAACGATCCCGTTTTCACTATAACAGACCTTCTGCCACACCTGGCCGCCGAGCAGATGCAGAAAAAGGCAAGCGAAGTCGTGACGGGAGAAGGCCTCAATGTTTTATTCGGCTCAATACCCTATAATGACGAAAAGGTTAAGGAAAAGGTTAAACTGAACATACTTAACCTGCTGTATGAAAAATACGGCATCACCGAGGAAGATTTTGTTTCGGCGGAACTGGAGATTGTACCCGCCTTAAAGGCGAAAGACGTCGGGCTGGACAGGGGGCTTGTCGGAGCTTACGGGCAGGATGACAGGGTATGCGCCTATACTGCGCTGAGAGCCATCCTCGATATCGACACTCCTGAAAAAACTGCCGTATGCCTGTTAACCGACAAGGAGGAAGTCGGAAGCATGGGCAATACAGGCGCGCAATCCACGATGCTCGAGAATTTCCTCGCATTTTTGTGCAGCCTTGAGGGAGAATACAGCGACCTGCTTCTAAGGAAATGCCTCTCGCAAACCAGGATGCTTTCGGCTGACGTCAATGCAGCCGTGGATCCCAATTATGAAGGCACCCATGACAAGAAGAACGCATGCTACGCCGGCAAGGGCGTGGTTTTGACCAAGTATTCGGGAGTCAGGGGAAAAGCAGGCGGAAGCGATGCCAATGCTGAGTTCATAGGCGAACTCAGGCAAATGTTCAAGAATAACGATATCATATGGCAGACTGGCGAACTTGGAAAGGTTGACCTGGGTGGAGGAGGCACCATAGCCCTTTTTGTGGCAAACCTCGGAGCCGAGGTAGTGGACTGCGGAGTTGCAGTGCTTGCCATGCATTCTCCTTTTGAAATCACGAGCAAAGCGGACGTTTACATGACCTACAGGGCATATAAGGCTTTCTATTCCTTTATAAAATAAATGGTACAGAAATATTACGCAAGCCCGATATAAGTTTGCAAACCTGAAACGTAATAAGCAAAAGTTTCAATATTAATATTAAAAGGTTGATGATGAGCAAAACGTCATATCATCAACCTTTTTCAATGAATTTGAATTTTTATTTGGCTTAATCATCCTTCTCCAGAAGGGTCAGGAGTAATAAACGAGCCGTCATTGGAAGGATTGTCCTCCCAGTCCCAGCCATCTTCATCACTGTCTTCGCCCGTTGGTTCCGGAGACGGTGGCGTTGTAGTGGGCGAGGGGGTTGGTTCAACGTATACAGGAGAAGGACTCACCGGCGACGGGTCAGCGGGAGTGAATTTGTACATGGCCGTCCGTTGTTCCTCGCTTACGGTACTGCGCGAAACTCCCGCTTCGGAACTGAAATACAGCGGTATAATATTTTCCGTCTTATACACTTTCTTTGTTGAAAGATCGATCACTCTTCCGTTGTAAAGGAAATACCATATTTCATCCACTATTCCGTCCTTACCGTCAAGCCTGAATGCTTTTATGTTTTCAGGTTTCATCCTGGGAACGGACGGAGCAATCTGGAGTATTTCCGAAAGCGTGATGTTTGTCTTCATGTTTTTCAGAACCACGTTCACCACGCTGTTTATTTTCGAAATATTATAAAGCTTGGCCTTCTGCCGGATCACTTCCTTGATAAACTGGATCTGCATTTCGATTCTCTTTAAATCGCTTCCGTCATAGTATTCCAGCAACTCCTTGGTGTAGGGTCCGTTGGGCTTCCTGAACCGCAGAAACTCTTCCGCCATTTTGCCGTCCATGTGATGCATGCCCTTTTTTATATCAATATGAAGATTCTGCGTCGGATCGTCATATTTCAGGTCAACGGGCACATAGAAATCGACACCGCCCAGCGTGTCTATAATCTGCCTGAACGTTTTCAAATTGATGTATACATAATATTTAATGTTAACATTCAAAAGATTGCTGACAGTCTCACAGGTTTTTTTCGTACCTCCCGTGCTGTACACGGAATTAAGCTTTGGTATATAATACCCCTCAAATTTCACCATCGTATCCCTGGGGAGGGACAGTATATTGAGCGAAGATTTTTCAGGGTTGTAGTTTACAAGCAGCATTGTGTCCGTGTTGTATTCCTCCTGGTCTCCCACGAGAAAGAGCACATTGAACGGATCGGTTTTTGGCATGTGCTCTTCAAGGTCCAGAAGGTTGCTGAGACCGTCGTCGCTGTTTTCGTCAGCATTTATAATAGAAGAAAGTATCACAAAACCAGTAACAAAAAGAAAGAGCGAAACCATCGAACTTATTATTAATGCAAATCTTCTTACAATCATTATGTTCATCCCCAACAAAACATTTTACAGCCGCTTAAAATTATTGACGGCCTGAAACCGGGTTAATCCAAACAAAAGCATTTTGCAAAACCCGGGTAATTTACAATACTCAAGTAATTTGCAATACTCAAGCAATTTACAATACTAATGATATAAACAATACTAATGTTATTAACAATACTAATAAAGTATATATTATGTTGACTTAACAAGTCAACAAATCGCAAACATTGGCCGAAGCTCATTTGGACGGCTCAATGTTTGAGAGCGGATTGCTTTTTACTGCGTTCCTGAGCTGCTGGCTGTCAACGTGCGTGTAAATTTCCGTGGTTGAAACACTCTCGTGACCCAGTATTTCCTGGAGCGCGCGAATATCGACATTGCCGTATTTGTACATCAGCGTCGCCGCGGTGTGCCTGAGCTTGTGCGTCGAATACCTTTCCGGGTCCAGCCCGGAACTTTTTATATATTTTTTGACGATGTGCTGAACGGTTTTGTTGCTTATTCTCTGTTTCCTTTCACTCAAAAAAAGTGCGTTTTTGTCCCTGACCCCGTTGACAGGTCTCACTTTAAGATATGCTTCAAGAGCTTTTATGCATGCGTCGTTAAGATATATGGTCCTTTCCTTGTTACCCTTGCCGACGACCGTGAGAGTGTCCTTGCGCAGCATGTTGAGGTTTATGTTCACAAGTTCCGACAACCTGAGGCCGCAGTTTAAAAAAAGCGTCAGTATGGCGTAATCCCTTTCCTTGTGCTTGCCGTCCACAGCATTAAGCAGACGTTTGCTTTCCTCTATATTCAGATATTTCGGAAGACTTTTTAATATCTTCGGAGAATCAAGCTCGGCCGCGGGGTTGGTTTCCAAAATCTTGGCCTTGGTTGTGAGGTAATTGAAAAAGGAACGGATGCATGCCACCTTCCTTGCCCTTGTCCTTGCGGAATTGTCCCTTTCGCGGCTCAGAAACGACATGAACGAGTAAAGGTCGCTTAATGTAATGGAACGGACCAAATCGACATCAATGTCTGAAACATCGATTTTGTCGAAATCGCAGGCGGGATCGACCAGATTCCTGTCCAGTTTAATAAATCGGAAAAACAGGCGAAGATCATAGCAGTATTCCTTAATGGTGTTCCTGGACTTGCCCCTGATGGTTTCCATGTAATTTAGAAAATCCTTTGCCAAAGGCGGCATGCCGTCGAACATTCGCTCAACCCCCTGCAACCCGGTTCAAAATAAGTTATTATCCTGAGTTAACGCTGTTTTCCAAACTAAGTATAGTATAATTAATCATATTTTTCAAATTAATTGAATGGAGGCCTGGTTCCAGGCCAATTCAGCCATTTACAAAAAAGGCGGGAAAAAAGGCTATATTCTGTTAAATTCAGCATCCAACGCTGTGATATAATGGTCTTGTACTTTGCAGCTCGCAGTGGGTGGGATGATGAAAACACTTTTAATCATAAAGGGAGGAATGTCCATGTACAAAAGCGATGAAGTTTATAAATACCTGATTGAAAGCATAAAGCACCCCGTTTCAGACCGCTCGTTCCTGAACGATCAATACACAGATATTGATAAATGGGCCCGTGAAACGCGGCAGTGGGTGAAGGGCCTTTTATGCTATGAACCGGAAACGGTACCCTTTGACCCGGTAATTACGGAAGAAATTGATTTCGGCGGTTATGTGCGCAAAAAACTCTATTTTTACACTGCCAAGGACTGCAAGGTGCCGGCTTATCTACTGGTACCCAAAAATCTTGAGGGCCCTGCGCCGGCAATAGTAGCGCTCCATGACCACAGCGGCAGATTCTATTACGGGAAGGAAAAGATCGTGGATCACAAGGAAGATCTGGCCATGCTGGGCTGGTTCCAGGAATACCGTTACGGCGGCCGTGGATATGCTTCCGCGCTGGCTGAAAAGGGTTATGTCGTGATGGTGATAGATGCCGTCGGGTTCGGCGAGAGAGGTCCCTTGACGGAAAGCTGGCTGAAAATAATACCTTCCGACTTCGGCAGCCTGAAAAAAGGTTCGGAGGAGTATATCAGGCAGTATGACAAGGCATGGGGCGAAAGGATGCAGTGGCTTTACAACGCTGCGATCTATGCCGGATACACGTTCCTTGGGCTCATGGTATGGGACGATATCAGGACCGTTGATTTTCTTTGCACGCTGCCCGAGGTCGACAGGGAAAGGATTGGGTGCGTAGGCCTGTCAATGGGCGGATACAGGGCTGTCTGGCTCGGAGCTCTTGACGAAAGAATAAAATGCAGCTGCCCCGTGGGCTGGATGGCGAACATGGAAGACCTTGCACCTTTCAGATGCCCGGTTAACTGGCTTGTCCCGGGCCTGTACAACCATCTGCCTTACCCGGATCTCGCTTCGCTCACCGCACCAAGGAAGCTTTTCATCCAGTATTGTGAAAACGATCAGCTTTTTGACCTGAGTTCAATGAAATCGGCTTCTGAGAAAATAGCCAGGGTATACAAGAAAGCCGGCTGCGGGGACAATTATATTTATAAAGGTTATCCCGTCGGCCACATGTTCAACCTTGAAATGCAGGAAGACGCTTTTGCGTGGTTTGACAGCAACCTTTAATCAATAAGGAGGGTTCTGAATGTACCAGTATCGTCCCGACGAGGTTTTTGAATTTATAATCCGCAACATTAAGCATCCGTCAGCCGAGTATTCTTTTCTCAACGACAGGTATGACGATGTCCATGAATGGGCAAAAAGCACGAGGGAATGGGTGAAATCCCTGCTTCATTATTCACCCGAACCCGTGCCCTTTGACCCGGTTTATACCGAGGAAACGGATTTCGGAAGCTATATAAGAAAAAAGCTCTATTTCTACACGGCACCGTATTGCAAGGTTCCGGCGTACCTGTTAATACCCAAGAAACTAAGGGACAAGGCCCCGGCGATAATTGCGCTCCACGACCACAGCGGCAGATTCTATTACGGAAAGGAAAAGATCGTTGACCACAAGGAGAATCTGCCGATGATAAAATGGTTCCAGGAATACCGCTACGGGGGACGTGGCTACGCCTCGGCACTCGCCGAGCAGGGTTACGTAGTCATGGTGATAGATTCGCTGGGCTTCGGTGAAAGGACCGGTTACAGGACGACATGGCTCAGGTTTGACCCTGAAGATTTGATATCCTACAGGGAAGGAACGGAGGAATATATTCAAGCCCATGACCGCGAAATGTCAAAAAGGTGGAACAGCATTTTTGAAGCCATTTACCATTCCGGCGCCACCTATATAGGAATTATGGTCTGGGATGACATGCGCTCCGTGGACTTCGTTGCGTCGCTTCCCGAGGTTGACAGTTCAAGAATAGGCTGCGTAGGGCTTTCGATGGGCGGTTTCAGGGCTGTCTGGCTCGGGGCAATGGATGAAAGGATAAAATGTTCATGCAGCGTGGGATATATGACTAAATTCGAAGATATTTCACCGTTCAGGCTTCCCCAGGCCTGGGCGCTGCCGGGACTGCACAACAAGCTGCCTTATCCCGACCTTGCATCCCTCATGGCCCCGAGGGACTTCATGGTGCAGTACTGTGAAAATGACCAGCTATTTGATTTGAGCACAATGGTCGACGCCTGCAACAAGATTAGGAAAGTGTATGAAAAAGCCGGTTATCCTGACAAATTCGTAAGCAAGGGCTATCCTGTGGGGCACATGTTCAATTACGAAATGCAGGAAGATGCCTTTGAATTTTTCAGGGAGCGCCTTCAGCCGTAAAGGCGTGATACTGGAGACTGGAAAAACGTAACCGGGTCAAGGCAGATCAGGTGAGAAATTTTCTCCCGCAAAAAATATGAATTTGAACAGTGCTTTACAGGGAGGTCTCGATTCCGTGGCTTTTGAAATAGAAAGAAAATTTCTTGTTAAGAATAATGGCTACAAAAAATATGCAAACGGCATCCTGTATATGCAAGGTTACCTCAATAACGATCCTGAACGTACAGTCCGCGTTCGTATTGCAGACGGCAAAGGTTATTTGACGATAAAAGGAAAATCAAAAGACTTCCTGCGCCAGCAGTTTGAATATGAGATTCCTGAACGTGATGCCACCGAAATGCTTGAATACCTGTGTATCAGGCCTGTAATCAAAAAGCTCAGGTATAGGGTGCCATACAAGGGGTTTGTCTGGGAAATCGATGAATTCCTTGAAGAAAACGAAGGCCTGGTATTGGCTGAGATTGAGCTGGAACATGAAAAACAGTTTTTTGAAATACCTGACTTTATAGGCGCTGAAGTTACAGGAGATATCAGGTATTATAATTCCTATTTGGTGCAACATCCTTTCAAAAACTGGTAATATGAAAGCCTGTATTATTACGATTTCGGAAAAGCTTAAAGCGACGCGCATTGCCGATAATGAGCATGTAATTAACATTTTATGGTAATTTTATAGAAATCAAAATGTGAAATTCCTGTACGGCGCTGAATTTATGCCGGAAATCCCTTGTGAAAAACGCGTTATTGAAAAATAAGCTGCAAAGTTCAGCACAAAGGTTTTATACGGTACGTGAATGCGACGTCAAAGAATTTCCTGGATGCCATCCAAGGCCTGGTTTTAGCCGGAACGAATTTAAAGGCCGGAATCAGGCCCTTGAAATTATTTAGTTGAGCCGGCACCAAAGTTATTGGAAATCCAAGATATCAATGCAAACCAACACAATATATCAACAAAACCTGGCAGCCAGTAAAAGAATCCCGGCATTTACACGGCACTAACAGCACCAGATTCTTATAAAAAATCCATGACATGCTTTTAATAAATGTTATGGTTCTTATAATAAACCCAAAATGGCTATGTAAATATGTAAATAATGCATAGAATATGAATCGTTTACAGCGATCAGAAAATTTGTAATGTATAAAATATCGTTAAAAACAAATAAAAAGGCTGTAAAACAGCGTAATAATAAGATAAATTTGAATGTACGCCTTATTTAAGGAATTTTAATAATAAATCAATAGATTCATGCAGAATATATAAATAATAAAGTCAACCTAATTATAAATTAAAGAAAAGTAACATTATAATTAATAAAAAAATGTAAAATCGAAATAAACAAAACATAAAAGGATAAAAACAACAAACAGATAAACACTTTATAAAAAATGCAAATAATCATTCAGTAAGAAAACAATATTAATAATGAAAAAACAAGAAACGAAGGAATTACACGGATTCAAAATAAAATCAGAGATTTCAAAAAATAATCAGAGAAAATAATAAACAATAAATTTAAAAAAATCTGCACAAAAAACATGGTCAAATGAATCAGATTAAATTCGATGATTTGGAGTAAAGAAAAGCACGCATGTACAATTAATACCTGGCAAACGGAATTGTCCGGGATTTAAACCATAAAGCCCGGTGGGCTGTTTTATCTATTCCAGATTATACAAAATTATTATTTTGTATAATCCTATATTTTTTTTGCAATGGCTCCTCCGTTATCCTGGAGCCATTGCAAACAGGTTTTTAATCTTTCATACCGATACAGAACAGCCAATCCCAGTACCTGGGCGCAGCGTATTCTTCAGCATAAAATTCGGGCAGGCTAACCATTATTACTTATAGGTTATAGCTTTACACGTTATCCTGTACGGGATAATGCAGCGGTAACGGAAACCATGAAACCAGCAGGGGCTTTTTGCCGCCACCGGTATTATGGAGATGTGCCGTTGGCGACAGCAAAAATCTCATGGCCTCAAGATGGTCGAGAACAATGTCGTAATCCCCGTTAAATTCTTCCACGGTCGGGTTGCCGTTTTCAACCCTAATCTTCATGCCCTGTACGCCCTTTGCGCCGTTTATGCAAAGCGTCAGTTCTCCGTCGGTCAGCGTGGTGTATGTAGCCTTTAGCCTCATCAGCGCCCTGATTACCTTAATAAAGTTCAGGATACTGAGGTTGCAGCTTTGATTAACTGTCCATCTTTCTGCTATGGTTTCAAAGAACATTATATGGTCCACCTGCCACGGAGCGCACTGGAAAACGGTGTGTCCCGGCTTGTAAGTATGGTATATTTCCCTAATGACATTTTCCAGCGTCGTATTTTCTTTTATAAAAAGCTCGGGCACTTTTCCGAAATCCCCGTCTGCTGCCAGGTAACCTGCAAATTCACCGTCCTGGAATACAGCGAAGATTTTTCTTTTCCATGACCTTGCTATATCGTAAAATTCCCGCGGTTCCCTGGTTACATGGATCGGTTGCGCACTGTGAAGTTTCATTATTTCAGCAAGGATGTCCCCGTCATCAGGCTTCACTTCCCTGATTTCCGTGCCGGCTGGCCTGCCGTTTCCGTAAACGTGCCTTATGTTTTCAGGTGTAACCGTGTATTCAACCACGACTCCGCAGCGTTCAAAGGAAAAATACGCATACCTCTGCCTTTGTCCTCCGAGGCAAGCCAAATCCACGTCATTCTCCTTCATTTCCTCCATCGCCATTTCCATGAGCGCTCTCATGTATCCCTTGCGGCGCGAATATGGATGGACCGATACCGTTCCTATACCTGCAACCTTTATTTTTTCTCCGCATATCATTATTTCCATCGGAAATGAGCCGACAGCCGCCTTAATTTTTCCGTTTTCCTTCACAATGTAGTGATGGCCTGTTTTATTGTATTCCCTCTTATATAACTTGGGCAACAGTTCATAAAAATCCAGGCGGAAAACATAATTTGCAAAATCCAGCAGGTCTTCGTAATCAGCCTCAACGGCCCTTGTGTACTCGATAGCAGACACAGTAACCCTCCACTCTCATATCAATTTTATCAACGTATTTATTCCCACAACCGCCTTGACACGCCCAATTACTTGTGAATTTCAGGATATCCGGGAAATTTGAAATCGTGGAAATTCTCCCACTCTTCAGTTTTTTCGGGACTGTAATTCAGCCTGACATACTCTTCAGCGCTTATTCCTTCGGGCAGCAATTCCCCGTTTTTAGCCGAAACATGCACGGGAATGAGATCAACGCCGTTTAAAATGCTCCTGCTTACTGTTCCGTGATCCCCGTATACGTAAAAATTCCCTTCATACTCAATAACCGAGGCAATGGATCCGGCCTGCGACGTCGCGTCCTCGTTTTTCGGGCGATCAGTGGGAAAAATGAACCGCGAGGAAAGCCATACCCTGGGGTAGTCCTCTCCCCCTCTCCATTTCTGTTCATTGGCGATGATTGTATCGGCGATCGTTTCAATATCGCAGAAGGATGTGTCTATTATCAGGTCAAAATTGTTCATATCACTGCAGTCCACGCCGTATTTTTCAAGGTATCTCCGGTTCTCGCTCGCCTTGCGCTGAAGGATGCCCTGTTTGGCTTCCTCCAGGGAACCGTACTGTTCCACTTTCCCTCTTTTCATGTTCATGACGCGTTTTGCAGAAACGTCAATATTGACCCTCAAATATACCTTAAAAGAATTAGGCACAAAATGCCATGCCATTCTGGAATCCAGTATCATGCAGCCCGGTTTCTTGCCGACCTCGGCAAGCGCTCCGTCTATTTCACGGTCGATTTCGGGATGGGTCTCGGCATATTTGTTGAGTTCGAGCGTTGTCATGTTGTATCTTTCGGCTATTTCGCGCTGTATTTTGCCCGTATGGTATATTTCAAAACCGTATTTCTCCTTGATGACATTGCAAACACTGCTTTTTCCGCTGCCAAGATCACCGGTGATTGAAATTTTAATGTTCTTTTCCCCTGGCATTCTACACCTCCACTGCTTAATACGATAAAACGCCTGAAACAAGCAGTGCCTTAATTCCAGGCGTGCATATTCCGGTTGTTCGGCTATTTGAAAGTATACCATTCTTTAAGTGTTTTTAACAGCCAAATATAGCTGAATCTTTATTTTACGTTGTCAAACGACAGACGGCATTTGTCCGCCCTGTATTTGCAAATCACATACTCTATTGCCTGTCCCGCCTTGGCATAGATAAGGCTTTCAATTTTAATGAGCGCCTGTCCCGTCTGCACCTGCAGAAAATGCGAATCCGTCTGGTCCGAGTAAATTATTTCGAGGGTGCTTTTTGATTTGAAGGGCAAGAGAGGATATTTCCCTTTCAATATATCATAAGAAGGTTTTTTGGCTTTTATGTCTTCGATTATGTCGGGAAAATAGCTGCGCGGTATGTAGGAAGTATTGTACGAGAAAATCTCGTCGTTTTGCATTACCGAATACCTGATCTCGGCAAACTCAGCACCCGAAGCAGGACTGACCCCGAAAATCTCGCCAAGCCTGGGATTTTCGCCGACTTTAACGGCTTTGCAGCTTATTATGTTCTTCTGCCCCGGATTCGGACTGTCGAGAACGGAATCGGTAAAACCCGTATACTCCTTTATATCAATGATTTTCTTCCTTTTTGCAACGAATGTCCCTTTTCCCTTCTCCTTGTACAAATATCCGTTGCTTGTCAGTTCGCTGATCGCCTGTCTTACTGTCGGCCTGCTGATATTGTAGATTTCACAAAGTTCCTGTTCGGAAGGTATCTTGTAATTCTCAGGGTATTCCCCGCTTTCAATTTTCTCAAGTATTATGTTCTTGAGCTGAGTGTACATGGGGACGGAACTGTAGCGGTTTATCATGACTCGGACCTCCAGAAGTAAGTATAATAACACATTATTACATCATAACTAATTTTATATTAATATTCTATCAACTTCAATAAAATTCAACTGCTTTTTCAATCTATTGGTCGCGCATATTCGACAATATTTTTGTTATGTTTATATGTTGACATAACATCATGAACACACAAAAAATGCACTGCGCCAATGAAGCAGCAAAAAGCCCCAATCCGCCAATGCGTTTTGGGGCTTTATATAGGCTTTTTATAGGCTTTTTTAACATGCTTCTTTTCATTTTTATTACATGATTATTTCTTTTTTGCCTGTTTCAAATGCAATTTCATACTTTAAGCTCGGCTTCAACGTTGCTGAAATCCTGGCCGGCCAAAAGCGGTTCAACAACTTCCCCTATGAACTCCTTCACCTGCTCGGGAGCCCTTCCTACAAATTTCATGGGATCGAGAAGCTGCCTGATTTCGTCGGCCGTAAGACGGAAAGCCGGATCCGAGGATATCCTTTCAATCAGGTCATTTGCCTTTCCTTCGATCTTGACGTTTGCTGCCGCCGCCATTGAGTGGGTACGAATCCTCTCATGAAGTTCCTGGCGGTCCCCTCCCCTTTTCACGGCTTCCATGAGAATATTCTCAGTCGCCATGAAGGGTAGTTCCTCCTGCATGTGCTTTTCTATGACCTTGGGATATACTACGAGGTTGCTTGCGACATTGAGGTAAATGTTAAGTATTGCATCGACTGCGAGAAACGCTTCCGGTATGCTTATGCGCCTGTTTGCCGAATCGTCGAGGGTTCTTTCGAACCACTGGGTTGCTGCTGTTATTGCCGGATTCAGCGAATTTACAATTACGTACCTCGCCAGGGAAGCCATTCTTTCGCAGCGCATCGGATTCCTCTTGTAGGCCATGGCCGAGGAACCTACCTGGTTTTTCTCAAAGGGTTCCTCGATTTCCTTGAGACTCTGGAGCAGGCGGATATCATTGCTGAACTTGTGAGCGCTCTGGGCAATGCCCGAAAGAACGTTCAGTATCCTGCTGTCCAGCTTTCGCGTGTAAGTCTGACCGGATACTTTGAAAACTTCGCTGAAGCCCATTTTGGCAGCCACCATCTCGTCAAGCTTCTTGACTTTTTCATGGTCCGAGTCAAAAAGCTCCATGAAGCTGGCCTGGGTGCCCGTGGTGCCCTTGGATCCCAAAAACTTCATCGTCGATATTATGTAATTTACATCTTCAAGGTCCATTACAAGGTCCTGGATCCACAGGCAGGCCCTTTTTCCGACGGTTACGGGCTGTGCCGGCTGAAAATGCGTAAAGCCGAGGGTCGGAAGGCTGCGGTATTTCATTGCAAAATCCGACAGTTTTGAAATAACCGCGCAAATCTTTGTCCGAACCAATTTAAGGGCTTCCCTCATCAGGATAAGATCGGTATTGTCGCAAACATAACATGAAGTAGCGCCGAGATGTATGATACCGCGCGCCCTGGGGCACTGCTCGCCATAGGCGTGGATATGTGCCATTACATCATGGCGCAATTCCTTTTCCTTTTGCTGCGCCACTTCATAATTTATATCGCACCTGTGGGCCTTCAGCTCATCAATTTGTTCCTGGGTGATATTAAGGCCCAGTTCCTTTTGAGCTTCGGCCAGCGCTATCCAGAGATCCCTCCACGTGCGGAATTTCCTGTCCGGTGAAAAAATCTCCTGCATTTCAGCACTCGCATAGCGCGAATTAAGCGGGCTTTCATACGTGTTTTTCAATAAAACTACCTCCATGCGAAATATTCAGCCTGTTGATTATTAGTTTCATTCTTCATCAAAATTATATCATATTGCTGTATCGCATGCTGTATTTCACATTTACATTTTACCGGCACCATTATCGGCATTTCTTATACCACATTGAAATATCACTTATACATATCGACGCTTCTTTTATTACATTGACGTTTCCCAATCCACCTTGAGCCGCCGTAGGCAAACACCGGCATTGCTTGCCCTTTTGGCTTATACTGTTTCCGTCAGAATAATTCCTGATTCCTGCAACTTTACAATTCCTTCAGCTTTAAAGCTTATACCACTTTGCGGCTTAATACCTCGCCTGAAAGCATTTTTTTGGCACTGACAAGCTGAACGCACACGCAGAGAATTTCAATCGCCTTTTTCAGGTCTTCAATCGCCGGATAGGTCGGCGCTATCCTGATATTGCGGTCACGGGGATCCCGGCCGTAAGGATAGGTTGCGCCGGCATTGGTGAGCTTGACTCCTGCTTCGGCCGCCATGGCAACAACTTCCTTCGCACAGCCGTCAAGGGTGTACAGGCTGATGAAGTAACCCCCCCTGGGCTTATTCCACCAGGCTATTTCCTTTCCTCCAAGTTCCCTCTCAAGCGTCTCAAGCACAGCCGCAAATTTGGGAGCGATAATTGCAGCGTGCTTTTTCATAAGTTCATTGATATTTTCAACGCTCTTTAAAAAGCGCACATGCCTCAGCTGGTTGGTTTTGTCGGGGCAAATCGTCTGTACCGCCATTTTCTGCAACGTATATTTTATATTGGTTTCGCTCGCCGCCATTGCGGCTATTCCCGCTCCCGGGAATGTAATTTTCGAAGTCGAGGCGAAGATATATACCATGTCCGGGTTACCGGCTTTTTTGCATTCCTCGAGAATGTTAAGTATTTCATCGTGTTCGTCGCTCAAATGGTGAACTACATAGGCATTATCCCAGAATATGCGAAAATCGGGAGCCTTGGGCTTTAAATTGGCAAAACGCCTGACCACGTCGTCGGAATAGGAAATTCCGTCGGGATTGCTGTACTTTGGCACGCACCAGATTCCCTTCACGGATTCGTCGGACGAGACTATCCTCTCAATTTCGTCCATGTCAGGCCCATCCTGTTTCATTTCAACGGGAATCATCTCGATGCCGAAAGCCTCACAAATGGCAAAGTGCCTGTCATACCCGGGACTCGGGCACAGAAACCTGACTTTGGGCAGTACGCCCCAGGGAGCTTTGCCTCCCGGCACGCCGAAAATAAACGCGCGCGCAATGGCGTCATGCATCATGTTAAGGCTTGAATTTCCGCCCACAATAACCTCGTTTTCCGATACTTCAAGGAGTTCGGCAAACAATTTCCTCGCAGGCTTTATTCCTTCAAGCACGCCGTAGTTTCTTGTGTCGATTCCGTCGCAGATATAATCTTCCTCTTTATTTAAAATTTTCAACATATCCATGGAGAGCTTTAACTGTTCAGGACAGGGCTTGCCTCTGGACATGTCAAGATTGAGTTTCTGATTTTTGAATTCATCGTAACGTTTCTGCAATTGTTCAATTGTTTGTTTCAACGCCATTTGCTCCATTTTGACCGATCCCCCATTTATTGTTTTCTCATAATCAAATATTCTAATATATATTTACCGGTTATGCAAGTTGATAGTTCGAATATTTCAAATAAAAGTTTATAACGGCATAAAAAAATATGATTTTTGCAAGTATGAACATCGGCTGATTCATAATTGCGTATGAAATTTTATATGCAGCCTTTATATATGCAGCCGGCTGTTTCTTTCCATGGTTTAAATTGACCGATTAAATGTGAATAATAAAGTTTTAAAGGGACAAAATAATGATGAAAGGGTTCGTGATGGTCGAACCAAGAATATTACAGGGTTTTTCAGAAGCTCTGTAATATTCGGTCAAAGATCGGTAACGGGTTTCGCCCGACATGGAGAAACTGGTGTTCGAAGTGTCAATGCTGGCGCCAAGGCTCGTTACTGGTCGGAGAGAAGAATACCCGGTGTCCTGTATGGCTATATTGCAGTGCAAATAAATTGTATTGCAATATGGTCAAAAAGAATGCCCGGTATTCGAGTCAAGACTGTCAAGGGTGCCGCAGGCCCCATTGCCTTATTGCAGTTAATCCTGTCAATCGGCCAGTTGTAGGAATTTGCAGTAAGTTTAGGCTGAAGGTCTGTTGCAGTCGAAAGATTGCAGCAGGTTTTCAAGGTATTCTTGACAGTCGGGCAAAGGTTGGTATGAGTCCCGTAATGCTTGCATGCAGTAAGCTCCGTTAATCTTAACATTGGCTTATTGCTTGCAGGTATGCAGGAATTTATATCAGCCGGAGCGAAGATCATCACGGGCTCTTTTTATTTATTTGCACACCTTCTGAAACACGCGCAGGAAATTCAGACCGGCAAATTTCCTGATAAATTCTTCGGAATAATTGAGTTTTAAGAGCTCGTTGAATATTTTGCCGATATCGTGAACTCCGCCTACGCCTTCAGGTGTTGTATCGATGCCGTCAAAATCGGCCCCAAGGCCCAAAAAGTCTTCCCCTGCGAGTCCGGCCACATGTTCTATATGTTTTATTACATCCGCGAGGGTGGCCCTGCCAGAAGGGTTTAAAAAGTCCTCGCAAAGGTTGATGCCCATGACACCGCCTTTTTGCTTCAATGCGAGGATCTGTTCGTCGGTGAGGTTTCTCCTGTGGCCGCATACTTTCCTCGAATTGGAGTGGGAAGCAATTACGGGATCGCTGCTGATCTCAATCACGTCCCAAAAGCCCCGGTCAGAAAGGTGTGACACATCCACGAGCATCCCGAGCCTGTTCATTTCTGCCACCACTTCGCGTCCGAAATTGGAAAGACCGCCGCCCGTTATATTTTCATCGGCCCCGTCGGCCAGTTCATTCCTGTAATTCCATGTAAGGCACATGCTCCTTACGCCAAGCCTGTAAAAAATCCTCAGGTTTGAAAGGCTGCCCTGCAGGGTCTCTCCCCCTTCTATGGACAAAAGCGACGCAATTTTTCCCCCTGCAAGCGCCGCTTCGATGTCCCCGAAGCTGTTGCAGTGCGTGATATGATCGTTGTTTTCGTTTATTTGCGAATAATAGAAATCTATAATTCCGAGCGTGCGCCTGAGAACCTGCTCCCTGGAGACGGTCTGAACTTTCCTGCCCGTGTACGGGCAGGTAATGCTCCAGTAGGGAAACACGGCAAACACCTGTACAAAGCCTCCGTATTTTTTCATCCTGTCAATATCGCAGTGAAGGTCATTGGCCATAATGCCGCGTCCTTTCTCCATAGCGGCCGTTATTGTGTCACAATGGGCATCAAATATTTTCATTTTGCTATTGCTGAACCTCCGTTGGGTTTTTTGTCGGTTAAAAATGAGAATGTCCGGCTTATTTTAAGAATTAATCCATTAAAATTATTCAATAAAATCTGAAGGCGTCCCGAATGTAATTAATGCTGTATTTTTCTCCTCCTTCCGACGAATGCACCAATACTTCCGCCACGTCGAACCTCGCGCGTTCATCGCAGAGACCGCGTATGCTCATATATATATCTGCGAGTCTGAAAATATTCCTTTGCTTTCGCCGGGTTACGGCTTCGGAAGGCCTGCCGAAAGCATCGCTTCTCCTGCATTTAACTTCTATAAAGCACAGGTAGCCGTTTTCCCTTGCAATAATGTCAATTTCTCCGAGGCGCCTGAACCTGAAATTCCTTTCCAGGATAATGAACCCGCTGCGGGTCAAAAAATCCGCCACGGCATTTTCACCGAGATTCCCTGTCGCTTTTCTCTCACCGGCCATTTACAAGCTCACCGTACTTTCTGTCCACGTCGTGTATAAATACAAGTATTTCAGCGACTATTTCGTAAAGTTCCGGTGGTATGGCCTGTCCCAGGGGAAGCGACCCAAGAGCCCGCACGAGCTTTTCATCCCTGTATATGGGAATTTTGTTCTTTTTCGCTGCCTCGATGATATTTTCGGCAATCTGTCCCTTTCCTGCCGCTATTACGCGCGGGGCAATATCGCTGTCCGGCGAGTATTTCAGCGCTGCGGCCTGTTTTATAACCTCTCGCTTCTTTTTTACGATTTCTTTTTTTTTGCCGGAGCTTTCCATGGTCCCCTCCTCAGACTTTGAAATCAACGGTTCTGCCCCGTCTTTCCAGCTCGCTTCTGTATTCCCTTTCCAGGAGCTCAACAGTCTCAACTATTCCCGCGGGGTTTTGGGCGGTCATGCAACGGTAATCGGCCAGCCTGTATCCTTTTTCCCTGAGCATGTTATGGATCAGCGCAAAACTTTTTTTGAACAATGCAACCACATTTTCCTTATCAGATCTTATATTAATACTTACCGCTTTCCCGGAGACGCTGACCAGCGAATCCACCTGTCCCATATTAGCAGTTTCAAGGGATACATACACGGTCATGTTTTCAGGATTTATGCTCCCGGACGTGCGGCGCCTCCTCATCACAAACAGCCGGGCTGTCGTCCTGTGCTGCTGCAGCACCAGCGGTATCTGGACATATGTAATATACCGGTTCAATTCCCCCATAAACCGTATATTGTTTTCAATATTTTCAATTCTCCGGGACAGCTCCACGTTTGCCTCAGCGCCTTCGCGGCTCAGCATCCCCCGAAGCGAATCCAGTTTTTCCAGGATGGCTTCATAAGCTTCCCTGATCTTTTCCCCCGACAAGTTTTCAGCGGGGTTTATAAATATCCCTCCAAGGGCATCGGCGGAGCCTTGCAAGATTTCTTCAGGCTGCAAATTTTCTGCTGAAAATATATCATCGGAAACCGGATTATGTCCTGGAGCCAAATTATTATCGGAAATCATCGTGCTATCGGGTATCCCGCTGTCAGTACTGTTTTCTGCAGGCATCCCATTGCCGGAAAAAATACTGTTGCCCGTAAGCATCGCATTATCGGAATTTATACTGTTTCCGGAAGGCAATGCGTTTTCGGAAACTATACTCTTACCGGAAGGCAATGCGTTTCCGGAAAATACATTCTTGCCGGAAGGCAATTCATTTTCGAAAAATATGCTCTTGCCGGAAGGCAATTCATTTTCGGAAAATTTGTTCTTGCCGGAAGATAATGTATTTTCGGAAACTGTACTGTTTCCGGGAAGCAACTCACTGTCAGAATTTATCCCGTTACCGGGTGGCAACACATTATCGGAAATTATATCAGTACTGGAAGAAGGGGCCCCATTGCCTGAAGTTTCATTATCGGAAAACCGTTCATTGAAAAGCTTTAATACCTCAAGAAGGCTGGTCCCGATTCCAAACCCTTTGCCGAGCTGCAGAACCGCAGATACATTTTCATCATTTATCCCAAGCCCCGCCACGACGAGAAAAACCGCCTCTTTCATTCCAAGCTGCGGGAACTTTTCAACGGCGTCGCGCACCTTTTCAAAAATAGCGCCGGAAATCTCATGGCCAAGATTTTTAACAGCTGCGGCAACACTGACCGTATCATCATTTACCGGGAAGCCGAGCTGCCTTAATTCGTCGGCGACATTCATTGCGTCGCCGAACACATTCGCAAAGGCCTTCGCGGTTTCTGCCCCGAACGCCGCCGGGTTTTCGAGGTTTTGAATCCTGAGAACTGCGCTTTCGCCGATTTTTCCCGTTACGATGAAATCCACCGTTTCTCCTTCAGTCAGCTCCACTGACTGGGCCAGCGAAGCTTTTACAATGCTTCCGTCGGAAAGTTTCAGCAAAGCGCTGTCGCCGTCAGTTTCGATAACAACCGCCCGAATGAGATCACCCGGCGAGAGCTCGGCTTTCAACCCGGCACCGTTGATTCTTTCCAGGCTTTTTATCACGATATTTTTTGAAAGGCCCTGTATATCCATTTATATCACCCCGGGCGCACAATCGCGCCATGTTTTGCCGAATCGGATCAGCCTGTGAAGTTTCGGGTAAAACTCATTCTATGTATCGGACAAAGGCCATATTTTTTTATAGCCTCAATATGTTCTTTTGTTGCATAACCCTTGTGTTTTGAAAAACCGTACTGGGGGTATTTTTCGTCCATTTCCTCAATCATGCGGTCCCTTGTGACCTTGGCAACTATGGAAGCCGCAGCTATGGAAACGCTCACGGTGTCCCCCTTTACAATGTTCACCTGCTTCATGGGAATCCCGTCAAGTTTTACGGCGTCCAGCAGCACGATGTCGGGCTTCGGCTTCAGTTTCTCAATAGCCTCCTTCATCGCCTTTTTAGTCGCCTCAAGTATGTTTATTTCATCAATGCATTTTTCGTCGCTGATTCCGATACTCCATGCCACGGCTTTCTCAACTATTATATCGTACAACCGGCTGCGCATATTGGAAGTCAGTTGCTTTGAGTCATTAATACCGGGAATGATTTCATCTTCGGGCAAAATCACCGCAGCCGCAACCACGGGTCCTGCAAGGGGACCGCGTCCAGCTTCGTCTACGCCTGCCACTGTCCGAAAACCCTGCTGGCGCGCTTCCGCCTCATACCGACACATGTTTCGGTATCTCTCTATTTCTAAAAGCTCCTTTTCCCTCAGTTTCTCATATTTATTTATAAGCCTGTCCAGCGACGAACCATATTGGCTCCTGACGGAAAGCAGAAACTGCAGCGCCACCTCCGGCTCTTTTCCGTCCAGGAACAACTCCAGTTCTTTCAATGTCATCCTGGCTGGCATTGCTTATTCCCCCTTTCCGGGCCTTTCAAGGGAAATCCTTCCGATTTTCCCTCCCCTGAATTCATCGAGTATTATGGTTGAAATCCTCATATAATCTATTTCTCCGCCGGATACAATGCATCCTCTTTTTATGGCGGCTTCTTCCATAATTTCATATGCAGGTTTATCCAGTGAATCAAGCCTGTACCTTTGGGCAAGAAGATCGGGATAATCCTGTGCAAGCTTTTCAATAAGTTTCAGCGCCACTTCGTAAATATCCAGTATCTCGTCCCTGATAGCCCCGGTAAACGCAAGATTGAGACCTGTGCGTTCGTCCTCAAACTTTGGCCACAGGATACCCGGAGTGTCAAGCAATTCTATTTCCCGGTTAAGCCTTATCCACTGTTTTCCCCTAGTAACGCCGGGCCTGTCCCCCGTAGCTGCACTCGCCCGTCCTGCAATCCTGTTAATGAAAGAAGATTTCCCCACGTTGGGTATGCCCACAACCATCGTCCTGATCGGCCTGAAACGCCTTCCCTGGGATTTCTCTTTTTCAATTTTGTCCTTCACCAGGTCCCTGAGACGGCTTTTCAGCTCCTCGATACCGCTGCCGCTCAGCGAGTCAATAAAAATACACGGGCGGTTATTTTCCTCATACCACCTGCTCCATTCCCCGGATACCTGCGGATCGGCAAGGTCTGACTTATTCAGTGCCGTAATGCGGGGTTTGCTCCCAATTATTTTGTCAATATCGGGATTTCTGCTGCTTATGGGAATTCTTGCGTCAATCAGCTCGATTACCGCGTCCACAAGCCTGAGATTCTCGGACAAAAGGCGCCGCGTCTTCGCCATGTGGCCGGGAAACCACTGAATATTCACTTTGCCACCTCCGATCTCCTGTACTGTAAACAACCTTAGCGGGCTGAATATTTATCTCTTATTTTATTTGACTATATTATTTGACGGGTCCCAGCCTGCTCAGCGGCCATATGCTGAAAACGGCCTTTCCCCTTATGCTGTCTATGTCTATGAATCCAAATTCGCGGCTGTCCCGGCTGACAGCCCTGTTGTCCCCCATGACAAAAAGCTTCCCATCGGGTACGGTCCTTGGAAAAAGCATTTGCCTGTCGTCGGTGTAGCCGCCTTTTACGTACTTCTCCTCCAGTTCCTTTCCATTTATGTAAACTTTCCCGTCCCTGATGTCAATTTCGTCGCCGGGAAGTCCTATGACCCTTTTGATATAATCAACTTCATAGGGGTCCGGGAACGGAATCAGGATATCCGCGAGCCCCGTTCTTTTTCCCTCAATATACTTGAAAGAAACAATATCACCCCTCCGGGGTCCTGACAGGTATTTTGGGGGTTTCCAAATTATAAGCCTCTGGCCGCTCACCAGGGTGTCTTCCATCGATGACATGCTCACAACGGTGACTTCGAATAAAAATGCATGTATCACCATGTAAATCAAAAAGGCGATAAGAAAAGTTTCGAACCATCCCAGTATTTTTTTCAGTATGTCTGAAGGTTCCTTTTCCCGAAATTCGCTGTTAAAATCCATGGGTCACGCTTCCTCGAAATACGATTATACAATAAAAGGGACTTTTCAGTCCCCTTTATTACTTGATATTCTCATTATAATGCCAGTGCGCGGCAATGCGCGCAATTACTGTTCTTCCTTCGGTACGAGCTTTTCCTTGATCCTTGAAGCCTTACCGACTCTCTCCCTGAGATAGTAAAGCTTAGCCCTGCGTACCTTACCTTTTCTGACTATTTCAATCTTGCTGATTTTAGGTGAGTTAACGGGGAAAATCCTTTCGACGCCTACACCGTAAGAAACCCTTCTCACGGTGAAGGTTTCCTTTAGCCCCTCGCCCTTCTTGCCTATGACGGTTCCTTCAAATACCTGGATTCTTTCTCTGTTGCCTTCCTTTACGGCCACATGTACCCTGACATAATCACCGATGCTTACTTCGGGCAAATCCTTGCGTATCTGTTCCTGCTCAATCGCTTTGATTATATCCATCGATACTCCTCCCTTCTTGCCTGGACGTTCGTGTTCGGGCTCAACAGAGGACCGTCCGATATTCACACCCGAAAATTATACCACACACTGAAGGCATTGTAAACCAATTTAATTTAAGATTTTTGGTTTAAGGTTTTTTTCCGTCTTCCGATTCGGGGATGTACCACTGCGCAATGTCGTTATATATGTAATGGTAGGCAGGAGACATGTCCCCCTTGATTCTCTTGTTATATATTATTGCATTTGTTTTGAAATATAATCCTATATAAGGTATGTCTTCATTAATTATTCTCTTCAGGTCCGAGAACAGCATTTTCTTTTTTTCGGCGTCATGTTCGAGCTTTATTTCCGATAGCAGCCTGTCAACCTCGGGATTGCTGTAACCTGATATATTGCCCGTCCCATACAGGAAAGAAATATCCGGTACCGATGGAACGCGGCAACCGATCAGGGCAATGTCGTAATAGCCGTTTTCTATTGCATATTTTAGCTGGCTGGCGTTGACAGCCTTTATCTGAATCTCAATGCCGACTTCGGCCAACTGCTTTTTTATATTCTCCGCAACCTTGATGCGCGAACCGTTGCCGGAATTGACCAAAAGCTCAAGAGCAAGCGGAGCGTTGTTTCTTACCATTACTCCGTCCTTATTGGTATATCCGAGTTTTTTCAGTATCTTGACGGCTTCTGCGCTGTCAGGCACATAACTGATAATACCCGTGTTAATCACCCAGTTTTCCGGCGATATGGGCAAATCGGCCGCCATTGCCTCCCCGGGCAGAACACTGTTCACGAGCTCATTTTTATCTATTGAATACACAAGCGCCTTTCTGAAATCGGCGTTTTTCAGCAGTGAATGCCTAGGGTTCATCAAAAGATAATCAAACTCCCTGTCCGCATATCTCCTGATAATAAGGTCGTTCCTGTAACTGTACTTGTTTCCGGTATTCTCCGCCACGGGCACAACGTCGATTTCGCCCGTCTGGAACTTGGCGAGCGCGTCGTCCAGCGTTGGAAGTATCGCCACTTCTATCGCGTCGAGGTACGGAAGCGTGATATCGGAATCTTTAATTCTTTTTCCGTCCCACCAGTTTTTGTATGCTTCAAGACGTATAAGCGAATTGTCCTTGAAACTCGAAAATACGAACGGTCCCGTTCCCACGGGAGTCATGTTGCGGCTTGATCGCAGGTTTTTGAAATCGTCGCCGTCGTGCTTGTGTTTAGGAATAATGGGAATGGCCAGGAGCTCGGGAAGGAACGAATCGGGTTCCACGAGCTTTATTTTGACCGTATTTTTGTTGGGCGCCGTCACTCCGGCAAGGTTTGAAAGATTGACCTTGTATATGGAATCAACGGTGTTTTCCCGGATGGTTTTAATAGTATACACCACGTCATCGGCGGTAAAAGGTTTCTTGTCGTGCCAGTAAACCCGGTCCCTGAGGCGGAAAGTCCATTCAAGCCTGTCTTCCGAAACCGTCCAGCTTGTCGCGAGGCACGGAACCGCCCTTCCGTTTTTGTCCAGGCGGACAAGTCCCTCGTAAACCAGCCAGAGGACGTCCCTGACATAACGGTTCTTGGTATACAGCGGATTCAGCGTATCGGGATTTGTGCTGAACAGCCTGACGGTGCCTCCTTTTACAGGTCCCTGGTCGATAACTATGTCTTCTCCGCCTTCATTAAGTATAATATCTATATCGTCACCGGGCATGGGAAAGCTGCAGGACGCAAGGCTGACGCAGAGAAAAACAAGTGTAAGCGTCTTCGGGAAAAATCTTATCATCGCTAAAAAACGATTCTTGAAAGAAAAATTCCTTTTATGAGAAAATATCCTTTTCACCGGTATGGCTCTCTCCTTAAATGCGTAGTAAAATCTACCTGCCCGTGAGCTGCATGATGGCCGCCATCAGGCCGTTTCTGCCGCGACCGGCCCTGTGGGAAAAGAACAGATCGCCGCGGCACCTCGTGCACAGTTTGCTGACAGTGATATTATTATCCGAAAGTCCTTTGTTCAAAAGTGTTTTATGTACTATCCCCTGGAGTGACAAATGCCATTTTCCGTTAACGTTCTCAAAAAAGCCTTCACTCCATGAAAGCGCATTCCTGAATTGTTCATATATCTCATTGCCCACTTCATAACAGCACCGGTTAATTGAAGGCCCTATTGCCGCTACCAGGTTGCAGGGTTTGCAGCCGAACTCGCAGCGCATTACGTCAATGGCTTTGGCTGTAATCTCTGCCAGCGTCCCCCTCCATCCGGAGTGGACAACGGCAATAGCCTTCCTGGCGGGATCAAAGAGAAAAACGGGCACGCAGTCCGCATAAAAAGTTACAAGCGCCACATCGGCGCATATCGTCGCGAGTCCGTCCACGCAATTAATGTCACTGTCGCGGTAAAGTCCTTTTCCCCGGTCCTTTTCGTCTACAACCCGTATTTCGGTTCCGTGCACCTGGTCCGAAAAAACCAGGTTTTCCGGGTTTATACCCAGGGCCTCGCATATTATTCTAAAATTTTTAACCACGTTTTCGCGCCTGTCGTCTTTTTTGACGCCGAGGTTCAGCGAAAAATATTCTCCCTCGCTTACTCCCCCAAGCCTCGTGGTGAAACAGTGTTTCAACGAGTCGCCGTATTTTAAAAGATTCCCGAACTGAATATAGGCAAGATTTCTTTTTTTCACGGTAACCGTGCCGTCGGGATTTAACTCGCATCCGCCGTACAAACCTTATCTCCTCCGTTTCATGTTTCACACAAGGCAATAATATCACAGTTTCAGGCTGCGCTCAACGGTATGGAAAATCAGGAGAAAACCAGGAAACAAAAATAAAAAAGCATATAAAATATGCTTTTTTAAAACTTGTTTAAATGGATATTGGTTTTTGAAGATATTTCTATCTTCTTGGCTCAACAATAAGTTTAATCGCCGTTCTTTCCTCGCCGTCGATTATTATGTCCGTAAAAGCAGGTATGCAGATCAATTCTATGCCAGACGGAGCTACAAACCCCCTCGCTATAGCCACAGCCTTCACAGCCTGATTCAGGGCGCCTGCGCCGATTGCCTGAATTTCAGCCGTTCCTCTCTCCCTAATTACACCTGCCAGGGCACCTGCTATCGAGTTTGGATTGGATTTTGCTGAGACCTTTAATACATCCATCTGAAATTACCCCCTAATATACATTGTAGAATGTACGAATCCTAACTTGTTAAATTATTTTATTAATGACTATATTCTACATAAATCTGTAAAATCCTTTTTTTAACTTAAATATTAGCTAATTTTTATTATGTTGATATTTGGCTTACACGCCGGATATCCAGCGCTTTTCCCGTGAGAACATCGACCTCAACGTAAACCGCGTTGAACTGCGCGGCGCCCTTGGCGACTTCATACCTCGCAGGCATATGGGTTATAAACCTGTTTATTATAATATTCCTGTCAACGCCTATTACTCCTTCGTGGGGGCCCGTCATTCCCACATCGGTTATAAATGCCGTACCGAAAGGCAAAATCCTTTCATCGGCCGTCTGCACATGGGTGTGAGTGCCCAGAACGCAACTTACCTTTCCGTCAAGGTACCATGCAAGGGCATTCTTCTCCGATGTGGCCTCTGCGTGGAAATCCACTACGACAACTTTTGTCATCGCTTTCAGGTGTTCCAGTTCCCTGTCGGCGGCCTTGAACGGGCAGTCTATGTTCTCCATGTAAACTCTGCCCATGAGGTTCATAATTCCAACCTTTCCGGCAGGCGTTTCAATTATTGTCGATCCTTTTCCGGGGGATTCCTGGGGGTAATTTGCTGGTCTGATTATCCTAGGATCAGAATCAATAAAATTAAGCACTTCTTTCTTGGACCATGCATGATTTCCGAGGGTAATCACGTCAACTCCGGCATTGTACAGCTCCTGCGCCACGGTATATGTAATTCCGCTGCCTCCCGCGGCATTTTCACCGTTGGCAATGCAAATGTCAAAACCGTATTCCTCTTTCAAACCCGGGAGCAGGGTCTTCAAAATTTTCCTTCCCGGGTTTCCCACTATATCACCGACAAATAAAATCTTCAAAAACTTTCCTCCGTTCTAACGGCTAAATTGCCGCAAACAATATAAAAAGCGTGATTAACACGCTTTTTATATTATTATATTCGTATTTGATTACTTTGCATACTCAATTGCTCGCGTTTCCCTGAGCACAGTGACTTTTATCTGTCCGGGGTATTCAAGTTCTTCTTCAATACGTTTTACAATATCCCTTGCCTTGATTACAATGTCTTCATCACTGACGTCTTCGGGCTTAACCATGATCCGGATTTCTCTGCCCGCCTGAATTGCATAGGATTTTTCAACGCCGGCAAATGAATTTGCGATTTCTTCGAGTTTTTCAAGACGCTTGATGTATGTTTCAAGGGTTTCGCGTCTTGCTCCCGGTCTTGCAGCCGAGATAGAATCTGCAGCCTGGACAAGCACAGCAATTATCGAGGAAGCTTCAGTATCTCCATGGTGAGCCATTATGGCATTTACAACTTCTTCGCTTTCCTTGTATTTCCTTGCAAGGTCAGCTCCTATGGTAACATGGGAACCTTCAACTTCATGGTCCACGGCCTTGCCTATGTCATGCAGCAAGCCGGCTCTTTTTGCAGTGGCAATGTCCACTCCGAGTTCTGCTGCCATAACGCCGGCAAGATGGGCAACTTCAATCGAATGGTTCAGAACGTTCTGTCCGTAGCTGGTTCTGAACTTCAACTTACCAAGCAGGCGGATAAGTTCAGGATGCAATCCGTGTACACCGGTCTCAAACGCTGCACGGTCGCCTTCCTGCCGGATGGTGTTCTCCACTTCTTTCCTGGCCTTTTCAACCATTTCCTCGATTCTCGCAGGATGAATCCTGCCGTCAATAATGAGCTTCTCAAGGGCTATGCGCGCAACCTCTCTTCTTATGGGATCAAAGCCTGACAAGATAACTGCTTCCGGAGTGTCGTCTATTATCAGATCTATACCGGTAAGCGTCTCGAGTGTCCTGATGTTTCTGCCTTCCCTGCCTATTATCCTGCCCTTCATTTCATCATTGGGCAGCGGCACTACAGAAACGGTGGTTTCAGACACATGGTCAGCAGCACATTTCTGAATCGCTATGGATATGATTTCTCTCGCGATCCTGTCTGCCTCCTCCTTTGTCCTGGCTTCAACATCCTTGATAAGGGCTGCGGCTTCGTGTTTTACTTCGTTTTCCACGGTCTTGAGCAGGTATTCCTTCGCTTCTTCCACAGAAAGATTTGAAATCCTCTCAAGCTCGGCGAGCTGTTTCTTCTGGATTTCAACGGTTTCTTCCTGGAGAGCCTCGATTTCCTTGGCTTTCTTGTTCAGCGCCTCTTCCTTCCGCTCGAGCATTTCGAGCTTTTTGTCGAGGGTTTCCTCCTTTTGAACCAGCCTGCGTTCAAGGCGCTGGAATTCAATCCTTCTTTCCTTGATATCGCGTTCAAGTTCTACCCGGCTTCTGTGGATTTCCTCTTTTGCTTCAAGAAGTACCTCACGTTTCTTGTTCTCGGCAGCTTTTTCCGCCTCGATCAGTATCCTAGCCTTTTCCTGTTCGGCACTTCCAATCTCCGCTTCAGCAATCCTTTTTCTATGTTCAATTCCTTTGCGGAATGCAATAAACGAAGCAACTATAGCAATCACCAAACCAATTGCCAGGCCTAATACTAGTTCCCCCAAATAGTGCACACCTCCTCCATATTCAGTTTTCAATGGTCAGTTTCAATTTCGATAAAAATTAAAAACTTTTTCAAATTCAAAACTCTTAAGCTTGTACACCGGCAAAGCCGACGGTACAAGGCCAAGAATTTTAAGCTGCTGGGTTCTGGTTAATAATCCAAACCTATAAGTTCAATTCTAAACTTTTTTTGCTTCCATGTCAAGAAACAAATACCTTGCGGGTTACAGGCCATACTGCAGTTTTGCGGCCGTCAATGTGTTCTTCAGAAGCATGGCCCGTGTCATCGGACCCACGCCGCCGGGAACGGGCGTAATTGCGGAAGCGACAGCCGAAACCGACTCATAGTGAACATCGCCGACAACTTTTCCGTTTTCAAGCCTGTTGATACCTACGTCTATAACCACGGCGCCTTCTTTCACGGCATCGGCCCTGATAAATTCCGGTTTGCCAACGGCTACAACAAGGATGTCTGCCCTCCTGCACACCTCTTCAATGTTTCTTGTCCTTGAATGGCAA
The DNA here is from genome assembly GCA_023623175.1 of Bacillota bacterium. Classification (GTDB taxonomy): domain Bacteria; phylum Bacillota; class Clostridia; order Acetivibrionales; family JAMNXU01; genus JAMNXU01. The sequence goes on from JAMNXU010000016.1 coordinate 46,738, forward strand.
ACCGTAACGGTTCCGTGCCTTGACAAAAGCAAAATCGCCTGGGGTTTTCCGACAATATTGCTTCTGCCGACCACGACGCACTCCTTTCCCTTGGGATCAATACCAGCGTCGTCAAGCATTTCCATTACTCCCCCGGGAGTGCACGGAAGGAATACCGGATCGCCCAACATAAGCCTTCCCACGTTGAAAGGATGGAAGCAGTCAACATCCTTTTCCGGGGAAATGGCATTTATAACCCTGTCTTCATTTATGCTTCCGGGAAGCGGAAGTTGAACAAGAATACCGTTTATGGACGGGTCATTGTTCAGACGCTCAATCAACCTGATGAGTTCTTCTTCCGGAGTGTCTGCAGCCAAAGCAAATTCGGTGGATTTAATGCCAACTTCGGCGCAGTCTTTTTTCTTCCAATTCACATAAATCCTTGAAGCAGGGTCGTCGCCCACAATGATGACAGCTAGGCCGACGGTTGCTCCCCTGGCGTTCATTTCCGCCACTTCGGCTTTCAGCTCTTCCTTTATCCTTTGAGACAGCTTTTTACCGTCCAGTATAAGGGTTGACATAAGTACCTCCATTCAAAAATATTGCGTATAAATTCAAAAAAAGAATAGCTGAATTATATTTTTTTGCTCTTTTATAATATAATTTTATTTTATCCTGGCACACTTGTCAATTTTTGCTTGCCGGCGCCGCGCACGGCGCTTCAGGATATCAGTTCCCTGAACTGTTTCTTGTTCCGTAACGCGTCAAAAGCTTCATTGTGCAGCGCAGCGTACACATAATCGCTGTTCAGAGCCACGGCCTTTTTTAAATTGTCGAGCGCAATATCATATTTCCTCATTAATGAATAAGCTTCTGCAATGCAATAATACAACTCGCTGTCGGAAGGCTTTATTTTCAATGCCTTTTTATAAGTCTCAACGGCTTCATCATATCGCCTGAGATTGACAAGGGCTCCGCCCAGATGATAGAAAATTTCCAGCTCGTCAGGCTTGATTTCAAGGGCTGTTTTGAAAGCGTCAGCGGCGTCCTCATATCTTCCCATTTCGGACAGCGTGATTCCCATGTTGTAATATAGGCTGTGAGCTTCCGGATTCTTTTTCAGACCCCTCGTATAGGTTTCGAGGGCCTCGAGATGCCTTCCGAGGGTGGAAAGCGTGATACCGAGATTATTGTAGGCATCAACAAAATCATCCTTTATTTCAATAGCTTTTTTCAGGCAGTCAATGGCTTCTTCATATTCTCCGAGGTCGTCAAGGGCAATGGCGAGATTGTAATAGCTCCTGTAGTCTTCGGGATTGATTTTTACGGCTTTCCTGAAACATACAACGGATTCTTTCCTGCTGCCGTTGTTGTACAGCGCATTTCCGAGATTGTAAAAGCCGCGGTAATCGGTGGGACTGAGGAATGTATACCTTTTGTATACTTCGGCGGCTTCTTCGTATTGGCCGTTTTTCATCAGCAGGTTCCCGAGCTCGTCATAGGCCGGCGCAAAACCCGGGTTCAAACGGATGGATTCCCTGAAAGCGGAAACGGCTTCGTCCATTTTGTTACTGGCGGCATACAGCCTGCCAAGCGCAAAATGCACCCTGTAGTTGTTTTTGTCGTTTTCCACGACCTTTTTATAAAATTCCATTGCTTCAGCGGTTTTGCCAACGGCCATGAGAGCATTGGCAATATTTTCGTTGGCTTCCTCGAGTCCCGGATTCAGATCAAGCGCCTTCCGGTACGACTCCACCGCCTGCTCATACAGGCTCAGGCAGTACTGGGCATTTCCCATGTTGTAATATACCATGAACATTTTGTATCCTGAATCTTCATCGTCCTGGTTAGAGTTGGCGCCTCGGCCGAAGCTTGTCCTGCCGCAGCGCTGATTGTATATGTCAAGCGTCTTCCTGTATAGCTGCACCGCTTCAAGGTATTTCCCCATCCTGTAACACAGGTTGGCAAAATTAAAATAGAGTTCGGGGTTGTTTTGGATGAGCTTTGTCAGCAGGTTGTAGATATCAAAGGCTCCTTCATATTCTTTTTTTTCCACGAGATATCCCGCGCGCACGAGGCTTTTTCTTATGTTTCCGATAATTTCGTCGCGATTTGAAGGGAGGCTGTCTGTTATCGATGAAATGCGAAATTCTTTTATAATCGTGTTGGCCGGCATCCTGGCGCCGGCAGTTTCACCGCTTTGGGCGCTGTCATAACGGACGGGCTCAATCAGGCCGTCGTAAATGCCGCTTTTTTTGAATTTGCTTATCATTCTGACATAATCATTTATAAAAAACGCCGCGGGCGTCAAAACACCCGCGATGATATAGAAACCCTGCAAAAAGTAGCTGTTTAGGAGATTTACCCCTGAAAAGAAATTGAACGCCGCCAGTGTGAACACAAAAACCTGCAAAGCCAAAGCAGCCAGGGTTGAAAGATTCCGGCGGAGGTAACACCTGTAAGCAAGATAAGCCGTCGAAAGCATTATCAACAGTAATATAAAGCCGGTGAAAACAGCCAAAAGAAAGCACCTCCATTTAGCTTTCTTCCTGCATCTGCATCTCCTGCCACTGCTGTCTCGACACTAAAACCTGTCTTGGTTTACTGCCCTCGCGGGGGCCCACTATACCCCTCGCTTCCATCTGGTCCACTATGCGGGCAGCGCGCGCATAGCCAACCCTGAACTTCCTCTGTATAAGCGATACCGAGGCCATTTGCATGTCAACCACAAGTTCTATGGCCTGGGGCAACAGCTCGTCCCAGTCATCATCATTTTCAGCAGATTCGACTTCACTGTTGATTCTTTCCAACAAATCGCTGTCGTACTCTGCATTCACCTGTTCTTTTACGAATTCCACAACGGCCTCGATTTCCTTTTCGGTATGGTATGCTCCCTGGACCCTTATGGGTTTCGGAATGCCCGCAGGGAAATAAAGCATGTCGCCGCGCCCGAGGAGTTTTTCTGCGCCCGCCATGTCCAGTATCGTCCTCGAATCAAACTGTGATGACACAGCAAAGGAAATTCTCGAAGGAATGTTGGCCTTGATAAGTCCCGTGATAACGTCAACGGAAGGTCTCTGGGTGGCAATGACAAGATGCATGCCTGCCGCCCTCGCCATTTGCGCGAGCCTGCATATTGCGTCCTCGACTTCATGGGGAGAAGCCATCATGAGGTCGGCCAGTTCGTCTATTATGATAACCACCTGGGGCATTTCCGGTTCCTCGCCTGTTTCCCTTACGAGGGCGTTGTAACCGTTAATATCCTTAACGCCCTTTGAAGAAAACATGGAATACCGGTTCATCATTTCCTGCACGGCCCAGTTAAGAGCGCCCGCGGCTTTTTTGGGATTGGTGACCACAGGCAGCAGCAAATGGGGAACGCCGTTGTAGATTCCCAGTTCAACAACCTTGGGGTCTACCAGTATGAGCTTCACTTCATCGGGTCTTGCCTTGAAAAGAATGCTCAGGATAAGGTTGTTTATGCACACGCTCTTACCTGCGCCCGTGGCTCCCGCAATGAGAACATGGGGCATTTTGGCGACATCGGCCACTATAATATCTCCTGAAATGTCCCTTCCGAGGGCAAAGGCCAGCTTCGAAGGACATTTTACGAATTCTTCCGACTCTATAATTTCGCGCAGCGTGACGGTGTTGATTTCCTTGTTGGGAACCTCGATCCCGATCGCGTCCTTTCCTGGAATCGGGGCTTCGATGCGTACGCCGGGCGAAGCAAGATGAAGCGCTATATCATCGGAAAGGGCGGCAATCTTCTTGACCTGGACGCCGATGCCGGGTCGCAGCTCATACCGCGTTACCGACGGTCCGCGCGTGACATTTATTACTTTTGCCTCCACTCCAAAACTCGCCAGCGTTTCCTCCAGCTTTACGGCGCCTTCCAGCGCAGCGTTTTTTATATTTTTCATGTTTACGTTTTTGACTGCTGGCTCCTTGAGAAGCGACACTGGAGGCAGGACGTAATCGCCGCATGCGGCGGATTCCACGCTAATATCAGGGAATTTTTCAGGTGCTTTTTCCTCTTTTTTTCCAAAGTCCTTTATTATCAGTTTAACGGGATCTTCCCTGTTCTCTTTTTCCCCGTCTTCTTCCGAAACTTTTTCATCCTGGTTTCTCGACTTTCTTTCTATTGTAAAATCAATTACCCTGGGAACCTGTTCCGTCTTGTCCTCAATTTCGGTATTATCGGAAACTTCTGTTTCCTTAAGGCAAATATCCTTCACCTTTTCTTTCCTTTTTGACTTATTCTTCCGCGCCTGTGCCAGGCTCCCCGCAATGCCGACGAGGCGATTTCTTATTCCCCTGATGATGTATGCCGGAGAAATATCGGTAAGAAGGATAATGTCTATAATAGCAAGAGTGGTAAGCACTATAATGGTGCCAAGTATATTGAACAGTTTCAGGAAAGGCGTGGCAAGAATTCCACCCACGGCGCCGCCGCCTTTAAAATCCGCGCCCTCGAGATAAAACGCCCGGAGGCAACGGAAAATATTCATATTTACGTATTTTCCGGGATAATAAACCGCGGTGTGCATCAGCGCGGAAAACAAAAGTACAAGAACGGCAGCGTACAAAACCTTTCTTGAAAATATGGCGTCAATCTTTCCGAACAGGATAAAAAGGGATAATATTACTATAACAGGAGGAATTACGATGGAAGGCGTTCCAAACAAGCCCAGGAGCAAATTTTTGATAAATCGCCCGAAAGGCCCTACCGAATCCGTGAAGTAGAAACTCAGCAGAGCCAAAATTCCAAATCCCAGCATTACAATGCCTTTTATCTCCTGGCTGTAACCTGCAAAATGTGCCCTGTTTCTTTTGCTTTTCTTTTGTGAGTATCCTGACCTCACCGTCACACCCCCGGAGGTATAAAACTTGCATCATTTTACCAACAATTTTAATATATCACATTCCCATGGGCTTGTCGAATTGAATTCTAACGGGCTCAATTTTCCTGTCCGCCGCGTGCGGGCATAAAATTTTCAATAACGGTTCCCGGCTGAAGGTCCGGATTCAGGAAGGCTTTGGGAGAAGTGCTGATCAATCTCTCTATAACATAACGGTTGTTTCCCAGTTCCCGCGCTTCCACCTTCTCTCCTTTCCATTCTATTTCAACGCGCCTGGCGGGAGATTCGTCCTGCGCATTTGCAAACACAACTTCCGGCGGAACGATTGAATAGAGTATCATGACTGTTTTTTCCTCCTCTTCTGTTCAATCAGCTCATAAAGTTTTTTCAGGGCGTCGGACAACCCCCCGGTTTCGTCGATTATTCCGTATCTGACCGCTTCCTCGCCAAACAGCACCGTGCCTACATCATTGGCCAGTTCTCCCGTTTTGAGCATCAGGTCGCGGAATTTTTCCTTTGAAATCCTGGAGTTTTTTGATACAAACTGTACAACCCTCTCCTGCATCTTGTCAAAATATTCATAGGTTTGCGGCACCCCGATGACCAGGCCGTTCAGCCTTATCGGGTGAATCGTCATTGTGGCCGACGGCGCTATAAAGGAATAATTGGTCGAAACGGCCATCGGCACGCCTATGCTGTGGCCGCCGCCGAGGACAAGGGAAACCGAAGGTTTCGACATGCTCGCAATCATTTCCGCAATGGCTAGCCCCGCTTCCACATCGCCTCCGACGGTGTTCAGTATCAGGAGCAGACCGTCAATTTCTTCATTTTCTTCTATGGCAACGAGCTGAGGAATCACATGTTCATATTTCGTGGTTTTATTCTGCGGCGGCAGGGTTATATGCCCCTCAATCTGTCCAACTATAGTAAGGCAGTGAATATTGCCTTTAGGGTTTGAAACGGTGGAAGCGCCCAGTTCCTTTATTGCCTCCGCATTTTCACTGATACTCTCGCCCGTTTTTTTACATTCATCTTCTGTTGAAATTTTCCCAAAGGTGACCTTGTTCTCTTCTCTCAAGCGATCACTTCCCGTTTGTGTTTTCATTTCAGTATCAATCAACAGTCATATATTAGTATTGATAAGTAGTCCTGAAAAAATTCCGTGATCGCTCCTGTTCTCCTGAAACGCACCTGCTTTTTCCATAAAAAAGACCTGCAGGCAATTTCAGTCGCCGCAGGTATCTTAACATCTCATTTATGCATCTTTCACTATATCTCCGTATGTCTCAGGCCGCCGCTCTCTGACATACAGCGTCCTCGGCTCGCCATCGCAGGGTCCGACCGACATCCAGTACTTATAGAATTTTTCATTAAGATCTATTTCAGCAAACGCTATATGGTTATGTTCCTCATCGGCCACTGCGAGAATTTCCCCCACGGGATTTATAATCCTGCTGGAGGTGGGGCGATAAATGCCGCAGCTGACAATGTAAACGCCGTTGTCAATGGCCCTTGCCTGCTGTTGAATCAATGCATCGCCATGGGTAGGAATGAATATTATTTCGGCTCCTTTCATGGCCAGAATTCTTGCTACCTCCGGGAATACCTGGTCCCAGCAGATCATTATTCCTATTCTGCCGAAATCGGTATCGAACACGGGATACTCTTTTCCCGGCGCAAACCCTGTTTCGGCTTCCGACAGCGGAAGGTGGGTTTTGCGATACTTTCCAACTACTTCGCCGTTTCTGTCAATCAGCACCGCGGTGTTGTAATAATTGCCGCCTTCCTTTTCCACCATGCTGTATATTATGTAACAGTTGTATTGCCTTGCTTTTTCGGCAAAGATTGCCGTTCTTTCTCCCGGAACGGTATCGGCAATTTCGGACAGCGGCAGATATTCCAGGCAGTCCTCGACTGTTTTTTCAGTGAGACAAATTACATCGGGCCCGAGTTTTGCCGCTTTATCAATGAGGTCAAGGTTGAATTTCATATTATTCTCCGGCGAATGTTCGGCCAGGTTTTTCCTGAGTAATACCAGCGGCGAAGCTATCCTGACCTTCCTCGGCTTTTCCGCGGGTGCCTTTTCCAGGACAGGATTCCTGAAATAAACCTCTCCGTATGCCGGATAGCGAAGAACCAGCTCAACGTCGAGAATTTCAGCTTCACAAGGCGCCGTTATCAGGCGGCACATTTTCTTCCATCCGTCGCTGAGCGGCGAAACTTTATCGGTATAATCCCTCTGAAGCAGTTTTCCGTCCTTTTTCCTCCATGTGAGAATTGCCTGCACGCTGAGGGTTTCGCTCTCAACATTCTTCGCCAGGTACTCGGCTGAAAAGCTGTATGCCTGTCCCCCGGACACGTCGGTCACCCTGGTGACCCATTTCCCATAGGTTGTGTCGGCACCTGTCCCCTTGATATAAAGCAACCGCGCACCTTCACATTCTTCCGTGCCGAATTCCGGCGCAATCTCCTTAAGCGGCACCCATTGCTCCCATTCATACGTGTCAAGACAGCGTTTATCCTGGCACCCGGCCAAGTTGCTTCCCATCTCCGTCGCCTCCCCGTATTTTTATTTAAAAAAGCAATTTTAAACTGATAAATTAAAAATCCAATATGCTTGGCAAATTTATAAGCTGCCAAATAAAAATATAATAAACCGTGCAACTCCAAACAACGGCATAATTGTTTTAAAACACGCATAATCAGCTTTTATCGCTTATTTTTGCAACTGAACGGCGAAAATATTGAAAAAGGCACGGGATAAATCTCCCGTGCCCGGATTCTCAATGCTGGTCAAACCAGCAGCGGCTGAATCTGGACGCCTTTCAGTGCATTCTGCACCGTAGGAAGTATCAAATCCATCTTTGCCATCAGGGAATTGCGTTTTTTCACCGGATCGTCCTGGCCGAACGGCACAAAATAAATATTTTTCGTATTAAGTAAAAGCCCGAGGTTCTTCGCGTTTGCTCCAAGCCCGTCATTGGTGGAAATGGCAATGACTACAGGTTTTCCATTTCTGAGCTGCGCCTTGACAGCCATGGTCACAGGCGTGTCCGTTATCCCGTTTGCCAGTTTTGCAAGGGTGTTGCCCGTACAGGGAGCGACTATCAGCACATCAAGGAATGCGCCGGGTCCGATAGGTTCCGCTCCGGTGATCGACGCGACGGGTTTTTTTCCTGTTATCTCTATTATTTTGTTCCTCCATTCTTCTGCGCTTCCGAACTTTGTATCCATCTGGTCAACGGAATACGATACTATTGGATAAATATCCGCGCCTTCATTTTTTAGTTTCTCAATCTCGGGCATTATTTTATCCAGCGTGCAGAAAGAACCGGTAATGGCAAACCCTATTTTCAAACCTTCCAAAAGCATTTCTACACCCCCAGTTCCTCCAGTACGTTATAGACAGTCTCCTTTATATACTTTGCCGCTGTTAAGGGCGCGACCTTACCGGGAAGCGACAGCGCCCAAATAACCTTTTTGCCCTGCTTCTTCGCATCTTCAAAATCGACTCCGCCGGGTTTCGACGCGAGGTCAATGATAAGACAATCGGCGCTCACATGTGCAAGGCGCTGGCTGTCAAGAACAAGAGCCGGAACAGTGTTGAAAATTACGTCCATTTTCGGAAGATAATCATCCAGATTTTGAATCGCGACAGGTTTGTATCCGAAACTTCGGATCAGTGCAATATCGCTGCTTTTCCGCGCCGCTGCGTAAACATCTGCTCCAAGACCAGCAAGATCTTTCGACAGGATTTTGCCTATGCGTCCGAAACCGAGCACCATGCAGCTGCTGCCATGGATGGTAATGGGCAGCTCTTCCATGGCGATCTGGATCGCGCCCTCGGCTGTCGGTATGGCGTTGAGTATGGCCATGTCTTCCCTTTTTAGAAGGTCAACGCAGTAGACATTGTAGATTTCCGCCATGTTCCTGATTTTGTCACTGATTCTGCCCGCAATAAAAAGCTGGTTCTTGTTCATTATTTTCAAAACGTCGTTTATTTCTATCAGGGTATCATGGAACGGAGCATTCAGATGCACGTCATCATTGGAACACGGAAGCGGTCCCAGGACTATATCGGATTCGTCTATTGCCGAGCGAAGATCGGCGCTTTCCCCGATATGTATATCAAAACCTGCTTTACTGAATCCATATATATTGACGAGATGTCCGTCTTTTTCAATCGATTCCGCCAGTTTGATATTTCTTAAATCCCCGCCGATGATCGTAAACTTCTTTTTTTTCATTTAGCTACCTCCTGTGTACTTTTTATTTAAACAGCTTATGGCGACTGGTATATCCTATGTTTTTTTATTGTCATTAGTGACTGTCCCAAAGTTCCCGGATCTGCAGTCCTTTTGCCGGGAGGGCGCAATGCAGAAACAAAAATGGGTATCCGAAGCAGGATGAGTTAAGCAACACGGGAAAGAAAGCCGGAATACGGTAACGGGCATTAAAAAACCCGGCGGGTTAATACCCGCCGGGTTCAAAATTGATGGAATGAACAAATTAGCTGGGATCCGTAATTTCGTACTGTAATAACGATTGCTTAATGCGATACTTCCTATATAATAAGACTGGTGCTTATACAATGGCTATTGCCTGATGCCGTTTCTGCCTATAATGGCAATACTCATCCTTTCAAGGTTAAAAACCGTTTTTATTACTTCTTCCACGTTGTCCATCGTAATGGCATCAATTTTTTCGATAACTTCTTCAGGCGTCTGGATGCGCCCGAGCAGTACCTCGGATTTTCCTATGCTGTTCATGCGGCTCGAAGTACTTTCGAGGCCAAGAATGAAATTTCCCTTAAGCTGTTCCTTCGACTTTTCCAGTTCCCTCCTGGTGATTCCTTTTTTAATCAGATTTTCAATCTCAGACCTTATCAGGTCGTAAACCTTCTGCACCTGCTCAGGGCTCATTCCCGCGTAGATCGTGAACAGACCCGCATTTGAGTAAGAAGACGGGTATGAGTAGATTGAGTAGACCAGTCCCAGCTTCTCCCTGATTTTCTGGAACAGCCTTGAACTCATGCCGCCCCCGAGTATGTTGTTTATTGCCAGCAGCGTGTACATTTGGTCATTGCCGTTTTCAACACCTTTAAAACCCATGCAGATATGGGTCTGTTCCGTGTCCTTTTCCCTGAAAACACAGTCGGTTATGAACTGAGCTTCCCTGTAAGGCGTTATCTGATTATTTGATGGCTCCCATGATCCGAAATACTTTTCTGCAAGTTCGAGGAGCTTCTTTTCATCAAAACTCCCGGCTACCGATATAACCGTATTCCCCGGTATGTAGTTAGCATCCATGTATTCCCTGATTTTTTCCCTGTCTATGCTCTCCAGCGATTCCTTTGTCCCGAGAATCGGGTAACCCAGGGAGTTGCCCCTCCACACGGTTTCGGAAAGCATATCCTGCACAAGATCTTCCGGCGAATCCTCATACATCCCTATTTCTTCCACAATGACTTTTCTCTCAATATTCAAATCCCGTTTGCTGAACCTGGAATTGAAAAACATATCGGCCAGAACATCCATCGCAATGTCGATATGGCTGTCGAGGGTTTTGGCATAGTAACATGTGCATTCTTTCCCGGTAAAGGCGTTTAGCTGTCCTCCAATGTTGTCTATACATTCGGCTATGTCCTTCGCGGAGCGTTTTTTTGTGCCCTTGAACATCATGTGTTCTATAAGGTGGGATATTCCGTTGTTTTCTGCGCTTTCGTTGCGTGACCCGCTGCCGACCCATATTCCTATGGAAACGGACCGGACATGGGGTATCTTTTCCGAAACTATCCTCAAACCGTTTTTCAGCACTGTTTTTTGTAGCATGATTCCTCCGTTTACCAATGAATTTCAGATGTTTTTTTATCCTTCCGAAGCTGAAAATGGCTGTTGTTAATTTAATAACATCATAAATGACCCGATTTAACAATGAATATTGTTCAAACCGATCCTTAACTCGTTACTCCATTAACATGCAGTTTTCAATTCACCGGAAAAATAAACAGGAGCGCTGATGTTTGACTGCGCTCCCGGTTTTGAAATCATTTTGTTTTAACGGGCTCATTCATCAGCGCATCTTTTCTCGAAAGGTTGATTCTTCCCTGTTTATCTATATTCAGGACTTTAACCATAATCTCGTCACCGGGTTTGACCACATCTTCCACCCTGTTGACGCGTTTCCTGTCAAGCTTGGAAATGTGCACAAGGCCCTCCTTGCCCGGCAGGAATTCTACGAAAGCGCCGAACGAAGTAGTTCTTACGACCTTGCCCAGGTAAACCATTCCGGGCACAAGCTCCTTGCCGAGACCTTCAATAATGGTGATGGCTCTCTGGCCGGCTTCGAGATCCGTCGTGGCAACATAAACCCTTCCGTCATCCTCAATATCGATTTTGACACCGGTTTCCGCAATAATCCTGTTGATCATTTTACCGCCGGGTCCGATGACTTCCCTGATCTTGTCCGGATCAATCGTGGTGGTAAGTATCTTGGGAGCATAGGGTGACAGCTGTTTTCTCGGGGCTGCTATGGTTTTGAGGATAACATTATCAATAATATATTCGCGGCCCTTTTTCGTCAATTCAAAAGCTTCCCTGATAATATCCTCGGTCAGGCCATCAATCTTTATGTCCATTTGAATGGCCGTGATGCCCGCCTTCGTTCCTGCGACCTTGAAATCCATGTCTCCGAAAAAGTCCTCTATTCCCTGGATATCCATGAACGTGACAAACCTGGAGGGATCTTTTTCATCGGTCACAAGTCCCGCCGAGATTCCTGCAACCGGGGCCTTTATCGGAACCCCGCCGTCCATGAGCGCGAGAGTGCTTCCGCAAACGCTGCCCTGGGATGTGGAACCGTTGGACATAAGGACTTCCGAAACAAGCCTTATTGTATACGGAAATTCGCTTTCATCGGGAATTACAGGTTCCAGGGCCCTTTCAGCCAGAGCACCGTGTCCGATTTCTCTTCTGCCTGGACCTCTTGCGGGCTTAGCTTCTCCTACGCTGTATCCCGGGAAGTTGTAATGGTGCATGAACCTTTTCGTTTCTTCAAGTTCTATTCCGTCAAGCAGCTGAACGTCTCCCATGGCGCCCAGCGTAAGCGAAGTCAGTATCTGTGTCTGGCCCCTCTGGAACAGTCCCGAGCCATGGGCACGCGGCAAAAGTCCTACCTCCGCATGGAGCGGCCTTATTTCATCAAGGGCTCTTCCGTCCACGCGCTTTTTCTCCTCAAGGATGTATTCGCGCACGACTTTCTTTTCGAGTTCATACACGGCTTCTTCAATAGTCTTTTGCATGTCGGGGTATGTCTCTGCAAAATGGCCGACGATGTCCTCGGTCAGCGCCTTTACGTTCTTTTCCCTCGTTTGTTTGTCAGCTTCAAGGACCGCCTCGCGCATGCGCTCGTAGGCATATTCCTTTACCGCATTAAACATGTCCTCGGGAACGGCAAAGGAAATGTATTCAAATTTGGGCTTTCCAACTTCCCTGGCTATTCCGTCGATGAAATCAACTATTTTCTTGATTTCCTCATGGCCTATCCTGATGGCCTGGAGCATGACTTCCTCCGGCACCTGGTCTGCTCCGGCTTCGATCATTGTTATTTTTTCGCGCGTGCCGGCGAGTGTTACGTACATTTTGCTTACTTCGCGCTGCTTGGCGTTTGGGTTGATGACGACTTCGCCGTCAATAAGACCCAGTACGACGCCCCCGATAGGCCCGTTAAAGGGTATGTCCGAAATGCACAAAGCCGCGGAAGTGCCTATCATTGCGGCTATTTCGGGCGAATTGTCCTGGTCCACGGACAAAACGGTATTTATAATCGTTACGTCGTTTCTCATATCCTTGGGGAAAAGCGGCCTGATCGGCCTGTCAATGAGCCTTGCCGTCAGAATAGCCTTTTCAGAAGGTTTGCCTTCGCGCTTTATAAATCCTCCGGGGATTTTTCCCACGGAATACAGTCTTTCTTCATAGTCTACCGACAGGGGAAAGAAATCAATTCCCTCCCTCGGAGCTTCCGAAGCCGTAGCCGTTGAAAGTATAACCGTATCTCCGTATCTTACAAGTACCGCGCCGTTGGCCAGCTGGGCCAGCTGACCGGTTTCAATCTGCAGTTTTCTTCCTGCAAGTTCTGTTTCAAATACTCTTTTCATCAAAAAAATGCCTCCTTCTGTAAATATTACAGTTGTAATAATTACACCCGTAGTAACTACACTGTAATAATTACACTGTAATAATTACAGACAGTAGCATGTAGATTCTGCGGCAAAAACGCGTTTGCCGTACAATCTACCTTCTACGGTCTGTAATTATTAACCTTATTGCAGTGTAATTATTAAACTCCAGTGCAATTACCAAGGGTAATTATATATAATCAGCAATCAATGATTGCTCTAAAATACTTTCTATTTTACATTCCCAAGAATGGGTTATAAAATACATGCTTAAAAAATGATTATACCCTAAATTCTTAAAATTTCATAATTTATGCCATTTGCCCTGTGCAAAAACCCACATATTCTATATTCTGTCCAATCCGGCCGATTTAAACATATGTAAGGATCAAAAAGCAGCTTAAATTTTCAGTCAGTTACGAATCCACCCGACGCAATTTTATTGCAATTGCATGGATTTAAGGCAGTTAAAAATGCAACAGGCAGACAAAATGCTGCAAAACCTTGTAAAAGCCAAGGCGGGCCAAAATTCATGAAACCCGGCAAAATGCAAGGAAACAAATCAAAAATACAGGAAACCAGGGCAAAAATAACAAAAAGAGCGGAAAACTCCGCCCATTTACCTTCTGATGTTCAATTTCTCAATAATTGCACGATAACGTTCTATATCCTTTTTCATAAGGTAATTCAGCAAGCCCCTTCTCTGTCCGACCATCTTGAGCAGTCCCCTTCTGGAATGATGGTCTTTCCTGTGTATCTTCAGGTGCTCATTCAAATGATTGATTCTTTCAGTAAGAATCGCAATCTGTACTTCCGGCGAACCGGTGTCCGCTTCGTGCAGTTGATACTTTTTGATAATTTCAGCCTTTTTTTCTTTAAGCATGAATAACGTAACCTCCTTTTAATTTAAACGCCATAAGCCAGGTAGCCGGCCGGAGCATCCGGAAACTTAGCATATGGTTGACTATGCGACCAATATATTTTAACATGGCAGATCAAATTTGTAAATATTCTATTTATATTATGATAGTGTCAAGTTGTTGTAGGATAATTAAAGTTAAAGGTATCCCCTATCCTTTTGATACAAACCAGCTATATAGCATACCCGCTCCGTTGTATGCCTTTTAATATAGTTGAT